>NZ_JBHTUY010000001.1:0-198238 GCF_042793335.1 Isoptericola sp. NPDC056573
CCCTGCCGCATTCTTCGCGCGGACGTATCCCTCCCGAAGTGGAGGGCGCCCTGGCGCCCGTGAACGCGTCCGCGCGAAGAATGCGGCAGGGCGCGGCCCAGTTCACCGTCCTCTTCGTCGGCACCCTCAAGCCCTGGCACGGGCTCGACGTGCTGATCGACGCGTTCGCCGGTGTCCGGAGCAGAGTCTCCGAGGCGAGGCTGCTGCTCGTCGGCGACGGCCCCGAGCGTGAGGCCGTCCTTGCCCGGGCGGACGCCCTCGGGGTGGGGGACGCGGTGGAGCACGCGGGGGCGGTGCCGCCGTCGGACGTCCCCCCGCTGCTGCTCCGGGCCGACGTCGCCGTGGCGCCGTACCCGCCGCTCGACGGCTTCTACTTCTCGCCGCTCAAGGTCTACGAGTACCTGGCCGCCGGGCTGCCCGTCGTCGCGAGCGCGGTCGGGGAGCTGTCCGAGGCATTGGAGCACGGGGCGGCCGGCGTGCTCGTCCCGCCCGGCGACGCCGTCGCGCTGGCCGACGCGCTCGTCGCCCTCGCGCGCGACGACGACCGCCGCGCCGCGCTCGGCGCACGCGCGCGGGAGGTCGCCGTGGAGCGGCACGACTGGTCCGTCGTCGTGCGGCGGGCCCTCGGGTTCGCCGGGGTGCGCCTGCCCGAGCACGCGGGGGCCCGCCGTGGCTGACACCACCGCCGGCGTCGGCGCCACGCACCGGTACGCGCCGCGCTCGATGCGTGAGGCTGGCCGCTCGTTCCGTCGCTTCTGGCCGCACCTGCGCCACCACGTGCGCCCGGAGCGCCGGCTGTTCGTGCTGGGCGGCCTGGCGATGCTCGCCGAGGTGGGGATGCGGCTGCTGGAGCCGTGGCCGCTGAAGTACGTGGTGGACGGCATCGTCGCGGCCACGGGCTCGACGGCGGCGGGGCCGGAGCCGGCGAACCTGCCCGCGCTGATCCTGCTCGCGGCGGGGTCGCTGCTCGTGATCGTGCTGCTGCGCGCCGGCGCGGCGTACGCGTCGACCGTCTGCTTCTCCCTGGCGGGCAACCGCGTGCTCACGGGGGTGCGCGCCGACGTGTTCGCGCACCTGCAGCGGCTGTCCCTGCGGTTCCACGACGGGTCGACGACGGGCGACCTCGTCACGCGCCTGACCAGCGACGTCACCCGCCTCAAGGAGGTGTCGGTGACGGCGATGCTGCCGATGGTCGGCAACGTCGTGACGCTCGTCGGCATGGTCGTGGTGGTCGCGGTGCTCGACCCGCTGCTGGCGCTCGTGATGGTGGTGGTGCTGCCCGTCTTCCTGCTCACCAGCTCGCGCCTGTCCCGCACCATCCGGAAGGTCTCGCGCGACCAGCGCAAGGCGGAGGGCCAGCTCGCGTCGCTCGCCACGGAGACGCTGGGCGCGGTCAAGGTCGTGCAGGCGTACGCGCTCGAGGACCGGATGGGCGGGCGATTCGCCCGCTCCAACTCCTCGTCGCTGCGCGAGGGCGTGCGCGCCAAGCGGCTGTCGGCCGGGCTGGAGCGCTCCACCGACGTCCTCGTGGGCGTCGCGACCGCCGTCGTGCTGTTCGTCGGCGCGCAGCGGGTGCTCGACGGCGCGCTGACGCCGGGCGAGCTGACCGTGTTCCTCACCTACCTCAAGGCGGCGTTCAAGCCGATGCGCGACATCGCGAAGTACACCGGCCGCATCGCGCAGGCCGGGGCGTCGGGGGAGCGCGTCGTCGAGGTGCTCGAGAGCCGGCCCGAGGTGGCCGACGCGAGCTGGGCGCGGCCGATCGGGCGGGCGCTGGGCGACGTGCGGTTCGAGGGCGTGTGGTTCTCCTACGTGCCCGGCCACCCGGTGCTGCGGGGGCTGGACCTGGCCGTGCGGCCGGGGGAGCGGGTCGCGGTCGTGGGCGCGTCGGGGGCCGGGAAGTCGAGCCTGGTCTCGCTGATCTCCCGCCTGCGCGACCCCGACGCGGGCGTGGTCCGGATCGACGGCCACGACCTGCGCAACCTCACGCTCGACAGCGTGCGGCGCTCGGTCGCCGTCGTGCTCCAGGAGAGCGTCCTGTTCCACGGCACCGTCCGCGAGAACATCACCGCGGCCGTGCCCGACGCCACCGACGAGCAGGTGGAGCGCGCCGCGCGCGTGGCGGGCGCGCACGACTTCGTCCTCGCGCTGCCGGACGGCTACGAGACGGTCGTGGGGGAGCGGGGCGGCACGCTGTCCGGCGGGCAGCGCCAGCGCCTCGCCATCGCCCGCGCGGCGATGCTCGACGCCCCGGTCGTGGTGCTCGACGAGGCCCTCACCGGGCTGGACGAGCAGACCGAGCACGAGGTCGTCGACGCGCTCGGCCGCCTGACGCGGGGCCGCACCACGTTCGTCATCACGCACGACCTGGACGCCGCGCGAGACTGCGAGCGCGTGGTGCGGCTCGACGGCGGCCGCGTCGTGGCGTCCGGCCCGCCCGCCGACGTCCTCGGCGACGGCCCCGACCTGCCGGCGGCGCCCGCGCCGCGCACCCCGGAGGAGGTGGCGTCCCGTGGCGCCTGACCTGACGCTCGACCGCGCCCGCCCCGCGACCGTGCGGGAGGTCGCCGCCGCCGACCCCGCGATCCCCGCGCTCGGCGATGTCCTCGACCTCGACCGCCTGACGGCGCGCCTCACCGCCGTCTCGGGAGCGCCGGGGACGGTCTCGCGGCCGTACTTGCGGTACAAGCCGGGCACCAGCGTCGTGCTGGCGTGCCGGTGGACGGGCGCCGAGGGCTCGCGCGACGTCCTGGTGCGTGCGTACGCCGACGGGTCGCGCGGCAAGCTCGACAAGGGTCTCGACCCGCGCCGGCCGGACGAGGTGCTGCTGCTCGACCGGTCCGCCGGGCTGGTCGTCACCGACTGGTCCGCGGACCGGCAGCTCCCCGCGGCGCGCGACGTCGCGGCGGTCGCGGCCGACGCCGTGGGGTGGCCTGCCACGTGTCGGCTGCTGCGCCACAACCCCGAGCGCCGGGCGGTGGTGCACGCCGACGGCCCGCGCGGCGAGGCGCTGGTCCGGCTGGTGCGGCCCGCCGCCGTCGTCCCCGCGGCCCAGGGGTACGGGCTGCTGGCCGCGGCGGCGGGCGCTGCCGGCGCGCCGCGGGTGCCGCGGCTCCGCTCCGTCGACGCCGACCGGGGCGTCGTCGTCACCGACTGGGTGCCGGGCCGGTCGCTCGACCGGCTCGACGCGTCCCGCACGCTGGACGACGGCGCGCTCCGCGACGTCGGCGCGCTCGCCGCGGCGCTGCACGGCGCGCGACCCGCCGGAGCCGGCCTGCCCCCGCGCCCGGACGGTGCCGTCCCGCTGCACGGCGACCTGTCCCTCGACCAGCTGGTGCGCTCGCCGGCCGGCGAGCTGTGGCTGGTCGACGCCGACGCCGCCCGCTGGGGGCGGCCGGCCGAGGACCTCGGCTCCCTCGCCGCCGCGCTCGTGCGGGCGCACGCCGACGCCGCGGCGGCGCGGCTCGTCGCGGTCCTCGACGGCTACGTCGCGGCGGGTGCGGGTCCGGTCCGGGAGCCGGAGCTGCGCGCCGCCGTCGCCGAGCACCTGCGACGTCGCGCCACCGAGCCGTTCCGGCGGTTGGAGGACCGCTGGGCGGCGACGTCCGCCGCGCTGCGGGCGCTCGCGGACGACCTCGAGGACGGCCGCGGCGGCGCGCTGGGCGCCGCGATCACGACCGGGTGGTCGCGGGGATCGTCCGCCCGGCCGGACACCCCGGCCGCCGACGCCGTGCGGATCCGCACGGCGCCCGTCGCCGCGGCGCTGGCCGGCGCGCTCGCGGCGCAGGGGCACGCCCTGCGGGCGGTGCTCCCGCGCTCGGCGGAGCGGCTGCTCGTCGTCGGCACCGACCGTGACGGCGCCGTCCTGGCCGGGCGCTGGGACGCCGGGCCGGCCACCGCGCCCGGCCGCGGGGCGGGGGCACGCACCGACGGGGGCCCCGCGGCAGCGCGCGGACCCGTGCCGGTCGCGGGCGGTGCCCTCGCGCTCCAGCCCGACGGCGTGGACCCGCGCCTGCCCGGCCTGGCCGCCCGCGTCCGCGGCGGGGCGACGCTCGTCGCGCACCGCTCCGGCCGACGCGGCGTGGTCCGCGACCCGTCCGGCACGTACACGAAGGTCACGCGCCCCGGCCGCGAGCCCGCCGACGTCGCCGTGCCCCCGGCGGCGTTCGCCACCCCGGAGGTCCTGGACCGCGGCGACGGGTTCGTCACCGCCGCAGCGCTGCCCGGGCGCACGCTCCACGAGCTGCTGCGCGACCCGGGCACGCCGGGCGGCGTGCTCGACGGGGCGGGGCGCGCCGTCGGGTGCGGGCTGCGACGGTTCCAGGACGCGTCGCCGCACGGCCTCGCGGGGCACGACGTCGACGCCGAGCTCACGGTCGTCGCCCACTGGTGGGGGCTGGCCGCCGCCCACGGCGCGACGACGCCGGCGGACGCGGACGCCGTCGTCCGACGGGTGCGGGCGGTGCTCGACGCCGCCCCCGCGGCTCGGCCCGTGCTCACGCACCGCGACCTGCACGACAAGCAGCTGCTCGTGCACGTCGACGACGACGCCGGGCCGGGCAAGGGCGTGCGCGTGGGCCTGCTCGACCTGGACCTCGCCGTCGTCGCGCACCCGATGCTCGACCTGGCCAACCTGCTCGTGCACCTCGAGCTGCGGGCCCACCAGGGCGTGTGCTCGCCCGCGCGCGCCGCCCGCACCGCCCGCGCCGTCCTGGACGGCTACGGCGCCACCCCCGACCCGGGTGCGCTGCGCGCGTGGGCCGTCTCCGCCCGCGCGCGCCTCGCCGCGGTCTACGCGTTCCGCCCGGCGCCCGGGGACGTGCCCGGCGCGCTCCTGACCGACCTCGAGCGGCCCCTGCCGTCCGAGCCCGCCCTGCTCACCCTGGAGGACCGATGACGCACGCCACCACGACCACCGGGCACGACGCGCCGGAGCCCACCCGTGTCACCGTGATCGGCACGGGCTACCTGGGCGCCACGCACGCCGCGTGCCTGGCCGAGCTGGGCTACGACGTGCTCGGACTGGACGCCGACCCGGCGAAGGTCGCCGACCTGGCCGCCGGGCGGCTGCCGTTCTACGAGCCAGGGCTGGCGGAGCTCGTCGAGCGGCACACCGCCACCGGGCGGCTGCGGTTCACGACCGACCCGGCGGAGGCGGCCGCGTTCGCCGACCTGCACTTCGTGTGCGTCGGGACGCCGCAGCGCCGGGACTCGATGGCCGCCGACACGAGCCACGTCGAGGCCGCCGTGTCCGCGCTGGTGCCGCACCTGCGCGGCGACGCGCTGCTCGTCGGCAAGTCCACCGTCCCCGTGGGCACGGCCGCCGGGCTGCAGGCCCTCGCCGACGGTCTCGCGCCCGTGGGCGTCGAGGTGGGCGTGGCGTGGAACCCGGAGTTCCTGCGCGAGGGCCGCGCCGTCGAGGACACGCTGCGCCCCGACCGGATCGTCGTCGGCGTCACCGACCCGCGGCACGAGAAGGCCCTGCGCGAGCTGTACGCGCCGGTGGTCGACACGGGTGTGCCGCTCCTCGTCACCGACCTCGCCACGTCCGAGCTGGTCAAGGTGGCCGCGAACGCGTTCCTCGCCACGAAGATCTCGTTCGCCAACGCGATCGCCGAGCTGTGCGACGCGGCAGGCGGCGACGTCGTCGCGCTCACCGACGCGATCGGGCACGACGCCCGGATCGGGCACCAGTTCCTGTCGGCGGGGCTCGGGTTCGGCGGCGGCTGCCTGCCCAAGGACATCCGTGCGCTCATGGCGCGGGCCGGCGAGCTCGGCGTCGACCAGGCGCTGACGTTCCTGCGCGAGGTCGACGCCATCAACATGCGCCGCCGGTCGCGCACGGTCGCGCTGGCGGTCGCGGAGTGCGGCGGCAGCGTGCTCGGGCGGCGCGTCGCCGTCCTGGGGGCGGCGTTCAAGCCCGGCACCGACGACGTGCGCGACTCGCCCGCGCTCAACGTCGCCGCCCAGCTGCAGCTGCAGGGCGCGCACGTGCGCGTGCACGACCCGCGCGCCAACGCCACCGCGGCCCGCACGTTCCCCACCCTCGGCTACGCGGACACCGTCGAGGACGCCGTCACCGGCGCCGACCTCGTGCTGCACCTCACCGAGTGGCAGGAGTTCCGCGACCTCGACCCGGCCTCCCTCGAGCCCGCCCGCCGGGTCGTCGTGGACGGTCGCAACGCGCTCGACGCCGACCGCTGGGCCGCCGCCGGGTGGCGGGTGCGCGCCCTCGGCCGCCCCGCCGTCGGCCCGGCGCCGGTCAGCCCGTGAACGCCTCCAGCTCGGCGCGGGGGACCTGCCGGCGGGAGCGGATCAGCTCCTCGACGTCGTCCATGCGGTCCCACACGTTGACGGCCATGCCCGCCTGCACCTCGCCGTCGCGCAGCCAGAACGCGACGAGCTCGCGGTCGTCGGTGGAGCCGCTGATCACCACCTCGGTGTCGCCGGCGCGCGGGTCGACGAACCCCTTGTACTCCATCCCGACGTCGTACTGGTCGCTGAAGAAGTAGGGGAGGACGTCGTAGACGGCATCGTCGCCGAGCATCGCGCGGCCGGCGTGCGCGCCGGTGTCCTGCGCCACGGCCCAGTGCTCCACGCGCAGCGGGCGGCCGTAGTGCGGCGACGGGACGGAGGCGATGTCGCCCGCGGCGTAGACGTCGGGGGCGGAGGTGCGCAGGGTGCCGTCCACGACGATCCCGCCGCCGAGGTCGCGCGAGCGCAGCTCGATCCCTGCGGCCGACGCGATGCCCACGTTGGGGGTCACGCCCACGCCCATCACCACGAGGTCGGCCTCCAGGTGGGTGCCGTCGGCGAGCTCGACGCCCTTCACCCGGCCGGACTCGCCGGTGAACGCGACCACGTCGCCGCGGTGCCGCTGCACGCCGCGCTCGTCGTGCAGCTTCCCGTACAGGGCGCCGAGCTCGGGGCCGAGCGGCGCCTCCAGCGGGTGCTCCAGCTGCCCGACGAGGCACACGTCCAGGCCGAGCATCCGCGCGGACGCGGCGACCTCGGTGCCGATCCAGCCGTCCCCGACGACGACGACCTTGCCCTCGCCCTCGAGCGACGCGGGCAGCAGGAGCCCGGCGAGCAGGTCGGCGTCGTCGACGGTCCGCAGGGTGTGCACGCCGATGAAGCTCCGGCCCGGCACCTGGAGCGCGCGCGGCGTCGAGCCGGTCGCGAGCAGCAGCTTCGAGTAGCCGAGCGTGGAGCCGTCGGCGAACGTCACCTCGTGGTCGGCCGGGGCGAGGTCGACGACGGTCGTGAGCGTGCGCAGGTCGATGGCGTGGTCGTCCCACCAGCCCGCCTTGAGCGGGTAGATGACGTCGGGCTCCGCCTGCCCCCGCAGGTAGTCCTTCGACAGCGGCGGGCGCTCGTAGGGGCGGTGCCCCTCGGAGGTGACGACGACGAGGTGGACGTCGGGGTCCTGCTCACGGACGGCCTCCACGGCCCGGGCGGCGGCGAGGCCACCTCCGACGACGACGACGGGTGCGGTGGACGGCGCGGGCATGGTGGACTCCTGACCAGCGGGGAAGAGGGCTGCCGAGGCCGACGGTGCCACAGTTACGCGATGCTGGCGACCCTCCGCCCGCTCCGTCAGCGGCGCCCGACGGCGTCGTCGATCGCGGGCCCCATGTCGGGCCAGAGGAAGTCGAAGCCGGCGGCGCTCAGCGTCTCCGGCAGCACCCAGCGGCTCTTGAGCACCAGCTCGGACTCGTTGCGCAGCGCCCACAGCGCGGGCTCGAGCAGCCAGCGCGGCGTGGGGATCCCCACCGGCATGCCGACGGCGCGGCGCAGCTCGGCCATGAGGGTGCGGTTGTCGCTCGGGTGCGGCGCGGACAGGTTGACCGGCCCGGTGAGCTCGTCGTGGGCGTCGAGGAACCGGATCGCGGCGAGCACGTCGTCGACGTGGATCCAGGAGAACCGCTGCCGGCCGCCCGAACGGTGGATCGGCACCGGGCCGCCCGTCGGCTCGTCGCCGATGCCGCGGTAGCGGCGGTGCTGGAACCACCAGCCGTCGTGCTGCGGACCGCCCACGCCGAGCCGGGCGATCCGGGCCAGCAGGTCGGACGCCGGCCCGCCGAGCACGATCGCCATGCGCAGCGCGACCCGCCGGGTGCCGGGCAGGTCGCCGGCGAACAGCTCGCGCTCCCAGCTGCGGGCGACGTCCACCGAGAAGCCCGTGCCCAGCTCGCCGTCGGACTCGGTCTGCGGGCGGTCCGTCGCGTACCGGTAGATGGTGGCGGTGCTGGCGTTGAGCCACAGCCGTGGCGGTGTCGCGGCCGCCTCGATCGACGCGCGCAGCGCGCGCGTGGTGGCGACGCGCGAGCGCAGGATCTCGTCGCGGTTCGCCTCGGTGTACCGGCAGCCGACGCTCTTGCCCGCCAGGTTCACCACCAGGTCGGCGCCGTCGACGGCGCGGGCCAGCGCGGCGGGGTCGTCCCAGCGCGCGTCGGGGCCCGTGCGACCGACGCGCACGACGTCGTACCCGCGCTCCGACAGGTCGGCCACCAGCCGGTGCCCGATGAACCCGTTCCAGCCCGCGACCACAGCGCGTCGACGCATCGTCATCCCTTCCGTGCCTGCCTGAGGAGGGCCCTGGCGGCCGCCGGCCAGACCCGCGACCTCTGGTCGCGGGCGGCCAGGAGGAGCAGCGCGACCTGGTCGAGCACGCCGTCGACGTCGGGCTCGCCGTAGTGGGCCTGCATGGCGACGCCGTCGCCGATGGAGATCAGCACCTCGGCCATCGCGCGCGGCCGGACCCAGGCCTGGATGTAGCCGTCGTCCTGCATCTGTGCCATGAGCGTGGCGAGGTAGTCGACGAGCTCCGCGTGCAGGTCGCGCAGCGCGCCGGCCAGGGCCGGGTGGGACGACGACGCCGCGACCGCGCTCGCGTAGGCGGCCAGGTCGTCGCGGGCCACGGCGAACGTCCCGCCGATGGTGCGGAGCGCGGCGAACAGCCGCTCCGCCGGGTCGCCGTCGGTGTCGAGGGCCGCGCGCACGGGCGCGATCCGCTCGGTCACGAGCCCGGTCAGGGCCTGCGCGACCAGCTCGTCCTTGGACCCGAAGTGGTAGGTGATGGCCTGCAGGTTCACCCCGGCGGCGCGGGTGATCTCCCGCGAGGTCAGCCCGGCGGTCCCGTGGACGCGCAGCGCGGCGACGGTGGCGTCGAGCAGGCGCCTGCGGGTGGCCTCGGCGCGGTCCTGGGTCACGCCCGTCAGGGTAGACCAGTTGCCAGTCATACGTGTGTATGGTTCATTGGCGGTTCGTCGACGGAGCCGCGAGGGGACCGTGAGCCGGACCAGGTGGTGGAGCACGAAGCGGGTGTGGCAGGTCGTCGCGCTCGGGCTGGTCGTCGCGGCCGCCGTCTTCCTGCTCACCGCGCCGATCTATCAGTCCGAGTCCGTGTGTTCCGGGGGAGCGACGTACTCGTCGACGGGCGAGCTCGTCTCGGAGTGGGAGACCTGCGAGCCGGCGACGTCGATGCTCGCCGCCGGGGCGTGGTCGTACGTCACGGGGGTGGTCGCCCCGGTCCTGCTCGCCGCGCTGCCGCTGGCGGCCCGCGGCCGGGCGTGGACCGTGCTGTCGATCGTGTCGGCGGTCTGCCTCGTGGTCTATGTCCTGCTCGGCGGGTTCTCCGTCGGCCTGTTCTTCGTCCCCGGCGCGCTGTGCGCGGTGGTCGGCGCGGTCCTTCGCCGCCCACGACCGGGCACAGGCTTCCAGGCAGAGCAAGAGGCCCCCTGATCAGCGTTTCCGCTGTTCAGAGGGCCTCTCGGCTGGTCGGGGTGACAGGATTTGAACCTGCGACCTCTTCGTCCCGAACGAAGCGCGCTACCAAGCTGCGCCACACCCCGAAGGACTTGCTCCCGCGCCCCAGGACCTACGTCCTCGTGCGGAAGCCTGCTCAGAATAGCCGACGATCCGGCCTGGACGAAAACGAGATCCGGCTACCGGGCGGTGAACGTGAGCAACGTCGCCTCCGGGCGGCACGCGAAGCGCACCGGGGCGTACGGCGAGGTGCCCGCGCCGGCCGACACGTGCAGCCACGCGGAGCCTGCGCCACCGGTCTCGTCGGGCCGCGGACCCGGCCAGCCGTGCAGCCCGCTGGCCCGCCGCCGGTCGATGTCGCAGTTGGTGACGAGCGCGCCGACGCCCGGCAGACGCAGCTGCCCGCCGTGCGTGTGGCCGGCGAGGACGACGTCCGTACCGTCGGCGTGCATCCGGTCCAGCACCCGCCGGTACGGGGCGTGCGTGACGCCGAGGTGCAGCACCGCGTCGTCGGGCCCCGCGCCGGACGGAGCCGACGACGGGGGGAAGTCGTCGCGGTCCAGGTGCGGGTCGTCCACGCCCACCAGGGACAGCAGGCGGCCGTCGGCCTCGACCGTGTCGCGCCGGTTGGTGAGGTCCCGCCAGCCGGCGGCGACCATCGCGCCGGCCAGCTCGTCGGACGGCAGCTCGGCCGGGCGGGTGTGCACGATGCGGGTGTCGCGCCGCAGGTACCGCGCCGGGTTCTTCGGCACCGGCGCGTAGTAGTCGTTCGACCCCATGACGAAGGCACCGGGCGCGGTCGTGAGCAGCGGCGTGAGCGCCTCCAGCAGGGGGCCGAGCGCGTCGCGGTGGGCCAGGTTGTCACCCGTGTTCACCACCAGGTGCGGCTCGTACTCCGCCAGCGACTGCACCCAGGCGATCTTGCGGCTCTGCGACGGCGTGAGGTGCAGGTCGGACACGTGCAGCACGCGCAGGTCGGGCTCGCCCGGGGGCAGCACCGGCACCGTGGCCCGACGCACCGTGAAGAGCTTGGTCTCCAGGTGTGCGTAGCCGAGGCCCGCGACGCCGGCGGCGACGAGCCCGCCCGCGACCTGCCAGCCGGGGGTCAGTTGTCGCCCCACGCGTCGCCGAGCGACTCCCAGTCACCGTTCTGGACGGCGTCCCAGGCGGCCTCCGCGTTGGCGCGTCCGTTGCCGTTGCCGTTCCCGTTCCCGTTGCCGCCGCGGTCGTTGCCCTCGTCGCCCTTGGGCTCCTTGCCCTTGTCGCCGCCGTCGTCGTTCGAGCCGCCGCCGTCGTCGTTCGTCGACGGGGGCGGTGCCGTGACGCCCACCATCTTCGGGTCCGGGGCGCCGAAGTCCTTGACGGGCAGGTCGGAGACGGCCTGGTCCATGTACTCCTTCCACGCCGGAGCAGCCACGGTCGAGCCGTAGAGGACACGGACCCACTTGCCGTTCACCCACATGCCGTTGGTGTGGTCCTCGTTGGGGCGGTCGGCGTTGCCGACCCACACGGACGTGGACAGGTTGGGCGTGAAGCCCGTGAACCACGTCTGCGCCGACAGCTGCGACGTACCGGTCTTGCCGGCCACCGGGCGGCCGTCCGCGAGGCCGCCGAGCTGGCGGGCCGTACCCGTGCCGGAGAAGACCTTCTCCATCGCGAACACCACGGTGTTGGCCACGTTCTCCGGGAGCGCGTCCTTCTTGCACTTCGCGTCCGGGACGTCGTAGTCCTTGCCGCCCGGGCCGGTGATGCTCGTGATGGCGATCGGGGAGCAGTAGGTGCCGCCGCTGGCCAGCGTCGCGTAGGCGGCCGCCTGGTACAGCGGCGTCGACTCCTGGGTACCGATGATCATCGGCGCCTGGATGTCGATGTCCGACTCCTTCGGGTCGGTCACGACCCGCCCGCCGTCCTGGACGGAGCGCGTGGGGCGGAAGCCGATGTCCCAGGCGGTGCTGCGCAGGTCGCAGAGGTTGAGCTGGTACCCCATGGCCGCGTAGGCGGTGTTGACCGACTCGTACGTCGCCTCGAGCGCGGAGATGTACCCGACCTCGACGCCCTCGGAGTTCGCCGGCGCCCACGGTTCGGCGGCGGCCAGGTTGCCCACGCACGGCGTCTGGAAGTTCTGCGGCCAGCGCGCCTGCTTCGTCGCGTTCACGCGCTCGCTCAGGGTGTGCCCCTCCTTGAGCCACTCGGCGAGGACGAACGGCTTGAAGTTCGAGCCCACCTGGAAGCCACCGGAGGCGCCGTGCGTCGGGTCGGCCGCGTAGTTCACGCGCGTGGTCCCCTTGCCGCCCTCGGACGGCGTGTAGGGGATGTTCTGGGCCATCGCGAGGACCTTGCCCGTGCCCGGCTCGACGGACGCGATCGCCGACTGCAGACCGCTCGAGTCGCCGGCGGGGACGGCGTTCTTGACCGCCTTCGCTGCCGCCTTCTGCTTCTTCGGGTCCAGCGTGGTGTGGATCTCGAGACCGCCGCGGTACAGCAGCTGCTGACGCTCGGACTTCGTCTCGCCGAACACCGGGTTGGTGACGATCTCCTTGGTGACGTAGTCGCAGAAGAACGCGGAGTCACCGGCGGCGGCGCAGCCGATCTCCGTGGGGTTGACGTCGAGCGTCTTCTTGATCGACGCCGCCTTCGCCTCGTCGCGCTCCTCGGTGGAGATGTAGCCCAGCTTCCACATGTTCTGCAGCACCAGGTCGCGACGCTCCTTCGCCTCCTTCGGGTTCACCGTGGGGTCGAAGCGGCTCGGCGACTTCGTGATGCCGGCGATGGTCGCGGCCTCGACGACGCTCAGCTTGGAGGCGTGCTTGTCGAAGTAGTAGCGGGCCGCGGCCTCAACGCCGTAGATGCTGCGCGAACCGAACTGCGCGGCGTTGAGGTAGCCCTGCAGCACCTCGTCCTTCGACATCGTCTTCTCGAGGGAGATGGCCATCTTCGCCTCGGTGAGCTTGCGCGAGATCGAGTCCTCGCTCGCCTTGATGACGCCGAACTGGTCGCCGTCCTGCAGCGCCTGGTCGATGAGCATGTTCTTCACGTACTGCTGCGTCAGCGTGGACGCGCCCTGCGTGGCGTGGCCGGCCACGTTGTTGGCCAGCGCGCGCGTCATGCCCTGCACGTCGATGCCGCCGTGCTCGTAGAAGCGCTCGTCCTCGATGGCGATCACCGCGTGCTGCATCGGCTCGGAGATCTCGTCCAGCGGCACCACGATGCGGTTCTGCGCGTAGAACGTGGCGAGCAGCTTGCCGTCCGCGGCGTAGATGCGCGACTGCTGCGACATCGGCCGCGGCTCCAGCTCCGCCGGCACCTCGTCGTAGATCGCGACCGTGCTGTCGGCCGCGGCGTTGGCGCCCGCCACCATCGGGATGACCAGCCCGGCGGCGAGGACGCCGCCCACCCCGGCCGCGAGGACGAACGCGAGCAGCAGGGCGACGAGCTGGGTCGCCGGCATCGTGCGCGTGATGCGGCGAGGGTCGGATTTGGCCATGCCCACCAGGGTACGGGCTGTGCCCGAGGCAGCACGGCCGCGACGCCGGTACCGCTGTGCAGATCGTGTGGACCGGTCGTGGGAGCGGCGGGACGACAGCGGTCGGAGCGGTCGCTGGTTACGATCGCGGCATGGCTACCACGTGGGAGTACGCGACCATCCCCCTGCTGATCCACAACACCAAGGCGATCCTCGACCAATGGGGGGCCGACGGGTGGGAGCTCGTCCAGGTCGTCCCCGGCCCCGACAGCACCAACCTGGTCGCCTACCTCAAGCGCCCCTCCGGCGGGCAGTGATGAGCGCCTCGCCCGAGGCCCGCCTCGCCGAGCTCGGCATCACCCTGCCCGACGTCGCCGCGCCCGTCGCGGCGTACGTCCCCGCCGTCCGCTCCGGCAGCTACGTCTACACGGCCGGCCAGCTGCCGTTCGTCGACGGCGCCCTGCCGCTGACGGGCAAGGTCGGCGCGGGGGTCTCCCCGGAGGAGGCCGCCGACCTGGCGCGCACCTGCGCCCTCAACGGGCTCGCCGCCGTCCGCTCCCTCGTGGGCACCCTCGACGGCGCGCGGATCGTCAAGGTGACGGGCTTCGTCGCCTCCGACCCGTCCTTCACCGGCCAGCCGGGCGTCATCAACGGCGCGTCGAACGTGCTCGGCGAGATCTTCGGCGACGCGGGCGTGCACGCGCGCTCCGCGGTCGGGGTGGCGGTGCTGCCGCTCGACTCCCCGGTCGAGGTCGAACTGATCGTCGAGCTCGCCGGCTGAGCTGTTGTTGCGGTCGCTGCCTTTTGGTTGCGGCCGCGGGTGGGGACGAGGTCCTTCGCCAGGTCGCGTTCACGGGCCCCAGGGGGCCCTCCACTTCGGGACGTCTACGACCTGGCGAAGGACCTCGTCCCCACCCGCTCCTGCACCGTCTCGCGCTCCGCTTCCTCGGATGACGCGCTCGACGTCGATGCTCGCGGTACGCCGTTCGACGAGCGGCCCCGAGTCGTGCCCGGCGGCAGGTGGCTTCGGGGCTCAGCTCCCCGGCTGGAGTACAGCACCGGCAGATTCCCCCACCACGAGGGAGCGCGCCGCTCACCCCGACCGAACGCGGCGTCGCGCGACCTCGGGCCGCGGGGCGGCGACACCGTAGCGGGGTTCGCGCCGCCGTCGGGCTTCAATGCCGTGAGCAGACAGCAGAGCAGGCGGGAGAGGCGTTCTTCGCCGGGTCGTAGACGTCCCGAAGTGGAGGGCCCCCTGGGCCCGTGAACGCGACCCGGCGAAGAACGCCTCTCCCGCCTGCGTCAGCGAGAAAGGTGACGGCCGCAACCAAGGCGGCCCAAGGCTAGCGAGCCCGCCGCTCCAGACGGTCGATGTCGAGCAGCACGACCGCGCGACCCTCACGACGCACCCATCCGCGCGTCGCGAAGTCCGCCAGGGCCTTGTTGACGGTCTCGCGGGAGGCGCCGACGAGCTGGGCGAGCTCCTCCTGCGTGAGGTCGTGGGCGACCCGGATGCCGTCGTCGTTCGGCTCGCCGAAGCGGGCGGACAGGTCGAGGAGGGCCTTGGCGACGCGGCCGGGGACGTCGGAGAAGACCAGGTCGGCCAGGGTCTCGTTGGTGCGGCGCAGGCGGCGCGCCAGGGCGCCGAGCAGGGTGGTGGCGACGCTGGGGTGCGCGGCGATCCACTGCACGAGGGCCTGGTGGCGCAGCTCGTAGACGAGCGCGTCGGAGACGGACGAGGCGGTCGCCGTGCGGGGGCCCGGGTCGAACAGGGACAGCTCGCCGAACATCTCGCCGGGGCCGAGGATCGACAGCAGGTTCTCCCGGCCGTCGCTCGACCGCCGGCCGAGCTTGATCTTGCCCTGCGCGATGACGTACAGCCGGTCGCCGGGCTCGCCCTCGCGGAAGAGGACGTCCCCGCGGGTCAGCTCGACCGGGACCATGGACTCGAAGAGCGCCTTCGTCTCCTCGGATTCCATGTCCGCGAAGAGAGGGGCGGAGAGCACGACGGTGTCGTCCACAGGATTCCTCACGTGGTTCGGGGGCGGCCGTCCCGGGTCGGGTGCGGTCGTCCGGGGGTTGTCAAGAGGGTGTGTTCCGGTTCTCAGTCTGCCTCACCGCACCAAATCGCGGCACGACGAAGCGCCGGGAAGCCCGGGGAGAGCCCCGAGACGGCGCCACCGGATCCGGCGCGGGCGGGCTGTCGGAGTGGATGGCTACGCTCGGACCGTGCCGACGAAGCCCGCCTCCTCGACCGCCCTCCCGTCCGACGCGACGCCCACGGGCGAGTCGCGGGTCGCGCTGGTGCGGCGCGCGCGCCGCATCGACCGCGAGCTGGCGGTGACGTACCCGGACGCGCGCGCGGAGCTGGACTTCACGACGCCGCTGGAGCTGCTGGTGGCGACGGTGCTGTCGGCGCAGACCACGGACGTGCGGGTCAACGCGACGACGCCGGCGATCTTCGCCCGTTATCCGGACGCCGCCGCGTACGCGGGCGCGGACCCGGCGGAGATGGAGGAGCTGTTCAAGCCGCTCGGCTTCTTCCGCGCCAAGACGCGCTCGATCATCGGGCTGGGGCAGGCGCTGGTCGAGCGGTTCGACGGCGAGGTCCCGGCCCGCCTGGACGACCTGGTGACGTTGCCGGGGGTGGGGCGCAAGACGGCGAACGTGGTGCTGGGCAACGCGTTCGGCGTCCCTGGCATCACGGTGGACACGCACTTCGGGCGCCTGGCGCGCCGCTTCGGCTGGACGGACCAGGAGGACCCGGTCAAGGTCGAGCACGAGGTCGGGGCGCTGTTCCCGAAGAAGGACTGGACGATGCTGAGCCATCACCTCGTGTGGCACGGGCGACGGCGGTGCCACGCGCGGCGGCCGGCGTGCGGGGCGTGCCCGGTGGCGCGCTGGTGCCCGTCGTTCGGGATCGGGGAGACGGACCCGGTCGCGGCGGCGAAGCTCGTCAAGCCGGGGCCACGGGGCTGACCCGGCCCTGACGGGGTGTCAGCGGGCGGCGAGGGCGTGCTCGAGCCAGTCGACGAGCAGCTTGCCGACCTCGTCGGGGGCCTCCTCGGGCAGGAAGTGCCCGGCGCCGTCGACGGTCTCGTAGCGGAAGTCGCGGGCGAGCGCCGCGCCGTCGACGGGGGCGTGGCGGGGGTCGACGAAGCCGTCCAGCTCGCCCTGCACCTGCAGCACCGGGACGTCGACGGGCTCGCGCAGCGCGGCGAGATAGCGGCGGCCGTCGGGGCGCGGGGTCGAGCGGACCATCCAGCGCAGCGACTCCATCACGGTGTGCGCCGCGAACGGGATCCGCATCACGGTGCGGTACAGCTCGTAGGCGTCGGTGCCGAGGGGGCGCGCGGCGCCGTCGCGCAGCACGCGTGCCACCTGGTCGCCGTCGGTGAGCCGGCGCTCGGGCAGCGTGGGCAGCTGGTAGGCGGCGAGCTGGCGGCGGGCCAGCGGGGTGAGCAGCTGGCGGCCCGAGACGTGCAGGCGGGCCGGGTGCGGCGCGGAGACGGCGGCCACGGCCGCGGTCACGGCGGGCTGCAGCCGCGCCATCGACCACGCGGTGACACCACCCGTGCCGTGCCCGACGACGACGGCCCGGTCGTGGCCGAGGGAGCGCACCACGCCCGCCACGTCCTGCGTGCCGGTGGGGACGTCGTACCCGGACGGGGGCTTGTCGGAGGCGCCCACGCCCCGCAGGTCCATCGCCGCCACCCGGTACCCGGCGTCGGCGAGCTGCTCCATCTGGTGCCGCCACGCCCACCAGAACTGCGGGAAGCCGTGCAGCAGCACGACGAGCGGGCTGCGGCCGCCGTTCGTCCGGTCGGGCCCGGCGAGCGCGACATGGAAGCGGGCGCCGTTCGCGGGCACGAGCTCGTGCCGCCAGGGTCCGTCGACCAGGGCGCTGGAGAAGTCGCTGGAGTCCGACATCGCGGTCACCGGTCGAACCTACCTGGTGCGGTGCGCCGGGGCCCGTGCGGGCGCGCGGGTTCAGCGGGTGGGGGCCGCCCGCCCGGCCGCGCCCGTGCCGTCCGACGTCGTGGCGTCGTCCGCGTCGGCGCCCTCCACCGGCCGGGGTTCCTTGGGCGGGTCGAACCGGTAGCCGACGTTGCGGACGGTGCCGATGAGCTGCTCGTGCTCGGGGCCGAGCTTGGCGCGCAGGCGCCGCACGTGCACGTCCACGGTGCGGGTGCCGCCGTAGTAGTCGTAGCCCCAGACCTCCTGCAGCAGCTGCGCCCGCGTGAACACGCGGCCCGGGTGCTGCACCAGGTACTTGAGGAGCTCGAACTCCTTGTACGTGAGGTCGATGGGGCGGCCGCGCAGCCTCGCGGTGTAGCCGCCGGCGTCGATCGCGAGGTCGCCGGCGGCGATCTCCTGGGGGCCGTCGTCGACGGGGCCGCGCTCGGACCGCTCGATCACGAGGCGCAGGCGCGCCTCCACCTCGGCGGGCGAGGCGGCCTCGAGCAGCAGGTCGTCGGCACCCCACTCGTGCGTGACGACGGTGAGCCCGCCCTCCGTGAGCACGAGCACGAGCGGCACGGTGAGGCCGGTGGCGTGCAGGAGCCGGCACGTGGTGCGGGCGGCGACGAGGTCACGACGCGCGTCGAGCAGCACGACGTCGGAGTCCGGGGCGTCCACCAGGGCGGACGGCTCCATGGGCAGCACCCGGATCCGGTGGTTCAGCAGGCCCAGGGCGGGCAGCACCTCGACCGACCCGCCGGACGCGGGCGTGAGGATCAGCAGCTCGGCCACCGGCACCTCCTCCCGGTCGTCGGACGGTCCGTTCGACAGCGTCCGACAGGTGCGTCCGCCAACGTACCGCGGTGCGGCGTGGATCACACCGCACCCGTCCCGGTCGTGTGACCGGTTCCCGCAGTGTGCCCCGAGCCGTGTTGCGGGCGCGTTTCCGATCGGCGACCGGACTGTGACGGGCGTGGCCGCGGCGTGGCGGCGGTGGGTCGCGGACGGGTCGCGGCACGGTCGCGGCACGGCTCGTGGCCCCGGGTCGTGGACGGCGGGGACGCCGCCCGCCGTCTGCGACACTCGTCGTCGTGACCGTGACCACCCGCGCCGTCTGGACGGCCGTCCTCTCCGCCGTCGTCGCGGCGGCCGCCGCCCTCGACGACTACGGGATCCTGCCCCTGACGGCGGTGGCCGGGGGGCTCGTGCTGCTCCTCGCGGCCGGCTGGGGCCCGTTGCTGCGGCTGCCGGCCCCGGGCGGGACGACGGTCGTCGTGGCGGTCGCCGGGCTCGGCGCGGTCGCCGTGGCGTGGGCCACCCAGGGCGAGCCGGTGCTGCGCAACGTGCCGCTGGTGCTCGCGATGGCGCTGGTGCTGGCGTTCGTCGCGGAGATGCTGCGCCGCGGCGGGCGGCCCCGGCTCGTGGAGTCCGTGAGCGGCACGGTGACCGGCGCCGTGGTCGCGGTGTGCTGCTCCGGCTGGGTGGCCGCGGGTCGCTCGGAGGCGGGCGCGGCGCTCGTGGTCGTGAGCGCGCTCGGCCTCGCGGTCGCCGCGGCGGTGTCGGCGACGCCGGTCGCGCGCGGCTGGGCGGGCTCGCTCGTGGGGGTGGCGCTGGGCGCCGTCGCCGCGGGCGGGGTGGCGACGCTCCTGCCGGCGATCGACCCGGTGAGCGGCCTGGTGGCGGGCGCCGTGACCGGCCTGGTGGTCGCGGTGCTGCGCCTGCTGTTCGAGCGTCAGCCTGCGCTGACGGGGCGCCGGGCGGTGCTGGCCGCGGTCACGGCGCCGGTCGCCGTGAGCGGCATCCTGGTGTTCGTCGTGGGGCGGCTCGTCGTCGCCTGAGCAGGGTCGCCGCCTCGCGGCGGCGGGCCCGGGGCGGGCGTCACGCCGGGCGCTCGACCACGCCCGCCAGGTTGATCGCCTCGCCGGCCAGCTCGATGCGCACCTTCTTGCTCACGAGCACGCCGCCGGCCTCGAGCGGGACGTTCCACACCAGCCCGTACTTCTCGCGCTCGAAGTCGGCCGCCGCGCTGAAACCGAAGATGTCGCGGCCGTACGGGTCCCGACCAGCCCCGCCGAACTCGGCGTCGAGCGCGATGGGGTGGGCGATGCCGCGGATCGTCAGGTTGCCGTGGAGCACGAACTTCGCGGACGTCTTCAGCGTGCTGGGGGCGGTGTCGGCGCGACCCGGCGTGCGGCCCTTGAGGCGGGCCCACGAGAAGATCGGGTCGACCTCGGTGCGCCACTCGATGCCCGTGCTGCGGAACTCGATCGTCGGGAAGTTCTCCACGTCGAGGAAGTCGGGGCTGCGCAGGTGCGCGTCGCGGTCCGGCAGGTGGGTGCTGATGGTCGCGGCATCCAGCGTCGCGGTCACCGACGACTGCAACGGGTCCTCGGCCACGCGGATGGTCGCGCTCCCCGACGAGAACTCGCCGCGCACCGGGCTCACCATCATGTGCATCGCGAGGAAGCCGAGCCGCCGGTGCTCCTTGTCGAGCACGTAGTCGCCGGCGGCGGGGATGACGAGGTCGTTCCAGGTCCTGGTGGACGAGGTCATGGATGGTTCTCCGTGGTCGCGACGTCGGCCGGCGCCGTGCGGGGCGGGCCTCTGGGGCACGTGCGCCCGCCGGCCGGCTCGACGGCAGGGCGTCACTGGATGCTTCAACGTTCAATCTACGGCACGGGGGGTGCCCGGCGGGAGTGCGTCCGGGGGCCGGGTGGTGTGCCTCACACCGGGTGCGCGGCGTCAGTAGACGAGCGCCTGGGCGCCCGGGCGCAGCACCTCCTCGGCGAACACGGCGGCCCCGGCGATGCGCACGCCGGGCAGGACGTCGTCGGGCCCGAGGCCGCGGCGGGCGGCGCACTGCGTGCAGAGGGTGACCGTGCCGGCGGCGAGGACGGCGTCGAGCAGGTCGCCGGCGGGCGCGGCGTGCTCGAGCGAGAGCTCCGCGACCCGGCCGGGGACGGCGAACCACGCCGCCTCCCCGGTGAGCCACAGGCTCACCTCCGCGCCGGCGGCGACGGCCGCGGCCGCCACGGTGAGCGCCTGGTTGGCGGCCTCCGGCCGGTCCGTCCCCGACGTGGTCTTGATCACGAGCGAGCGCGCGGGCGTCGCAGCGGTGGGGGTGCTCATGGGCGGCGACCTTACTCACGCTGACCGATGCCGGGACGGCTGGGTAGGATCGCGGCATGTCGATCCACGCTCTCGAGGCAGTGTTCACCGGTCTGCTGGTCGTCGTGTCGGTCACGATCCTCTGGTTCGCCGGCTACGTCGTCTACAAGCTGTTCCAGGGCCAGCGCTGATGCCCTTCGCCTTCCCCGAGGGCCTCGCGCCCGAGGTCTACCCGCTCGCGTGGCTCGTGGGCCGCTGGCAGGGCGAGGGCGTGATCGAGTACACCGGCATCGACGAGACGCCGTTCGTGCACGACCTCGTCTTCGACCACGACGGCGGGCCCTACCTGCGCTTCGAGTCCACGCTGCGCGTGCGCTCCGCGGCGGCGGCCGACGGCGAGGGCACGCCGGGCGACGACGAGCCCGACACGGTCTGGTCGACGGAGACCGGCTACTGGCGCGTGTCGACCGACCGCCCGGAGGGGCTGGAGGACGACCGGCACGCGCTCGAGGTGCTCGTCACCGACGCGTCGGGCCGGCTCGCCCTGTTCCTCGGCGTCGCGGGCAACGGCCGCATCGACCTCGCCACGGACTTCGTGGCCCGCACCTCGACCGCCGCGGAGGTCACCGCGGCGAAGCGCCTGTACGGCCTGGTCGAGGGGCGCCTGATGTGGGTCGAGGAGCTCGCCGCGTTCGGGCACCCGCTCGGCTCGTACGCCTCCGCCCAGCTCGACCGCGTCGAGAACGACTGAGAGGGCGTCCGATGGACTCGCCGCTCCTGGCCCGACAGGGCGCCGTGGCTGCCACGGGTGCCGACGAGGGCGTGGCCTGGCACTACGGGGACCCGGTCGCCGAGCAGCGTGCGCTCGCCCGCGGCGGGGCCGTGGTCGACCAGTCCCACCTGGGCGTCGTGCGCGTCGCCGGCCCCGACCGCCTGTCGTGGCTGCACTCGATCACGTCGCAGGACGTGCAGGGTCTCGCGCCGCGCACCTCCACCGAGCTGTTCGTGCTGTCCCCGCAGGGCCACGTCGAGCACGCCGCGGGCGTCGTCGACGACGGCGAGGCCACCTGGCTGGTCACCGAGGGCGACCACGCCGCGCCGCTGGCCGCCTGGCTCGAGCGCATGAAGTTCATGATGCGGGTCGAGATCGACGACCTCTCCGCCGAGTACGCGGCGCTGGGGGAGCCGGTCGCCGCCGAGGGCGTCGAGGGCGAGCCCGTGACCTGGTGGGACACCTGGCCGCGCGTCGCCCAGGGCGGCACCCGGTACGGCCCGCCCGAGACGGAGCACCCGGGCCTCGACCGTCCGTGGCGGCTCGTCCTCGTGCCGCGCGCCGACCTGGAGGCCGCCGTCGCCGAGCGTGAGGCCGCCGGATGGCGCCTGGCCGGAACGTGGGCCACCGAGGCGCTGCGCGTCGAGGCGTGGCGCCCGCGGCTGGCGCACGAGGTCGACCACCGCAGCGTGCCGCACGAGCTCGACTGGCTGCGCACCGCCGTCCACCTGCACAAGGGCTGCTACCGCGGTCAGGAGACGATCGCACGCGTGCACAATCTGGGCCGCCCGCCGCGGCGGCTGGTGCTGCTGCACCTGGACGGCTCCCAGCACGTGGTGCCCGAGGCGGGCGCGGAGGTCTTCGTGGGCGGGCCGGAGGGGCGTGCCGTCGGCACCGTGACCACGGTGGCGCGGCACCACGAGCTCGGCCCGGTCGCCCTCGCCGTGATCAAGCGGTCCGCCCCCGAGGACGCCGAGCTCACCGTGGTGGGCGACGTCGGCGGGCAGGAGCTGCAGGTCGCGGCCGCGCAGGAGGTCGTGGTGCCGGGCGACGGCGTCTCGGCCGACCGGCCCGAGGCGCACGGGCCGCTGACGCGCGGCCTCACCCCGCGCGGGCCCGACGCCCCGCAGAGCCTGCTGTGAGGGGCCTGCTGTGAGCGGGCGCCCGTGAGCGACGAGCCGGCGGCCCGTCCCGCGGGCGACATGTCGCGGCGCGCGGGCGCCGCCGCGCGCGCGGCCCTGCGGACCCTGCCCCGGCGCATCCGGCTGCGGCAGGGCATCTCGCGGGTGCGCGTCGCGTTCTGGCCCATCGTCCAGGCGGCGCTGGCCGCGGGCGTCGCGTACGGGATCGCGACCGTCGTGCTGGGGCACACGCAGCCGTTCTTCGCCGCCATCGCGGCGTGGGTGTGCCTCGGGTTCAGCTTCGACCGCGAGCTGCGCAAGGTGGCCGAGGTCGCGGCAGGCGTGGCGCTCGGCGTCGCGCTGGGCGACGTCATGGTCCACCTCATCGGGTCCGGCTGGTGGCAGATCGCGCTGGTGATGGGGATCTCGGCCCTCATCGCCCGGTTCGTCGACCGCGGCCCGCTGGTGACCATCCAGGCGGGCGTCCAGGCGGGCGTCGTCGTGGGCCTGCCGGCCTCCGTGGCGACCAACGGCGCGTTCGGCCGCTGGACGGATGCCCTGGTCGGGGGCGGCGTGGCGCTGCTCGTCGCGCTCCTCACGCCCGGCGACCCGCGGCGGCGCATCCGCGACCTGGCGCAGAGCGCGACCCGCGAGCTGGCCCTCACGCTGGAGTCCGTGGCGCTCGGCCTGCGCGACGGCGACCCCGACGAGCTCGCCGCGGCGCTGGTGCGCGGTCGGGCCGCCGAGAAGTCGCTCGAGGAGTGGCACGACGTCGCGACCAAGTCGGACGAGATCGCCCGGGTGAGCGTCAACCGCGTGCTCCGGGCGGAGATCACGCGCCTCACCGGCCAGGCGGTGCTGGTCGACCGGGCCATGCGCAGCGTGCGCGTGCTCGCCCGGCGCGCCCCGGCGACGCTCCGCTCGCTGGGGCAGCTGGGGGACGAGGGAAGCCACCGGGTGACGGCGGCGCCGCTGGCGGGCGGGCTCCCCCCGCCGCCGGAGGTCGACCCGACCGCCGACCCGGTCGCGGACCTGGTCGTGCGCCTCGCGCACGGCGTGCGGCTGCTCGCCGCCGCCCTCGGCTCGGGCACGGGCCTGGGCCAGGCGCGCGACGCGCTGCTCGACGTCGCGCGCGACGTCGACCCGCGCACCGTGGGCGAGGGGCACTGGCAGGTGCAGTCCCTGGTGCTGCTGCTGCGCTCGCCCGTCGTGGACCTGCTCGAGGCGGCGGGCCTGCCGCCCGAGGAGGCCCGGGACGCCCTCCCGGAGATGTGACGGTCCGCGGGCGGTCGGTCAGCGGTGCTCGACGACGTCCGTGTCGTCGGCGAGGAGCTGGTGGGTGAGCTGCTCCACGAGCTGGTCGACCTCGGGCTCGTCCCCGCCGGGCCACTCGGCGACGTACCGACGCAGCCGCTGCCGCTCGGCCTCGCGGATCGACTCGGCGACGACGTCGCCGTCGGGGGTGGCGAGGACGGCGTCGCCGTCCACCTCGACGAGTCCGCGCGCCGCCAGCGCCCGGGCGATGCGCCGCACCGTCTCGGGCGACACCTCCGTGCGCTCGGCCATGAGCTGCACGGACCGCTTCCGCTTGAGGGAGACGCGCGTGACCATCCACGCCTCCTCGGCGGTGAGGTCGTCGTCGCGCGCGATCGTCTCGTACACCTTGAGCGGGTCCAGCTTGCCGACGCGGCGCCACAGGATGAGGCGCAGCTCGTCGAGGGACGTCCGGGCGGAGCCGAGCGCGAACGACTCGCCCGCCGCCTGCCCGGCGGTGGTGGCGGCGTCGCCGCGCGTCGCGGTGCGCAGCTCGACCTCCGGCAGCAGCCACGTGAGAGCGAAGGCGAGCACGGCGATCGGCACCGCCCACAGGAAGACGACGTGCAGGGCGCCCGCGTACGCGTCCAGGAACCAGTCCTGCACCTCGGGCGGGCACTGCGCGAGGTTCTGGGTGGACGCGGCCAGCGCCCCGGGCCCGCACGGGCCCTCCGCCGTCGCCGGGACACCGGTGACGAGCGCGTCGGTGAGCCGGTTCGCGAAGATCGTGCCGAAGACCGCGACCCCGACCGACGACCCGATGGTGCGGAAGTACGTGGCGCCGGAGGTCGCGGTGCCGAGGTCCTTGTAGCTGACCGCGTTCTGCACGGCGATCACGAGCACCTGCGTGACCATGCCCAGCCCGGCGCCGAGGACGAACATGCTCAGCCCGGCCTGGAGCGTGGTGGTGTCGCGGCCCATGAGGGAGAGCAGGAAGAGCCCGCCCGCCGTGATCGCGGTGCCGACGATCGGGTAGACCTTGTACCGCCCGGTGCGGGAGATGAGCTGTCCCGACCCGATGGACGTGAGCAGCATGCCGAGCATCATCGGCGTCATCTCGAGGCCGGACTCGGTGGGCGTGGACCCCTTGACCGTCTGCAGGTACAGCGGCAGGTAGGTGATCGCGCCGAACATGGCGAAGCCGACGACGAACCCGACCACCGCGGACACGGAGAACACCTTGCTGCGGAACAGGTGCAGGGGGAGCACGGGCTCGGGGGCGCGCTGCTCGACGACGACGAACGCGACCAGCGACGCGACGGCGAGCGCGACCATCCCGTAGACCGGCCAGGACGCCCACTCCCACGTGGTGCCGCCCAGGCTGGTGACCAGCACGACGGACGTGGAGATCAGGCCCAGCAGGATGATGCCGGCGTAGTCGATGCGGGGCTTCTTGCCGGCCTCGATGTGCGGCAGCACGGACGCGACGACGAGCAGCGCGACGATCCCGATGGGGATGTTGATGTAGAAGACCCAGCGCCAGTCGAGGTTGTCCACGAAGAAGCCGCCGAGCAGCGGGCCGGCGACGGACGAGACGCCGAACACGGCGCCGAAGAAGCCCTGGTACTTGCCCCGCTCCCGCGGGGGGACGACGTCGCCGATGATCGCCTGCGACAGCACCATCAGCCCGCCGCCGCCCACGCCCTGCACGGCGCGCCACGCGATGAGCTGGCCCATCGTCTGGGACGTGCCGGAGAGGACCGACCCGACGAGGAAGATGACGATGCAGGCGATGAACAGGGCCTTGCGCCCGTAGAGGTCGCCGAGCTTGCCCCACAGCACCGTGGTGGCCGTGCTCGCGAGCATGTACGCCGTCACGACCCAGGACAGGTGCTCCGCGCCGCCGAGGTCGGAGACGATCGTGGGCAGCGCGGTCGCGACGATCGTCTGGTCGAGCGCCGCGAGCAGCATCGCGAGCATGAGCCCGCCGAAGACGGCCAGCACCCTGCGCTGCGGCAGGGCCTCCGGCTCGGCGGGTGGTGCGCTCGGTGCGGCGGCCATCGCGTGCCCTTCCTGTCGGGCGGACGACGGCGTCCGCGCGATGAGCAGGTGTCCCGCTTGGCAGGCTCGCACGGTCTTCGGCGGAGGGCGCGGCGAACCGTCTCGGCACGATGTGGTGCACGTGCAGCACCCGTTGTCGTCGAGTAGTTGATGAGATACAGTACTTGTCGTGATGCAGCGAGCTGAACCTTCGACGGCGGACGACGCGTTCTCCGCCGACCTGCTGCGTGGCCACACCGACACGATCGTGCTCGCGACGCTGCGTCGCGGGGACCGCTACGGCTTCGAGATCTACAAGACGATCCGCGACGCCACGGGCGGGGCGCACGAGATCAAGGAGGCCACGCTCTACGCGACGTACCGCCGTCTCACCAAGGACGGCCTGGTCGAGGCCTACTGGGGCGACGAGTCCCAGGGCGGGCGCCGCAAGTACTACCGGATCACGGACGCCGGCCGCGCCGTCTACCGGCGCAACGTCGCCGCCTGGGTCGCCACCCGCGACGTCATCGACTCCCTCCTGCGCACGGACCCGCGCGCGGACTCGAGCACAGACAAGGACTCCTCCCGATGACCACCGTCCACCGCCTCCTCGACGACGCGTTCGCGGGCGTCGAGCCGTCCCCCGAGGTTCAGGACCTCAAGGAGGAGATCCGGGCGAACCTCGAGGCCCGGGCCGCCGAGCTGCAGGCCGAGGGAGCGTCGCCCGACGACGCCGCCCGCCGTGCCTTCGACGAGCTCGGCGACGTCCGCGCGATCGTCGCCGACGCGCAGGCGGACGTCGCGGCCCAGACCGGGGGCACGCCTCGCACCCTGCTCCAGGAGGCGTTCGCCGTCGCCCGGCAGCAGCGCGTGCGCCCGAAGCCCCGGTTCGTGCTGGGCGTCGTGCTCGCGTCGCTGGTGCTCGTGGCCCTCGTCGCCCTCTGCGTGCTGGCGGCCCTCGACGTCCTCGCCCTGCCGGGCCTCGCCGTCGCAGCCCTCCTGCTCACGGCGTCCAGCGCCGCCGGCTTCGTGGTCGGGTCGTCCCTCTCGCAGGAGACGACGACGAACCACCCGGTGCCGTCGCGACGCGCCGGCGGCTACTACCTGGCCACGGGCCTCGCCGTCTTCGGCCTGCTCCTCGCCGGATTCACCCTGCTCGGCGAGTTCGAGGCGTGGGCGTACGTCGTCGCGGCGGGGTTCCTCGTCGTGGGTGGCGTCCTGTTCACGATGCTCGGCGTCACGCAGACCAACCGGAAGAAGGCGTGGGTGCGGGACGTCGCGCGGGCGCACGCCGGCGGACACCACTACGACCGCTTCGAGCACGACCCGGCCGCCGCGGCGCGGTTCGGCGTCTACACCGTGGCCATCTGGCTGATGGCGTTCGTCGTGTTCGTCGTCCTCGGCCTCACCGTCGGCTGGGCCTGGTCCTGGCTGACCTTCGTCGTCGCCCTCGCGGTGATGATGCTCGTCCTCGCCCGGATGCTCTTCAGGTCGACGGGCGAGCAGCACGAGCAGTGACAAGAACGGTCCCGGGCGACTGCCATCGCCCGGGACCGGTGGCTCGGGTCCGGTGCACGACCGCACCACGAGACGCACTCCCACCCTAGGGCGTGCGCCGGACCCTCCGACCGCTGGTCCACCCAGCAAGGAGGAGACATGTCCGCACGACCGATCTCGCCCGACGTCGCCATCGACGTCGCCGGCCTGACCAAGACCTACCGCTCCGGTCGCGGCGTACGCCCTGTGCGCGCGCTCGACGGCCTCGACCTGTCCGCCGCGCCGGGCAGCGTGCTCGGCCTGCTCGGCCCCAACGGCGCCGGCAAGTCCACCACCGTGAAGATCCTCGCGACGCTGTCGCGGCCCGACGCGGGCACCGCCCGCGTCGCGGGCCACGACGTGGTGCGCGACCCGGCCGCCGTCCGGCGCGCCATCGGCTACGTGGCGCAGCGCCCCGTGACCGACCCGATGGGCACCGGGCGCGAGAACCTCGTGCTCGCCGGGCGGCTGCAGGGGCTCGGCGCCCGCGACTCCCGGGCGCGGGCGGACGAGCTGCTCGAGCGCTTCGGCGTCGCGCACGCCGCCGACCGCCTGGTGAAGACCTGGTCCGGCGGGATGGCGCGCAAGCTCGACGTCGCCGTCGGCCTGGTGCACCGGCCGCAGGTGCTGTTCCTCGACGAGCCCACCACCGGCCTCGACCCCGAGGCGCGCGCCGCGATGTGGGCCGAGATCGAGCGCATGGCGGCCGGCGACGGCATGACGATCCTGCTCACCACGCACTACCTCGACGAGGCCGACCGTCTCGCCGACCAGGTGGTCATCGTGGACGCGGGCCGGGTCGTCACCGCGGGCACCCCCGACGCGCTGAAGGACGAGCTGCGCGGCGACGGCGTCACCGTCGAGCTCGACGACGAGGCCGCCGCGGCGGCGGCCGCACCGGTGGCCGCGCGCGTGCCCGGCGTCGTCGACGTCGCCGCGGACGGGCGCGCGCTGCGGGCGCGCGCCGACGCGGGGGCCACCGCGCTCCCGGCGCTGCTCGCGGCGCTCGACGCCGCGGGCCTGGGCGTGCGGGCGGCCGCGCTGTCCCGGCCCACGCTCGACGACGTCTATCTGCGGCACACCGGCCGCAGTCTGGAGGCGGCCCACCGCTCGACGGCGGGCGCCGGGGTCGAGGAGGTGGCGGCATGAGCGCCCTGACGCAGGCCGCGCTCCTCACCGGCCGGCAGGCCCGGCAGGGC
This sequence comes from Isoptericola sp. NPDC056573, assembly GCF_042793335.1. NCBI lineage: Bacteria > Bacillati > Actinomycetota > Actinomycetes > Micrococcales > Promicromonosporaceae > Isoptericola > Isoptericola sp. NPDC056573. Next base: position 28,222 of record NZ_JBHTUY010000001.1, read on the forward strand.
GTGCGCATCCCCGTGTTCATGGTGATGAACCTGCTGCAGCCGATGATCTGGCTGCTGCTGTTCGGGCAGCTGTTCCGGTCCGTCATCGAGATCCCCGGCTTCGCGGGCGGCGCGGACGTGACCTACCTCGAGTACCTCACGCCCGGCGTCGTCATGATGACGGCGATGGGTGGCGCGGCCTGGGCGGGCACGACGTTCGTGCAGGACATGGACCGCGGCGTGATGGATCGCTTCCTCGCCTCCCCGACCAGCCGCGGCGCGCTGCTGGCCGCCTCGATGGCCTGGTACGCGCTGCTCGGCTGCGCGCAGGCGCTGGTGGTCGTGGGCGTCGCGTGGCTCGGCGGGGCGCGGTTCCCCGGCGGCGGGGCAGGCATCCTGGTCATGCTGGTCGCCGCGGCGCTGCTGAGCTGCCTGTTCGCCGCGCTGTCGGGCGCCGTCGCGCTGCTCACGCGGCAGCAGGAGGCGCTCATCGGCGTCTCGCAGCTGCTCACGATCCCGCTGATGTTCCTCTCGTCGGCGGTGATGGACCCGGCCCTCGCGCCGGACTGGATCGCCACGGCCGCGCGGTACAACCCGTTCGACTGGGCGGTCGTCGTGGCCCGCGACGCCCTCCAGGGCTTCGCCGACCCCGGCACCGTGTGGCTGCACCTGGGGCTGCTCGCCGCCGCCGTCGCCCTGCTGGGCGCGCTCGCGTCGTCGGCGTTCCGCGCCTACCGCCGCGCCATCTGACGCCGAGGTGGCCCCGGAAGCGCCGAGGTAGCCCGAACCCTGCCGAGGTAGTTCGTGACACTGTGTCACGAACTACCTCGGCGCTTCTCGGACCACCTCGGCAGAGCTGCTGTTCGGCACCGGGCTGCGGACGGTACGGTCGTCGGTCATGGAGGTCTCCGTCAGCGCGCTGCGCGCCGAGCTCAAGTCGTGGATCGAGAAGGCGCGGGCGGGCGAGGAGGTCGTCATCACCGAGCGGGGGGTGCCGGTCGCCCGCCTGTCGGGGGTGCAGACGGCGGACCTCGTCGCCGGGCTGGTGCGCGACGGCCTGCTCATGCCCGCCGCCACCGAGCGGCCGGTGCACGCGGTGCCCGACGACGACGCGGCGGCCGCCCGGTCCGCCCCGCGCCCCGCCGCGCGGCCGGCGTCGCGCATGTCCGACCTGGTGCGGCGCATCCGCCGCTGACGACGGTCTCGGCAGCCCGACCCGCGGAACGAAGAACGGAGCACGATGGCCCTCGTCTACTTCGACGCGAGCGCGCTGGTGAAGCTGTGCGTGCGCGAGCCCGGCTCGGCGCTCGCGAGCGCGTTGTGGAACCGCGCCGACGTCGTCGTCTCGTCGCGGATCGCCGACGCCGAGGTGCGGGCGGCGCTCGCGGCCGGGGAGCGGGCCGGGGTGCTCGACCCGCTCGCGCGCCGTCGCGGCACCGCGATCTGGGACGAGCTGAGCGCCGGGCTGCACACCCTCGAGGTGACGCCCGAGGTCTCCGAGCGCGCCGCCGAGCTGGTCGCGTCGTGCCCCGTGCCGCTGCGCGGCGCCGACGCCCTGCACGTGGCCAGCGCGCTCGCCGTCGCGCACGAGGACAGCGTCGTCGCCGCGTGGGACGAGCACGTCGCGGGCGCCGCGCGCTCCCGCAGGCTCCGCGTGCTCCCGTAGGCTCGGCGGGTGATCTCCGCCGCCTTCGGATCCTTCCAGTACATCCTGCTCGTCGTGCTCGCGGTCGTGGTGTTCGTCGTGCAGCTCGTCGCGTTCCTCGACGCCGCCCGCCGGCCCGCGAACGCCTACGTGTCCGAGGGGAAGCTGAAGAAGAACATCTGGCTGATCATCCTCGGCATCGCGGCCCTCATCGGGCTCTTCGGGCTGCCGCCGATGCTCATGACCGCCGGGTCGTTCTTCAACGTCATCGCCGTGACGCCCGCGATCATCTACTGGGTGGACGTGCGCCCGCGGATCCAGCCGTACGGCACCGGCGGGGGGCGTCGCCCGCAGGGCCCGACGGGCGGCTGGTGACGTGGGCGAGGTGACGACGACGGGCTCGCCCGCGCCCGTCGCGCCCGTGGTGCGCGGCGCGGCCCCGCTGGCCGAGGTGGTGCGCGGCGACCTCGTGGAGTCGGTGCACCTGGGGCACCTCGTGGTGCTCGGGCCCGACGGCGGGGTCCGGCTCGCCCTGGGCGACCCGACGACGACGATCTGGCCGCGCTCGTCGGTGAAGCCGCTCCAGGCCGTGGCCATGCTGCGCTCCGGCCTCGACCTGCCCGGCCGGCTCCTGGCGCTCGGGGCCGCCAGCCACAGCGGCGCCCCCGAGCACCTGGCCGGGGTCCGCGAGATCCTCGCCGGCGCGGGGCTGGACGAGTCCGCCCTGCGCAACACGCCCGACCTGCCGCTCGGCCGCGCCGAGGCGCTCGCCTGGCAGGAGTCCGGCCGCGGGCCGGAACGGGTCGCGCAGAACTGCTCGGGCAAGCACGCCGCGATGCTCGCGACCTGCGTCGCGGCCGGCTGGGACACCGCGTCCTACCTCGACCTCGACCACCCGCTCCAGCGCGCGGTGCGCGACGCCGTCGTCGAGCTGACGGGCGACGCGGACCCGCACGTCACCGTGGACGGCTGCGGCGCGCCGCTGTTCTCCACCACCGTGCTCGGCCTGGCGCGGTCGTTCGGGCGGCTGGCGTCCGCCGGCGCCGCCGGCACCACCGACGAGGGCGGCCGCGTCGCGCGCGCGATGGCCGGCCACCCGGAGATGGTGGCGGGCCGCGGCCGCGAGGACACGCTCGTCATGACCGCGGTGCCCGGGTCGATCGCCAAGATCGGCGCCGACGGCGTGTGCGCGGCGGGCCTGCCCGACGGGTCGGCGGTGGCGTTCAAGATCCTCGACGGCGGCGACCGGCCCCGCCCGGCGATCCTCGCCGCGGCGATGCGCGCGGCGGGGGCGGCCGGCGTCGCGGGCGCGGACGCCGCCGCGCTGGACGCCGTCGGCGTCACGCCGGTGCTGGGTGGCGGGGCGCCGGTCGGCGCGGTGCGCCCGGCCTTCGCGGCGGACGTCGCATGAGGGCCGTGCTGCAGCGCGTGTCGAGCGCGTCCGTCACGGTCGACGGCGAGGTGGTGGGGGCGATCGACCGGCCCGGCCTGCTCGCGCTCGTCGGCGTGACGCACGCCGACGGCCCCGCCGAGGTGGCGACCGTCGCCCGCAAGATCGCGGAGCTGCGCATCCTGCGCGACGAGCGCTCGGTGACCGACGCGGGCGCCCCGGTGCTGGTGGTCAGCCAGTTCACGCTGTACGGGGACGCGCGCAAGGGTCGCCGGCCCACCTGGAACGCGGCCGCGCCCGGCCCGGTGGCGGAGCCGCTGGTGGACGAGGTCGTGGCAGACCTGCGGGCGCGGGGGCTCGAGGTGGCCACCGGGAGGTTCGGGGCGGACATGTCCGTCGAGCTCGTGAACGACGGCCCCGTGACGATATTGGTGGAGACCTGACAAATCGCTGACCTGCGTCTTCGCGCAATTTTCGGGCTGATGCGGCAGAGTGGTGCCGCCGAGCACCGAGGCCCGGCACGAGACGGGAGGCCGACGATGACCTCGATCCGCGACAGCGCCGCGCCCTGGCAGTCCCCGCCGGGGGTCCGTGCGCGACCGGTCGCGCCGCAGGTCGTGCGACGGGTCTCGGAGCTCGTGGGCGCCGACCCCGAGGCCCTCGCCCAGACGCTCGGGCTGCTCACCCCCCACCAGCTCGCCGGCGTCGCCGCGCTGCCCGACCCGCTCCCCGTGACGGCCGCGGTGCGGGCGGCGGCCCTGGACGGGACCGCCGGCGCGCTCGACCCCGAGGACCGGCGCGTGCTCCTGGCCGCCGGGGTGCTCGTCCTGGACCGCGTCGACGTCCTGCTCGGCGCGACCGGCGCTTCCGTCGAGCGACTGCTCGCGCCGCCGCTGGCCGGGCACCTCCAGCTCGCCGACGGCCGGTTCCGGGTCGCGGACCCGCGGCTGCGCGCCGTCGTGCACGAGGACGCCGACCTCACCGAGCGCACGGCCGTGCACGCCGCGCTGGCGACCGAGCTGGAGCGCGCGGGGGAGCCCGGGGCGGCGCGGTGGCACGCCGCGCTCGCCACGCTCGCCGGCGACCCGGCCCTGGCCGACGGCCTGGTTCGCCTCGCCCGGCAGCGGCTGGGTCAGGGGTGCGCGGTCGCGGCGCACGCGGTCGCGCGGGAGGCGGCCAGCCACGGCACCGGCGACGTGCGGGCGAGGGCGTTCCTCGTCGCGGGGCGCGCCGCGCTGCTCGGGGGGCACCTGCACGACGCCGCCGGATGGCTCGAGCGGGTGGCGAGCACCGGCGTCGCGACGGTCCAGGACGATGCCGAGCGAGCCCGTGACGCGGTGCTCGCGCTGGTCGACGCCCGGCACCTGGACCGGCCCGGGACCGGGTCGGGGGCACCGTCCCCCGGCCCAGGTGCGGCCGGGCCGCTGCCGCCCGACGACGAGGACCCGCCGGGCGTCCGGCTCGCGCGCCTCGTCGTGCCGGTCGCGCGCGCCACGGTGTCCCCGGCGGACCGCGCCGCCCTGGCCGCCGTGGTCGAGGCGCTGGGCCGCCTCGACCGCTACCCCCGGGAGGCCGACGAGGTGCTGGCCCGGGCCGTCGTCACCGCCGCGCCGTACCGGGAGACCGTCGCCTGGGTAGGGGCGGACGGGCTCTCACCGCTGGCGGAGGCGCACCTGCGGGTGGTGCAGGCGCTCGTCCTCCTGCGCGGCGGCGACGCCGAGCAGGCCGCCCGGGTGCTCGACGACGCCGCGGCGCGCCTGCCGGTGTCGCACGTCGTCGGCGGGCTCGCGGCCGAGGTGGCGCGCCGCACCGTCGGCTCGGACACCCTCGCCGCCGGGCTGCGTGCCGTCGGCCCGGACCCGGTCCCCGCGGCCGTCGCCGTCTGTCGCGACCTCGGGTACCCGCGCCCGGCCACCGTGCCGTCGCTCGTGGTGAGCGCGGTGCGCACCTGCCGGGGCGGCCGGGACGGGCTCGCGGACGTGTGGGCGCGCTGGGCGGACGTGCTCACGGCGCGGGAGCTCGACGTCGCGCGCCTCGTCGCGGACGGCCTGGCGAACAAGCAGGTGGCCGACCGGCTGTGCGTGTCCGTGCGCACCGTCGAGGTGCACCTGGGGCGCGTCTTCCGGAAGGTCGGCGTGAGCTCGCGCGCCGAGCTCACGGTCGTCGCGCTGCGGCCCGCGTCGTGACGCCGGCCTGACCCGGCCTCACAGCCGTGTCAGTGGTCGGTGCGACGCCGGCGCGCGAGGCCGACGGCGAGGCCGCCCGCGGCCACGAGCGCCGCGGCCGCGGCGACCAGCCCGGCGACGCCCGCGCCCGTCTGCGGCAGGAAGCCCGACGCGGGCGGTGCGGCCGCGGGGGGAGCCCCGTCCGCGGGCACGGCGGCGGGGACGGTCGTGCCGGGCGTCGGGTCACCGGGTTCGCCCGGCTCGTCGGGCGGCACGGTGCCGGGCGGGTTGGTCGCGCAGCTCGGGGACGACGGCGGGTAGGCGGCGGTCATGGTGAGCTCGGGGTTCACCTCGAGCTTCACGTCCACGGACGGGCGCACCCAGTCGAACTCGTCGCCCTCCACCCAGACGCCGTTCTCGAGGCGCCAGCCGGGCCAGTCGAGCGGCGCGCCCGACGAGTCCACCACGGCGCCCGGCCACAGGACCCTGCCGCTCATCGGGAGGTCGGCCTGCACGACGTCGTCGCCGCCCGGGTTGAGCCACGTGATGGTCACGGTGGTGTTCTCGGTGCCCGTGGCGGTGACGGCGTAGCGGAGGTACGGCACGTCGCCGTCGCACTCCGGCTGGAAGATCTGCGCGGTGAGCGTCGGCTCCTCGGGCGGCGGGTAGTCGGTGCTGCTCGGGCTGCTGCTCGGGCTGGGCACCGTGGCGGCGAGGGCCGGTGCGGCGGCGACCGCGATCGCGCCGCTCAGGGCCAGGCCGGCGGCGGCGCGTACGGCGGTGCGTGCGTGGGCCATCTCGACTCCTCCGGGGGCGATGCTCTCCGTGCTCCTGGGTGCTGCCTGGGGCCCTCACGCTAGCCGCGCACCTCGACCGGCGACCCCGTCTCACCCGGGTGAAACCGCAGGCAGGACGCGTCTTCACCCGCAGGTCGGCACCTCGACGTCGAGCAGCCCGCCCGCCGTCGTCGTCGGGGTCGACCAGACCTCCAGGCGGCCGGGCGGCGTGCCGCCCTCCCCGCCCGCCGGTGCGCCCGGCACGGCGAACCGCAGCGTGGCGCTCTCGCCCGGGGCGAGAACCACGGTGACGGACTGGGTGGGGCGTCCGTGCGTGGTGCGGGCCTCGCCGCCGACCGCGGCCCCGTCCCGTTCGACGCGCGGCGCCTCCCCGTCGCGGGGCCCCGCCACGGTCACGCCGAGGCTCAGGGTGCCCGGCGGGTGCGTGCCGCCCGGAACGCCGGCCACGTACCACGGCAGCACCGCGGCGGCGTCGTCGGGGGCCGTCGAGGCCAGCGTCAGCTCGAGCGTGTCCACCCGGCCGGCGTCGGTGCACTCCGAGCCGACGACGTGCAGCGACGAGTCCAGGTACGCCGACATCTTTCCGGCCACGTGGTCGGTGAGGAACACGCCGACGGCGTCGGCGGCGCGCGGGGCGGCGGCGTACGACCCGGCGACCAGCGTGCCCTCCAGCCGCGCCTCCTCGGCGGGGTCGGCCGACCACACCCGCACCCGGTGCTCCCCGGCCGCGCGCTGCAGGCCGGCGAGCAGCGTCGCCGGTGAGACGTCGTCGGACATGGACCGCGCGAGCACCGCGGCGGCCGCCTCCGCGAAGAACTGGTCGGCCGCCTCGGGGTCGAGGACGTCGTAGACGCGCCGCAGCAGCACGTCGACGGCGTTCTCGGCCGTCAGCTCCACGGTGTCGCGGCCGAGCGCGGTGGCGACGGAACCCGACACCGGCACCCGCACGGGGCCCGTCTCGGCGAGCAGCTGGGAGAGCGCGACCGGGTCGGTGGCCAGGACGCCGTCGACCTGCTCGCCCTGGGCCCGCGCCCACATCTCGGCGGCCAGTGCGGCGGACGTCGGGAAGTCGGGGGTGGCCGTGACGTCCTGCACGAACATGCCGAGCCGGGCCGTGTACGCCTCGTCGTCGTCGGCGGACAGGGGGAGCACGGGGGAGCGGAACGGACCGACGGCAGAGGCCGCGACCTGGCGCACCACCTCGACGCGCCCGTCGTCCACCCGCAGCAGGACGAGCGCGCCCGGGATGCCGCCACCCTGCCGCAGCTCGCCGGTGCTCATGCCCAGCAGGAGGTACGTGCGCGGTCCGTCCGCGCCGAGCATCGCCGGACCGAGCGCGGCCGCGCGGTCTCCGGTCGCGACGGCGCCGGCCAGCTCGTCGACCCGGTCGCGCAGCGTCGCCACGGGGTCGGCGAGCTGCGGCAGCAGGGCGTCGGGGTCGACGGCGTCGAGGCGCGCCCGCGACGCGTCGACCGACGCCCGCGCCGTCGCCATCCCGGGCGCCGCCGCCTGCAGCGGCGCGAGGTCGAGCCCGCCGTCCGGGGTGCGGTCGGTGGCGGCCACGGCGTCGGCCAGGTCGGCCAAGGGGGGCAGCACCTCGTCGGTCACGTCGTCGAGCACGACGGCGACGTCGACGGCTGCCCCCGCCGACGGGCCGACCACGGGCAGCCGGGCGGCGAGCCACCACAGCGGGCCGTCGGTCGCCTCGCGCGCGATCGTGGTCTGCGCCCGCAGCTCCGCCAGGGCGGGGGAGGAGGCGAGCGTCGCGGGGGTGTCGCCGTCCGCCTCCGACCGGGCCCCGGCGCGCAGCTCCTCCGCCACCGCGGGCACCTGCACCGCGGCGCGGGTGAGGGCACCGCGCGCGGCGAGCGCGTCGCGGACCAGGAGCACCGCGCACACGGCGACGACCAGCAGGGCCGCGACCGTGCCGAGCAGCACCCAGCGCACGGCGCGCCGTCGGCGGGGTGTCGGCGCCGTGGGCTCCGTGCTGGCGGGCGCCGCGCCCGTGTCGACGGTCATCCCCGCACCGTAGGTCCGCGCGGCGCGGTCGGAGGGATGAATCTGCGGGTGATGTCGGCGCGCGCGGGTGCAAGACCAGGGGGTACGGCGACACAGTCGCGTCGAGGGGTGGCGCGCGCCCTCGCGCGCCCAGGACCGCAGGAGGCCCGGTGGAGCCGGACGAGACGGCGCGTGTCGACGACGGCGACGACCGCGACGACCGCCGCGACCGCGACGACGGCGACGACACGGCGTGGTTCGACGCCCTCTTCGCCGCGCACGCGGGCGCGGTGCACCGCTACCTCGTGCGGCGCCTGCCCGCGGGCGGCGCGGACGCGGAGGACCTGGCCGCGGACGTGCTGGCCACCGCCTGGCGTCGTCGGGCGGACGTGCCGCGCGGCGCGGAGCTCCCGTGGCTCTACCGCACCGCCGGCTTCGTGCTGGCCAACCATCGGCGCAAGGCCCGGCCGACGCCCGTCGCCGTCGTGCCCGAGGTGCCCGACGACGTCGACCCGGCGGCGCTCGCCGTCGACGACGACCGCGTGCGTGCGGTCCTCGCCCGCCTCTCGCCGCGCGACCGGCAGGTGCTCCTCCTCGTCGCGTGGGACGGCGTCGGGGGCGACGGGCTGGCGCAGGTGCTCGGCGTCTCGCGCGGGGGAGCCGACGCCGCGCTGTCCCGCGCCCGGGCGCGGCTGCGCGCCGCGTGGGACGCCGAGACCCAGGACGGCGAGACCCAGGACGGCGACGGTGCGGCCGAGGGCGACGCCGCGGCGCAAGCCGGCGCGCGATGACGACACAGACGGGGTGCGAGACGCCCGCCGGACCGGTGGGCCGTGGGGCCGGGAGGACAGCATGAGCCGGGACGAGGGCCGGGACGAGACGCGCGGTGACGTACCCCAGGGGGAGTCCGCGACTCCGGACGTGCCGCGCGACGACCGTGACGACCGTGACGACCGTGACGACGTGGCTTTCGCGCGCCTGCGGGCGGCGGACCCGGCCGCAGGGGTCGAGCCGGCGGGTGCGGGGCTGCGGGCGAAGGTCGACACCCGGCTGGCCGCGGACGGTGACGCGACCGTGGCCGAGGGGGCGGGGGGCGCCGACGACGGGGAGCGCGACGGCGACGAGCTCGCCGCCCGCCGTGGGTGGCGCCGCACGCCGTGGCTGGCCGCCGCGGGCGTCGTGGTGCTCGTGGCGGTGGGCGTGGGCGGGTACGCCCTCGGCGGCGCTGCCGCGCCCGGCGCCTCCGAGGCCGCCGACGCCCCGGTCGTGCTGAACGGCGGCGGCCGGGGAGCCGGGTCGGCCGGCGACGACGCCGCGGCCGGCGGAGCGGCGATGGGTGCCGCGGAGGACTCGGCGGGGGACGGCGCGTCCGGCGCGGCGTCGTCGGCCGCGGCAGGCGATGCCACCCTGCCGAGCTGGTACTCGTCCGGTCGCGCGCTGTTCCACGGCGACGGCCTGTCCACCGCGGGCGGCACGGCGTCGGCCTACGCCCTCGACGCGACGGACGTCGCCACCCGAGAGGGGGCCGCCCGGCTCGCGGAGGCGCTCGGTGTCGAGGGGAAGCCACGGTGGGAGTACGGCTGGTCCGTGGGCCCCCAGGACGGCAGCGGACCGCACGTCTGGCTGTCCGCCGACGGTAGCGCGACGTTCGGCTACAACGACCCCGGCGCCGACCCGTGGCGGTGCGAGGACGCCGTCGCGCGCAGCGACGGAGGAGACGACGGGGAGGACACCGAGCCCGCGTGCGACGAGCCGGCGACGTCGTCCGTCGGGGACCGGGAGGCGCGCGACGCACTCACCGACGCCATGCGGAGCCTCGGCGTCGACCCCGACGCGTTCGAGATCGAGGTGGGCGAGAAGACCGACGGCGACCCCGGCCGGTGGGTCACCGCCTCCCAGGTGGTGGACGGCACGCGCACCGGGGCGCAGTGGAGCGCGACCGTCGGGGAGGAGGGCATCGCCTGGCTCGACGGCTTCCTCGCCACGACGGCCGACCTCGGCGAGTACCCCGTGATCAGCCCGGCCGAGGCGGTGGAGCGGCTCGGCGACCCGCGGTTCTCCGGCTCCACCTGGCCGGTCGCGTTCGCCGACGAGGAGGCCATGTGGGCCGAGACCGAGGAGGACGGGACCGAGCCGTCCGCGCCCCCGGCTCCCCCCGCGGCCGGCGACCCGGTCGACTGGCCGGTGTCCGACGTCGAGATCACGGACGCCAGGCTCGGCCTGGCGCAGCAGACGCAGGACGACGGGTCCGTCGTCCTCGTCCCCGCGTACGAGCTGTCCGACGCCGACGGCAACGCGTGGTCCGTCGTCGCCGTCGCCGACGACGCGATGGACTTCTCGGCGCCCCGTTGAGCGCTGTCGAGCGCCGCGCCCGGCGGCGCCGCCCCGGACGTGACCGCCACCACGCGGGCGGTCCCTGACGCGGAGCGCGGGTGCGGGTTACGGTCGTCGTGACCTGTCCCGGAGCACGAAGGAGAACTCCTATGTCCACCCGCACCGCACGCACCGCCTGGAACGGCGACATCCAGCAGGGCTCCGGCCGGGTCGAGCTCGCCAGCTCGGGCGTCGGGACGTTCGACGTCTCGTTCCCCCGCCGGACGGCGGACGCCGCGGAGGGTGTCACCAGCCCGGAGGAGCTCATCGCGGCCGCGCACTCGTCGTGCTACGCGATGGCGTTCTCGCTCGAGGTGGCGAACGCCGGCGGCACGCCGGGCAAGACCGACGTGACCGCCGACGTCACCCTGACCCCGGCCGCGGGCGGCGGCCTCGAGATCTCGAAGATCGCGCTGACCGTCGTCGGCTCCGCCGCCGGGATCGACGCCGACGCGTACCGCGCCGCCGCCGAGGCCGCGAAGGCCGGCTGCCCGGTCTCCAAGGCGCTGGCGGGCGTCGGCGAGATCACGCTGGACGTGACCTTCGAGGGCTGACCGCGAGGTAGTCCGCACGACGGCGAGGTAGTCCGCACGACGGCGAGGTAGTCCGTGCGCGGACTACCTCGCCGTCTGTCGTACTACCTCGCGGTGCTTCGAACCACCTCGCGGAGTCTCGTACTACCTCGCGTGGAGGGGAACTCCCTCGCGGGGATCGGGACTACCTCGGCGTCAGCGGGCGGCGAGCGCCCGACCGGCCGCGACGGCGTCCTCCTCGGCCTGCTTGGCCATCACGGCGGCGAGGTCGGTGAACTGGTCGAGGGCGGGGTTGACGCCCACCAGCGTGAACTCGCGCTCGACGACGGTGAGGTCGGCCTGCCAGAGGTCGGCGAGGATGCGCCGCAGGTAGTCGGTGTTGTGGTCCCAGCCGGCGCGGGGGCTGCCCTCGCCGTAGGAGCCGCCACGGGTGGTGACGAGCACGGTGGGCTTGCCCTCGAGCACGGGCACGCCCGCGCCCGCGCCGGTCGTGACGAGGTCGATCCAGGTCTTCGCGTGCTGCGAGACGCCGTAGTTGTACAGCGGCAGGGCGAGGACGAGGGCGTCGGCGGCGCGGACCTCGTCGGCCAGGGCCGCGGCGAGGTCGAGGGCGGCACGCTGCTGTGGGGTGCGCTCGGCCTCCGCGACGAACCCGCCCGACGTGGCCTGAGCCCAGGCGTCCGCGGGCAGCGGGTCCTGGCCCAGGTGCCGGGAGACGACGGCGGTGCCGGGGCGGGCGGCCGTGACCTCGGCGACCACGGCGTCGGCGAGGGCCGAGCTCGCGGACAGGTCGCCCTGGATGCTGGCGTCGAGGCGAAGAAGCGTCATGAGGTGGTTCCTCCGGTGCGGGGGTCGCCGGCGGGCGGGCGACGGGCGGGAGAGGGCGTCCGGGAGGACGTCGTCTTGAACGTTCAACACGAACGTACCCGCGACGGAGTTGATCGTTCAAGTCGGCCTAGGATGGGGTATGCCGTCCGCACCGACCGACGCCCCGGTGTGGCTCGACGAGGACCAGCAGCGGAGCTGGTCGTCGGTAGCCGCGCTCCTCATGACCCTGCCCGCCACGCTCGACGCGCAGCTGCGCGCCGACGCGGGGCTCAACCTCTTCGAGTACCACGTGCTCTCCGCCCTCGGGGAGGCTCCTGACCGCACCCTCGGCATGTCCGACCTCGCGGCACTGTCCCGCGGCTCGCTGTCGCGCCTGTCGCACGCCGTGGGTCGCCTCGAGCGTTCCGGCCTGGTCGAGCGCACCGCGTGCTCGGACGGGCGGCGGCGGATGGAGGCGCGGCTCACGGAGGCGGGCTGGCGCAAGCTCGAGGCGGCCGCCCCGGGGCACGTCCGGGAGGTGCGCCGCCTCGTGGTGGACGCCCTCGGCGAGGACCAGCTCGCGGCGCTCGGCGCGGCCGCCGACGTCGTCGTGCGCACGATCGACCCGGCGCTGGCGTGCGCCGAGCGCGCCCGCGGCACCGGCTGCGGGCCGCTGCCCGCGGAGTCAGCCGAGCAGGGGCGGTGAGCCGGCGCCCGTGCCGGCGATGACGCCCTCGACGGTCTCGCGCAGCACGTCGCGCGGGTCGTGGGTGGGTTCCCAGCGCAGCAGCTCGCGGGCGCGCGTCGCGTCCAGGACGACGTCGGCACGGGCCATGTCGAACCAGCCCACGTCGATGGGGGCGAGGCGCAGCCGGGAGGCGACCGACAGTCCGGTCCGCGCGACGTCGGGCGAGACCTCGACGCTGCGGCCCGCCGAGAGCGTGTCGGCGAGGTCGGCCGACGTGAGCCAGCCCTCGGGGGCGAGGTTGAACGCCCCGGGGTGGCGGCCGACGACGACGGCGCGGTACGCGTCGGCGGCGTCGTCGACGTGCATCACCTGCAGGCGCAGGCCTGCGAGCGCGGGCACCGCGGGCAGCAGCGCTCCCTCGGGGGCGCGCTTGGCGGCGAGCCGCAGCGCGCGGGTGCCGAGCGGCCCCAAGAAGTAGCGCCCGAGCTCGGCGCCCGCCTCGCGCTGCAGCATGAGCGCGGGCCGCACCCGCGTCACGACCAGCCGCGGGTGCCGCACGGCGACGTCGTCGAGCATCCGCTCGACGGCGGCCTTCTGCACGGAGTAGGACGACGTGCGTACGCCGCGCCGCGGCCAGTCCTCGCGCACGAGGCCGCCGTCGTCAGGGCCGGGGGAGTAGACGCCGGAGGTCGAGCCGAACACGAGGTGCGGGACGCCGCCGCGCACGACGGCGTCGGCGACGGCCCGCGAGCCGTCGAGGTTGAGGCGCCGGGCCTGCCCGGAGTCGCGGGCGGACGGCGGCGCCCAGGCGAGGTGGACGACGGCGTCGGCGCCGAGGAAGGCCTGGTCGAGGCCGCGCACGACGGCGTCGGCGGTGTCGGTGAGGTCGACGCGGACCCACTCGGCGGTGGAGTGCGGGTAGGCGACCGTGCTGCTGCCGTCGGCACGGGGCACCCGCCGGGCGACGCCGACGACCGAGGTCACGGCGGGTTCGCGGGCCAGGGCGCCCAGCACGGCGGTCCCGACGTTCCCGCTTGCTCCCACGACGACGACGCGCACGGTCCGACCGTAGCCGCGGCGGCGTCGCGGCGCGCGTGCAGCGCTCGCGTGTACCGGCCACACGGGGTGTATAGCCAACACGATGTGTATGCCGTACGCTCGTGTACGTCATACACAGACCGACCGGAGGGGAACGGCCATGAACGACCCGATGATCGCGGTGCGGGGGCTGCGCAAGTCCTACGGACGCACCGCCGTCCTGCGCGGCGTCGACCTCACCGTCCGACGCGGCGAGATCTTCGCGCTGCTCGGACCGAACGGCGCGGGCAAGACGACCACCGTCAACATCCTCACCACGCTGGTGCAGCCGGACGGAGGCACGGCGACCATCGCGGGCGCCGACGTCGTGAAGCAGCCCGCCGCGGTGCGGCGCAGCATCGCGCTGACCGGCCAGTACGCGAGCGTCGACGAGTTCCAGACGGGCGAGGAGAACCTCGTCATGATGGCCGACCTCGCGCACCTGCCGAAGCGCGTCGTGCGGCGTCGCGCCCACGAGCTCCTGGAGCGCTTCGACCTGACCGCAGCGGCCCGTCGCCGGGTCGGCACCTACTCGGGCGGCATGCGCCGTCGGCTCGACCTGGCGATCAGCCTCGTCGCCGACCCGGCGGTGCTCGTGCTCGACGAGCCCACCACCGGCCTCGACCCGGCGTCGCGCTCCCAGCTGTGGGAGGTCGTGCGCGGGCTCGCGGACGACGGCACCACCATCCTCCTCACCACCCAGTACCTCGAGGAGGCCGACCGGCTGGCCGACACGATCGCCGTCCTCGCCGAGGGCACCATCGCCGCGCGCGGCACGGCCGAGGAGCTCAAGGCCCTCGTCGCGGGGGACCACGTGCGCGTGACGTTCGACGACGCCGCGAGCCTCGCCACCGCGCGCGAGCTCGGCGTCGCCGGCCTCGACGCCGCGGAGGAGGACCTCAGGGCGCTCGCGCTCACGTTCCCGAGCGCCGAGCCCGTCCGGGCCATCCGCGACGTCCTCGACCGGGCCGAGTCCCGAGGCCTCGCCGTCGCGGGCGTGAGCGTGGTCAAGCCCACCCTCGACGACGTCTTCCTGGCGCTCACCGGCAGCGCCGCCACCGACCGCACGACCCGCACCACCGACCAGACCGCCCCCGAGGAGGCCCTGCGATGACCACCACCCTGGCCCCGCCCGCGCGCACCGCGCACGGCGCGGTCCGTCCGGCGTCCGTGCACGCGCCCCTGCGCGACGTCGCCACCATGACCCGGCGCGAGGCGCGCCGCTCCCTGCGCTCGGTCGACGGGCTCATCACCGCGTTCGCGCTGCCCGTGCTCATCATGTCGGCGTTCGTGATCGTCTTCGGCGGCGCCATCTCCGGCGGCACCGGGGGCGAGTACATCGACTACGTCGTGCCCGGCGTGCTCGTCATGTGCCTGGGCATGAACTCGGCCACGGCCGCCACGGGCGTCGCCCAGGACATGACCACGGGCACGATCGACCGCTTCAAGACGCTGCCCATCTTTTCCTCGTCGGCCCTGTGGGGGCACGTCATCGCGAGCGTCGTGCGCAACCTCGCCTCCGTGGTCGTGGTGCTGCTGGTGTCGCTCGCGTACGGGTTCCGGCCCGACGCCGACCTCGGCCAGTGGCTCGGTTTCGTGGGGTTCACGGTGCTCGCCGTCGTCACGTTCACCTGGCTCTGCGTCGTGTTCGGGCTGGTCCTGAGCGTCGAGGCGTCCATGTCCGTGAGCATGATCTTCCTCTTCGTGCCGTACCTCAGCTCGGGCTTCGTGCCGGTCGACACCATGCCGGACTGGCTGCACGGCTTCGCCGAGCACCAGCCGTTCACCCCGATCATCGAGTCGGTGCGCGGCCTCCTCGCCGGGGCGCCCGACGCCGGCACGATCGTCACGGCGTGCGTGTGGCTGGTGGGCTTCCTGGTCGCGAGCGTCGTCGTCGGCGGCGTCCTGTACCGCCGTCGGACCGCCCGCTGACCAGCGGTCGTCGTCGGTCGAGCCTGTCGAGGCCCCGGTGCGGTCCCGACAGGCTCGGTCGCGAGGAGGTTCAGGGATGATGAGCGCATGACGGACACGCCGGAGACGGACCTGCCCGAGTCGGCCCTGCCGGGTGCGGAGCTGCCTGACCTGCCGCCGCGTCTCGCGCTGGCCTGGGGCGTGGCCGAGCGGCCGGAGCGCGTGCCCCGCCGCGAGCTGAGCATCGAGCGCATCGTCGAGGCCGCCGTCGAGATCGCCGACGCGGAGGGCCTCGCCGGCGTCTCCATGGCGCGGGTGGCCAAGAGCCTCGGCTTCACCACGATGTCGCTGTACCGGTACGTCACCAGCAAGGACGACCTGCTGCTGCTCATGCAGGAGGTCGTGCTCGACCTGGAGTTCCCGCCGCCGCACGAGCCGGCGGACTGGCGGGCCGAGCTGCGCGAGTGGGCCCTGTTCACCTTCGAGCTGTTCCGCCGGCACTCCTGGGTCCTCGACGTCCCCGTCACCGGCGCGCCGATCACCCCGGCGAGCCTGCGCGCCCTCGACGCCGGCCTGCGCGCGCTGCGCTCGACGCCGCTCGACGACGGCGACAAGATCGCGACCATCCTGCTGCTCAACGGCTTCACCCGGAATGCCGCGCTGCTCGACCGCGACCTCCGGCAGGCCAACACGGCCGGCACCGACGCGGCCGCGGCCGTGGGCCCCGAGCTCGCGGACACGCTGCGCGCCCTCGTCGACGAGGTCCGGTTCCCGTACCTGCGCCCCATCGTCGAGCGCGGCTCCTACGCCGCGTACGGGACGAGCACGTTCGACGACGAGGAGGACGTCGGATGGGGGCTCGAGCGCACCCTCGACGGCGTCGCGGCGTACGTGGCCGCGCGGGCGGCGGCCGGCGGGCCCGACCCGGAGACCCCGGCAGGCGGCGTCCCGCAGGACGAGGGCGTCGCCGAGGCGCTCGCCGTCGCGCAGCGCTACGCCTCCGACCCCAAGGTCAAGAAGGCGGCGGCGAAGCGCAAGGACGTCGAGCGCCGGCTCCGCGAGGAGCAGAAGAAGGTGCGCGAGCGGGAGAAGGCGCTGCGCGAGGCGCGCAAGGCGGAGGCTGAGGCCGTGCGGGCCGCGCAGGAGAGGGCCGACCGCGGCTGACCTTCGAGCAAGCGGTCCGTCGCGGGAAGACGTCGGTTCCCGCGGGGGACCGCCTGCTCGAAGGCGGGACCGATCGGGTGCCGTGCCGTGGACGCGGCGGCGCCCCCGGGGGACGAATGGCAGAATCGGCGCGTGCCAGCCCAGACACCGACGACCCCGACCCCGGACGGTGACGTGGACCTCGCGCCCACCCGTGACGAGGCGGAGAGCGCGGCCAGGCGCGCGGCCGACGAGGCCCGTGCGGCCGTCGTCTCCGCGCTGCGGACGGTGATCGCGGGCGACGTCGACTCCTCCACCCGGCGGCGCGCGGAGTACTCCACCGACGCCTCGAACTACCGCGTCGTGCCCGACGTCGTGGCCTTCCCGCGCAGCTCGCGCGACGTGGTCCGCGGCCTGGAGGTGCTGCGCGAGCTGAAGATTCCCGTGACGGCACGGGGCGCCGGCACCTCCGTGGCCGGCAACGCGGTCGGCACGGGCGCGGTGCTCGACTTCTCCCGGCACCTGAACCAGGTGGTCTCGGTCGACCCGGAGGCGGGGACCGCCGTCGTCGAGCCCGGCACCGTGATGTCGAGCCTGCAGCGCGCGGGCGCCGCCCACGGCCTGCGGTTCGGGCCGGACCCGTCCACGCAGAACCGCGCGACGCTCGGCGGGATGATCGGCAACAACGCGTGCGGCCCGCACGCCGTGGCCTACGGCCGCACGGCCGACAACGTGGTGGAGCTCGACGTCGTCGACGGGCGCGGGCGCCGCTTCACCGCGGGCCGGGGCGACGCGACGTTCGCCGCCGTGCCGGGCCTGGCGGAGCTGGTACGCGAGAACCTCGCGCTGATCCGCACGCAGTTCGGCCGGTTCGGGCGCCAGGTGTCGGGCTACTCGCTGGAGCACCTGCTGCCGGAGAACGGCTCCGACCTCGCCAAGGCGCTGGTGGGCACCGAGGGCACGCTGGTGACGGTGCTCGGCGCCACGCTGCGGATGGTGCCCGTGCCGTCGGCGCCGACGCTCGTCGTGCTCGGCTACCCGGACATGCCGGCGGCGGCCGACGACGTCCCGCACCTGCTCGGCCACAAGCCGCTCGCGATCGAGGGGCTCGACGCGCGCCTGGTCGACGTCGTGCGCAAGGCGAAGGGCGAGGCCTCCGTGCCGGCCCTGCCCGAGGGCGCGGGCTGGCTGATGATCGAGGTCGGCGGCGCGAGCCAGGACGAGGCGAGCGCCCGGGCGGAGGCCGTCGTGACGTCGTCGTCGGCCCTGTCCTCGCTGGTGCTGCCCGCCGGGCCGGACGCCACCAAGATGTGGCAGATCCGCGCCGACGGCGCGGGGCTCGCCGGCCGCACGCCCGCGGGCGAGCAGGCGTGGCCGGGCTGGGAGGACTCCGCCGTCCCGCCCGAGCGGCTGGGCGCGTACCTGCGCGACCTCGAGGACCTCATGGAGCGCTACGGCGTCGACGGGCTGCCCTACGGGCACTTCGGCGACGGCTGCGTGCACCTGCGCATCGACATCCCCCTGGAGACGTCGGGGTCGGTGCTGCGCACGTTCATGACCGACGCCGCGCGGCTGGTGGCGTACCACGGGGGCTCGCTGTCGGGGGAGCACGGCGACGGCCGCGCCCGCTCCGAGCTGCTGCCGCTGATGTACACGCCGGAGGCGATCCGGCTCATGGAGCGGTTCAAGGCCCTGTTCGACCCCGACGACCTGCTCAACCCGGGCGTCGTCGTGCGGCCCGCGGCCGTCGACGCCGACCTGCGCCGGCCCGCGGCGAAGCAGGTGCTCTCGACGCTGCCCGTGGGGGACCGGGGGATGGCGGGCTCGGGTCCGCTGCACGGCATCGCGAAGCGGGCGGGCCACACCGGCTTCTCGTTCGCGCACGACCACGGCGACCTCACGACCGCCGTGCACCGCTGCGTCGGCGTGGGCAAGTGCCGGGCCGACAACCACGCCTCGGGCGGGTTCATGTGCCCCAGCTATCAGGCCACGAAGGACGAGAAGGACGTGACCCGCGGGCGGGCGCGCGTGCTGCAGGAGGCCGTCAACGGCACCCTCGTGGGCGGGCTCACCGCGCCGGAGGTGCGCGAGTCCCTGGACCTCTGCCTGAGCTGCAAGGCGTGCTCGTCCGACTGCCCGGCGGGCGTCGACATGGCGCAGTACAAGTCCGAGGTGCTGCACCGTACCTACAAGGGGAAGCTGCGCCCCGTCGACCACTACGCCCTCGGCTGGCTGCCCCGCTGGGCGCGGCTCGCGGGCGGGATGCCGCGGTTCGTCAACAAGGTGCTCGGCGTGCCGTGGATCGCCAAGGCGGTGCTGTGGGCGGGCGGCATGGACACGCGACGGCAGGTGCCGCAGTTCGCGGAGATCCCGTTCCGGACCTGGTGGAGCCGGGGCTGGGCGTCGCACGGAGTGCCCGGGCTGGGTGCCGGCAAGACCCCGCACGACCGTCCTTCGGGCGCGCGCCCGAAGGTCGTGCTCTGGGCGGACTCGTTCAGCGACGCGCTCGCGCCGTCCGTGCCGCAGGCCGCGGTGAAGGTGCTGACCGCGGCCGGGTACGACGTCGTCGTGCCCGACCAGCAGGCGTGCTGCGGCCTGACCTGGATCTCGACCGGTCAGCTCGACGGCGCCCGCCGTCGGCTGTCGTCGCTGCTGTCCGTGCTCGGGCCGTACGCGGTGAACGGCATCCCGATCCTCGGGCTGGAGCCCTCGTGCACCGCCGTGCTGCGCTCGGACCTGCTGGACCTGTTCCCCGACGACCCGCGCGCCCAGGCCGTCGCCGACGCCACGCGCACCCTGGCGGAGCTGCTCACGTCGCCGGAGACCGCGCCGGCCGCCGGGGCCGGCTGGGAGATGCCCGACCTGTCCGACCTCACCGCGGTCGTGCAGCCGCACTGCCACCAGCACTCGGTGATGGGTTTCGACGCCGACGAGGCGCTGCTGCGCGCCGCGGGCGCCGACATCAAGGTCCTCGCCGGCTGCTGCGGGCTGGCCGGCAACTTCGGCATGCAGAAGGGCCACTACGACGTGTCCGTCGCCGTCGCCGAGAACGCGCTGCTGCCCGCGCTGCGCGAGCGCGCCGAGGGCACCGAGTTCGTCGCCGACGGCTTCTCCTGCCGCACGCAGGCCGTGCAGCTCGAGGGCACGCAGGGCAAGGCGCTGGTGGAGGTCATCGCCGAGCGGCTCGACCCCGCGAGGTAGTCCCGAATCTGCCGAGGTAGTTCGAGATCTCGTGAGGTAGCCGACTACCTCACCGAGCTTCGAACTACCTCGGCAGATTCGGGACTACCTCGCGGAGCGGCGGACGATCGCGAGGACGCCGGCGCGCGCGGGCTCGGGGAGCTCCGGCACGAGGACGACGAGCGACTCGAGCAGCAGCCGCTCGAGCTCGTCGCGCGCGATGCCGCTGCCGCCCAGCCACGCGGCGGTGACGTTCTCGACCAGGGCCACCCAGCCGCGGGCCAGGAGCTGGAGCCGGTTGCTGGGCATGAACCCGATGACGCCGGCCGTGGTCGTCATGCGCTCGACGAGCGCGGTGCGGACGCGCTGCAGCGCGTCCTCGGTGGCGTCGTCGCCGGCGAGCGCGCCCCGCCAGATGTCCTCCCAGACGCGCCGGTGCGCGGTGACCGAGCCCAGGAACAGCGTCATCGCGTGCGCCGGACGGTCGGCGAGGGGACGATCGTCGGGTGCCAGCAGCGTCTGCTCCAGGTCGGACACCGCCTCGAGCGCGACCGTGCGGCGCAACGCCGTCGTGGACCCGAAGTAGTGGAAGACGAGCGCCTTGGACGCCCCTGCGCGGGCGGCGGCGGTCGCGGGCGTCAGCACGTCCAGCCCCGCCGCCTCCGCCTCGGCGACGGCCGCCTCGAGGAGCTGGCGGCGCCGGTCCGACGGCTCGTGGCGCGTGCGGGGGCGCGGGGCGGAAGAGGTCATGGCCACAGTTGTACGACGTTATTGACCGCCAGTCAACACCGGTCGTAGAGTTGTTGATCGCAAGTCAACAGTGTGTCGGGGGACGGGGAGCAGGGTGCAGATCACGCTGAGCGGGGTACGGGTCGAGGGGCGTCGGGACCCGATGCTGGAGGCCATGGATCTCGCCTGGTCGACGGGGGAGTGCCTGCTCGTCGCGGGCGAGCCCGGCCACGGGCACACCGCCCTCGCGCTCGTCGCGACCGGGAGGTTCGTGCCGTCGTCCGGCACCGTGCGCCTCGACGGCGCCGCCGTGCCGCCGTCCGCGCTGCGTGCCCGCACCGCCGTCGTCGACGTGCCCGGCATCAGCGAGCCCGACGACGCGCTGTCCCTCGCCGACGTCGTGGCCGAGGGCCTGGCCCTCGCCGGTCGCCGGTCGCTGCCGCGGGACGTGTCGCGGTGGCTCGAGGAGCGCGCCCTCACGGAGGACCGCGGGCGCCGGGTGGACCAGCTGCCCGGCGTCGTGCGCACCGCCGTGCTCGCGGCGCTCGCCACCGAGAACCCCGACGTCAGGTTCGTCGTGCTGACGCTGCCCGACCGGCACGGCGGCGAGCCGTCCGGCTGGTGGGAGACGGCGCGCACGCTCGCCGCGTCCGGGCTCGGCGTGCTCGTGCAGTGCACGCGGTCGTCCGCCCGCGACCTGGGCGTCGACCTGCCGCCCGCGCGCGGCGCCACGCTGCACGAGCCGCCACGGGTCGTGCTGCGCGAGGTGCCGGGCGCGCCCGTCGAGGAGCCCGCCGCGACCGCCGTCCTCCCGGTGGCCGGGCCGGACGCCGAGCCCGCCGTCGAGCCTGAGCCCGCCGTCGAGCCTGAGCCCGCCGTCGAGCCTGAGCCCGCCGTCGAGCCTGAGCCCGCCACGGAGCCCGAGCCCGCCGCCGAGGCCGAGGTCGAGGACGAGCTGGAGCCGTCCCCCGATCCCGACGCCCGCGCCGAGGAGGAGCTCGACGACCCGCTCGACGGTGCGCCCCCCGGGGACACCCCGATCCACGACACCCTAGCCGCGACGCCGGCCGACGACGCGCAGGAGGAGGCCCGATGACCGTGGTCCGGCTCGCTCTCTCGGAGCTCCGGCGGCTCGCCGCCGGGCGCCTGCCAAAGCTCGCCATCCTCGCGATGGCGCTGATCCCCACGCTGTACGCGGGCCTGTACCTGTTCGCCAACCACGACCCGTACGGGCAGCTCGACAACGTGCCGGCCGCCGTCGTCGTGCAGGACGAGGGCACCACGACGACCGACGCGGAGACGGGCGAGACGACCGAGCGCGACTTCGGCCGCGACGTGGCGGACCAGCTGCTGGAGGACGGCGGGTTCGGCTGGGTCGAGACGTCCCAGGCGGACGCCGAGGCGGGCGTGCGCTCCGGCCGCTACGACGCCGCGCTGATCATCGGCCCGACGTTCTCCGCGGACCTGGCGTCGGCGGGGGAGTTCGAGCCGCAGCAGGCGAGCCTCACGCTCATCACGAACGACGCGAACAACTACCTCGCGGGCACCATCTCGGACACGATCGTGGGCAAGGTGCGCGACTCCATCGCGGAGGAGGTCGGCACGGAGGCCGCGGACACGTTCCTACGCGGGTTCGCGTCGATCCACACGAACCTCGCCGACGCGGTGGACGGCGCGAAGAAGCTGCTCACCGGTGCGACGACGCTGGACGACGGGCTCGCGGACGCGGACGACGGCGCGCACACCCTCGCCGACGGCGCGGCGCAGGCGGCCGACGGTGCCGCCACCCTGGACGGCAAGGTCGGCACCCTGGCGTCGGCGGTGGGCCGGCTCGACGACGGCGCGGGGCAGCTCGCGTCCGGCCTCGGGACCCTGCAGGACAAGACGGCGGACCTGCCCGCCCAGACGAAGAAGCTCGCCGACGGCGCGGCGCAGGTCGCCGACGGCAACGCGCAGGTCGCGCAGTACGGGCAGGAGGCCGCAGAGGCGGCGGGGCAGGTGCTGCCGACCCTCGACGGCGCGCGCTCCGACGCGGCGGACGCCCTCGACCAGGGCCGGGCGGACCTGGACCAGCAGCTCTCCGACCTCTGCGCCCAGGTGCCGGACGACGCCGGCGATCTCGCGGCGCAGTGCGCCGACCTGCGCACCCAGGCGCTCGACCGCCTCGACGCCACGCGCTCCGACGTCGACGGCGCCCTCGACGCCCAGCGCAAGGACGTCCGGTCGGCGGTGACGACGGTCGAGGGCGCGTCGGAGAAGCTCGACCAGCTCGCCGACGGCTCCCGGCAGGTGGCCGACGGCGCCGCCACGCTCGCGGGCGCGACGCCGCAGCTCACCGCCGGCATCGCGTCGGCGGCGGACGGCGCGGACCGGCTCGCCGACGGCACCGGGCAGCTCGCCGCCGCCACGCCCGCGCTCGTCGACGGCGTGCACCGGCTCGCGGACGGCACGGGCCAGGTCTCCGACGGTGCCGCCGAGCTCGCCTCCGGCACCACGAAGCTCGCGGACGGCTCCGGGGAGCTGAAGAGCGGCATCGCCGAGCTGCGCGACGGGCTCGCCGAGGGCCTCGGCCAGATCCCCGACCTGGACGACCAGACGCGCGACGACACGGCGTCGACCATCGGCAACCCCCTGGAGGTGCGCAACGACGCCCTGTCGTCGGCGGGCACCTACGGCGCCGGGCTCGCACCGTTCTTCCTGTCGCTGGCCACGTGGATCGGCGCGTACGTGCTGTTCCTGCTGGTGCGGCCGCTGTCCACGCGGGCGCTCGCCGCGGGCAGGTCGGGGCTCGCGACGGCGCTGGGCGGCTGGGCGACGCCCGCCGCGATCGGCGTCGTGCAGGTGGCGGCGATGTTCGCGGTGACGAAGTTCGCGCTGGACATCCAACCCTCCTACGGGCTGTTCACGGCGCTGTTCCTCGTGCTGGTGTCGGGCACGTTCGTCGCGATCCTCCAGGCGCTGAACGTCTGGCTGGGCGCGGCGGGCCAGTTCCTGGGGCTGGTGCTGATGCTGGTGCAGCTCGTCACCGCGGGCGGCACGTTCCCCTGGCAGACCATCCCGCAGCCGCTCAAGGCGATGCACCAGTTCATGCCGATGACCTACGCCGTCGAGGGCCTGCGCCAGCTGCTCTACGGCGGCAACCTCGCCACCGTCACACGCGACGTCATGGTGCTGCTCGGCGTGCTCGTCGTCGCGCTGGCTCTCACGACCCTCGCCGCCCGCAGGCAGCGCGTGTGGACCGTGACCAAGCTGCAGCCCGAGCTCGTCCTCTGACCTCCCGCCTGTTCGGCAAGGGGCAGGATGGGCCCGTGGAGTTCCAGGACGTGGTGCGCAGACGGCGGATGGTGCGGCGGTTCACGGACGAGCCCGTGCCGTCCGAGACGGTGGACCGGCTGGTGCGCAACGCCGTGCGCGCCCCCAGCGCGGGGTTCTCGCAGGGCTGGTCGTTCCTCGTCCTGACGGAGCCGGAGGACCGCGAGCGGTTCTGGACGGCGGCCACCCCGGCGGACTCCGAGCGCGACATGTCGACGTGGCTCGCGGGCATGCGCACCGCCCCGGTGCTCGTCGTCGCGCTGTGCTCGAAGGACGCGTACCTCGGCCGGTACGCCGAGGCGGACAAGGGCTGGACCGACCGCGACGACGCGCGCTGGCCGGTGCCGTACTGGCACGTCGACGCGGGCATGGCGTCGCTGCTCATGCTCCAGACGGCGGTCGACGAGGGCCTCGGGGCCTGCTTCTTCGGCGTCGGCGCGGGCGAGATGCCGGCGTTCCGCGAGGCGTTCGGCATCCCCGACGCGTGGGTCCAGACCGGCGTCGTCGCGGTGGGCCACCCGGCCGACCCGGGTGCGGGCGCGACCGCCAAGGGCTCCCCGACGCGCCGGCGCCGCAAGCCGCTGGAGGACGTCGTGCACCGCGGGCGGTGGTGACGGCCCGTCAGCCCGCCGCGGAGCGGATCGCCGCCGCGAGGCCGGCCACCGCCTCGCCGACCCGCGCGTCGGCGAGGTTGCCGTACCCGACGACGAGCGCCTCGGCGCCGGGGTCCGCGGCCGAGACGCGGTAGCGGCGCAGGTCGGTGACGCCGACGTCGCGCGCGGCGGCGGCGCGGACGACCGCGGCGGCGGGGACGCCGTCGGGCAGCCCGAGCACGACGTGCAGGCCCGCCGCGAGGCCGCTCACGGGCAGGCCGGGCAGCGCGGCGTCGAGCGCGGCGAGCAGGGCCGCCCGGCGGCGGCGGAACCGGCCGCGCGCGGCCCGCAGGTGCCGCTCGTAGCCGCCGTCCGTGAGGAACCGGGCGAGCGCGAGCTGGTCGAGGGTCGACGGTGCGGGGCCGCCCGCGTCGCCGCCCAGCCGCTCCCGCCAGCGCGGCGGCAGCACCAGCCAGCCCAGGCCGAACGCCGGGGAGACCGTCTTGCTGAGCGACCCGAGCAGTGCGACGCGCCCCGGGTCGTGGCCCTGCAGCGCGGCGACGGGCCGGCGGTCGTAGCGAAACTCGGCGTCGTAGTCGTCCTCGACCACCAGGCCGTCGACGGCGCGCGCCCACGACACGAGCGCGTCGCGCCGCTCCGGCGCGAGGGCGACGCCGGTGGGGAACTGGTGCGCCGGCGCGACCAGCGCGGCGCGGGCGCCGGTCCGCGCGGCGGCCGCGGCGAGCGCGTCGACGTCCACCCCGCGGTCGTCGACGGGTACCGGCACGGGGACCAGGCCGGCGCCGCGCGTGACGTCGCGCAGCCGGCCCCAGCTCGGGTCCTCGACCAGGACGGCGCGGTGCCCGGCGGCGCGCAGCGCGCGGGCGAGGCGGGTCATGCCGTCGGTGGCGCCGTGCGTCACCAGGACGTCGTCGGGTCCGGCGCAGGTGGAGCGGGCCCGCGCCAGGTACTCGACGACGGCGCCACGGGTGGCCGGGTGGCCGGCGGGGTGCGGGGCGCCGAGGTCGGCGTCGGGGGTGTCGGCCAGGGCGTCGCGCAGCGCCCGCAGCCAGGCCGCCCGGGGCACGTGCCGCAGGTCCGGGACGCCGGGCGCGAGGTCCAGGCGGGCACGGCGCACGGGGGCGGCGTCGGTCGACGTCGGGTGCGCCGTCGCGTGCTTCGGCGTGGCGTGCGCGGCCGCCCCGGCCGCGATCCGCGTGGCCGACCCGACGCGGGCCTCGCAGAACCCCTCCGCGACGAGCTGGCCGTACACCTCCGTCACGACCCACCGCGACACGCCCAGGGTCTCCGCGAGGGCGCGCGACGGCGGCAGCGCCGCCCCTCCCGGGACCCGGCCCGCGTGCACGGCGTCCCGCACGGCGCGCTCGAGGCGCGCGACCAGCGGGGCGTCGTCGTCCCCGAGGTCGAGCACGGTGTCCCACGCGAGCACAGGATTGGTCTGGGCCATTGCCATGGAATTGGACGGTACACCCGTGCCGATTCGTTCGTAGCGTCATGGGTGTCGGCCGGCGGACGGTCCGCCGGCCCCCCACGACCCACACCCTGACAGGAGCACCCATGCGCTACCGCACGATCGGCGACGGCACCACGTCCTTCGAGGTCAGCACGCTGTGCCTCGGCACCATGTGGTTCGGCACCCGGACGGACGAGGAGACGTCCTTCGCGATCCTCGACCGCTATGTGGAGGCCGGCGGCACCTTCCTCGACACCGCCAACAACTACAACGGCTGGGGCGGAGGGCACGGCCGCGACAGCGAGGACGTCCTCGGCCGCTGGCTCGCCGCCCGGGGGAACCGCGGCGAGCTGCGGATCGCCACCAAGGTCGGCGCCGCGAAGAAGGACCCGAACCTGCCGCTGCAGCAGGTGGCGCCCACGAACTACCAGGGCCTCGGCGCCGAGACGATCGCCTGGGAGGCCCGCGAGAGCCTGCGGCACCTCGGCATCGACCACATCGACGCGTACTACGGCCACGTCGACGACTACGACACCCCGCTCGCGGAGACGGTGGGCGCGTTCGGCAAGCTCCAGGCGGAGGGGCTCGTCGGGATCGCCGGCATCTCGAACGTCGCGCTGCACCGTGTCGTCGAGGCGCGCGAGGAGGCGTCGCGTCAGGGCGTCGCGCCCTACGGACTGGTGCAGCAGCAGCTCACCTACCCGTACCCGCGGCCCGACGTCGGCCGGCACAACTGGGCGTCGTACGAGCTGCTGGACTACGCGGGCGCGGCGTCGGCGACCGAGCACCCGCTGGCGGTCGTCGCGTACTCGCCGCTGATGCAGGGCGCGCTGGTGCGCGACGACAAGCCCCTGTGGGACGGCTTCGACCACCCGACCACGCACGAGCGGCTGCGGGTGCTGCGCGAGGTCGCGGACGAGATCGGCGCCACCCCGAACCAGGTGGTGCTCGCCTGGCTCCTGGGCGGGGACGTGCCCGTCGTGCCGGTCGTCGGCGCGAGCAGCGTCGCGCAGCTCGACGAGCTGCTCGGCGCGGCCGAGCTCGACCTCGACGACGACGTGCGCGCCCGTCTCGACGCGGTGTGACCGGCGTGGCCCTGCCCGGTCACTCCAGCCACTCGGTGACGAACCGGTCGTTGGCGTGCACGTGCAGGGCCTCGTACACCTCGGGGCCGATCACCGTGAACTTGTGCGGCGTCCCGGCGGGGGCGACGAGGATCTGGCCGCCCACGGCGACCACCTCGTCGTCCCCCACCCGGAACAGCGCGCGCCCAGAGCGCAGGATGAACGTCTCCGTGTACGGGTGGCGGTGCAGGCGCGGGCCGACGCCGTCGCGGTCGAACCGCTCGAACATCACCGACACGGTGGACCCGTGCAGGTAACCCTCGAAGTCGGTGCCCGGCAGCGTGGACTGCTCGATCAGCTCGATGCTCGACTCGGTGCTCATGCCGGATGGACCGCGCCCGGGCGCGGAACTGAGCGGGGGTCCCACCACCCCGTGATCGGGGCTGTCCGCAGGTCGGGTGCACGCCTACGCGTCGTCGCCGGCGACGGCGAGCTCGTCGGAGCGGACGACGGCGCCTTCGCTCTCGGTGATCTCGACGGTCACCACGGCGCCGTCAGGGACGTCGTCGGGCACCGCGACCTGCATCTGGAGGTCGCCGGAGTCCGTGGCGACCACCTCGTCGGCAACCTCCGGCGCAGGGAGTGCCTCGCCGTCCACGAACACCTGTGCCGCCGTGATGCGCATCGGCTGTATCGGCTCCCCGGAGTCGGTGTCGTCGCAGCCCACCACCATGGCTGTGCCCTGGAGCGTCACCACCTCGCCCGGAGCGGCCGCCTGCTGGGACCACGACAGCTCGGGTGGAGCGCAAGAGGCCGACGCCGCGGGATCGGCACCCGCGCAACCGGCCGTCGCGGCCAGGACGACTGCACCGATCGCGACCGTGGCCAGTGAGCTCCAGCGCCTCATACGCGGACATACTGCCACCGGCAGAGCCCGCGGACCGGCAGGCGCGTGTTCGTGCTCAGTGCTCAGCACGACTTCTCGGGTTCGGATCCCAGGCCGCACAGCGGCGGCTCGGGTGCTGGCAAACCATGCGCCACCGCGACCTCCTGAGCGGGGTCAGCAACCCGCCAACGGCTGCCCCCGAGAGCCCGGTATCGAGGTCCGCCGGCGTGCGGTGGCTTCAGTCGACGTCTGTCGGGACCATCAGCGCAGCACCCATGAGAGCAGCCATCGCCGCCCATCCGACGAGCGCTCCGGTGAGAGCGGCTCGCACCATCCTCGATCGCTCCGCGGCGGCTGGACGCCCGGCTCCGAGGCGTGCGAGCGCGAGTACGACCGCGCCCACGATCGGTGCCCAGGGGCCGAGGATCGCCACGCTCACCGACGCGGTCATGACCCCCAGAGCCGCCATGACGACGAGGGTGGCCTCCTCGCGCTCAAGGCCGGTGTCGCGGACGACGTCTCCCTGGAGCCTCATGCGCAGATCATGGCTCCCGGCACCGCCGGTGCACCCGATGCCGAAGGGTGAAACTCGCGTCGCACACCGAACCGGCACAACCCCCGCCGGCCTCGGACTGACCGTCGGCGCCCGCCACACGACCGGGCACGCGCACGGTGCGGTCGACGCCCTTGACCCTGACACTGACGTCAGGTCCTAGCGTCCGGCGCATGGAGATCAAGAATCAGACCGCCCTGGTTACCGGGGCCAACCGGGGGATCGGCCGGCACTTCGTGACAGAGCTGCTGCGGCGCGGAGCGGCGAAGGTCTACGCCGCGGCCAGGAACCCCGCGTCCGTCGACGTCCCGGGCGCGACGCCGCTCCGACTGGACGTGACGGACGACGACTCGGTGGCCGCGGCCGCCGCCCTGGCGCAGGACGTCACGGTCCTCGTCAACAACGCGGGCGTGGCGGCGCTGACCCCGTTCGTCGGCGGGGACCTGTCGGGCGCCCGCCAGGAGATGGAGGTCAACTACTGGGGCACGCTGCGGATGGTGCGCGCGTTCGCGCCGATCCTCGGCAGGAACGGTGGCGGCGGGATCCTCGACGTGCTGTCCCAGAGCTCGTTCCGGGCGTTCGGGTTCGCCGACACCTACGGGGCGGCGAAGGCCGCCGCGTGGCAGCTGACCAACGGTGTGCGGCTCGAGCTGGCCGACCAGGGCACGCAGGTCACCGGGCTGGCCATGGCCCTCGTGGACACGGACATGTCGGACTGGGCCAGGGAGCAGGACGACTGGGCGCTCGCCGAGCCGCGCGACATCGTGCGCCAGGCGCTCGACGGCTTCGAGGCGGGTGCCTTCGAGGTGCTCGGTGACGAGATGACCCGCGAGTGGAGGTCCCGGCTCGGGGAGCCGGCCGAGGCGCTGTACCCGCAGGCGGCCACGGCGCCGGCAGGCCCCCGCTGATCGGCGGTCGGCCGGAATCCGCGCACGGGTCACGTCGTTGGCGCCGGTGTGCTGAGAATCGGTGAGGTGGCGGAACGTGCCGGCGTGAGCGTGCGCGCCCTGCGCTACTACGAGGAGCAGGGGCTGCTGGCGACCGTGCGGACCTCCGCGGGGCACCGGCTCTTCGATGAGACGGCCGTCGACCGGGTCCGGTTCTTCCAGCAGCTCTACGCCGCGGGCCTGACCAGCGGCAACATCGCCCAGCTGCTGCCGTGCGTCGACTCGGGGCACACCGACCACGAGCAGCGCGCGATGCTGCGGGAGCAGCGCGAGCGCCTCCGGGAGCGGCTGGACGACCTGACCGCGGCGATCGCCCGCCTGGACACCGTGATCGCCGCGACCGACACGCACCCCTGAGCCATCCGGGAGGACGCCAGGGAGGGCGTCAGGGGAGGGGCAGGTCGAGCCCGCGCCGCAGCCGGTCGCGGACGGCGCGGGGCAGCTCGCCCCAGTCGTCGATCGTGTCGAGGTCGACGGCGGTGCCCGGGCGGCGCACGACGACCGGCCGCAGGCCCGCGCGCCCCGCCTCGGCGACGTGCGCCGCCCGCGACGCCTCGCCGAACCGGAACCGGAACGGTGCCGCCGCGGGCAGCACCAGCAGGTTGGTCCCCGCCAGGTGCCGGTCGGTGGCGACGACGGCGGCGTCACCACGCCGTGCGTCGTCGGGAGCCGGCGCGCCCGCGGCGAGCAGGGCCGCGACGTCGTCGGTCGTGAGCAGCGGCAGGTCGGCGTGCGCGACGAGCAGCCGGTCCGCGCGGCGCTCGAGCGCCGCCTCCCGCCCGACGTCGAGAGCCGCGTTCAGGCCCGGCCGGTCCGGCGGCTGCGGGACCACCTCGACGGCCGGGCCGCCGCCGTGGAGGAGCCGGTCCAGGGTCTCGACGACGAACGGCACGTCGGCGGTGACGACGAGCACGCCGTCGACGCCGTCCGCCGCCAGCAGGACGGCGACGACGTGCCGGGCCAGCGCCGCGACGAGCCGGCGTCGCGCGGCCGGGTCGAGCGAGGACGCCAGCCGTGACTTGCCCGAGACGCCGTCGCGCAGCGGCACCAGCGCGATCGTGCGGACGGGGCCGGCGCCGTCCGGTGCGCTCATCCGAGGGCGAGCAGGTCGCGGGCGAGGCGCTCGCGGCCGGCGGCGCCGCCCATGATCGTGTCGGTGACGAGCACCTCGACCCCCAGCTCGCGGATCGGGCCGGCGAGGTCGGCGTCGGCGTCGTCCACGACCATGACGTCCACCAGGTCGGCGTACAGCCGGGCCACGCCCAGCGCGGACACCTCGTGCCCCAGCGTCTCCAGGATCTGCGCGGCGGGGCCCTTGATCGCCTGCCCGCCGACGATCGGGCTCACGGCCACGCGGCGCGCGGGCGAGGCCAGGACGGCGTCGCGCACCCCGGGCACGGCCAGCACCGGCTCCACCGACAGGAACGGGTTGGACGGCGCGACGACGAGCAGGTCCGCACCCGCGACCGCGTCGAGCACGCCGGGCGCGGGCCGCGCGGCGGTGACGCCGTCGAGCTCGATGCCCAGCACCGCGTCGGCGTGCTGCCGGCGCACGAAGTACTCCTGGAACGCGACCCGCCCGGACGGCGTGTCCACGAGGGTGCGCAGCCGGTCGTCGGTCACCGGCAGCAGCCGCGCCCGCACGCCCAGCGCCGCAGCGAGCCGCGCCGTCACCGCGTGCAGCGGCCGCCCCTCGCGCAGCGCGGCCGTGCGCACGACGTGCGTCGCGAGGTCACGGTCGCCCAGCGTGAACCACGTGTCCTCGCCGAGCCGGGCGAGCTGGTCGAGCGTCGTGTACGTCTCGTCGGTCAGCCCCCAGCCGCGGGTCTCGTCGTTCAGGCCGGCGAGCGTGTACATGACCGTGTCGAGGTCGGGGGAGACGAGCAGCCCGTGCCGCTCGGTGTCGTCGCCGACGTTCACGACGACGGTCAGGCCGCCGTCCGGCGTCGGGGCACCGTCGTCGGGCAGGGCCAGGGCGAGGCCGTGCGCCAGGCGGGCGCCGCCGACCCCGCCGGCGAGAAGGGTGACGCGTGTGCTCACCCGACGAGCCTACGGTCCTCGCCGACGGTCGTGGACGTGCAGGATGGGGGCATGGCCGTCTTCGCTTTCTCCGTCGCCCCGCTCGGCGCGGGCGAGTCCGTGGCGGACGCCGTCGCCGCCGCCGTCCGCATCGTCCGTGAGTCCGGGCTCCCCACCCGGACGACCGCGATGTTCACCGAGATCGAGGGGGACTGGGACGAGGTGATGCCGGTGATCCAGCGCGCCACGGAGGCCGTCGGGGCGGGCGGGCACCGGGTGTCGCTGGTGCTCAAGGCGGACATCCGGCCCGGGTACACCGGGCAGCTGGACGCGAAGGTCGCCCGGGTCGAGGAGCGGCTCGCCGACGACGGCGGCGCAGGTCACGCCTAGCCCGCCGGCCGCCGACCGGCCTCGCCGCGGGCGACCTGGCGCGCCGACGCGCGCCTGAGAGCCCGCTGTGGTACACGCCACGTCGCGGGGGCCTTAGGCTTGCCCCGGGATCCGGCCGCCGGGGTCGGTTCCGATCCAGGAGTGGTGTGCAATGCCCCTGTTCGAGGTCGATGCCCAGAGGCCCCTCCTCGTCCAGTCCGACCGGTCGCCCGCGGCAAGCTCCCAGGGCGTCGGGACCACCGCCCACCGGGTGGTGGACAGTCACATCGACGGTCTGCTCGGCGAGCAGATCTTCCCGGTGAGCCCGGGCGTGGGCCCGGACGAGCCGCACCTGCTCGCCCTCGACGCGACCGGCTCGCCCGTCGTCGTCGAGCTCGTCGCCGACCTCGACCGCACCGCCCTCACCCGCGCGCTCGACCACGCCGGAGCCGCCGGCCGGCTGACGCGCGGCGCCCTGGCCGAGCGGTACCACGGCGGGCCGGCGGCGTTCCACCGGGACGTGGCGGCGTTCTACGACAGCGTGCCCATCACCCGCTCGCAGCCGGGGCGCAGCAGCGCCCGGCTCATCGTCATCTGCCAGGAGGCGAGCGAGGAGATCCTCAACGCCGTCGACTTCCTGCGCCAGCCCACGATGCCCGTCGAGGTGCTGAAGATGGGCGTGGTGCACAGCGCGGACGGGCGTCGCTTCGTGGACGTGTCGCCGCTGGTGATCCACCCCGCGTCCGCGCCGACGGCCCCGAGCCTGTCCGCGCCCGCCGCCCCGGCGGCGTCGAGGGACACCGTCGCCACGCCCGACGACGACGCCTCCGCGCGGACGGACGAGGCGTCCGCCCGCGTCGACCCCGAGACCTTCGCCGAGGGGGTGGCCGTCGGGCTCGCGCTGGGCGGGAAGATGCCCGCCACGGTCCAGGCACCCCGGGACAAGGTGGAGTCGGCCCCGCCGTCGCGGACCCGCCGCCGGGCCGCGCGCCCGCGGTCGGCCGAGGAGGGCCCGTCCGAGGCAGCCCTCCCGCGAGGCCCGCTGCCCGTGCCGGCGGCTCCCGTGCCGGCCCCGCACGCCCCCGTCCCCCCGCCGCCGTCGCCGGGCCCGGTGCCTGCGCCGGGCCGCGGACCCGGCCTCGACGACGACCTCGACATCACCCGCGAGCGGCCGCCGCTCCCCGGCGGCGCCCCGCGTCGCCGCTCGCGCTCGGACCGCTTCACGTCGCGACCGGAGCTCGACGGGTCGGTGTCGGACTACGGGCGCCAGGACTTCGGCGGTCAGGACTTCGGCGGTCAGAACCTCGGCGGTCAGGGCCTCGGTCGTGAGGACCTCGGCGGTCAGGACTTCGGCCGTCAGGGCTTCGGTCGTGAGGACCTCGGGCGCCGGGACTTCGGTCAGGCGTTCGCGGAGGTGGCGGCACCCGCGTTCGACCTGCCGGTGCCGGAGCCGCGCTGGTCCGGCGTCGAGGACGACCTCCCCCGCCTGCAGGTGCCGCCGCTCGAGCCACCGCGCCTGCGCACGCCGCCGTCCGACCCGTTGGAGCCGGGCTGGACGCCCGCGCCGCACGACCACGGCTACGACCCGCTGACGTCGCCCGTCCCGCCCCCGCCGGAGCCGCTCGCGGCGCCCGGGCCGTGGGCGCCGCCGCCCGCCGCGGGCGACGACGAGGTGGACCACGACCTCGTCGCGCTGGCCGGCACGCTGGTGCACCCGACGACGATCGTGTGGTCGCGTCCGCGCCGCCGACAGTACTTCGAGGCCGTGCTGCACCGGGACGGCGCCATCCAGCTCGCCGACGGTTCCCGCTACTGGCACCCGGACCACGCGGCGTCCGCAGCCTCGGGCTCGCCCACCGCCGACGGGTGGAGCGTGTGGCGCCTCGGCGCCGAGGGCCCGACGCTCCTGGACGCCTTCCGGCACCGCTTCGCCTGAGCCCGGAGGCGGCTCACCGCACCGCGGGGGTCAGGGCAGGACGACGATCTTGCCCGTCTGCTCGCCGGCCGCGAGGCGGGCCAGGCCCTCGCCGACGCGCGCGAGCGGCACGACGGAGTCGATGACGGGCCGCACGCCGGTGCGGGCGACGAACCGCACGAGGGCGGCCAGGTCGTCCCGGGAGCCCATCGTCACGCCCTGCACGCGGATCTCGTTGAAGAAGACGCGGGTGAGCTCGGCGGGCGGGGCGTCGCCGGACGTCGCGCCGCAGACGACGATCGTGCCGCCCGGCCGCACGGAGCGCACGGAATGCGCCCAGGTGGCCTGGCCGACGGACTCGATCACCGCGTCGACGCGGGCCGGCACGCGGGCGCCCGACTCGACGGCGTGCGCGGCGCCCAGCTCCAGGGCGCGCTCCCGGCGCTCCGCGGAGCGCGAGGTCACCGTCACCTCCAGGCCGGCCGCGGCGCCGAGCACGATCGCCGCGGAGGCGACGCCGCCGCCCGCGCCCTGCACCAGCACCCGGTCGCCGGGGGCGAGGCCGGCCGCGCCGAACAGCATCCGGTAGGCGGTGAGCCAGGCCGTGGGGAGGCACGCGGCGTCCTCGAACGACAGGTCGTCGGGGAGGGGCACCAGGTTGTGGATCGGCACCGCGACGTACTCCGCCAGCGTGCCGGGGTAGTGCTCCGACAGCAGCGTGCGGCGCTCGGTCGGCCCGACGCCGTGCCCGTCGGCGCCGATCACGCCGTGCAGGAGCACCGGCGAGCCGTCCGCGGCGGTGCCCGCGGCGTCGGTGCCGAGGATCATCGGGAGCTGCTCGGCCCGCAGGCCCACCCCGCGCAGGGACCACAGGTCGTGGTGGTTGAGCGTGGCGGCACGCACACGCACCGTGGTCCAGTTCTCCCGCGGCTCGGGTTCGGGTCGCTCGCCCACCTCCAGGCCGTCGAGGGGGGAGTCGGGCGAGAACCGGGCGACGGTGGCGGCGAGCATACGCACCAACCTACTGGTGGTCGCCGGTGGTGGGCGGACCTGGAGGCCGGAACGGGCGATGGCCTAGGTTGTCCGCCATGCCGATCGATGGGCCCACCGGTGGGGTCGAGGAAGAGCTGGCCGCGGCGCGCGCCGCCGTCGTCGAGCACGCGCAGCAGTCGGCGCGTCGCCAGGTCGCGGGCCGGGAGCTCGCCGTGTCGGAGGAGGCCCTGGCGGAGGCGCGGGCCTCGCTCGCCGACGAGACGGCCGACGTCGCGCGGCTGGAGTCTCTGAGCCTCGTGCGCGTGTGGGCGGCGCTGCGTGGCGACCGCGCGCAACGGCTCGACGCCGAGCGTGCCGAGCAGCAGGCGGCCGAGTACGTCGCCGCGACGGCGCAGGCACGGCGGGACGCCGCGGAGCGCGAGGTGCGCGTCGTCGACGCCGGTCTGGCCGCCCTCGGCGACGTGCAGGCCCGGTGGCACGCCGCGCTCGCGGCGAAGGAGGCGTGGGTGCGCGGTGCCGGCGGCCCGGGAGCGGCCGAGCTGGCCGCGGTGGCCGAGCAGGTGGGCGGATGGCGTGCCCAGCAGGTCGAGATCGGTCAGGCCCAGGTGGCCGCCGATCGGGCCGCGCGGGCGCTGGCCGCGGCGGCGGACGAGCTGCGCGACGCCGACGGCTGGTCCACCTACGACACGTTCTTCGACGGCGGCATGCTCGCGAGCATGGCCAAGCACGACAAGATGGACCGCGCCGCGGGCCTGCTGCGCGAGGCGGACGCGGCGCTGCGCCACCTCACCGTCGAGCTGGGCGACCTCGGCGAGCAGGGCGTCGGCGGGGTCGGCGTCGACGGCCTCACCCGCACGCTCGACGTCTGGTTCGACAACATCTTCACCGACTGGTCGGTGCGGAACCGGATCGCCGAGGCCCGCGACCGGGTCGCGGGCGCGGGCCGCGCCGTCCACGGGGTGCGGCAGCGTCTCGCCGAGCGGGGCGCCGCCGCCGACGCCGAGCTCGCGGCGCTCGCCGCCCGGCGGGAGAGCCTGCTCGTCGGGTGATCGGAGAGGCCGCCGGGCCGCGTCGTCAGGGGGCGCCGACGTCGAACATCCAGGTGATGCCGTACCGGTCGGTCACCTGGCCGTAGAAGTCGCCCCACGGCGCCTTGTCGAACGGCATCGCGTCGGTGCCGCCCTCGGCCAGCTTCGCGTACGCGCTCGCGACGTAGTCGTAGTCCTCCGGCCCGCCGGTCAGCGCGACCGTGACGCCGCTGGTGGGCGCCACGTACGGCATCATCGAGCCGGTGTCGGCGGCCATGAGGGTGAGGCCGGACGGCGTCTCGAGCTGGCCGTGCATCACGAGGTCCTTGTCGGCGTCCTCGATCGGCATGCCGGAGTCCGCCGGCATGTCGCCGAACCGGCTGACGTCGAGCTCGCCGCCGAGCACGGACCGGTAGAACTCCAGGGCCTCGGCGGCCTGGTTCCTGAAGCTGAGATACGGGTTGAGCCGGACCATGGGGCGCCTCCAGCAGCACTGCGGTGTGGCTGGCCGCGCGGGTCGGCGGCCACGTCCACGCTAGGCGCGGCCGCCGACGCACGCGCGGCCACCGGCGTCCGGTCCCTCAGAGCATGTCCAACGGCACGGGCCCGTCCGGGGGCGGGAAGGCGGCGTCGAGCTCGGCGAGGTCCTCGGCGCCCAGGCGCAGGTCGCGCGCCGCGGCGTTCTCGCGCACGTGCGCGGCCGACCCGGACCGCGGGATCGCGACGACGCCCTCGCCCGCCAGCACCCACGCGAGCGCGACCTGCGCCGGGGTGGCGCCGTGCCGCCGGGCGACCTTCCGCAGCGCGGGGTTCCCGAGGATGCGCCCCTGCTCCACCGGCGAGTAGGCCATGGTCACCACGCCGCGCTCCCGGAGGAACGGGAGCAGGTCGTGCTCCGGCCCGCGACGGGAGAGGTTGTAGAGCACCTGGTCGGTCTGGCACGCGCTGCTCAGCCCGCCGGCGACGCCGTCGAGCTCGCGCAGGTCGTCGACGTCGAGGTTGCTGACGCCCCAGCCGAGCACGTCGCCCGCCCGGACCAGCGCGTCGAGCGCGGCCGCCGTCTCGGCCAGGGGTACCCCGCCGCGCCAGTGCAGCAGGTAGAGGTCGAGCCGGTCGGTGCCGAGCCGCCGCAGGCTGGCCCGGCACGCCTCCACGGTGCCGCGCGCGTCCGCGTTCCACGGATAGACCTTGCTGACCAGCACGACGTCGTCGCGACGCCCGGCGACGGCCTCGCCCACCAGCTCCTCGGCCGCCCCCTCGCCGTACATCTCGGCGGTGTCGATCAGGGTGAGCCCCAGGTCGAGGCCGGTGCGCAGCGCGGCCAGCTCGTCGGCACGGCGGGACGGCGTCTCGCCGAGGTACCAGGTGCCCTGGCCCAGCGCCGGCACGGTGCGTCCGTCGGGCAGGGTGACGGTGTCGCTCATGCCTCGATCATGCCGCGCCCCGGGCGCCGCCGGTCAGCCGGCCTCGCTCTCGTCGATGTTCGCGCCGGCCAGGAAGTCGGCGACGATGGGCCCGAGCTGGTCGAACTCGATGAGGAAGCCGTCGTGCCCGAAGTCGGACGTGACGATCCGCAGCGGCTCCGCCCCGGGCAGCCACGCCGCGATGCGGCTCGCCTGCTCCGGCGGGAACAAGCGGTCGGAGTCCACCGCCACGACCAGCGCTCGCGACGTGATCTGCGACAGCGCCGACTCGACGCCGCCGCGGTCGCGCCCCAGGTCGTGGCTCAGCATCGACTCGGTGAGCACCAGGTAGGAGTTGGCGTCGAACCGGCGCGCGAGCTTGTCGCCGTGGTGGTCGAGGTACGACTGCACGGCGTAGCGCCCGTCCTCGAGCGGGTCCTCTCCGCCCTGCGGCAGCCGCCCGAACCGCACGTCGAGCTCGGCCGCCGTGCGGTAGGTGGTGTGCGCGATCTGCCGGGCGATGGCGAGGCCGGTGTCCGGCCCGTCCCCGTCGGCGGCGTCGTAGTAGTCGCCGCCCCGCCAGCGGGGGTCGGCCCGGATCGCGCCGAGCTGCGGGTGCGCCCACGCGATCTGGTCGCCCGACGTCTGCGCCGTCGTCGCGATGGCGGCGACGCCCTCCACCGCGATCCCGGCCTCGGGGCCGAGCAGCGCCCACTCCAGCACCCGCAGCCCGCCCATCGACGCCCCGACGACCAGCGACCAGCGCTCGACGCCGAGCTGCCGGGCCAGCTCGATCTCCGCGGCGACCTGGTCGCGCGTCGTGATGCGGGGGAAGCGCCCGCCCCACGGCCGGCCGTCGGGGGCCGTGGACGCCGGGCCGGTGGTGCCCTGGCAGCCGCCCAGCACGTTGGGCGCGACGACGAACCAGCGGTCGGTGTCGATGGGCGCACCGGGGCCGATCATGTCGGCCCACCAGCCCGCGGTGGGCTGGCCGGGTCCGGCGTCGCCGGTGACGTGCGCGTCGCCGGTGAGCGCGTGCAGCACGAGGACGGCGTTGGAGCCGTCGGCGTCCAGCTCGCCCCACGTCTCGTACGCCACCCGCACGTCGGGCAGCACGCCGCCCGCCTCGAGCTCGACCGCTCCGACGTCGGCGAACTTCCTCCCCGCCACCGGGTCGCCCTCGCGCCACGCGCCGGTGGCGGGCACCGGCGGCTTGACCTGCGCCCGCGAGTCGGTCGCCGGGCGGGACGTCATCGGGCGGACGGTCGGAGCGGTGCCGGAGCGGCGCCCGCCCACCGACGGCACGGTGGCGGCGACGCCGCCGCCGCACCGCGCCGACGGGCCGGGCACCGCCGTCACGCGGCGGCCTCGTCGTCGGACGTCGCGCCGTCGGTCGCGCCCGTGACGACGTCCGCCGCCGCGGCGAAGCCGAGCTCGAGGTCGGCGAGGATGTCCTGGACCCCCTCGAGGCCGACGGCGAGCCGCACCAGGGCCGGCGTCACGCCGGACTGCGCCTGCGCCTCCGGGGTGAGCTGCGAGTGGGTGGTCGACGCGGGGTGGATGACCAGCGAGCGCACGTCGCCGATGTTCGCCACGTGCGAGTGCAGCTGCAGCGCCGAGACGAAGGCGCGGCCGGCGGCGTCGGCCAGCTCCGGGTCGGCGACGTCGAGCTCGAACGCCACGACCGCGCCGGCGCCCTTCGGGGCGTACCGTCGCGCGTTGTCGTGCCACGGCGACGACGGCAGCCCGGCGTAGTGCACGAGGCGCACGTCGGCGCGCTCCTCGAGCCACTCGGCCACGTGCTGCGCGTTGGACACGTGCCGCTCCACCCGCAGCGACAGGGTCTCGAGGCCCTGGGCGAGCAGGAAGGCGTTGAACGGGGCCACGGCGGGGCCGAGGTCGCGCAGCAGCTGGACGCGCGCCTTGAGCACGAAGGCGAGGTTGGCGCCGAGCGCGGATCCCACGCCGAGGTCGCGGGCGTAGACGAGGCCGTGGTAGCTCTCGTCGGGCTGGTTGAAGCCGGGGAAGCGCTCGGGCTGCGCGGCGTAGTCGAAGGTGCCGCCGTCGACGATGACGCCGCCGATGGCCGCGCCGTGGCCGCCGAGGTACTTCGTGGCCGAGTGCACGACGACGTCGGCGCCGTGCTCGATCGGGCGCACCAGGTACGGGGTGGCGATCGTGTTGTCCACGATGAGCGGCACGCCCACCTCGTGGGCGACGGTCGAGACGGCGGCGATGTCCAGCACGTCCGCCCGGGGGTTGGGGATCGTCTCGGCGAAGAACGCCTTGGTGGTCGGCCGGGCCGCCGCGCGCCACGACTCGGGGTCGTGCGGGTCGTCGACGAACGTGGTCTCGATGCCCAGCTTCGGCAGCGTGTGGCGCAGCAGGTTGTAGGTGCCGCCGTACAGGCTCGGGCTGGCGACGAGGTGGTCGCCGGCCTGCGCGACGTTGAGGATCGCGAGCGTCTCGGCGGCCTGCCCGGACGCGACGAGCAGCGCGCCGACGCCGCCCTCGAGGTCGGCGACGCGCGCCTCGACGGCCTCCTGCGTGGGGTTGCCGATGCGGGTGTAGATGGGGCCGAGGTCGGCGAGCGCGAAGCGGTCGGCGGCGACGTCGGCGCTGGGGAACTCGAACGACGTGGTCTGGTAGATCGGCAGCGCGCGGGCCCCGGTGACGGGGTCGGGGGTCTGGCCGGCGTGGATCTGGCGGGTCTCGAAGGTCCAGCTGGAGGTCATGACGTGCTCCTGGGTGGCTCGGGTCGGGCGCTGTTCGGGCTCGGTCGGCGGTGATCGGGCCGCGGCGGGAACCAGGAGGCCTGCGCGTCTGGGGCGGGCCGCGGCGGTCGGCTGCGCACGCGGAGCGGATGGCTGGGTCGACGAGCGGCCGCAGGCAGGCGAACGTGCGCGGTGGTCAGCGGCACATTCGGCGGGTCATGCGGACGACCGTAGCCCGGCGGCGTAGCGCGCGACACCCGTGTCTCGCTATTCGGGACCAGAATATGGACGGCGTGTCGCCTTGCCAGGCGCGTCCCGACCGTTCCCTCGGGTGGCGGTCCCGGTCGCCCGGGGCGAGTCTGGGCGAGGTTGCCCGGAGAACATCCGCCGGTCAGCGCGTCCCGAGGGAGGAGCAGGACATGCCGCGCACCCGTCGTGCCGCCAGGGTCACCTCGTGGGTCGCCGTTGCGCTCCTCGGCGGAGCGCCCGTCGTCACCGGGGGCGTCGCGTGGGCGGAGCCGCCGTCCGACGACGACGTCGCGGCCGCGCACGCCGCGGCGGACGCCGCCGCGCTCGACGTCGCCGGGGCGCAGTCGCGGCTGGACGCGATCCGGGCCGAGCTCGGGCGTGCCGAGGCCGCCGTCCAGACCGCCGCCGAGGACTACGCGGAGGCCCGCGAGGCGCTCGCCGACGCGAAGCGCGAGACCGCCCAGGCGCGCGAGCGGGTCGACCGCGCCCAGCGGGCCGAGGACGCCGCCCGGGGCACGCTCGCCGAGGCGTACCGCACCACGGCGCGCGCGAACGAGAACGGCCTGGGCCCGCTCGACGTCGTCGCCGGGGCGCGCGACGTCGGCGACGTGGTGTCGGGCGAGGCCGCGCAGCGCGCGGTGGACCGGAAGGTCGCGGGCGCGCTGGCTCTGCAGGCGGACGTGCGGTCCGCCGCGCGCAACGCGGACGCCCGCTGGCAGGCCGCCCGCGCCGCGCAGCAGGACGCGAGCGCCGCGGCCGAGGCGGCCTTCGCCACCGCGCGGCGCACGGCCGCCGACCTCACCGCCCGCACCGCCGCCGCCGAGGACGAGCGCGACCGCCTGTTCGCGCGCCTCGCCGACCTGCGCAGCACCAGCGTCGAGCTCGAGCGGCAGCGCGAGGCCGACCGGCAGGAGCGGGCCGCCGCCGCGAGCGAGGCCGCCGCGCGGGAACGGGCCGAGGACGCCGCGTCCTCGGGCGGTTCGTCGGGCACGTCCGAGACGACCGCGGACCGGGCGGCCGCCCCCGACGCGCAGGCCGACCCGGAGCCCGAGCGACCGCGGTCGGGCGGCACGGACGACGGTGCGCGGGCCGACGACGAGCGGCAGGCCGAGCCCGCCCCGCAGCCGACGCGCACCCGCGAGCCCGCCCCGGACCCGGACCCGGCGCCGCGGCCCGACCCGAAGCCCGACCCGCCGCCGGTCAGCGGCGTCGGCCAGGGCAGCGCCGCGCAGGGCCGCGAGGCGCTCGCGTGGGCACGCTCGAAGATCGGGACGCCGTACCAGTGGGGCGGCGACGGCGACCCGGGCTACGACTGCTCGGGGCTGACCTCGGGGGCGTGGAACGCCGCGGGCGTGTGGATCACGCGCACGTCGCGGTCGCAGTACCTCACCGTCGGCAAGGTCTCCTACGACCGCATGCGCCCGGGCGACCTCATCTTCTACGCCAACGACACGTCCGACCCGTCGACCATCCGGCACGTGGCGGTCTACGCCGGCGGCGGGATGATGGTCGAGGCCCCGCGCCCCGGCATCGACGTCCGCGAGACCCCCGTCCGCTGGGACGAGGTCATGCCGTACGCCGGCCGCCCGTAGCACCGCGGTCACGGCGTTCCGGCGTGACCGTCGCTCCGCAGATTTCACCCGCTGTCACCCGTTTCCCCCCAGGACGACCGCCGCTATCGTCCAGCCAGTCCTCAGAGAGCGGGAGCGTGCGTGAGCGGGAAGCGCGGCCGGGCCGGGTCGGTCCTCATGACGGTGCTGGCGGCGTTCGGCCTGGTCGCAGGGGGTCTTGTGCCGCCCGCGACCGCCGACCCCGGGGGCAGCGAGATGACGGTCACCGTCGCGAGCGCGCAGTGGTGGCAGGGCCAACGGGTGCCGCTCGAGGCGACGGTGACCCACGACGGCGTCCCCCTGGCGAACGCTCCGCTGGCGGTGTTCGTCGACGGGCGGTTCCAGGCCCCCACCGTCCGGCCGCCGACAGGCACGGGGACGCTCTACTTCGTGTCGGGCCTCGTGCCGCCGGGGCGCCACGTCGTCGAGGTGCGGCACATGGACTACGACGCCCCCGACTACGGGGAGCCAGGTTCCTGCAGCTGCTTCTCGTCCGCCTCGGTCGAGGTCGAGGTGCTCGACCCCGGCACGATGCTGACGCCGGCCTCGTGGTTCTACGGCGACCGCACGACGCTTCACGTCGCGCTGCCGGGGCCGTCCGATGCCTGGTCCGGGACGATCGAGACGTTCGGCGGCCTGGAGAGCGCCCCGATCGTGGACGGGGCGGCCGACCTCCCGCTCGGCGGGAGGGCGGTGCAGCCAGGCTCGATGATCTGGCTCTATCAGCGGTCCGACACCGGCAGGCTGCTCTCGACCTGGGCGCTCCCTGTGGACGTCCGCACCAGGACCACGACCCTCGAGGCCACGCTGCCGGGCACGGTGCGACAGGGTGCGGTGGTGACCGTCCCTGTCCGCGTGAGCTCCCCCGACGGAGGGAAGCCGCAGGGCACGGTGGCGGTGGAGTACACCCGGAGCGGCACGGCCGTGCAGGTCGCGCGCGCGACGCTCACGGACGGCCGCGCGGCGGTGAAGGTGGCCGTGGACAGGATCCCGACGGGGACGCGCACGCTCACCGTGCGCTACACGCAGAGCGACGACCAGGCGCCCTTTAGCTTCGCCGGGTCCGTGCACACCCGCTCCGTGACCGTCCTGCCCCGCCGGGCGACACAGGTCACCACGTCGACGGGCGACTCCTGGACCTACGCGAAGTCCCGGAAGGTGACGGTGCGCGTCGCGGCCGCCGGCGCCGACCCGGACGGCCGGGTCGAGCTGTGGGCGGGCAGGACCAAGGTCGCGTCCGCGCGGGTCGTCGACGGCCGGGGCACCCTCGCCGTCGGGGCGACGAAGGTGGAGCCGGGGCGTCGGAGCCTCACCGCGACGTTCGTGCCGGCCGTCGCCACCGACGCCCCGTCGAAGCGGTCGTGGACCCAGCAGGTCCGGAAGGCGCCCGCGACCGTCCGCCTGACGATGGACCGGACGCGGTTCCGCGCGGGTCGGCCGCTCGGCGGGGCCGTGCACGCGACGGTTCGCGTCTCCGTCCCGGGCCTCGCGGAGACCGGGGCCCTGTGCCTGCAGACCCGCCAGCCCGGACGGCCGTGGTCGGAGTGCTGGATCCCGGGCAGCGGGCCGCTGCGCTCCTCGCACCACGGCGTGAAGCGGACCAAGGTGCCCTCCGCGGCGCTGGTCCGGTTCCACGGCCCCGAGCGGGGAAAGATGTACGTGCGGGTCACGTACACCTCCCGCGACCCCGACCTCGTGGCGGGGGCGTCGCGGACGGTCACGACCGTCTGGCGTTGACCCTCGACGGCGCGGCGGGCTACGGCCGGACCAGCACCTTGGTGGCGCGGCGCTCGTCCATCGCGGCGTACGCCTCGGCGACGTCGGCGAGCGGCAGCTCCAGGTCGAAGACCTTGCCGGGCACGATCGCGCCGGACAGGACCTCGGGGAGCAGCGTCTCCATGTAGCGGCGCGCGGACGCCATGCCGCCGCCGATGGTGACGTTGCGGTCGAACAGGCGCCGCACGCTCAGCTCCGGGCCGCCGTTGGGGACGCCGACGAAGCCGACCCGGCCGCCGCCGCGCACGACGTCGAGCGCGGTGTCCATCGACTGCTTGGTGCCGACGCACTCGAGCGCGGCGTCGGCGAGGTCCCCGCCGAGCAGGTCGCGCACGGCGGCGAGGCCCTCCTCGCCGCGCTCGGCGACGACGTCCGTGGCGCCGAACTCGCGGGCGAGGGCCGCCCGGTCGTCGTGGCGGCTCATCGCGATCACCCGCTCCGCGCCCAGGAGGCGGGCGCCGATCACGCCGGAGAGCCCGACGGCGCCGTCGCCGACCACGACGACGGTGTCGCCCGCGGAGACGCCCGCGGAGAACGCCGCGTGGTACCCGGTCGACATCACGTCGGCGAGGGTGAGCAGGTGCGGCACGAGACCCGCGGCCTCGAGCTCGGCCTCCGGTCGCCCCACGGGGAACAGGGAGTGCTGCGCGAGCGGGATGCGCACGCGCTCGCCCTGGGCGCCGTCGACCGGGTTCCCCCAGCGGTCGGTGGAGCCGAACCCGGTGACGACGTCGCAGGCCGCCGGGAAGCCGGCCCGGCAGGACTGGCACTCGCCGCAGCTCATGGTGAACGGCAGGACCACGAAGTCGCCGACCTGCGCCGACGTGACGTCGGAGCCCAGCTCCTCGACCACGCCCACCAGCTCGTGACCGATGGGTCGCGGCCTCTTCACGGTCGTGACGCCGCGGTAGGGCCACAGGTCGGAGCCGCACACGCAGGCGGCGACGACGCGGACCACCGCGTCGCCGGGAGTGAGGATCTTCGGGTCCGGGCGGTCCTCGACGCGGACGTCGCGGGGCCCGTGGATGACGGCTGCACGCATGGGTTCACGGTAGACGTCCCCCGCGCGGTCCGGGGGACGACGACGGCGCCGCACCCCGGCGGGGGTGCGGCGCCGTCGTCGTGCGGGGCTCCGGCTCAGTGGCCGTCGTAGTAGCCGGTGTCCTTGGCGCGCTGGAACGAGCGCTCGAT
This sequence comes from Isoptericola sp. NPDC056573, assembly GCF_042793335.1. Lineage (NCBI taxonomy): Bacteria > Bacillati > Actinomycetota > Actinomycetes > Micrococcales > Promicromonosporaceae > Isoptericola > Isoptericola sp. NPDC056573. The sequence continues at coordinate 72,733 of NZ_JBHTUY010000001.1, forward strand.
CTCGGCCTCGGCGTCGGCACGGCCCACCCAGTGGGCGCCCTCGACGGACTTGCCGGGCTCGAGGTCCTTGTAGACCTCGAAGAAGTGCTGGATCTCCAGGCGGTGGAAGTCGGAGACGTCGTCGATGTCCTGGCGCCAGGCGGCGCGCTGGTCACCGAGGGGCACGCAGAGCACCTTGTCGTCGCCGCCGGCCTCGTCGCGCATGCGGAACATGCCGAGCGCGCGGCAGCGGATCAGGCAGCCGGGGAACGTGGGCTCCTCCAGCAGCACGAGCGCGTCCAGCGGGTCGCCGTCCTCGCCGAGGGTGCCCTCGATGAACCCGTAGTCGTCCGGGTAGCGGGTCGAGGTGAAGAGCATGCGGTCGAGGCGGATGCGACCGGTCTCGTGGTCGACCTCGTACTTGTTCCGCTGGCCCTTCGGGATCTCGATCGTGACGTCGAACTCCACTGTTCCTCCATGCTCGGGACGTGCTCGGGGAGATGCTTCGGACATGCTCGCTGCGGGCATGCTCGGTGCGGACGCCCTGTCAAAGTGTGCCATGGGCGCGCGCGCCCGCCGGGTGCGGTGCGGCGGCGTCGAACCGCGGACGGACGTGGGAAGATACGCACGGAGCGCGCCACGGGATCCGGGTTGTGACGATGCTCACGGACAGCTCACGGACGGCTCACGCGCGCGGGAGGACGACATGGGGTGGCGGGCCAGCGTCGGCGCCACCGTGACGACAGTGGTCGTGCTCTTCGGCGGCTATCTCGTGGCGGACGCCCTCGACGTCGTCCCCGGCATGCTCACCACCGCGCCGCCGCCCGCACCGGCGGCCCCCTTCCCGACGGCGCCCGGCGCCACCACGGGTCCCACGCCCGAGCGTTCGCTGCCCGACCTGCCGGCCGATGCGCCGGAGCCCGCGACGTCCGCCGTCGGCAAGCTCGTCACCGGGCTGACCGAGGACGACCGCCTGGGCAAGCGGGTCGGCGCGCTCGTCGTCGACGCGGCGTCCGGCGAGACGCTCGGTGCGGCCGGACCGGACCGGGCGATGATCCCCGCCTCCACGCAGAAGCTCTTCACGGCCGTGGCCACGCTCGCCGGTCCCGGCGGCGACACGACCCTCCCGACGACGGTGGTGCTCGACGACGCGACGCACCTCGTGCTGGTGGGCGGCGGCGACATGATGCTCGCCGCCGGCGCCGGCCACCCCGAGGCGGTGAACGGGCGCGCGGGCCTCGGCGACCTCGCGGACCAGGTGGCCGCGGAGGTCCGGGACGCGGGTGAGGACACGGTGACCCTCGGCGTCGACGACAGCCTGTTCTCGGGTCCGGCCGTGCCGCCCGACGTGCCCGCCGCGGACGTCGAGGACGGGTACACCGCCCCGGTCGCCGCGCTCGCCGTCGACGTCGCGCGCACCACGGACGAGGAGTACGCGCCGCGCCAGAAGGACCCTGCGCTGGCGGCCGCCCGCACGTTCGCGAAGGCGCTGGAGAAGCGGGGTGTGACCGTGCGGGGCGAGGTCTCCCGCGAGGAGGCGTCGTCGTCGGCGCGCGAGGTCGGCCGGGTGGAGTCGGCGCCGCTGCGCGACGTCGTCGGCGACCTGCTGCGCCGGTCGGACAACACGATCACGGAGGTCATGGGGCGGATCGTCGCGATCGACGCCGGCGAGCCCGGCACCGGCACCGCGGCGATCCGCGCCGTGACGGCGCAGGTCGAGGAGCTCGGCGTCGACATGGATGGCGCGACGCTCGTGGACCTGTCCGGGCTCGGCCGCGGCTCGAGGGCGACGCCGCGCCAGCTCGCCGCGACCCTGACCCTCGCCGTCGACCCCGACCACCCGGAGCTGCGCGACGTCGCCGACGGCCTCGCCGTCGCGGGGCTGAACGGCACCCTGCACGACCGGTACCCGAAGTCGAACCCGGGCCGCGGGTACGTCAACGGCAAGACGGGGAGCCTGCCGAAGGTCACCGGCCTGGCCGGCACCGTCGTCACGGCCGACGACCGCATGCTCGTGTTCGTCACGCTCGCCGACCGGGTGCCCGCGGGCGGCTCCTACGGCGCGCGGGTCATCTTCGACCACTTCGCCGGCGACCTCGCCGACTGCGGCTGCCGGTAGACGCACTCGGCAGGCCGGGCGATGGTTACCGTGGTCCCGTGACCACGCCAGCCCCCGCCGCCGAGCCCCTGCTGGACTGGACGGCGGCGGCGCAGATCGCCGCGCGGCTCGCGCGCCCCGGCGCCACGGCCCCCCGCGACGACCTGGACGCGCTCGTCGCCGGTCTGCGCACCGCGGCCGGGGACGCCGTCGGGCACGTGCTGGAGGTCACGCGCATGACGCCCCTGACGGCTCGGGCGGCCGGGGTGCTCGGGGACGTGCACGTGGTGGACCGGGCGGGCTGGACCCGCGCCAACGCGCAGTCGATGCGGGCCATGACGGACCCCGTGATGGCGGCGGTCGCGGTGGACATGCCGCCCACGTCGGCGGCCGCGAGGCTGGCCGGGGCGGCGGAGGTCGGCGGCCTGCTCGCACTGCTGTCGGGCCGCGTGCTCGGGCAGTTCGACCCGTACGGCGCCGGCCACGCGCCCGGGGGAGGCCGGCTGCTGCTGGTGGCCCCGAACGTGCTGCAGGTCGAGCGCGCGCTCGGGCTGCGCCCGCGCGACTTCCGGCTGTGGGTGTGCCTGCACGAGCAGACCCACGCCCTCCAGTTCGCCGCCGCGCCGTGGCTCGCCGACCACCTGGTCGGGCGCGTCGGCGAACTGATGAGCGGCGTCACCCGCAGCTCGGTCGCGATGGCGCGCGCCCCGCTGCGGGAGAAGGCCGCCGTCGTCGGACGCACCGTGCTGCGCGCGGTGCGCGGGGAGCTCGTCACGCCGCTCGACGGGATCCTCGGGCCCGAGCAGCGCCGCGAGCTCGAGGAGATCACCGCCGTCATGGCCCTGCTCGAGGGGCACGCCGACGTGATGATGGACGCCGTCGGGCCGCGCGTCGTGCGCTCCGTGCGCACCATCCGCGCCCGGTTCGAGAAGCGGCGCGACGGCGAGGGGGCGCCCGCGCTGGACGTCGTGCTGCGGCGCGTGCTCGGCATGGACGCCAAGCTCGCGCAGTACCGCGACGGCGCCGCGTTCGTGCGCGCCGTCGAGGAGCGGGTCGGCCGCGACGGGCTCAACGCCGTCTGGTCGGAGCCCGCGCACCTGCCCTCCGCCCGCGAGATCGCCGACCCGCGCGCCTGGGTGCGCCGCGTGCACGGCTGAGGGCGGGCGGACGACGACATGGCCCGCGTCGACCCGGCGCTCGCGGCGGCCCGCGCCGCCGTGCGGGCCGAGCTGGGCGACCTCGCACGGAGCGGGCGGCTGACACCGGGCGACCTGGTGCTCGTCGCCTGCTCGGGCGGCGCGGACAGCCTCGCGCTCGCCGCCGCGGCCGCGCTCGAGGCGCCCCGCGTGGGCCGCTCGGTGCGCTCGCCGGGGTTCGCGGTGCGGGTCGGGGCGGTCGTCGTGGACCACGGGATGCAGCCGGGCTCGGCCGCCGTGGCGGCCACGGCCGCCGCGCGGGCCCGCGGGCTCGGCCTCGACCCCGTGCTCGTGCGGAGCGTCCGGGTCGACGCCGGTCCCGGGTCGACGGGGCCGGAGGGTGCCGCCCGCTCCGCCCGGTACGCCGCGCTCGACGACGTGGCTCGGGAGGCGGGGGCCGTCGCCGTCCTGCTCGGCCACACGCAGGACGACCAGGCGGAGTCCGTGCTGCTCGGGCTGGCGCGGGGGAGCGGGGCGCGGTCGCTGGCGGGGATGCCCCGCCGCCGCGGCCGCTACCGCCGGCCGTTCCTCGGCCTGCGCCGCGCGCAGACCGAGGCGGTGTGCGCCGCCGTCGGCGTGGACTTCTGGACGGACCCGACGAACCTGCTGCCCGTGGACGGCGTCGACGGCGTGGACGGCGTAGCCGGTGCCGACGCGCCCGCCCGCACGCGGGTGCGGGCCGCCGTCGTGCCCGTGCTGGAGGACGCGCTCGGCCCGGGCGTCGTCGAGTCCCTCGCGCGCACCGCCGACCAGCTGCGCGCCGACGCCGACGCGCTCGACGCCCTGGCGGCCGACCTGCTCTCCGCCGCGACCGTGCCACCTGCTGCGTCAGAGATGGTGCTCGACGTCGGTCCCCTCGCGGAGGCGCACGCCGCGCTGCGGCGTCGTGCCCTGCGGTCGGCGGCGCTGGCGGTCGGCTGCCCGCCGGGCGCGACGACGGCGCGCCACGTGGACGCCCTCGACGCGCTCGTCGTCTCGTGGCGTGGGCAGGGAACCGTCCATCTGCCGGGCGACGCCCGAGCGCTCCGCGCGTGTGGCAGGCTCTACCTGCGCCCCGCCGAGCCGCACCCCGCCGGGGCGGCGCACCCCCCAGCCCCAACCCCGCCCCTCGAGGAGTGACCGTGGACCAGTCGGACGTCGAAGGCGACCTCGCCAACATCCTGCTCACCGAGGAGCAGATCGTCAGCAAGCTCGACGAGATCGCCGCACGGATCGACGCGGACTACGCGGGCCAGGACCTGCTGCTCGTCGGCGTCCTCAAGGGCGCCGTCATGGTCATGGCGGACCTCGCGCGCCGCCTGCACCACCCGGTGCAGATGGACTGGATGGCCGTGTCCTCGTACGGGTCGGGCACCAAGTCGTCCGGCGTCGTGCGCATCCTCAAGGACCTCGACGCCGACCTCACCGGCCGCAACGTGCTCATCGTCGAGGACGTCATCGACTCGGGGCTCACGCTCTCCTGGCTCGTCGCTAACCTGCGCTCCCGCGGTCCGGCGTCGGTGGAGATCGCCACCATGCTCCGCAAGCCCGACGCCGCGAAGGTGGACGTCGACGTGCGCTACGTCGGTTTCGACATCCCGAACGAGTTCGTCGTCGGCTACGGCCTCGACTACGCCGAGAAGTACCGCAACCTGCCGTTCGTCGGCACGCTCGCGCCGCACGTCTACAGCTGACTCTCCCCGCCGACGAGACGCCGTCGCGCCCTGGGCGAACACCCACGGTTCGTCCACACTCGGCGTGTAGCGTCGTGAACCACACGTTGCCCGACGGAAGGGAAGCGGGGAGCCGTCCCCGTCGCCGATGAACATCAAGAAGATCCTGAGCGGCCCGATCATCTGGATCGTGGTCGGCCTGCTGCTCGTCTCGCTGGCCTTCAGCGCGTTCAACACCGAGCGGGTGTCGCGGATCGAGACCTCCCAGGGGCTCGAGCTGCTCGCCGGCGACACGGTCGACCATGCCCTCGTCGTGGACGGGGAGCAGCGCGTCGAGCTGGACCTGAGCGAGAAGTACGTCACCGGCGCGGGCACCGAGAGCGAGCAGGACCACGGCACGAAGGTCGAGTTCTTCTACGTCGAGCCACAGGGCGACACCGTCGCGACGGCCGTCGAGAAGGCGGACCCGCCGAAGGGCTTCGACTCCGAGAACCCGCAGCCCAGCTTCTGGAGCTCGATCCTCGGGTTCCTCATCCCGTTCCTGCTCATCGGCCTCGTGTTCTGGTTCATCCTGTCGAGGGCGCAGGGCGGCGGGCGCAACGGCGTCATGGGCTTCGGCAAGTCCAAGGCCAAGCTCATCAGCAAGGACATGCCGCAGGTGACGTTCGCCGACGTCGCGGGCGTGGACGAGGCCGTCGAGGAGCTCCACGAGATCAAGGAGTTCCTCGAGGACCCGGCGAAGTTCCAGGCCGTGGGCGCCAAGATCCCCAAGGGCGTGCTGCTGTACGGCCCGCCGGGAACCGGCAAGACCCTCCTCGCGCGCGCCGTCGCCGGCGAGGCGGGGGTGCCGTTCTACTCGATCTCCGGCTCGGACTTCGTCGAGATGTTCGTCGGCGTCGGCGCCTCCCGCGTGCGCGACCTGTTCGAGCAGGCGAAGAACAACTCGCCCGCGATCATCTTCGTCGACGAGATCGACGCGGTCGGCCGCCACCGTGGCGCCGGCATGGGCGGCGGGCACGACGAGCGCGAGCAGACCCTGAACCAGATGCTCGTCGAGATGGACGGCTTCGACGTCAAGACGAACGTCATCCTCATCGCCGCCACCAACCGGCCCGACATCCTCGACCCGGCCCTGCTGCGCCCGGGCCGCTTCGACCGCCAGGTGGCCGTCGAGGCCCCGGACCTCAAGGGCCGCGAGCACATCCTCAAGGTGCACGCCCAGGGCAAGCCGATGGTCGAGAGCATCGACCTGGCCGTCGTCGCGCGCCGCACGCCCGGCTTCACGGGTGCGGACCTGGCGAACGTCCTCAACGAGGCCGCGCTGCTCACCGCCCGCAGCGGCGCGCAGCTCATCGACGACCGCGCGCTGGACGAGGCGATCGACCGCGTCATCGCCGGCCCGCAGAAGCGCACCCGCGTGATGAAGGTCAAGGAGCAGAAGATCACCGCGTACCACGAGGGCGGTCACGCCCTGGTCGCGGCGGCGATGCGGTACACGGACCCCGTCACCAAGGTGACGATCCTGCCGCGCGGTCGGGCCCTCGGCTACACGATGGTGATGCCGATGGAGGACAAGTACTCCACCACCCGCAACGAGCTGCTCGACCAGCTCGCGTACGCGATGGGTGGCCGCGTGGCCGAGGAGATCGTCTTCCACGACCCGACCACGGGCGCGAGCAACGACATCGAGAAGGCGACGGCGACCGCGCGCAAGATGGTCACCGAGTACGGCATGAGCGAGAAGGTCGGCGCCATCAAGCTCGGCAGCGGGTCCGGGGAACCGTTCCTGGGCCGTGACATGGGCCACCAGCGCGACTACTCCGAGGCCGTCGCCGGCACGGTGGACCACGAGGTGCGCAAGCTCGTGGAGGCCGCGCACGACGAGGCGTGGCAGGTGCTCACCCAGTACCGCGACGTGCTCGACGACCTCGTGCTGCGCCTGCTGGAGAAGGAGACGCTCAACCAGGCGGAGCTCGCCGAGGTCTTCGCCCCCGTCGTCAAGCGCGAGCCGCGCGACGTGTGGTTGTCCAGCGAGCAGCGCACCGTGCACACGCGCGGCCCGATCATGACGGACGCCGAGCGCGCCACGTCCAACGGCAACGGGCAGGTCGTGCCGCAGGACGAGGCCGCCATCGTGGGCAACGAGAGCGACCTGCAGGAGGCCGGCCCGGGCGTCGGCACCGACAGCGAGCCGCCGGCGGCGGGGGACAACCGGTGACCGACCCGGTGACGGACCTGGGCATGCGGGCTGCCGTCGACGTGCCGCCGTACGACTCCGACCGTGCCGAGGCCGCCGTCCGCGAGCTGCTGCTCGCGGTCGGCGAGGACCCGGACCGCGAGGGCCTCAGGGACACGCCGGCCCGCGTGGCCCGCGCCTACCGCGAGATCTTCGCGGGGCTGCGCCAGGAGCCCGAGGACGTGCTGACCACCACCTTCGACCTCGGGCACGAGGAGATGGTGCTGGTGCGCGACATCGAGGTGTACTCGACCTGCGAGCACCACCTGGTGCCCTTCCACGGCGTCGCGCACGTCGGATACATCCCGAACACGGACGGTCGGATCACGGGCCTGTCGAAGCTGGCGCGGCTCGTCGAGGTGTTCGCCCGGCGCCCGCAGGTGCAGGAGCGGCTGACGACGCAGGTCGCGGACGCGATGGTGCGCATCCTCGAGCCGCGCGGCGTGCTCGTGGTGGTGGAGTGCGAGCACCTGTGCATGTCGATGCGGGGGGTGCGCAAGCCGGGCTCGCGGACCGTCACGTCGGCGGTGCGCGGCATCATGCAGAACGCGACCACGCGGGCCGAGGCCATGAGCCTCATCACGGGACGGTGACCCGGGCATGACGGCGCACCCGCGCGACGCGGTGGTCGCCGGGCTGCCGGAGCTGTCCGGCGTGGGCCGGTGCCTGGTCATGGGCGTCGTGAACATCACGCCCGACTCGTTCTCCGACGGTGGCCGGTGGTTCGACGCCGACGCCGGCGTGCAGCACGGCCTCGACCTGCTGGCGGAGGGCGCGGAGATCCTGGACGTGGGCGGCGAGTCCACCCGGCCGGGCTCCGCCCGGGTGGACGAGGCGGAGGAGCTGCGCCGCGTGGTCCCCGTCATCGAGCGGCTCGCGGCGCAGGGCGCCGTCGTCTCGGTGGACACGACGCGGGCGTCCGTGGCCGAGGCGGCGGTCGCGGCGGGCGCCCGGATCGTCAACGACGTCTCGGGCAGCTACGCGGACCCGCGCATGGGGCACGTCGTGGCGGAGACGGGCGTGGCGTACGTCGCGATGCACTGGCGCGGCCACGCGGACGTCATGGACAGCCTCGAGGTGTACGACGACGTCGTCGCGGAGGTGCGCGACGAGCTCGCCGCCCGCATGGACGGGCTGGTCGCGGTGGGCGTGGACCCGGAGCAGCTCGTGCTCGACCCGGGCCTCGGTTTCTCGAAGGCCGGGGTGCTGAACTGGCCGATCCTCGCGCACCTGGACGCCCTGAGCTCCCTCGGCCGGCCGGTGCTCGTGGGCGCGTCGCGCAAGCGCTTCCTGGGGCATCTGCTCGAGGGCACGCGCGGCCTGCCCGACGACGAGCCCGCGCCGCCGCTCGAGCGCGACGACGCCACCGCCGCGATCTCCGCGCTGTCCGCCGCCGCCGGCGCGTGGGCGGTGCGCGTGCACGCCGTGCGCGCCAGCGCCGACGCCGTCCGGGTCGCGGACGCCTGGACGTCGGCATCCCGCGACGTGAAAGATGCCGGGATGACCGCACCGGCACACCCCACCCACGCCGTGGGCGGAGCAGGAACCGCCGCTGATGAGGAGGGCACCTCGTGACGTTCGCCGCAGCCGTACCGGGACCGGACGGACAGCCGCTCGACCAGATCCGCCTCGCCGGCGTCACGGCGACGGGGCACCACGGGGTGCTCGCGCACGAGCGCGCCGACGGCCAGGTCTTCAGCGCCGACGTCGTGCTGCACCTGGACACCCGCGCCGCCGCGTCGTCGGACGACCTCGGGCGGACCGTGAGCTACGCGGACGTCGCCCAGGACGTGCACGACGTCCTCGCGGGCTCCCCGGCCGACCTCGTGGAGACCGTCGCCGAGCGGATCGCCGCTGTGGTGCTGAACCACGAGGCCGTGCAGGCCGTCGACGTGCGCGTGCACAAGCCGCAGGCGCCGATCCCGGTCCCGTTCGACGACGTCGCGATCGTCGTGCGCCGCGACCGCGCGCGGCCGCCCGTGGTCGACGCGGGCCTGGAGGCCGAGCCGGCCGGCGCGCCCGTCCCGCCCGTCGCCGCGGCGCCGCCGGTCGAGCCCGCCGAGGTGCACGCGCCCGTCCCGCCGGCCCCCGTCGCCGCAGCGCTGCCGGTCGAGCCCGCTGCGCCCGCCGAGGCGCCCGCGCCGCCGCCGGCGGACCCACTGGACGCCACCCCTGCCGAGCCGGTCGACGCCGTGCTGGCGCTCGGGGCGAACCTCGGGGACGCGCAGGTCACGCTGCGCCAGGCCGTGACGGACGTGGACCGCCTGCCCGGCGTGCAGGTGATGGAGGTCTCGCCGCTCGCCCGCACCGCCGCCGTGGGTGGGCCGGAGCAGCCGGACTACCTCAACGCGGTGCTCGTCGTGCGCACCACGCTCTCGCCGCGCGACCTGCTGCGCAGCACGCAGCAGGTGGAGGCCCAGCACGGTCGCGTCCGCGAGGAGCGCTGGGGGCCGCGCACCCTCGATGTCGACATCGTGCAGTACGGCTCGCTCGTCGTGACCGCCCCCGACCTCGAGCTGCCGCACCCGCGCGCGAAGGAGCGGGCCTTCGTGCTCGTGCCGTGGGCCGAGGTCGCGCCGGACGCGCTGCTCGGCGGGCCCGGCGGCGGCCCCGTCGGCCAGCTCGCGGTGACCGCCCCCGACCGGGCCGGCATCCGCTGGCTCGCGCTCGACTGGCTGACCGGGCCGACCCAGAGCACGGGCCAGGTCTCGGCGGTCGCCGCCGACGCGGCGCCGTCCACCCCGGTGCCGCAGTCCGCACCGGCGGTGCCTGCCGACCAGCCCGTCGACCAGCCCGTCGACCAGCCCGCCGACGACGCCCCGACGTCGTACGCGCCGGAGGCCTACGCCGGTGAGGCGTACACCCCGGAGGCGTACACCCCGGAGGCCTACACCCCGGAGGCCTACACCCCGGAGACGTACGCGCCCGAGCCGCCGCACGCCGCGCCCGCGCAGCCCGTCGAGCCGTCGTCGGGCGGCAGCCCGGTCGTGGAGCAGTACGCGCCGGAGCAGTACACCTCGGAGCCGTACGCGCCGGAGCAGTACGCCCCGGAGCAGTACGCCCCGGAGCAGTACGCCCCGGAGCCGTACCAGCCGGTGCCCCCGGCGGCCGAGCCGCCCGTCGTCGAGCCCCCGGTCGTCGAGCCGCCGGCCGCGCCGGAGCCCCGCCGCGAGGACCCGCCCGCGCCGGACGCGCGCGCCGTCGTGCCCGACCCGTTCGGGCCCGACCCCGACCAGCCGATCGTGCCGCGCCCCTTCGCGCCCGTCGGGTCGCCCGCGCCGACCCCGGCGGAGCCCCGCGACGATGCCCCGGAGCCTCCGCACGCCCCGGTGCCCCCGGCCCCGGCGAGCCCGTTCCCTGCGCCCGCCGACCCGTCGGCGCGGCCGTCCGGGCCGACGGCGCCGCCCGCCGCGTCGTCGTTCGCCCCGCCGGTCCCGCGGCACGAGCCGGTGCCCCCGGCCCCCGCGCCCGCCACCGACCTGCCCGCCTTCCCGGACCCGTTCGCACCGCTGCCGGAGGCGTACCCCGGCCAGCGGCCCGGTCACGACGGCCCGCAGGAGCGGTTCGGGGAGGACGGCCGCTGAGATGCGCCGCACCTCCGTCCGCCTCCTCGCCGCCGTCGCCGCCGCAGTGGCGGTCGGCGGCGCAGGGCTGCTCCGGCTGCTCGAGTCGCGCGGCGTCTACCTGCCCACGGTCGCGTGGGTGGAGGACGTCGCGATGCTCGCGCTGGCGGGCGTCATCTTCTGGATGGGCTGGGCGGTGCGGGCGTACCAGAAGGGCGACCGCCCGGACCTCGACCCGCTGCGCGCGGCCCGCACGTTCGTGCTGGCCAAGGCGGGGGCGCTGACCGGCGCGCTGCTCGCCGGGCGGTACGTCGCGAGCGTGCTCGTCGTGCTGGGGCAGCTGCAGATCGAGGCGCGCCGCGACCAGGCTGTCGCCGCCGGCATCGCCGCGGCGTGCGCGGTGGTGCTGTGCGTGGTGGGGCTGGTCGTGGAGAAGTTCTGCCAGCTGCCGCCGTCCGACGACTCCGACGGCGGGGACGCCGAGGAGCACGCGGACCCCCTGCCGTCGTGACCGACTCCCGCCGTCGGCGTCCGTGACGGCCGGGCCTCGTCCGGAGGTCGGACGCGGGACGGCGCGGTAGGGCCGGTCGGACGATGTGGCCGGCCGTGGCGCGGATGGAAGGATGGACCCCATGACCAGCATCCCCGCGGGCGCGGACCCGTCGACCACGCGGCAGACCGGTCCCTTCGACCCGCCGGGCGTCACGTGGCAGCGCGTGTCGCCACGGCTCGTCCCGGCGCGCCTGATCTCGACGTCCGTGACCCTCGCCGTGCCGATCGTCGCGGGCGCGGTGCTCGCCCTGCTCGTCTCGCCGTGGTTCTGGCTGCTCGCCGGGGTGCCGGCCGCGCTGCTGGTGTGGGCCGTGCTGCTCGTGCCGCGCCAGGTCCGCGCGATCGGGTACGCGGAGCGCGACGACGACCTGCTGATCCGCAAGGGCATCATGTTCCGCACCCTCGTCGTCGTGCCCTACGGGCGCATGCAGTACGTGGACGTGGAGGCGGGCCCGCTGGACCGCAAGCTCGGCATCGCGAAGGTGCAGCTGCACACCGCGTCGGCCAGCACCGACGCGGACATCCCCGGCCTCGTGCCCGACGAGGCGGAGCGCCTGCGCGACCGCCTCACCGCGCGGGGCGAGGCCAGGCTGGCGGGCCTGTGAGCGAGCCGACCCGCGCGCCGACCGCCGAGCCGGCCCGGCAGGAGCAGGAGTGGCGCCGCGTGCACCCGGTCACGCCGTTCGTGCGGGGCTGGGCGGCGGTGGTGGCGATCCTCGTCATCGGCGGCCAGCAGGTGCTCGACGACGTCTCGAACGCGATCGAGGCGGTCGACTCGATCCGCAGCCTCTGGTGGGCGCTGATCCTCGGGCTGGTGCTGCTCGTCGCGATCATCTTCGGCTACGCGGCGCTGGCGTGGCGCATGACGGCGTACGCGGTGGACGACGACGCCGTGCGGCTGCGCAAGGGCATCCTGTTCCGCCAGCAGCGGCACGCCCGCCTCGACCGGCTCCAGGCGATCGACGTGCGCCAGCCGCTGCTCGCGCGGCTGTTCGGGCTGGCGGAGCTGCGGCTGGAGGTGGCGGGCGGCTCCGACTCGGGCGTGGCCATCGGCTTCCTCAAGGAGGCGGACGCGCAGCGTCTGCGCGCGGACCTGCTCGCCCGTGCGGCGGGGGTGAAGGCCGCCCGCCGCGACGACGTGCCGGGCGCGCAGCCCTCCGGGGCGGGCCCGGCGTCCGGCGACCCGGCGGCGCCCGCGGACCTGGCCGACGCCGGGCCCACCGGGGCGGGCCACCCGTCGGGCGGCGGGCCGGACGACGTCGCCCCCGAGGCGCCGGAGCGCCAGGTGTACGAGGTCCCGGCCACGCGCCTGCTGCTGTCGCTGCTGCGGATGCCGGGCGTGTGGATCGGCGTCCTGGTGCTGATCGGCGTCGGGGTGGCGGTCGCCGTCACCCGCGAGGTGAGCATCCTGTTCTCCGCGCTGCCCGCGATCCTCGGCGTCGGCGGCTACATCTTCCAGCGGTTCGCGGGCGAGTTCGGCTTCCGGGCCGCGCTGTCGCCGGACGGCATCCGGCTGCGCCACGGCCTGCTGGAGACGCGTGCGCAGACGATCCCGCCGGGCCGCGTGCAGGCGGTGTCGCTCACGCAGGGCCCGCTGTGGCGCGGGCCGGACTGGTGGCGCGTCAAGGTCAACGTGGCCGGCTACGGCGGCGGCGAGGGGCAGCAGCAGGGCGAGCAGCAGCACGTGCTGCTGCCGGTCGGTCCCCGCGAGGAGGCGCTCACGGCGCTCTGGCTCGTGCTGCCCGACCTCGAGGTCGAGAACCCCGACGACACGCTGGCGCTGCTCGACGAGGCCCTCACCGGCGACGCCCGCACGGACCGCTGGTTCGTCACCAGCCCCCGGAGCGCCCGCCTGCTCGACCCGTGGAGCTGGCGCCGCAACGGCTACGCCGTCACGGGGCGCGCCCTGCTGGCGCGCGGGGGCCGCTTCGTGCGCTCGCTCGAGGTCGTGCCGCACGAGCGCACCCAGTCCCTCGGCATCGAGCAGGGACCCTGGCAGCGGCGGCGCGGTCTCGCGTCGTTCGTGCTGCACTCGACGCCCGGCCCGATCAGCCCGGCCGTCCACCACCTCGCCGAGGACGAGGCGGCGCGGCTGCTCGGCGAGCAGTCGTCCCGCGCCCGTGCCGCCCGCGCCCACGCGGGGCCGGAGCGCTGGATGGAGGGGCAGATGCAGGGGCAGATGCAGGGGCAGACGGAGGGGCAGACGGAGGGACAAAGGTGAGCGCGCCCGACGACGACCGCCCGGACTCCGCACCACCGTCACCGCCGTCCGCGCGGCCCGGCCGCCTCGGCGTCGGCGTCGTCGGTGCCGGCCGAGTGGGCGCCGTGCTGGGCAGCGCGCTGCGCGCGGCGGGCCACACGGTGGTCGGCGCGAGCGGCGTCAGCGAGGAGTCGCGGGAACGGATCGCGACGCTCCTGCCGGGCGTGCCGCACCTCGAGGTGACCGACGTCGTGGAGCGCGCCGAGATGGTGCTGCTCGCGGTGCCCGACGACGCGCTCGCGGAGGTCGTGAGCGGTCTGGCGGCGCTCGGTGCGTGGCAGCCCGGGCAGCTCGTCGTCCACACGTCGGGCCGGTACGGCGTGGCCGTGCTCGACCCGGCGCGGAAGGCCGGCGCCATCCCGGTGGCGCTGCACCCGGCGATGACGTTCACGGGCACCTCGCTCGACCTGCACCGGCTGGAGGGCTGCACGTTCGCCGTCACGGCGCCCGCGGCCGTGCAACCCATCGGGCAGGCGCTCGTCGTCGAGGTCGGCGGGGAGCCGGTGATCGTCGCGGAGGAGGCCCGCGGGCTCTACCACGCGGCCCTCGCGCACGGCGCGAACCACCTCGTGGTGCTGGTGGCGCAGGCCGCCCAGGCGCTCGCGGCGGCCGGCGTCGAGCAGCCGGGCCGGGCGCTCGCGCCGCTCCTGTCCGCCGCGCTCGACGGCGCGACGCGCGCCGCGGACGTGTCCGACGGCCCGGGGGCGATCACGGCCCTCACCGGTCCGGTGTCGCGCGGCGACGTCGGCACGGTGCGCACGCACCTCGACGCCCTGCGGGCGCTGGCGGCCGGGACCGGCGCCACCGACGTGCCGGCGTCGTACACCGAGCTGTCGCGCGGTGCCACGAGCCGCGCGCTCGCGGCCCACCGCATCGACGACCGTGCGGCCCGCGAGCTGCTCGACGCCCTCGCGCCGCCGCCCGCGTCCCATCCCGACGACCCGCAGGAGCCCCGATGACCACCACCCCGCACACGCCCTCCGTCGTGAGCTCCCGGGCGGACCTGCACGACACGCTCGGGGCGTGGACGCTGTCCGGGCCGGAACCGACGGACCGCCGCGCCGTCGTCATGACGATGGGGGCGCTGCACGAGGGACACCTCCAGCTGGTGCGCGAGGCCCGCGAGGCCGCCGGCCCCACCGGCCAGGTGATCGTGACGATCTTCGTCAACCCGCTCCAGTTCGGGGCGGGGGAGGACCTCGATCGCTACCCGCGCGACCTGGACGGGGACGTCGCGAAGCTGGCGAGCGTCGGCGCGGACGTCGTCTTCGCGCCCACGCCCGACGTCGTCTACCCCGACGGCGACCCCATCGTGCGGGTGTCGGCGGGCCGGATCGGCGAGGTGCTGGAGGGCGAGTCGCGCCCCGGCCACCTCGACGGCGTGCTCACCGTGGTGCTCAAGCTCATGCACCTGACGCGCCCCGACGTCGCCCTGTTCGGGGAGAAGGACGCCCAGCAGCTGCTGGCCGTGCGCCGCATGGTGCGCGACCTGGACGTGGACGTCGAGGTGCTCGGCGTGCCGATCGTGCGCGACGCCGACGGGCTCGCGCTGTCGTCGCGCAACGCCTACCTGTCGGACGACGAGCGCGCCTCGGCGCTGGCCCTGTCGCGCGCGCTGCGGGCGGGCGCGGACGCGGCCGGCGACGGGCCGGAGGCGGTCGTCGAGGCGGCCTCGGGAATCCTGGACGGGGCGGCGGGCGTTGAGGTGGATTACCTCGCACTCGTCGACCCGACTACCGTGGACCCGGTGCCCGCGGACTTCCGCGGCCCCGCCCTCCTCCTCGTGGCGGCGCGTACGGGCGCCACCCGACTGATCGACAACCAGGCCGTGGACCTCGCCGGCAGCCCTGCCAGCGGCCCCGCTACCGGTGAGGACCCCCCAGGAGAACGCCAGTGACTGAGCACGCGAACCGCCCCGCCTCCCTGCAGCGGCCGATGATGATCGGCAAGATCCATCGCGCCACGGTGACGCAGGCGGACCTGCACTACGTCGGCTCGATCACCATCGACGCCGACCTCCTCGACGCGGCCGACCTCTACCCGGGCCAGCAGGTCGACGTGGTGGACGTCACCAACGGCGCCCGCCTCACGACCTACGTCATCCCGGGCGAGCGCGGCGGACGCCAGGTGAGCATCAACGGCGCGGCCGCGCACCTGGTGCACCCCGGGGACACCGTCATCGTCATCGCCTACGGGATGCTGTCCGACGCCGACGCGCGCACGTACTCGCCGGCGGTCGTCTTCGTCGACCCGGAGAACCGGATCGTCGAGCTCGACGACGACCCGGGCCAGGTGCCCGACGGCTTCGGCCTGGAGTCCAGCGGCGTGCCGTTCGCGGCCGTCCGGTGAGGGCCGGGGCCACGGCCGGGATCCCGACCAGGGCGCTCGCCCGGTGAACGGGCCGCGGCTCGCCCGCGCCCTCGCCGCCCCCGCCCCCGGCTGGACCACGTCCGCCGACGCGATCGTCGTCGGCACCGGCATCGCCGGCCTGACCGCGGCGCTGGAGCTGCGCTCGCGCGTGCCGCGGGTGCTGCTGGTGACCAAGGGCGCGCTGTCGTCCGGCTCCACGGTGTGGGCGCAGGGCGGCATCGCCGCGGCGCTGCACCCGGACGACACCCCCGACGCCCACCTCACGGACACGCTCGCCGCCGGGGGCGGCCTGAGCGACCCGGACGCCGTCCGGGTGCTCGTCACGGAGGGGCCGGACCGGGTGCGCGAGCTCGTCGCGCGCGGCACGTCGTTCGACGTCGGCCCGGACGGCGGCATCGCCCTCACCCGCGAGGGCGGGCACCGCGCGGACCGCATCGCGCACGCCGGCGGCGACGCGACGGGCGCCGAGATCTCCCGCGCGCTGATCGCGCAGATCGAGGCGGTGCGCGACGACCCGGGCATCGAGGTGCTCGAGAACGCGCTCGTGCTCGACGTCCTCACCGGCGCACCGGGCCCGGACGGGCGCCGGTCCGTCGCCGGGGTCACGCTGCACGTGCGCGGCGCCGGAAGCCGCGACGGCGTGGGGGCCGCGCTCGCGCCCGTGGTGGTGCTCGCGACGGGCGGCATCGGGCAGGTGTTCCGCTCGTCGACCAACCCGCCCGGCGCGACCGGGGACGGCATCGCCGCGGCGCTGCGCGCGGGCGCCGCCGTGGGCGACCTGGAGTTCGTCCAGTTCCACCCGACGGTCCTGTGGCAGGGCATGGGGGCCAAGGGGCAGCTGCCGCTCATCAGCGAGGCGGTGCGCGGCGAGGGCGCGCTGCTGCTCGACGTCGACGGGTCCCGCTTCATGCCCGCCGAGCACGAGCTGGCCGAGCTGGCGCCGCGGGACGTCGTCGCGCACGCCATCGTGCGGCGGATGGCCGCGACGAACGCCGACCACGTGCTGCTGGATGCCCGCCGCCTCGGGGCGGACTTCCTGCGCCGCCGGTTCCCGACCATCACGGCCCGCCTGCTGGACCAGGGCATCGACTGGACCGAGGAGCCCGTGCCGGTGGCGCCCGCGCAGCACTATCACTCGGGCGGCGTCGTGACCGACCCGCGCGGCCGCTCCTCGGTGCCCGGCCTGTACGCGGTCGGGGAGGTGGCGTGCACGGGCGTGCACGGCGCCAACCGGCTCGCGTCCAACTCGCTGCTCGAGGGCCTGGTCTTCGCGCACCGCGCCGCGCGCGACGTCGTGCGGCAGGTCGAGGACGGCGGGCCGCGTCGGGCCCCCGAGCCGGAGGAACGCCCCGGCGGGGCGGCGCTCGTCGCGGCGGCGGCCCGCTCGCGCGTGCAGCGGGCGACGTCGGACGGCGCCGGGCCGGTGCGGGCGGCGGAGTCGCTGGAGCGCGCGGCACAGGTGCTGGCCGCGGTCCGGACCGACGCCCACCGGGCCGCCGACGTCGTCGCCGACCCGCAGGTCGCCGAGTGGGAGACCACCACCGTGCACCAGGTCGCCAGCGCGCTGGTGCACGCCGCCCGGGTGCGCGAGGAGTCGCGCGGCGGCCACTTCCGGACCGACTTCCCCGCGCCCGACCCGGCCTGGCGGCGGCGCGTCACGCTCGCCCTCGACGAGGCCGGCACCCTCCGCGAGGTGGTCCGGAACCTGCCGAGGTAGCCCCCTTCTCCGCGAGGTAGTCCGGAACCTGCCGAGGTAGTTCGGGTCCCGCCGAGGTAGTCCGCGAACTACCTCGGCGGGTGGGGCGCGACCTCGCGGGCGGTAGCGTTGCGCAGCGTGACCGACGTGCGCCCCGACCCGAACCAGCCTGACCTGCCCGTGCACGACCAGCCGTCCGCCGTCGAGCCGGGGCTGGACGCCGCGTGGGTCGCCCGTGTCGTCGGGGCCGCGCTGGACGAGGACCTCGGCGCCGCGCCGGGCCGCGACGTGACGACGCAGGCCACGGTGCCGACGTCGGCCACGGGCACCGCGGACCTCGTCGCCCGGTCGGCGGGCACGGTCGCAGGGCTCGTCGTCGTGGGGGAGGTGCTGCGGCAGGTCGCCGGCCGCCTCGGCCTCCCGGCCCCCGCCGTGACGTTCCACGCGCAGGACGGCGACGCCGTCGCGCCGGGGCAGGTGCTCGCGTCGCTCGCGGGCCCCGTGCAGGTGCTGCTCGTCGCGGAGCGGACGCTGCTCAACCTCGCGTCCCGCGCGTCGGGCGTCGCGACGGCCACGGCGGCCTGGTCGCGCGAGCTCGCCGGCACCGGCGCCCAGGTGCTCGACACGCGCAAGACGACGCCGGGCCTGCGCGCCCTGGAGAAGTACGCCGTGCGTGCGGGCGGCGGCACCAACAAGCGCATGGGCCTGCACGACGTCGCGATGGTCAAGGACAACCACGTCGTCGCGGCGGGGTCGGTGCGCGGCGCGATCGACGCCGTCCGCCGCACCTTCCCCGACGTGCTGGTCCAGGTCGAGGCCGACACCACGGACCAGGCGATGGAGGCGCTCGACGCCGGCGCGGACTTCCTGCTGCTCGACAACATGCCCACGCCGGTCCTCGCCGCGACCGTCGTCGCGGTGCGCGAGCGGCAGGGCCGCGACGGGGTGCCCGAGCACGTCGAGCTCGAGGCCACAGGCAACCTCACCCTCGACCGCGCCCGCGAGGTCGCCGGCACCGGTGTGGACTACCTGTCCGTCGGCGCGCTCACGCACTCCGCCCCGATCCTCGACCTGGCGCTCGACCTGCGCGCATGATCTCGGCCCGGGGCGTCCTGACCCCGTCCGACCCCGCCGGGCGGGTGTGACGCGCGTCGCCCGTAGAATCGACGGGTGACCTCCGCGCAGAACCCTGACCCCGCCGTGCCCGCCGACGACCTCCCGGAGCAGATGCGCGTGCGCCGGGAGAAGCGCGACCGGCTGCTGGAGCAGGGCGTGGAGCCCTACCCGGTGAGCCTGCCGGTCACCCACTCGATCGCCGAGGTGCGGGCCGGATACGAGCACCTGGAGGCGGGCCAGGAGACCGACGACGTCGTGGGGGTGGCCGGCCGCGTCGTGTTCCTGCGCAACACGGGCAAGCTGTGCTTCGTCACGCTGCAGGACGGCGAGGGGCGTCGCCTGCAGGCGATGCTCAGCCTCAAGGAGGTCGGCGAGGAGTCGCTGGCGTCGTTCAAGACCGACGTCGACCTGGGCGACCACCTGTTCGTGCACGGCCGGGTGGGCTCCTCCCGGCGCGGCGAGCTGAGCGTGTTCGCCGACACCTGGGCGCTGGCGGCCAAGGCACTGCGGCCGCTGCCGGTGCTGCACAAGGACCTGTCGGAGGAGGCGCGGGTCCGGCAGCGGTACGTCGACCTCATCGCGCGGCCGGCGGCCCGCGAGATGGTCCGCACCCGCGCCGGCGTCGTCCGCTCGATGCGTGACAACTTCCACGACCGCGGGTTCCTCGAGATCGAGACGCCGATGCTCCAGACCATCGCGTCCGGCGCGTCGGCCCGCCCGTACCGCACGCACATGAACGCGTACGACATCGACCTCTTCCTGCGCATCGCGCCGGAGCTCTTCCTCAAGCGCGCGGTCGTCGGCGGTATCGAGAAGGTTTTCGAGATCAACCGTAACTTCCGTAACGAGGGCGCGGACTCGACGCACTCGCCGGAGTTCGCGATGCTCGAGGCATACGAGGCGTACGGCGACTACAACACGATCGGCGCACTCACCCAGGATCTCGTGCAGAAGGCCGCTCTCGACGTTCTCGGCACCACGACGGTGACCCTTCCGGACGGCGAGGAGTACGACCTCGGCGGCGAATGGGCGCAGATCACGATGTACGGATCCCTCTCGGAGGCGATCGGCGAGGAGATCACGCCCGGGACGACCGTCGACCATCTCCTGGCTCTCGCCGAGAAGGCCGAGATCTCGGTGGACCCGAAGAAGACGAACCACGGCAAGCTCGTCGAGGAGCTGTGGGAGCACCACGTGGGCGACGACCTCTACGCGCCGACGTTCGTGCGCGACTTCCCGGTCGAGACGTCGCCGCTGGTGCGCGCGCACCGCACGATCCCCGGCGTCGTCGAGAAGTGGGACCTGTACGTGCGCGGCTTCGAGCTGGCCACGGGGTACTCCGAGCTCGTGGACCCGGTCGTGCAGCGGCAGCGCTTCGAGGACCAGGCGCGCCTCGCCGCCGCGGGCGACGACGAGGCGATGGCGCTCGACGAGGACTTCCTCACCGCCATGGAGCACGCGATGCCGCCGTCGGGCGGCATGGGCATGGGCGTCGACCGGCTCCTCATGGCGCTCACCGGTCTCGGAATCCGCGAGACCATCCTTTTCCCGCTCGTCAAGCCGACGGCCTGAACGAAAGTCGACTCGTGGACACTTTTCTCGCGATCATGAGCGGGCTCGCCCCGTCGGTCGGCGTGGGCCTGCTGTTCTGGCTCGCGATGCGCAAGATCCTGCACGCGGACCGGAACGAGCGGATTGCGCTCGAGAGGATGGATGCCGAAGAGGCCGCCGCCGCGGCTGCCGCGGAAACGGAATCGCGCTGATTTCGGTTTCCTGATTCCAAAGAGGCGCGTTCGGATTGACAATCCGGTGAGGCGAGGGGCATTCTCACTCTGACCGCATATCGTGACCGAGGGGAATTCACGTGGTTCAGAAGCAGCAGATCGTCCTGATCGACGATATCGACGGGGGCGACGCCGACGAGACCGTCACCTTCGCGCTCGACGGGGTCTCGTACGAGATCGACCTCACGTCCAAGCACGCGGCAGAGCTCCGGGACGCGTTCGCCACCTGGATCGGTCACGGGCGCAAGACCACGACGCGGCTGGGCGGCGGCACGCGGAGCGCCGCCCGTCGCACCGGCACCGACCGTGCGCAGCTCGCCAAGATCCGCGAGTGGGCCCGCGAGAACGGCCACAAGGTGAGCGACCGCGGCCGCATCCCCAGCTCCGTCCTCACGGCCTACGAGGACGCGCACTGAAGGTCGCGCCCCGCACACGCACGACCCCCGACCGGGCTCCGGTCGGGGGTCGTCCGCGTTCCGGGGCGGCCGGCGCGCGGTCATAGGCTGAGGCCATGACGGAACGGGACGCGCGGGCGCAGCTCTGGGTCGGCACCTACCCGCAGCCGGGCGGTGGGCCGGGCAGCGGGGAGAGCATCTGGCGGGTCGCGCTGGACACGGACGGCGCGGTGCGGTCGGCGGTCCCGGCCGTGGCCGCGACGTCGCCCTCGTTCCTGGCGCTGCACCCGAGCGGGCGCACGCTCTACGCGGTGGGGGAGACCCCGGCCGGCACGGTCACGGCGTTCCGCGTGGAGGACGGCGACGACGGCGCGCGGCTCGCGCCGTCGGGCTCGCTCGCGTCCGGTGGTGACGACCCGTGCCACGTTCTCGCCCTCGGGGACACCGTGTGGGTCGCCAACTACGGCGACGGCGTCGCCGCCTCGGTGGACGTCGACCCGGCGACGGGCGACCTCGCGGCCGAGGGCGTCGTCGCGCACCCCGGTGTGGGCAGCGGGCCCGTCGTCGAGCGGCAGGCCGGCCCGCACGCGCACTTCGTGGCGGAGGCCGGGGCGGACGTCCTGGTGTGCGACCTCGGCGCCGACGTCGTGCGGCGGTACCCGGCCGCGGGCGCGGACGCGGCCGCCGCGGCCGACGTCGCCGCCGTCCTGCCGCCCGGCACCGGGCCGCGCCACCTCGTCCCGCTGCCGGACAGCTCGCTCGTCGTCGTCGGCGAGCTCGACGCCCGCGCGCACGTGCTGGTGCGCGACGGCGACGGGTGGACCCCCGCGACCTCCACCCCCGTCTCCCCGGCCGCCGCGCCGGGCCGCGACTTCCCCGCGCACGTCACGCTGAGCGCCGACGGCGCCCGCCTGCACGTCGGCCTCCGGGGCGCGGACGTGCTCGCCGTCCTCGCGGTGGGGACGGACGGCGGCACGCCCGTCCTGGAGCACCTGGCCGACGTCCCGCTCGGCGACGGGGCCTGGCCCCGCCACCACGCCGTCCTGTCGTCCACGCCCCAGGGCTCGGGGTCGGCCGCCGAGACGGTCGTCGTCGCGCTGCAGGGCCGCAGCGAGCTCGTGACGGTCCGGGTCGACCCTGCGACGGGCGCGGGCGAGGTGGTGGCGCGGCACGCGCTCCCGACGCCTCCCGCCTGCGTGCTGGAGTCCTGATGACCACCCCCGGCGACGGCGCGCGGCCCGGGCCGCGGGTGGCGATGCTGTCGGTGCACACCTCGCCCCTCGACCAGCCCGGCACCGGTGACGCGGGCGGCATGAACGTCTACGTCATGGAGCTGGCCCGCGCCCTGGCCCGCCGGGGGGCGGAGATCGAGATCTTCACGCGCGCGACGGCGTCCGCGCAGCCGCGCTGGGTCGACGTGGAGCCGGGCATCCGCGTCGTGCACGTGGCCGCCGGCCCGTACGAGGGGCTGGACAAGAACGACCTGCCCGGCCAGCTCTGCGCCTTCACCGCCGGCGTCCTGCGCGCCGAGGCGCACCGCCCGCCGCACTGGTACGACGTCGTGCACAGCCACTACTGGCTGTCGGGGCAGGTGGGCTGGCTGGCGGCCGAGCGCTGGGACGTCCCGCTCGTGCACACCATGCACACCATGGCTCGCGTGAAGAACGCGGCGCTCGCCCCCGGGGACACGCCGGAGCCCGTGGGCCGGATCGTGGGGGAGGAGCAGGTGGTCGAGGCCGCCGACGGGCTCGTCGCCTCGACCCGCGAGGAGGCCCGCGACCTCGAGCAGGAGTACCGCGCCGACCCGGACCGCGTGCACGTCGTGGCGCCCGGCGTCGACCTCGAGGTCTTCCGCCCGCTGGACCCGGCCCCGGGCCAGGACGCCTGCGACGTGCGACGAGACCTGCGCGAGCGGCTCGGCCTGCCGACCGACCGGAAGATCGTGCTGTTCGCCGGCCGCGTCCAGCTCCTCAAGGGCCCGGACGTGCTGGTCCGCGCGCTCGGCGTGCTGGCCGACCACGCCAGCTCCGACGACGCGACGCGCGCCGAGGCGTGGTGCGACGGCGGCGGGTCGAGGGTGCCGACGCTCGTCGTGCTGGGCGGGGCGAGCGGGCGGGCGACGGCGGTGCGCGAGCTCGAGGCGCTGGCCCACCAGGTCGGCGTCTCCGACCACCTCGACGTGCGGCCGCCGGTGCCGCGCGAGGAGCTGGTCGACTACCTGCGCGCGGCGGACGTCGTCGCGGTGCCGTCGCACAACGAGTCGTTCGGCCTGGTCGCCGCCGAGGCGCAGGCGGCGGGCACCCCCGTCGTCGCGGCAGCGGTGGGCGGGCTCCAGACGGTCGTGGTGGACGGGTCGTCCGGCGTCCTCGTGCCCGACCACAGCCCGTGGACCTGGGCGCGCGAGCTCGGCGACCTCCTCGCCGACGACGAGCGCCGCGCCCGCCTGGCCGCCGGCGCCCGCCGCGCCAGCGAGCGGTTCAGCTGGGACCGCGCCGCCGCGGCGATGCTCGACGTGTACGCCCAGGCGGCGAAGGTCCACGGGGCACGGGCGGCCCGGTAGCCCGCCCCGGGCGGGCCGGGAATGGATCGCCCGGGCGCGGCATTGCACGGGGCATGCCGATCACCGGAGAGTACGTCCCCAGCCCGTCCGCGCGCGCCGCGAACCAGGTCGAGCAGTACGAGAGCTCGGGCGGCACGAAGGGCACGACGATGCGCGGGATGCCCGTCGTCATCCTCACGACCGTGGGCGCGAAGACGGGTGCGCTCCGCAAGGCGCCGCTGATGCGCGTGGAGCACGAGGGCGCGTACGCCGTCGTCGCGTCGCTGGGCGGCGCCCCGAAGCACCCGGTCTGGTACTTCAACGTCCTGGCGAACCCGCGGGTCGAGCTGCAGGACGGCCCGGAGAAGCACGAGTACGTCGCGCGCGAGGTCACCGGCGACGAGAAGAAGCTCTGGTGGGAGCGGTCGGTCGCCGCGTACCCCGACTACGCCGACTACCAGACGAAGACCGACCGGCAGATCCCCGTCTTCGTGCTGGAGCGCGCCGACTCCTGAGACATGCCTGGTGCGGACGCCGGCGTCCCGGGATCCGACCCGCGGTGCGGGCGCCGGCGTCCAGCAGGCAGGATGGACCCCATGACCTACACCCTCGTGCTGCTCCGCCACGGCGAGAGCGAGTGGAACGCGAAGAACCTCTTCACCGGCTGGGTGGACGTGCCGCTGTCGGAGAAGGGCACCGCGGAGGCGACGCGCGGCGGCGAGCTGCTCAAGGAGTCGGGCGTCACCCCCGACGTCGTGCACACGTCGCTGCTGCGCCGCGCCATCAACACGGCGAACCTGGCCCTCGACGCCGCCGACCGCCACTGGATCCCGGTCAAGCGCAACTGGCGCCTCAACGAGCGCCACTACGGCGACCTGCAGGGCAAGGACAAGAAGCAGGTGCGCGACCAGTACGGCGAGGAGCAGTTCATGCTCTGGCGCCGCTCCTACGACGTGCCGCCGCCCGAGATCGAGCTCGGCTCGGAGTTCTCCCAGGACTCGGACGTGCGCTACGCCGGCGAGCCCATCCCGCGCGCGGAGGCCCTCAAGCAGGTGCTCGACCGGGCCCTGCCGTACTGGGACGGCGAGATCGTGCCGGACCTCAAGGCGGGCAAGACCGTCCTCGTCGCCGCGCACGGCAACTCGCTGCGCGCGATCGTCAAGCACCTCGACGGCGTCGACGACCAGACCATCGCCGGGCTCAACATCCCCACCGGCATCCCGCTGGTCTACGAGCTCGACGAGGAGACGCTGAAGCCGACCAACCCGGGCGGCACGTACCTCGACCCCGAAGCCGCGAAGGACGCCATCGCGGCGGTCGCGAACCAGGGCAAGTGACGCTCGCCCGCTGACGACGAACCCCCGGGTCCCGGACAAGGGCCCGGGGGTTCGTCGTCCCCGCTGGCAGCATGGCCGGGTGACCACCGCGACCACCGGCACCGGCCTCGCCCGCGCCTTCCACGACGACGTCGTCCGCCCCCTGCTGGTGGCGTGGCGGCCCGGCCTCCGGTACGCCGCGGGCCGGCTCGGCAGCGGGTCCGACGTGCTCGGGCTCGACGACGAGACGTCGCGCGACCACGACTGGGGGCTGCGGCTCACGCTGCTCGCGGACGACGAGGACGTCGCGGCCGTCGACGCCCACCTGGAGGCCGCGCTGCCGGCCGAGCACGCGGGCCTGCCGGTGCGGTTCGCCACGACCTGGGACCCGGTGGTGCGCCATCGTGTCGAGGTCGCCACCCCGCGCGGGTTCGCGGCGTCGCGGCTCGGCCTCGACCCGACGACCGACCTCGACGCCGCGGGCTGGCTGGCGCTCACCGGGCAGAGCGTGCTGGAGGTGACCGCCGGTGCCGTCTTCCACGACGGTCCCGGAGAGCTGACCGCGATCCGGGCGCGGCTCGCCTGGTACCCCGACGACGTGTGGCTGCACGTGCTCGCCGCCGAGTGGGCGCGGATCGGCCAGGAGCTGCCGTTCGTCGGACGCACCGGGGTGCGGGGGGACGACGCCGGCTCGAGGGTGCTCGCGGCCCGGCTGGCGGGCTCGCTCCTGCGGCTCGGCCTGCTGCTGGAGCGGCGGTGGCCGCCCTATCCCAAGTGGCTCGGCACCGCGTTCGCGGGCACGCCGTCGGCGCAGACGGCGGGCCCGCACCTGGACCGGGCGCTCGCGGCCACGACGTGGCAGGAGCGCGACGCCGCGCTGGGCGCCGCGTGCGACGCGCTGCACGAGCGCCAGCGCGAGGTCGGGCTGCCGGCCCTCGACGGCCCCGCGACGGAGGCGTTCTTCGACCGCCCGTCCCGCGGCCTGCGCGGCGTCCCCGAGCTGTTGGGAGGCGCCGCCGGGGATGCCGTGCGCGGCCTGCCCGCCGCCGTCGAGCAGTGGGTGGACGCCGTCGACGTCCTGACGGATGCGCGACGGCGCGTCGCGCTGGTCCGCGGCCTCGCCGAGGTAGCACCGATCCCGCCGAGGTAGTCCGGTACCCCGGCCGGAACGGCACTGCCTCGCGGCACGCGGGTGGTTCAGGCGTCGGCGCGCGCGTGCTCGTCGTCGAAGTTGCCGGTGACGAGGAAGGTGATGCGACGCGCGACGGAGACGCCGTGGTCGCCGAACCGCTCGTAGTAGCGGCCGAGCAGCGTGACGTCGACCGTCTGCTGCGTGGTGCCGGGCCACTCGGGGTCGAGCGTCGCGGCGAAGGTGTCCTGGTGCAGGGCGTCGAGGAGGTCGTCGTCCTGCTGCACCTCGGCGGCGAGCGCGACGTCGCGCGTGGCGAGCAGCGCCGTCGTGCGCTGGGCGACGTGCACCGCCGCGCCGTGCATCTTGACGAACGTCTCGCGCGCGGGCTCGGGCACGGCCTGGGCGGGGTACCGTCCGCGGGCGATCTCGGCGACGTGCCGGGCGAGGTCGCCCATGCGCTCGAGCGAGGCGCTGATGCGTAGCGCCGAGATGACGACCCGGAGATCGGTCGCGACGGGCTGCTGCTGCGCCAGCAGGTGCACGCAGCGCTCGTCGAGCTCGCTCTCGAGCCGGTCGATCGCGTGGTCGGAGGCGATCACCTCCTGCGCGAGCTGGTGGTCGGCCTCCAGCAGGGCGTCGCCCGCGCGCCGGATGGCCGACTCGACGAGCCGGCTCATCTCGATGAGGTCGTCACCGACCTGGCGCAGCTCGGCCTCGAAGATCTCTCGCATCGCTGTCCTCTCGGGGTAAAAGGTCTGCGGCGAGCCTGACACGCCCCGTGGACGCGCCGGGGGCGCCCAGGTGAACTCCGGGCGGGTCGAAGGTGAACAGTGGGCGACGGCTCGCTGAGCAGTTCCGCTCCGCGACGGATTCCCGGGGCACCGCGACCTACGCTTGCCACGTGGACGGAATCATCCAGGGTGTGACCGCGGTCGTCGCGGGCATCATCGGAGTCGTGGTGGGCGTGGTCGCGACCCTCGCCTTCCGGTTCTCCGAGCATGCCCAGCGCCGGTCGCCCGAGGCAGCCCCCGCCGAGCTCGACGAGGGGCTCGTCCGCGTGCTCGCGGTGCTGCGCTCGGCGGCGGTGGTCCTGGACGAGGAGGACGACGTCGTGCGGGCGTCGCCGCCGGCGTACGCGCTGGGCGTGGTGCGCAACGACGCCCTGCAGCACCCGGCGATCGTCGACCTGGTGCGCGAGGTGCGCCGCGACGGCGTGATCCGCGAGAAGGAGCTGGAGCTGCCGCGCGGCCCGATCGGGTCGGGCACGGTGCTGCTGCAGGTCCGCGTCGCGCCGGTCGGCCCCGACAAGCTGCTCGTCCTCGCCGAGGACCGCACCGAGGCCCGCCGGGTCGAGGCCATCCGCCGCGACTTCGTCGTCAACGTCTCGCACGAGCTCAAGACGCCGGTCGGGGCGCTCGCCCTGCTGGCCGAGACGGTGCAGGACGCCGCGGACGACCCGGTCGCGGTGCGCCGCTTCGCCGAGCGGATGCAGGCGGAGGCGCAGCGCCTGTCCGCCCTGGTGCACGAGATCATCGAGCTGTCCCGCCTGCAGGTCGCGGGCGCACTGCAGGAGGTCACGACGATCCCGGTGCGCGACGTCGTCGCCGAGGCGGTGGACCGCGCCCGCACCACCGCGCAGGCGAAGAACATCGCGATCACGGTCGGCGGCTCGTCCGACGTCCTCGTGTACGGCGACCACAACCTCCTCGTCACCGCGGTGCGCAACCTGCTCGACAACGCCGTCGCCTACTCCCCGGAGAACACCCGCGTGGGCGTGGGGGTGCGCGTGCGCCGCGGCCTGGTCGAGATCGACGTCGTCGACCAGGGCGTGGGGATCGCCGCCGACGAGCAGGACCGCGTGTTCGAGCGCTTCTACCGCGTCGACCCGGCGCGCTCGCGCGACACGGGCGGCACCGGGCTGGGCCTGAGCATCGTCAAGCACGTGGCGGCCGACCACGGCGGCGACGTGCAGATCTGGTCCGAGCCCGGCAAGGGCTCGACGTTCACCCTGCGCATCCCCGCGGCCGACGTGCCCCAGGAGATCCCGCGGGACGCCCCCGAGGACGTCCCCGGTCAGGCCGGTCAGGCGACCGAGCAGCACCTCCATCAGCACGCCCATCAGCACGCCCATCAGCACAACCAGCACACCCATGGCACGACGGACGAGGAGGTAGGTGCGTGACGCGCATCCTGGTGGTCGAGGACGAGGAGTCCTATCGGGACCCCCTGACATATCAGCTCACCCGCGAGGGGTTCGAGGTCGTGGAGGCTTCGAACGGGGTCGACGCGCTGGCCGCCTACGACGACGGCGGCGCGGACCTGGTGCTGCTCGACCTCATGCTGCCCGGCCTGTCCGGCACGGAGGTGTGCCGGGAGCTGCGGCAGCGCGGCGACGTGCCCGTCATCATGCTCACGGCCAAGGACTCGGAGATCGACAAGGTCGTGGGGCTCGAGCTCGGCGCCGACGACTACGTCACCAAGCCGTACTCCTTCCGCGAGCTGCTGGCCCGCATGCGCGCGGTGATGCGCCGGCGCGGCCCGGCGGCCCCCGAGGCGTCGTCGAACGGGCACGACGACGACGGCGAGCCCGTGCTCGAGGTCGGCCCGGTGCGGATGGACGTGGAGCGCCACACGGTGACCGTGGGCGGTGACGCGGTGTCGCTGCCGCTCAAGGAGTTCGACCTGCTGGAGCTGCTGCTGCGCAACGCCGGCCGGGTGCTCACCCGCGGTCAGCTCATCGACCGCGTCTGGGGCGCGGACTACGTGGGCGACACGAAGACGCTCGACGTTCACGTGAAGCGGATCCGGTCCAAGATCGAGGCCGACCCGGGCGCCCCGCAGCTCCTGCTCACCGTCCGCGGCCTGGGCTACAAGCTCGCGGACGAGCCTGCCTAGATCGCCGAGGTAGCACGAAGATCGCCGAGGTAGTTCGGGGCGGCCCACGCTTCTGCGGGCCGCCCCGAACTACCTCGGCGGAACTCGTGCTACCTCGGCGGAACTCGTGCTATCTCGGCGGCTGGTGACCAGCCGCCCTGCACTGTTCACCCCTCGTTCACCTGCTCCTGGGTCCCGAGCCACCTTGCGTGCCTAGCGTTCCCGACGAACGCCGGTACTTCGCCGGTGTCCCTCCGTGTGAACAGGATGGAACGAGACGTGAAGCTCAGCCGATTCTCCCGTGCTGGATCCGCCGTGGCGGTCGGCGCGCTGGCCCTGACCCTCGCCGCGTGCGGCTCGGACCCGGCCGCCCCCGGCGCGGAGTCCACCGGTGGTTCGCAGGACGGCGGCTCGTCCCTCTCGGGCGAGCTCAGCGGCGGCGGTGCCTCCTCGCAGGAGTCCGCCCAGGAGGCGTGGCGCGCCGGCTTCCAGACGGCCAACCCTGACGTCACCGTCAACTACGACCCCGTCGGCTCCGGCGGCGGCCGCACCGGCTTCACCGACGGCTCGTACGCCTTCGCGGGCTCCGACGCCGCTCTGGACGAGGACGAGATGAAGGCGGCCGAGGCCCAGTGCGGCGAGGGCGGCGTCATCGAGTTCCCCGGCTACGTCAGCCCGATCGCCATCGCGTTCAACCTCGACGGCGTCGACTCGCTGAACCTCAAGCCCGAGGTCATCGCGGGGATCTTCTCGGGTGAGATCGCGACCTGGAACGACGACGCGATCGCCGCCGACAACCCGGACGCCGAGCTGCCGGACACCGCGATCACCGTGGTGCACCGCTCGGACGACTCGGGCACCACCGAGAACTTCCAGGCCTACCTGCACGAGGCCGCCCCCGACGCCTGGGACCACGAGCCCGAGGGCGTCTGGCCGATCGAGGGCCAGGAGTCGGCCCAGGGCACCTCCGGCGTGGTCTCGGCCGCGCAGTCCGGCGAGGGCACCATCACCTACGCCGACGCCTCCCAGATCTCCGACCTGGGCACCGTGGCGGTCGGCGTGGGCGACGAGTTCGTGCCGTACAGCGCCGAGGCGGCCGCCGAGGTCGTCGCGCAGTCGCCGCGGGCCGAGGGCACCGCGGACGGCGTGTACTCGATCGAGCTGAAGCGCGACGTCGCCGGCACCTACCCGGTCGTCCTGGTCTCCTACCTCCTGGCCTGCGGCACCTACGCCGACCAGGCGCAGGCGGACCTGGTCAAGGGCTACATGTCCTACCTCGTGAGCGAGGACGGCCAGCAGGTGGCCGCCGACGCCGCGGGCTCCGCGCCGCTGTCGGCCGACATCCGCGACGCGGTGCAGCCGTCGATCGAGGCGATCACGGCCGGCTGACCCCGCCCGCAGGCCGCCGGTCGGGTCGTCGAGCAGTCCCTCGACGAGCCCGGCCGGCGGCCGTCACCACCGCACAGGCAACGAGGAGAACGAGTGACCACCACCGTCAGCCCGCCCCCGCAGCGGGTGCCGGGCAGACCGCGCCGACGCGGGCGGACCACCGACCGCGGCTTCAACCGGGTCTTCCGCTGGATCGCCGTCGGCGCCGGCGTCCTGATCCTGGCCGTGCTGGCCGCCGTCGCGGTGTTCCTGCTGCAGCAGGCCTGGCCGGCCCTGACCGCCGGGTCGGACGAGCTGGCGGCCTCGGTGCCGCGCTACCCCGAGGACACGTCGCTGCTCGAGTACGTCGGACCGCTCGTGTTCGGCACGCTGCTCGCGGCGGCGCTCGCCCTCGCGATCGCGACGCCGGTCGCGATGGGGATCGCGCTGTTCATCTCGCACTACGCGCCGCGGCGGCTGGCCCAGCTGCTCGGCTACCTCGTCGACCTCCTGGCGGCCGTCCCCTCGGTGATCTACGGCCTCTGGGGCATCTTCGTGCTCGGCCCGGCCGCGCTGCCGGTGTGGGAGTGGCTGAACTCGTGGTTCGGCTGGTTCCCGCTCTTCGCCGGCCCGGTCTCGCCCACCTCGCGGGTGCTCGCGACGGTGTCCGTCGTGCTCGCGGTGATGATCCTGCCGATCATCACCGCCGTCGCCCGCGAGGTCTTCCTGCAGACGCCGAAGCTCCACGAGGAGGCGGCGCTCGCGCTCGGCGCGACCCGCTGGGAGATGGTCCGCACCGCGGTGCTGCCCTTCGGCCGGTCGGGCGTGATCTCGGCCGCGATGCTCGGCCTGGGCCGCGCGCTCGGGGAGACGATGGCGGTCCTGATGATCCTGTCGCCCGGGTTCCTGTACTCGTTCAAGATCCTCGACAGCGCCCAGCAGCAGACCATCGCCGCGTACATCGCGCTCGACTTCCCGGAGGCGAGCGGGCTCGCGGTGAACACGCTGATCGCCACCGGCCTCGTGCTGTTCGTCATCACGCTGGCCGTCAACATGGCCGCGCGCGCGATCGTGGCGCGCCGCAAGGAATTCTCGGGGGCCAACGGATGAGCACCGCCACCATCGACCCTGCCGGCCCCACGGGCCCCGCCGACGCCACCGCGCGCACGCGGGCCGCGCTGACCGGCGCCGACGGCGCCCGGCGCCGCAAGGACCGCACGATGACGGTGCTGATCTGGGGCGCGTTCGTCGTGGCCATGGCACCCCTCGTGTCGCTGATCTGGACGGTGCTGAGCAACGGCGCCGGCCGCATCAGCATGGACTTCCTGACGCTGTCGATGCGCAACATCTTCGGCGGCGACCCGAGCGGCGGCATCTACCACGCCATCGCCGGCACGCTGATCATCACGGCCCTCGCCACGGTGATCTCGGTGCCGATCGGCCTGCTCACCGCCATCTACCTCGTCGAGTACGGCAAGGGCGCGCTGGCCCGCGCGGTGACGTTCTTCATCGACGTCATGACGGGCATCCCGTCGATCGTGGCCGGCCTCTTCGCCGTCTCGCTGTTCACCCTGATCCTCGGGCCGGGGGTGCGGATGGGCATCATCGGCGCCGTCGCGCTGTCGGTGCTGATGATCCCGGTGGTCGTCCGCTCCTGCGAGGAGATGCTCAAGCTCGTGCCGCACGAGCTGCGCGAGGCGTCGTACGCGCTGGGCGTGCCCAAGTGGCTGACGATCGTCAAGGTCGTGCTGCGCACCTCGGTGGCCGGCCTCACCACCGGCATCCTGCTCGCCGTCGCCCGCGTGATCGGCGAGACGGCGCCGCTCCTCGTCACGGTGGGCGTCACCGACTCGATCAACTTCGACCCCTTCGAGGGCCGGATGATGACGCTCCCGGTGTTCGCCTACCGCCAGTACAGCCAGGGGCTGGCCACCTGCCCGGGCGGGGAGTCGGCGACCTGCGTGGCCGACATCGCGATCCAGAACGCGTGGGGCGCGGCGCTCGTGCTGATCGTCCTGGTGCTCGCCCTCAACCTCATCGGCCGGCTGGTGAACCGCTGGTTCTCCCCGAAGCTGCGCTGACCCGCAGCCCCCGCCCGCCGCAGCCCACCGCGCAGCCCAGAGAAAGAGACAGACGATGGCACAGCGCATCGACGTGAAGGACCTCAACATCTACTACGGCGACTTCCTCGCCGTGCAGGACGTGTCGATGACGATCGACCCGAAGTCGGTGACGGCGTTCATCGGCCCCTCCGGGTGCGGCAAGTCGACGTTCCTGCGCACGCTCAACCGGATGCACGAGGTGATCCCGGGCGCCCGCGTGGAGGGCACCGTGGAGATGGAGGGCGTCGACCTGTACGGCGACGACATCGACCCGGTGGCCGTGCGTCGCAACGTGGGGATGGTCTTCCAGCGCCCCAACCCGTTCCCGACCATGTCCATCCGCGACAACGTGCTCGCGGGCGTGCGGCTGAACAACCGCCGCATCGGCAAGGCGGCCGCGGAGGAGCTCGTCGAGGGCTCGCTGCGTGGCGCGAACCTGTGGAACGAGGTCAAGGACCGCCTCGACCGGCCGGGCTCCGGCCTGTCCGGCGGGCAGCAGCAGCGTCTGTGCATCGCGCGCGCCATCGCGGTGAAGCCGCAGGTGCTGCTCATGGACGAGCCGTGCTCCGCGCTCGACCCGATCTCGACCCTCGCGATCGAGGACCTCATCGGCGAGCTGAAGCAGGACTACACGATCGTCATCGTGACGCACAACATGCAGCAGGCGGCGCGGGTCAGCGACCGGACGGCGTTCTTCAACATCGCCGGCACGGGCAAGCCCGGCCGCCTCATCGAGATGAACGAGACGTCGACGATCTTCTCCACCCCGTCCGAGCAGGCCACCGAGGACTACGTCTCCGGTCGCTTCGGGTGACCGTCCCGCTCACCGGGCGGCGACCTCGGCGGGGAACGTCGTGCCGGTGAGCTCTTCCGAGACCTCCCACAGCCGGTGTGCGACGGCGGTGTCCCTGGCTCGCGCCGACCGGCCGACGAGCGCCGGGGCACCGCGCCCCTCGAGGAAGCCGCTCGGCCCCGCGTAGCTGTCGCCCGGCACGTCGGCGACCGCCGCGTAGAGGGTGGGCAGGGCGCCGTCCTCGGCGCTCTGCGCGACGGGGACCGACACGCGGTGCAGCAGGTGCCGGACGCCGCGGCGCTCGCTCAGCAGCCGCGTGGCGGCCATCCCGGGATGGGCGGCGACGGCGACCACGGAGGTCCCGGCCGCCGTGAGGCGTCGTTGGAGCTCCGCCGTGAAGAGCAGGTTGGCGAGCTTCGACTGCCCGTAGGCCGCCATCGGGCGGTACCGGCGGCGATCCCAGTTCAGGTCGTCGAAGTCGATGGCGCCGAACCGGTGCGCGTTCGAGGAGACGGTGACGACGCGCCCGCGCACCCGGGGCAGCAGCAGGTTCGTGAGCGCGAAGTGCCCCAGGTGGTTGGTGCCGAGCTGCAGCTCGAACCCGTCGGCGGTGCGCGAGAGCGGCGGCACCATCACCCCGGCGTTGTTGACGAGCACGTCGACGGGCTCGGCGAGGTCCGCGGCGAACGCCCGGACGGAGGCGAGGTCGGCGAGGTCGAGCGGCCGGACGACGACCTCGCCGGACATCGCGCGGGCCGCGGCGCGGCCCCTGTCGACGTCGCGGACGGCGAGCACCACGCGCGCCCCGCGCGCGGCGAGCACCTCCGCGGTGACGCGCCCGATGCCGCTGGTGGCTCCCGTGACGACGACAGTCCGGCCGGGCTGGGCGGGGACCTGGGCGAGCGTGAAAGTAGGCATGGACTACAAAGTAGTCAGTGGCTACTCATGTGGTCAACGGCAACATGGCGCGGCTAGGCTCAGGGCGTGCCCGAGCCCGTCGCCGAACGCCCCTACCACCACGGCAGCCTCCGCGCCGCCCTGCTCGACGCCGCGGAGCGCCGCCTGCGCGCGGACGGGGCGGACCGGCTCTCGCTGCGCGACCTCGCGCGCGAGGTCGGGGTCAGCCACGGGGCGCCCCGGCGGCACTTCGCCGACCGGCAGGCGCTCCTCGACGCGCTCGCGGAGTCCGGGTTCGATCGCCTGGACCGGGTGCTGCGCGAGGCGCTGGACGGCGCCGGCGACGAGTTCGAGCCGCGCCTGCGCGCCGCGGCCGTGGCCTACACCCGGTTCGCGACCGAGAGCACCTCGCTGCTCGAGGTGATGTACGCGGGGAAGCACGGCCCCGGTGCCGACCGGATCCTCGCCGCGGCGGCGGAACCGTTCGGGCGGTTGCACGCGCTCGTCGCCCAGGGGTGCGACGAGGGGCTGCTCGCCGGGGGCGACCTCGACCTGACGTCGACGGTCCTGCTCGCGACGCTCCAGGGGATCGCGGCGCTCGTCAACGGGGGTGTCGTCGACCCGCGGCGGTGCGACGGCCTCGTCGAGGCCGCCGTCGACCAGTTCCTGCACGGGGCGGGCCCGCGCTGACCTCGCCCGTGGGCGGGGACGACGCAGGGCGGGCCGCAGCACGTGCCGCGGCCCGCCCTGTGCGGTGGGTCAGACGCCCGAGGTGTTCGGCACCCAGGCCGCGTACTCGGGGAGCGTGCCGTCCATGACCGGCAGGAAGAAGTCCTCGTCCGTGCCGGCGCCGGACAGCGTCGCGTCGAGGTCGCCGCCCGGGTGGGTGGCCACGGTGCCGAGCTGGGCGTCGACGGCCTGGTCGCTCACCTGGTCGGCGCTCAGGTAGATGGTCTGCCCGGCCGGCACCGTGAGCGAGATCGGCTCGGCGCCCTCGGCGGCGAGCACGAAGTCGACGTCCTCGGCCGAGCCGTTCGCCAGCGCGCCGAGCACGGCGCCGGGCTCACCCTCGCCCTCGGAGACGACCATGAGGTTGATGCCGCGCACCTGGTCGGTGAGGTTCACGCGGACGCCGTCGGACGGGGCGTACGGCTTGGTGGTGATCGTGGGGGAGCAGGCGGCCAGCAGCAGGGCGCCCGCCATGACGCTGGCGGCGGCGACGAGGCGTGCGGGGCGGGCGGAGCGGGACACGAGCTCTCCTTCGAAGGCGTCGGCTCGCGGGCGCGGGTGGCCGCGCGGGCGCGGGGCATCAGGGTTCCCCCACGTCAGGCGGGGAGGGGCGGGCCTGCAGGGGCCCGCCGACATCTTAACGATGCCGGACGCGCGCTGCGTCCATGATTGCGCTTCCAGGCCTCTGACCTGCGCAAACGGGTTCGTCACAGGGCTGTGGAGAGGCCGTGGGGCGGGGGAGTGTCAGCCTCCCCGTGATAAACTCGTCGACTGGGAAAGGGGACATCTGCAGATGACGTTCACAGTAGGCGAGACGGTTGTCTACCCGCATCACGGCGCCGCGCTGATCGAGGAGATCAAGACGCGCAAGATCCGTGGCGAGGAGAAGATGTACCTCAAGCTCAAGGTTGCCCAGGGCGACCTGACGATCGAGGTCCCGGCGGAGAACGTCGACCTCGTGGGCGTGCGCGACGTGGTCGACCAGCAGGGGCTGGACCGCGTCTTCGAGGTGCTGCGCGCGCCCTACACGGAGGAGCCGACCAACTGGTCGCGCCGGTACAAGGCGAACCTCGAGAAGCTCGCGTCCGGCGACGTGATCAAGGTCGGCGAGGTCGTGCGCGACCTGTCGCGCCGCGACGCGGACCGTGGCCTCTCGGCGGGCGAGAAGCGCATGCTCGCGAAGGCTCGCCAGATCCTCGAGTCCGAGGTCGCGCTCGCGGAGGGCGTCGACGAGGAGAAGGCCGGCGCCATCATCGACGAGGTCCTCGCGTCCTGAGGCCTCCCGTCACCAGCGCTGCACGACGGCGACCTGCGGCTCCGGCCGCCGGTCGCCGTCGTCGTTCCGGTACCGTGACGCCGTGACGACGCTCGCGATCCTCACCGCCGCGGGGTCCGGCACCCGCCTCGGCCGGGACCTGCCGAAGGCCCTGGTCGACCTGGCGGGCTTTCCCCTCGTGGTGCACGCCGCCCGCCGCCTCGCCGCCTCGGGCGTCGTCGACTCCCTGGTCGTCACGTGCCCCGCGGGCCTCGACTCCGCGGTGCGCGACGTCGTCGCGCAGGACCCGCACGTGGACGTGCCGGTCCGCGTGGTCGAGGGCGGCGGCACCCGGCAGGCGTCCGTCGCCGCGGGCCTCGCCCTCGCCGGCCCGGACGACGACGTGGTCCTCGTGCACGACGCCGCGCGCCCGCTCGCCCCGCCGCGTCTGGTGCGCCGGGTCGTCGACGCGGTGCGTGCCGGCCACGGCGCGGTCGTGCCGGGGCTGCCGGTGACCGACACGGTGAAGCGCGTCGTCCCGGCGTCGACCGCGGGCGGGCCGGACGTCGAGCGGGTCGTCGAGACCCCGGACCGCGCGGTGCTGCGCGCGGTGCAGACGCCGCAGGGCTTCGACCGCGCGCTCCTGGCGCGCGCGCACGCGCAGGGCGCGGCCCGGGCCACGGCGGAGGGGCTGGCGGCGACGGACGACGCGGGGCTGGTCGAGGCGCTCGGCGAGACCGCCTACGTCGTCACCGGCGAGGAGACGGCCATGAAGATCACCACCGAGCGCGACCTGCAGGTGGCCGCGCTGCTGCTGGAGGAGGAGTCGTGACCGCGTCGCCCGCGGGGCTGCCGCGCACCGGGCTCGGCGTCGACGTGCACGCCTACGCCCCCGAGGGGTCCGACCGCGAGCTGTGGCTGGGGGGCCTGCGCTGGCCGGGGGAGCGACCGCTCGCCGGGCACTCGGACGCCGACGTGGCGGCGCACGCCGCCGCCGACGCCTTGTTCTCCGCCGCGGGCATCGGCGACCTCGGCACCCACTTCGGCACCAGCGAGCCCGAGTGGGCCGGGGCCGCGGGGAGCACCCTGCTCGCCGAGGCGGCCCGGCGCGTGCGGGCGGCGGGGTTCGAGATCGGGAACGTCGCCGTGCAGGTGATCGGGAACCGGCCCAAGGTCGGCCCGCGCCGGGCCGAGGCCGAGGCGGCGCTCACGGCCGCGGCCGGGGCGCCCGTCTCCCTGAGCGCCACCACGACCGACGGCCTGGGGCTCACCGGCCGGGGCGAGGGCGTCGCGGCGATCGCCACGGCGCTCGTGGTCGCCGCCGGCTGAGCCGGTCGGCACCGGCCCCGCCTCACTGCTGCAGCCGCGGGTCCTGCGACGGGTCGGCGTACGGCTCCGGGCAGCCCTGCGCGGCGGCGTCCGGGCGCAGCTCGACGTGCCACGGCTCGTTCGCGTACACCCGGCACAGCCCGTAGGCGGCGCCGTGGTCCGCCACCCACTGGCTGCCGCCCGACTGCTGCAGGTCGACGGCGTCGCCGCTGACGTGCGACGACGTGTCGGCCGAGGCCACCCAGCGGGCCGCCTCGGCCGCGGACCCGTACTGGGCGACCGCCTCGCGCAGCAGCCGGTCCTGGTAGGCGGCCGAGCGCCAGGCGCTGTTGACGAAGAACGTGACGCCGTCCTGCTCGGCGTCGGCCGCGGCCGCCTGCAGGGCGGCGAGCAGCGCGGGGTCGAGGTTCGCCAGGGCCGGGAGCGCGTCGTCGAACACGGTGGTGCCGTCGGGGACGTGGCCGGCGGCCTCGCCGTCCCGCGCCCCGCGGTCCGGACGGTCGGCGGGAGCCTTCGCCGGCGCGACCGACGTCGTCGCGGGCGGGGGCGACGACGCCTGGCAGGCCGCGAGCCCGGCCGCCGCGGCGGCGACGACGGCGAGCGCGAGCGCGGTGCGGGTCCGGCGGGCCGTCCGGGCGGCGGGGGTGCGGGACGCGAGGGCGTGTCGGTGGTGGAGCATGCCCCCAGTCGAGCCGGGGCGGTGTTGCCCGGGCGTATGCGCTGCTCGATACGCGGACGATAGGTGCCGCTCCGTAGCATCGAGGCATGCGTGTGCTGATCGTCGAGGACGAGCCGTACCTGGCCCAGGCCGTCCGCGACGGGCTGCGGCTGGAGGCCATCGCGGCGGACGTCGCCGGCGACGGCGGCACCGCCCTCGAGCTGCTGGGCGTGAACTCCTACGACGTCGCCGTGCTCGACCGTGACATCCCCGGCCCGTCGGGGGACGAGGTCGCCGCGAGCATCGTCGCGTCCGGGAGCGGGCTGCCGATCCTCATGCTCACGGCCGCGGACCGTCTCGACGACAAGGCCACCGGGTTCGAGCTCGGGGCCGACGACTACCTCACCAAGCCGTTCGCGATGCGGGAGCTCGTGCTGCGGCTGCGCGCCCTCGACCGGCGGCGGGCCCACAGCCGGCCGCCGGTGCGCGAGCTCGCGGGCCTGCGCGTGGACCCGTTCCGCCGGGAGGTCTACCGCGACGGGCGCTACGTCGCGCTCACCCGCAAGCAGTTCGCCGTGCTGGAGGTGCTGGTCGCGGCCGACGGCGGCGTCGTCAGCGCGGAGGAGCTGCTGGAGCGGGCGTGGGACGAGAACGCCGACCCCTTCACCAACGCGGTGCGCATCACGGTGTCGGCGCTGCGCAAGCGGCTCGGCGAGCCGTGGGTGATCGCCACCGTGCCCGGCGTCGGCTACCGCATCGCGACCGGGCCCGAGGACGGGGCCCCGCACGAGGCGCGCGAGGCCCGCCGTGGCTAGGAGCCCCGGCCCGAGCGTCCGGCTGAAGCTCACGCTCAGCTACGCCGGGTTCCTCGTGGTGGCCGGCGCGCTGCTCCTCGCCGTCGTGTGGGTCTTCCTGCTGCGGTACGTGCCGGACACGATCATCGTCGACGTCGCACCGTCCCGCCCCGGGCCCGGGCAGTTCGTCCCCAACCGCTCCGACCTGGAGCGCGCGTTCGCCCCACGGGCGGCCTGGGCGATGGTCTTCCTCCTGGTGTTCGGCCTGCTCGGCGGGTGGTTCCTCGCCGGGCGGATGCTCGCCCCGCTGGACCGCATCACCGACGCCACCCGCCGGGCGGCGGAGGGTTCGCTGTCCCACCGGGTCCGGCTCGCGGGCCGGCAGGACGAGTTCCGCGAGCTCGCCGACGCGTTCGACGCGATGCTGGCCCGGTTGGAGGCGCAGGTCGCCGAGCAGCAGCGGTTCGCGGCGAACGCCTCCCACGAGCTGCGCACCCCGCTCGCGGTGACGCGGACGCTGCTCGAGGTCGGTGCCCAGGACCCGGAACGGGACACGGAGGAGCTCCTGCGACGGCTCGAGGCCGTCAACGCGCGCGCCATCGACCTCACCGAGGCGCTGCTCCTGCTCAGTCGCGCCGACCGGGGGACGTTCGTGCGGGAGCGCGTCGACCTGTCCCTCGTCGCGGAGGAGGCGGCCGAGACGCTGCAGCCGCTCGCGGACGGGCGGGGCGTCGACGTGCGGGTCGGGGGCGACGTCGCCCTCGCGGCGGGTTCGCACGCGCTCCTGCTGCAGCTCGCCACGAACCTCGTGCACAACGCGATCGTGCACAACCTCCCGGCGCGCGGCACGGTGCGGGTGGAGACCGCCGTCCGGGGCGACGACGTCGTGCTCACCGTCGAGAACTCGGGGGAGCCGCTCGACCCGAGGCTCGTCCCCACGCTCGTCGAGCCGTTCCAGCGCGGCGGCGGGCGCACGCACGGGGAGCACGCGGGCGTCGGGCTCGGCCTGGCGATCGTGCGGAGCATCGCCGAGGCGCACCAGGGCACCCTCGCGCTCGCCGCTCTGGGGGACGGCGGCCTGCGCGCCACGGTGCGGCTCCCGGGGGAGCGGGCCGCCCCACCGGGGTGGTGGCCCTCCGCCTAGTCGTGGCCGCTAGTCGGCGGTGCCGAGGACCGTGTCGGTGTAGCCGTTGCGGAAGACGCCGTCGGGGTCGACGGCGGCCCGCACGCGGGCGACGTCGGCCAGGGGGTAGTGGTCGGCCAGGTACTCCGCCGTGCGGGTGTGCATCTTGCCCCAGTGCGGCCGCCCGCCCGCGGCGGCGAAGATCTGCTCGGCCGCGCTGAAGTACCGCTGGTACGGCATCGGCGCGTACTGGTGCACCGCGACGTAGGCCGTCTCGCGGCCGTGCGCCGTCGAGAGCCAGACGTCGTCGGCGGCGGCGAAGCGCACCTCCACCGGGAACGGGACGGGCTCGCCGGAGGCGCGCAGCCAGGCGTCCAGGTCGTCGAGCACCGGGCGCAGCGCGGCGCGCGGCAGGGCGTACTCCATCTCCACGAACCGCACGCGGCGGCGGGTCACGAAGACGTCGGCCGAGGGCGCCAGGTACGTCTTCGCGCCCAGCGCCCGGGCGCTCACCGCGTTGAGCCGGGGGACGATGCCGGGTGCGGCGAACGCGAGCCGGTTCGCCACCTCGAAGACGCCGTTGGACAGCACCTCCTCGTCGAGCAGCGCGCGGGCGCGGGCGCCCGCCGTGCGGACGGCGCCGCGGGCGCCGGCCCGGCCGGCCGCCCACCCCTCGACCTCGTCCGCCGTCGCGCGGTTGTTGCGCTTGGTCAGCGCCCGGCGGGTGCCGGGGAACCAGTAGAACTCCGCGTGGTCGTTGCCGTCGACGTACTCGTCGAGCCCTTCCAGCACCCGGTCCAGCGGCCAGGGCTCCTCCTGGGCCCGCAGCCAGAACGCGGGCACCACCTCGAGCGTGACCGCGGACAGCACGCCCGCGACGCCGAGGCCCAGCCGCGCCACCTCGAACAGCTCGCGCTCGGGCGAGCCCGGGGCCGCGGCGTCCGACGCGGACCGGACCACGCCGTCGGCCCCGACCACGCGGACGCCGCGCACCTGCGTCGCGAGGCCGCCCAGCCGCGCGCCGGTGCCGTGCGTGCCGGTCGAGATCGCGCCCGCGACGGACTGGCGGTCGATGTCGCCGAGGTTGCGCATCGCCAGGCCGAGCGCCGCGAGCAGGCGGTTGAGATGGTGCAGCCGGGTGCCGGCCCGGACGGTGACCAGCGACGTGCCGTCGGCCTGCGGCGTCACCGCCTCGATGCCGCTGAGGTGGTCGAGGCCCACGTGCACGCCGTCCGTCACCGCCGCGGCCGTGAAGGAGTGGCCCGCGCCCATCGCGCGCACCCGCAGCCCGTCGGCGGCGGCCCCGGCGACGACGGTGCCCAGCTCGCCCTCGTCGCGCGGCGCGACGCGGCGCGCGGGCTGCCACGAGTGCGTGCCGCCCCAGGTGCGCAGCGGGGTGTCGGGGGTGGCGGGGGCCGGTGTGCGGGCGACGGTGCTCGAGGTCACGCGGCACACTCTGCCACGGGCGGAGGCCCCGGCGGATCCCCCTCCGGGTGGATCGTCGGCGACCCGTCGGATCGCCCGCAGGATCACCCCGCACGGCCGTCGGACGACGCCCCGCGCCCGGTGTAGCGTGCGGTCATGACCCAGACGGAGCGGCTGGCCCGCGCCACCGCGCACCTGTCCGCTCCCGTGGCCGTGGTCGACCTGGACGCCTTCGACGCCAACGCCGCCGACCTGCGCCGCCGCGCCCGGGGCATCCCCGTGCGGGTGGCGAGCAAGTCCGTGCGGGTGCGCTCGCTCGTCGGCCGGGCGCTCGATGCCGGGTTCCAGGGCGTCATGGCGTTCTCCCTGGCGGAGGCGCTCTGGCTCGTGCAGGAGGGGGTGCGCGACGTCCTCGTCGGCTACCCCACCGTGGACCGGGACGCGCTCGCGCGGCTCGCCGCCGACGTCCGCGCGCGGCGCGAGGTCACGCTGATGGCGGACGACGTCGCCCAGCTCGCCCTCCTGGACGCCGCCCTGTCGTCCGTCGAGGTGCCGGCGGGGACGGGCGACCTGCCCGACGTCGCGGTCTGCCTGGACGTCGACGCGTCGCTGCGCCTCGACGCCGGCCCGCTGCACCTGCACCTGGGCACGCGGCGGTCGCCGCTGCGCACCCCGGACGACGTCGCCGCGCTCGCCCGCCGCGTCGAGGCGCTGCCCGGCGCGCGACTGCGGGGGCTCATGTTCTACGAGGCGCAGGTCGCGGGCCTGCCCGACACCAACCCGGCCGTCCGGCTGGTCAAGAGGCTGTCGGTGGCCGAGCTGTACGGGCGCCGGTCGGCCGTCGTCGAGGCCGTGCGCACCGCCGTCGGGCGCGCCGTGGAGCTGGTGAACTCGGGCGGCACGGGCTCCCTCGAGACGTCGTCGGTCGGGCCCACCGTCACGGAGGTGACCGCGGGCTCCGGGCTGTTCGTCCCCGGCCTGTTCGACGGGTACCGCTCCTTCGACCCGCGGCCCGCCGCGTTCTTCGGGCTCGACGTCGCGCGGGTGCCCGCCCCGGGCTGGGCGACGGCGTTCGGGGGCGGGTACGTGGCCTCCGGGCCGGCGGGGCGCTCGCGGCTGCCACGGGTCGCGACGCCCGGCTGGTCGCTCACCGGCACCGAGGGCGCGGGGGAGGTCATGACGCCGCTGCGCGGGCATCGCGACGCGCCGCCCCTCGCCGTCGGGGACCGCGTGTGGCTGCGGCACGCCAAGGCGGGCGAGCTCATGGAGCGGTTCGACGTCGTCCACCTGGTGCGCGGCGACGAGATCGTCGAGTCGGTCCCCACCTACCGCGGCGAGGGACGCACCTTCGGCTGAGGGACCGGCCGGTACCCTGGACCGGTGAGCCTGCACCTGTACGACACCGCGACGCGCGACGTGCGCGCCTTCGTCCCCCTGAACCCGGGCGAGGTCGGTATCTACCTGTGTGGCGCCACCGTGCAGGCCCCGCCCCACATCGGCCACCTCCGGCCCGTCATCGCGTTCGACGTGCTGCGGCGTTGGTTGGAGCGCTCGGGGCTGCGGGTCACGCTGATCCGCAACGTCACCGACATCGACGACAAGATCCTCGCCAAGGCCTCCGCGGCCGGCGTCGCCTGGTGGGCGCACGCCGCCGCGCACGAGCGGATGTTCACGCGCGCCTACGACGCGCTCGGCGTCATCCCGCCGACGTACGAGCCGCGGGCGACGGGTCACGTGCTCGACATGGCCGAGCTCATGCAGCGCCTGGTCGACCGCGGGCACGCGTACACGACCGGACCGGGCGACGTCTGGTTCGACGTGCGGTCGTGGCCCGCGTACGGCGAGCTGACGAAGCAGCGGCTCGAGGACCTCAACCCCGAGCCCGCGGGCGACGACGTCGCGGCGTCCGCCAAGCGGGACCCGCACGACTTCGCGCTGTGGAAGGCGCCCAAGCCGGGCGAGCCGGGCACGGCGTCCTGGGAGACGGCGTTCGGCCGCGGCCGGCCGGGCTGGCACCTCGAGTGCTCCGCGATGGCCCGCCGCTACCTCGGCGACACGTTCGACATCCACGGCGGCGGCCTCGACCTGCGGTTCCCGCACCACGAGAACGAGCAGGCGCAGTCCCGCGCCGCCGGGTACGGCTTCGCGCAGCGCTGGATGCACTGCGCGTGGGTCACCCAGCAGGGCGTCAAGATGAGCAAGTCGCTGGGCAACGGCCTGCTCGTGAGCGAGCTGCTCGCGCAGGCGCCCGCGCCGGTGATCCGGTACGCCCTCGCGGCGGTGCAGTACCGCTCGATGCTCGAGTGGTCGCCCGACACCCTGGACGAGGCCCGCACCACCTGGGAGCGGCTGTCCGGCTTCGTGGACCGCGCCACCGAGCGCGTCGGCGGGGTGCCCGCCGACGAGGTCGCGAAGGCCGAGCTGCCGGTCGGGTTCGTCGAGGCGATGGACGACGACCTCAACGTGCCCGCCGCGCTCGCCGTCGTGCACGAGCACCTGCGCGCCGGCAACAGCGCGCTGGCGTCGCGCGACGACGCCGCGGCGCGTGAGGAACTCGTCGCCCTGCGCGGCATGCTCGACGTCCTGGGCCTCGACCCGCACGACCCGCAGTGGGCCTCGGGATCCGACGACTCCACGGCGCGCTCCGCCCTGGAGTCGCTCGTCGCGGCCGAGCTCGACGCGCGGGTCGCCGCGCGCGCCGCGAAGGACTGGGCCACGAGCGACGCCATCCGCGACCGCCTCGCGGCCGCCGGCGTCGTCGTGCAGGACTCCGCCGACGGTGCCCGCTGGACGCTGACCGACTGACCCGCTCGACCACCTGAGAAGAGACACCATGGCAGGCAACACCCGACGTCCCGGGGCCGTCCGCAAGGCCGGCAGCAAGAAGGGCGCGCAGGTCGGCACC
Source organism: Isoptericola sp. NPDC056573 (assembly GCF_042793335.1). Taxonomy (NCBI): domain Bacteria; kingdom Bacillati; phylum Actinomycetota; class Actinomycetes; order Micrococcales; family Promicromonosporaceae; genus Isoptericola; species Isoptericola sp. NPDC056573. The sequence goes on from NZ_JBHTUY010000001.1 coordinate 116,869, forward strand.
GGCGGGCACAGCCGCAAGGCGCTCGAGGGCAAGGGCCCGACGCCGAAGGCCGAGGACCGCACGTACCACCCGGCGCACAAGCGCAAGGTGGCGGCCGAGAAGCGGCAGGCCGTGCAGGCGCAGAAGGGCGCCAGCAAGGGCGTCGTGCGCGGCACGCGCCGCCCCACCGGCGGCGCCGAGGTGGTCGCGGGCCGCAACGCCGTGCTCGAGGCGCTGCGCACCGACGTGCCGGTCACCGCGGTGCACCTCGCCGCGCGCATCGACCACGACGACCGCACGCGGGAGATCCTCGAGCTGGCGTCGACCCGCTCCGTGCAGCTGCTCGAGGTGAGCCGCACCGAGCTGGACCACCTCACCGAGGGTTCCGTGCACCAGGGCGTCGCCGCGCAGGTGCCGCCCTACGACTACGCGGACGTCGAGGACCTGCTGGACGCCGCCGCCGAGGCCGGCCAGCCGCCGCTGATCGTCGCGCTCGACGGCGTCACCGACCCCCGCAACCTGGGCGCCGTGCTCCGGTCCGCCGGGGCCTTCGGCGCGCACGGCGTCGTCGTGCCGTCGCGCCGGTCGGCCGGCGTCACCGCGTCGGCGTGGAAGGTGTCCGCGGGCGCGGCCGCCCGGGTGCCCGTGGCCAAGGTGACCAACCTGGCGCGCACCCTCACCGACCTGAAGAAGTCCGGCGCGTTCGTCGTCGGTCTGGACGCCGGCGGGGACACCACCGTGCGCGACCTCGCGTTCGCCACCGACCCGCTGGTGCTGGTCGTCGGCTCCGAGGGGCACGGGCTCTCGCGCCTGGTGCGCGAGACCTGCGACGCCGTCGCGTCCATCCCCATCTCGTCCGACGTCGAGTCGCTGAACGCGGGCGTCGCCGCGGGCATCACGCTCTACGAGGTGGCCCAGGCCCGCCGCTGACCCGGGCCCACCGCGCCGCCCGGGAGCGGGCGGTCAGGTCGACAGGTGGAAGTGGTCGTCCTCGGGGGCGGCGTCCGGTCCGGCGCCCATGTCGACGATGTCGACGTCGCCCTCGCGGTCCGGCTCGCCCGGCGGCAGGCCGAGGATCGCCTTCTCGTCCCGGCGGTGGCGCAGCACGTGCTCCACGTAGGACGCCGTGGCCTCGGGCATCGGGACGTCGCGCCCCGCCTGCTCGGAGATGAACCAGCGGTGGTCCAGGATCTCGTGGAACAGCTGGGCCGGCTCGAGCTTGCGGCGCAGCTCGCGGGGGACGGCGCGGATGGTCGGCTGGAAGATGTTCTGCGACCAGTCGTGCGCGACCATCTGCGGGTCGTCCTCCTGGCGGTCCGTGGCCGCCACGTACGAGTCGAGGTCGTTGAGGAGCCGGCGGGCCTGGTTGTCCTGGACGTCGAGGCCGGTGAGGCGGAACAGGCGGCGCGAGTGGTGCCCGGCGTCGACCACCTGGGGCTGGATGCGCACGGTGGTGCCGTCGATGTCCGTGGTGATCGACAGCTCGCCGACGTCGAAGCCCAGGTCGTTGAGCCGGTCGATGCGCGCCGCGACCCGCCAGCGCTCGTCGGACCTGAACGACTCGACGCCCGTGAGCGCCTCCCACAGCTCCGTGTACCGGGACACGAGGGCGTCGCCGATCGCGATGGCGTCGACCTCCTCGTCGAGCAGCTCGCCCGCCTCGAGGTCGAACAGCTCGCCGATGATGTTGGTGCGGGCGAGGTCCACGTCGTAGGAGCGCTGACCGGGGGTGAGCTCGCGGTGCAGGTCGCCGGTCTCGGCGTCGACGAGGTAGGCGGCGAACTGGTGCGCGTCGCGCCGGAACAGGGTGTTCGACAGCGACACGTCGCCCCAGTAGAAGCCGACGAGGTGGACCCGCACCAGCAGGACGGCCAGCGCGTCGATGAGGCGGGCCGCGGTGTCGGGGCGCAGGGCCTGGCTGAACACGGCCCGGTAGGGGAGCGAGAACGCGAGGTGCTCCGTGACGAGCGCGGCCTCGAGCGGCTCGCCGTCGTCGTCCCGCCGGCCCGTCACGACGCCCACCGGGCGCACGGCGGGGATCTCGAGCTTGCGCAGCTGGCGCAGCAGGTCGTACTCGCGGAACGCGACCGCCTCGCTGATCTCCTTGATCGCGAGCACGCGCCCGTCGAGGCGGACGAACCGCACGACGTGGCGCGAGATGCCGCGGGGGAGGGCGGCGAGCACGTCCGCGGGCCAGTCGGCCAGGGGGGCGCGCCACGGCAGGTCGAGCAGCGCGGAGTCCGGCGTCGCCGAGGTGATCTGCAGCTGTTCCACGTCGCTCCAGGTGTCGTACGGGAGGCCGGATGTCGTGCGGGAGGGCGGATGGCCCGGCTCGTCAGGGTACGCGACGAGGGGCGGGCCCGGCAGCAGCCGGACCCGCCCCCCGGGCGGTGCGGTGAGTCGTTGCCGACTCAGCGGCGACTCAGTTGAGGCGGTTGCCCGTCGCGGCCGAGAAGAGGTGCGACTGCCCCGGCTTGATCGTCACGTGGATCGTGTCGCCCTTCATGGGGACGTTGCGCGGGTCGATGCGCACGATCACCTGGTTGTCGCCGGCGCCCGAGCGGACCTCGGCCTCCTCGGCGGCGGGGCCGACGAGCGTGCCGTAGACGAAGGCGTCCGAGCCGAGCTCCTCGACGAGGTTGACGGCCACGGGCATCGCGTTCTCGGTGCCGTCCGAGACCACCTCGAGCGCCTCGGGGCGGAAGCCGATGGTGATCTTGCCGCCGTCGGCGTCGGTGAGCTGCTCCACGGTCGACCGCTCCAGCGGCACGCGGGCGGCGCCCACGTGGGCCACGCCCCCGTCGACCTTGAAGGTGGCGATGTTCATCGCCGGCGAGCCGATGAAGCCCGCGACGAAGACGTTGGCCGGGGTGTCGTACATCTCGCGCGGCGTGCCGACCTGCTGCAGCAGCCCGCCCTTGAGCACCGCGATGCGGTCGCCCATGGTGAGCGCCTCGGTCTGGTCGTGCGTCACGTAGACGGTCGTGACGCCGAGGCGGCGCTGCAGCGACGCGATCTGCGTGCGGGTCTGGACGCGGAGCTTGGCGTCGAGGTTCGACAGCGGCTCGTCCATGAGGAACACCTGCGGCTGGCGCACGATCGCGCGGCCCATGGCGACGCGCTGACGCTGACCACCGGAGAGCGCCTTCGGCTTGCGGTCGAGGTACTCGGTGAGGTCGAGGATCTTGGCGGCCTCCTCGACGCGCTGGCGGATCTCGGCCTTGGGGGTGCCGGCGATCTTCAGCGCGAAGCCCATGTTGTCCGCCACCGACATGTGCGGGTACAGCGCGTAGTTCTGGAACACCATCGCGATGTCGCGGTCCTTCGGCTGGACGTCCGTGACGTCGCGGTCGCCGATGAGGATGCTGCCGCCGTTGACGTCCTCCAGGCCGGCGAGCATGCGCAGCGAGGTGGACTTGCCGCAGCCCGAGGGGCCGACCAGGACGAGGAACTCGCCGTCCTCGACGTGCAGGTTGAGCTGGTCGACGGCCGGGCGCTCCGTGCCCGGGTAGATGCGCGTCGCGTGGTCGAAGGTGACCGTTGCCATGGTTGCAATCCCTCCACCGGCAGGTACGTGCCGGACGATCCGTTGTGGGTGGGTGCCGTTGCTTTCACGCTGGCGTGTCGGCGGTGACACATTCTGTTGTCGTGCGCTCCGGGCCTCGGCCGGACCGGCCTCGGATCGGTGCGCCGGGATGATCGTACATGCCCCGGGCGTGAGTTCTGACACAGCCCAGGTCAGGGGCTCGCGAGGGTTCGGAAAGGGCTGTCCGTCAGGCCTCGAGCGCGTCCGCGAGACGCTCCAGGAGGGCCGCGAGCGCGTCCGCGTCCGCCACGCGCTCGCTCGCCCGCGTCGCCCCCGGGCCGACCTTCACGCCCAGGTCGCCCGGCCCGAGCACCTCGAACGCGGCCTCGTCGGTGGTGTCGTCGCCGGCGTAGAGGACGAGCCCCCGGAGGCGTTCGTCGCCCTCCTCCAGCTCCTGGCGCAGCCGTTCGACGGCGATCCCCTTGGACGTGGGGACGACGGCGATCTCGACGACGTCCTTGCCGTGCATCGCGTGCAGGCCGAGGCGTGCCGCCACCGCGTCGGCGTCGGCGGCCGCGGCGCGCGCGTCGTCGGCGTCGCAGAGCCGGGTGTGCAGGACGGCGGCGCTGGGCTTGTCCTGCACCCACGCGCCCCGCCGGCCGTCGACCGCGTCCTGCAGCCCCTCGCGCAGCCGTTCCAGGCTGTCCGCCTGCGCGTCGGTGAGGCGCAGCGGCACGGCGTCGACGCCGTGCGCGGCGACCCGGCCGGTCTCCGCGCCGTGGCTCCCCACCAGGTACGTGCCGGCGGGGACGCCCGACCGGGCGGCGAGGTCCGTGAGGTTGCGGCCCGAGACGAGGGCGAGCCGCAGCTCGTCGCCCCCGGTCGGCACCGGCCGCGCCGCGAGCGCGGCGAGCCGGTCCACGGCCGAGCGCGCGGCCGGCGTCATCGTCGATGCGGAGGGGTCGTCGACCAGCGGCGCGAGCGTCCCGTCGAAGTCGAGCGCGACGAGCCGCGCGACCCGCGGCGTCGACCCCGGCCGGCGGGCGAACGCCAGCACCGCGGCCTCGGCCGCCTCGGTCCCGCCCGGCACGGGCCCGGTCATCTGTCGCCCGTTCACCCGCGGCTCGACCGGGCCGGCATGGCGGTGAGCACGCCGAGGAACGTCTCGGACCACTTCGCGACGTCGTCCGCCATCACCTTGCGGCGCAGCCGGCGCATCCGGCGCCGCTGCTCGCGCGGGGGCATGTGCGCCGCCGCGACGATGGTGTCCTTCATCCCGTCGATGTCGTGCGGGTTGACCAGCAGCGGCCCGGGGGCGAGCTCGTCTGCGGCGCCGGTGAACTCGCTCAGCACCAGCACCCCCTGCTCGTCCGAGCGCGCCGCGATGTACTCCTTGGCCACGAGGTTCATGCCGTCGCGCAGGGACGTGACGAGCATGACGTCGGCCGCCAGGTACAGGGCGGCCATCTCGTCGGGCGGGTAGGAATGGTGGAGGTAGTGGATCGCCGAGTGCCCGAGCTCGCCGAACTCGCCGTTGATGCGGCCCACGAGCCCCTCGACGTGCTCGCGCAGGTCCTGGTAGGCCCCGACGTTCTCGCGGCTCGGGCTCGCGACCTGCACCAGCGTGCAGTGCTCGACGTCGAGCCGGCCGTCCTGCAGCAGCTCGCCGTACGCCTTGATGCGGTGCCGGATGCCCTTGGTGTAGTCGAGGCGGTCGACGCCCAGCATCATCACCTTCGGGTCGCCCAGGTCGGCCCGGATCTCCTTCGCGCGGGCCTGCACCTCCGGCTCGCGGGCCAGGGCGTCGAAGTGGTGGGAGTCGATCGAGATGGGGAACGCCGCGGCGCGCACGTGCCGGGCGGGGCGGCCGTCCTCCTCCGCGACCGTGATGATCGGCCCGCGGGTGGTGTGCTTCGTGAGCCGGCGCACGGAGCGCACGAAGTTCGACGCGTCGCCCCCGCGCTGGAAGCCGATGAGGTCCGCGCCCAGCAGGCCCTCGACGATCTGCGTGCGCCACGGCAGCTGCTGGAACAGCTCCACCGCCGGGAAGGGGATGTGGTCGAAGAACCCGATCCGCAGGTCGGGCCGCAGCTCGCGGAGCATCTTCGGCACGAGCTGGAGCTGGTAGTCGTGCACCCAGACGACGGCGCCCTGGGCCGCCTGCGCGGCCGCGGCCTCGGCGAAGCGGCGGTTGACGCGGCGGTAGGCGTCCCACCACTGCCGGTGGTAGGTCGGGGGCGAGATGACGTCGTGGTACAGCGGCCAGAGGGTGTCGTTGGAGAACCCCTCGTAGTACCGCTCGATGTCGCCCTGGCTGAGGGAGACCGGCACGAGGAGCATGCCGTCGGCCTCGAAGGGCTCGTGCTCGAGGTCGGGGGCGCCGGACCAGCCGACCCAGGCGCCGTCCGCCTCGCGCATCACCGGCTCGAGGGCGGTGACGAGGCCGCCGGGGGAGCGGTGCCAGTCCACCCCGCCGTCGGCGTCGACCGTGAAGTCGACGGGGAGCCGGTTGGCGACGACGACGAGGTCGTACCCGTCGCCCTTCCGACGATGGCTGCTTGACGAACCTTTGCCTGCCAAGGGACCTCTCTCCACGGGTTCTGCCAGGAATCTCTCAAGACTCCGGAGGGCTTCGAAAGAACAGCGTCCTCCCCGGACAGGGTACCGACGCGGCCTCGGGCTCGCCCCGGCGCGGCGCGACGTCACCCGTTCGCGCACTCCCGTCGAGGGGCGCGCGGGCGCGCCACGACCTGCGCGCGACCCGTTCGAGACCCGACGGTGACCTGCTGCGGACCCGCGCGGCACGGCGCGCCTCGGGAGGTCCGGACGGATACGGTGTGCCCCATGGGTGAGGTCGACGCGATGCAGGTCCCGGGGCGGAACCCGGTGCCCGGTCCGCCGTCGGCCGCCCGCGACGGCGGCGCGAGGGGCCCGGGGCCGGCGTCGGACGGCGGGGAGGACGGCACGTCGTCGGACCGCGCGCCGCGCGTCTCCCGGACCCGTGACGGTGGCCTGGCCGAGGGTTCGGAGGTCGGCGGGTACACCGTGGTGCGACCGCTCGGGAGCGGCGCGATGGGCGCCGTCTACGAGGCGGTCGACGGCGGCGGCGGTCGCGTGGCGCTCAAGGTGCTGCACGCGCACGTCGACGCCGACCCCGCCGGGCGCGAGCGGCTGCGGCGCGAGGCCGCGGCCCTGCAGCGGCTGCGGCACCCTGCCGTCGCGCAGGTGCTCGACGCCGAGCTGGAGGGCCCCTACGCGTTCGTCGTGACCGAGCTGGTGGACGGCGTCACCCTCGAGGAGGAGGTGGACGAGCGCGGCCCGCTCGACGCCGCCGACGTGTTCTCCCTCGCGGACCAGCTCGCCGCCGCCCTCGAGGCCGTGCACGACGCCGGCGTGGTGCACCGCGACCTCAAGCCCTCGAACGTGATGATCACCGCGCAGGGGCCCGTGCTGATCGACTTCGGCATCGCGCAGGGCCCCGGCGACACCCGGACCACGTCCGCGGGGTTCGTCATGGGCACCCCCGGCTACATCGCACCCGAGCTGCTCGACGGCGGCGCGCCCGTCGCGGAGACCGACTGGTGGAGCTGGGCCGCCCTGCTCTCCTTCGCCGCCACCGGCCGCTCGCCGTTCGGCGTCCGGCCCACCGAGCTGGTGCTGCGGCGCTCGCGGGAGGGTCGGCCCGACCTGCACGGGCTGCCGGCCCGCACCGCGCGGGCGCTCGCGGGGGCGCTCCAGGCCGACCCGGCGCTCCGCTGGGGCCCCACCGAGGTGGCGCGTGCCCTGCGCCGGGACCTCGACGACGCCCTGGGCGGTGCGCCCGACCCCTGGGCCGCGCCGGACGCCACGCAGCGCATCGCGCAGTCCGTGGAGACCCAGCGGGTGGGGCTGCCGACGCAGGTCGTCGCGGCGGCCGCGGCCCCGGCGTCGTACCCCCCGACCGGCGCCGTCCCGATCGCACCCGGCACCGGGCCGGGGTCGCCCCCGCCCCCGCCGCCGGTCGCGCCGGACCGCCCCACCACGTCGGCCACCGTCGTGCCGGCGCCCACCACGCCGGCCGACGCCGAGGACCCCACGCAGACGATGACCGCGCTGGAGCGCGACCGGCTGCAGGCGCAGGACGGCGGCACCCGCGCCATCCCGGTCGGCGACGTCCGCTACAAGGGCTACGACCAGCTGGTCGAGGAGCTGCCGCCCGAGCCCCCCGGCCCGTACGAGCGACCCGTGCACCGGCGGCGCACGGGGACCGCCGTCGCCGTCGCGCTGCCGCTGGTGGCGCTCGCGGCCACCCGCCCGCTCATCGGTTTCGGCGCCCTCGTCGCGCTCGTCCTCGTGTGCCGCGCCGTCGCGACGTCCGGCGACCGGCTGCACACGCGGCGCGAGCACAAGGGAGTGCGCCGCTCCGACGGGTTCGTGGGCACGCTGCTGTTCCCGTGGCACGCGCTCCTGGGCGTCCTCGGGTCGATCCCCGCGGTGCTGGTCGGCGCGTGCGCCGGCCTGCTGACGCTGCTGGCGGGCTGGTGGCTGTTCGGCGCGGGGCACCTCATCGTGCTGCCCCGCGGGGACCTGGAGGCACGGTCCCAGGGCGGGATGAACGAGGACATCGTGTTCAACGGTGTCCTGGCGGGGGTGATGGTCGTCGCGCTCCTGGCCACGTGGTTCGGGCCGGCCGGCGGCACGGCACGAGAGGGCGGCCGCATCATCCTCGGCAAGATCGCCCCGGGGCGCGTCGGCGCCGCCGTCCTCGTGGGCGTCTGCCTGGTGCTGACGGTGATCCTCGTCGCACCCGTGCTCACCGACCCGACGATCGAGTGGTGGCCCATCAGCGGGCCGCCCGAGATCCTCTGACGACTCGCGCTCGTCGTCGCACGGCCCGGCAGGACATTCCCGGCGAACGTCCAGGTGCCGCGGGTAGGCTTCGCCCCGTCCGGCGCTGCCGCGCCGCCCCGCTCTCCCGAGATCCTCGAGGACACGATGTCGACGAAGAACCCGAACATGACGAAGGCGCAGCGCCGCGACGCGGCGCGCGCCGAGGCGCTCGCCCTGCGCGAGAAGGAGCAGCAGCGCGACCGTCGCAACCGGATCATCACCCTGTCCGTGCTCGGCGTCGCGCTCGTCGCCCTCGGCGTCGTGGTCTGGATGATCCTTCAGCAGGGTGCCAAGAACAACGTCGACGACGTGCCCCTGGCCGAGGTGACCATGCCCTCGACGGCGCAGGAGAACGGCGGCATCCCCGTCGGCGCCGACAACGCGGCCGGCACGACCAACGACGACGCCCCCGTCGTCGACGTGTACCTCGACTACATGTGCCCCGTGTGCGGCCAGTTCGAGCAGACCAACGCCGCCGACATCGACGAGATGGTCGCGGCCGGCGACGCGACCGTCGTCTACCACCCCGTGTCGATCCTCGACCGGCTGTCCGCCGGCACGGACTACTCGACGCGCGCCGCGTCCGCCGCGGCGTACGTCGCCGACAAGGCCCCCGACGCGTTCCCGGCGTTCCACGCGGCGCTGTTCACCAACCAGCCGGCGGAGAACACCGAGGGCCTCTCGGACGAGCAGCTCGGGTCGTACGCCGAGGAGGCGGGGGCTCCCGCCGACGTCGCGACCGCCATCGAGGACGGCACCGCCCGCGAGACCTTCGGCCAGTACGTCCACTCGGCCACGCAGGACGCGACCTCGGACGAGGCGCTGCAGAACCCGCAGTCGAAGTCGTTCGGCACGCCGACCGTCCTCGTCGGCGGCGAGCGCTTCGACAACTGGGGCACGCAGGGCGCCATCGGCGAGGCCGTGACCGCGGCCGCCGGCAGCTGACAGACGTGCGGCACGGCCTGCCCGCCCCGGTAGGCTGTGCCGCGCTCCCGCCGCCTTAGCTCAGCTGGTAGAGCTCCCGTCTTGTAAACGGAAGGTCGTCGGTTCGAATCCGACAGGCGGCTCCCCGCACGACGACGGGGCGGACCGTGGCCAGGCCACCGTCCGCCCCGTCGCCGTACCGGCGGGTTATCGCGCGTCGTCCGCCGGGGGCCAGGCGGCGGGCTCGCCCCACTTCGGCGCGCGGCCGTCACCGCTGGACGTGTGCTTGATCCGCCGCTGCACCCAGGGCACGACGTGCGTGCGCGCCCACTGCGCGTTGGCGCGGGCGCGCTCGACGAACGCCTGCGGCGGCAGCGGGTCGAGCGCGACGGCGTAGTCGGCGTCGTCGGGCTCCTGGCCGAGGCCGACGAGCGCGGCGTCGGCGACTCGGCGGTGCCCCTCGGGCGTGAGGTGGATGCGGTCGTCGGCCCACATGCGCAGGTCGAACAGCGGGTCGAGACCCCACAGGTCCAGCACGTGCGCGCCGTGCTTGCGCGCGATGGTCCAGATGTTCGCGTTGTACTGGCCCACGCGGCCGCGGGTCCAGCTCAGCCCCGCGCCCGCCTTGAAGCCCGTGCCCAGCAGCACGTCGGCCCCCGTCGCGCGGATCGTCGCCACGCCCTGCTCCAGCCGCGCGGAGAGCACGTCGATGTCGGCCTGCGGACGCAGGATGTCGTTGCCGCCGCCGACGAACGACACCAGGTCGGGCTGCATCTCCAGCGCGACGTCGACCTGCTCGTCGAGGATGTGACGCAGCAGCCGGCCGCGGATCGCGAGGTTCGCGTACTCCAGGCCGGGCGCGCCCACGGCGGTGCGGCGGGTCGACAGCGCGTCGGCGAGCCGGTCGGCCCACCCGCGCTGCTTCGCCGGCGACTCGGTGCCCGCCGGTGCCGGGGTGCCGTCGTCGAACGGGTACGGGTCCCACAGGCCCTCGCTGAACGAGTCGCCGATCGCGACGTAGCGCGTCCACGGGGGAGCGGGGGCGGGGGTCGTGCCGTCAGGGGTCGGGGTGGAGTCCTGCGTGGTCACGTCCGCCATTGTGCTCCTCGTGCGGCGGTGCGCGCTCGGGGCGACGACGTCGGGCCGTGTCCCCGCGGTGCGGCCGGCCGTCAGGCGAGGCGCCAGTCCACCGGCGTCCCGCCCTGCGCCTCCAGCAGCGCGTTGACGCGCGAGAACGGGCGGGAGCCGAAGAACCCGCGGTACGCGGACAGCGGGCTGGGGTGCGCGCTCTCGACGGTCGGGACGTCGCCCAGCCACGGCTTGAGCGACGCGGCGTCGCGGCCCCACAGGATCGCGACGAGCGGGCCGCCGCGTGCCACGAGCGCCTTGATCGCGGCCTCGGTCACCTGCTCCCACCCCTTGCCGCGGTGCGACGCCGGGGTGCCCGGCCGCACGGTGAGCACGCGGTTGAGCAGCATGACGCCCTGGTCGGCCCAGGGGCGCAGGTCGCCGTTCGACGGCGTCGGCACGCCGACGTCCTCCGCGAGCTCGGTGTAGATGTTCACGAGCGACCTGGGGACCGGCCGCACCTGCGGCTGCACGGAGAACGACAGTCCCATGGGGTGACCGGGCGTGGGGTACGGGTCCTGCCCGACGACGAGCACGCGCACGTCCGCGAGGGGCCGGGAGAACGCCGCGAAGATGTGCGGGCCGTCGGGCAGGTACGTGCGGCCGGCGGCGACCTCCGCGCGCAGGAAGTCGCCCATCGCGTGGATCTGCGGCTCGACGCCGGCCAGCGCGGCGGCCCAGTCCGGCGCCATCACCTGGTCGAGGGGCGGCCGCTCCTGCGTCGTCGTGCCGGTGCCGGTCGTCGTCGAGGTGTCCACGCCGCGACGCTAGCGCACCCCACCCCACGAGTTGTCAGGGCGAGCGCGGAGTATCCCGCGCGCACGCCCCGACAACTCCTGGACGCCGACAGGGCGCGGGATCGCGGCGCGCGGGGCGACGTCGTCGGGTCGGGCGCACGGACGCGCCATACTGGTGCGCCATGAGCGAGATCCTGGTCCAGGAGGTCCAGCCGGACCCGGAGGCGTCGGGCACGACGGCGACCGAGTCGTCGACGGTGCCGACGTCGGCCGAGGGCGACCTCTCCGACCGCGACCGCGAGATCCTCGCCTTCGAGCGGCAGTGGTGGAAGTACGCCGGGGCGAAGGAGCAGGCGGTGCGCGAGCTGTTCGGCCTGTCCGCGACGCGCTACTACCAGGTGCTGAACGCCCTCATCGACTCGCCGGCGGCGCTCGCGCACGACCCGATGCTCGTCAAGCGGCTGCGGCGGATGCGCTCCACGCGCCAGCGCGCCCGGTCGGCGCGGCGCCTCTCCGACGGCCAGGGCTGACGGACGGGGCTGACGGACGGGCCGAGGGTCGGACCGACGGCGCGGCCGTGACCTGGTCGGACCGGCAGGCCAAGGCCTCGCTGAGAGCGGCCTGGACGGGCGGACACCTGGAACGGCTACCCTGTCCGCCGTGAGCAAGAGCCATTACCCCTACCCGCCCGACGAGTTCGACGTCCGCGGGCCCGAGGGCACGCCGGTCGGTGTGCATCGTGAGCCGCGCAGCGGGTGGAGCTCGGTGTGGCCGTTCCTGCTGATCGTCGTCGTGTGCGGCGGCCTCGCGGTCGGCATCGTCTCCTTCCTGTCCGACGACGGCGAGCCGGCCACGCCCCCCGCGGCCGAGCAGTCCGCGGGCGCCGAGCCCGAGGCCTCCGCGTCCGCCGACGCCGAGGGCGAGGAGCCGCCGGCCGACGGCGAGGCGAGCGAGGACCCGGCCGACGAGGAGCCCGGCGACGACGCCTCCGACGCGGCGACCGAGCTGCCCGGTGACCCGTCGGCCGCGAACCTCGAGGCGTCGGTCGTCGTCTACAACGACGGTGCGGGCCAGGGGCAGGCCGCGGCCGGCCAGGGCGTCCTCACGAGCGACGGCGGGTTCGTCGACGTCGCTGCCACGGACGCGCCGGACACGCTGAAGGGTGCCTACGAGGACACCACCGTCCTGTACGGCGCGGACCGCGCGGACACCGCCAGCGCCGTCGCGGAGGCGCTCGGCGTCGACCCGGCGAACGTGCAGGAGTCCGACGACGTCACGGCCAGCGAGCAGGCCGTCTGGGTGGTCCTCAGGTCGCCCGTCGGCTGACCGACGCCGCACCTCCGGAGCGCCGGCATCTCGGATGCCGACATTCCGGACATCGGTGCTTCCCTTGCCGCGATCGCCGCTACTAGGCTCCCGTTCACCGTGGGGTGCCTGCCCCGCGGCCGAGGAGCACGAGGAGAGGTACATGGCCCAGGGCACCGTCAAGTGGTTCAACGCGGAGAAGGGGTACGGGTTCATCACCCCGACCGCGGGCGGGCAGGACCTGTTCGTCCACTACAGCGCCATCCAGACCGACGGGTACCGCACCCTGGACGAGGGCCAGGGCGTCGAGTTCGAGGTCGGCCAGGGTCAGAAGGGCCCGCAGGCCGAGCAGGTCCGCCCGCTCTGACCGCGCCGTCGACCCGCTGTCGACCACACCGTCGACCGCGAGAGGCCGGCACCCCAGGACGCAGCGACGCGTCGGGGGCGCCGGCCTTCGTCGTCCCCGGGCGTTGCACGCCCTCGGCGAACGTCTTGCACTCGCCACCCGAGAGTGCCAATAATGGCTTAGCACTCTCGGCCTGTGAGTGACAGCCGTCCCCCGGGGCGGCGTTCTCCTGGGCCGCGGGTGAAGCATTCGGGTCGTTCGGTGAGACCCTCCGCGCGTGCGTGACCTGAACGCCGCGGGGTGGGTCGTCCGTCGCGGGCGCCGGCCGGCCATCTCAGCCACCAGCGGAGGATCAGTCCCCATGGCCAAGATCATCGCGTTCGACGAGGAAGCTCGTCGGAGCATGGAGCGCGGGCTCAACCAGCTCGCCGACACCGTGAAGGTCACGCTCGGCCCCAAGGGTCGCAACGTCGTCCTGGACAAGAAGTGGGGCGCCCCCACGATCACCAACGACGGTGTCTCCATCGCCAAGGAGATCGAGCTCGACGACCCGTACGAGAAGATCGGCGCGGAGCTCGTCAAGGAGGTCGCCAAGAAGACGGACGACGTCGCGGGTGACGGCACCACCACCGCCACCGTGCTCGCCCAGGCGCTCGTGCGCGAGGGCCTGCGCGTCGTCGCCGCCGGCGCCAACCCGATCGCCGTCAAGCGCGGCATCGAGAAGGCCGTCGAGGCCGTCACCGAGCAGCTGCTCAACGCCGCGGTCGAGATCGAGACCAAGGACCAGATCGCCGCCACGGCCGCCATCTCGGCCGGCGACGCCTCCATCGGCGAGCTCATCGCCGAGGCCCTCGACAAGGTGGGCAAGGAGGGCGTGATCACGGTCGAGGAGTCGAACACGTTCGGCCTCGAGCTCGAGCTCACCGAGGGCATGCGCTTCGACAAGGGCTTCCTCGCCCGCTACTTCGAGACGGACCCGGAGCGCCAGGAGGCCGTCCTCGAGGACCCGTACGTCCTGATCGTCGAGTCGAAGATCTCGAACGTCAAGGACATGCTGCCGGTGCTCGACCAGGTCATGAAGGCCGGTCGCTCCCTGCTCATCATCGCCGAGGACGTCGAGGGCGAGGCCCTGGCCACCCTCGTGCTGAACAAGATCCGCGGCACCTTCAAGTCCGTCGCCGTCAAGGCCCCGGGCTTCGGCGACCGCCGCAAGGCCATGCTGCAGGACATCGCGATCCTCACCGGCGGCCAGGTCATCACCGAGACGGTGGGCCTCAAGCTGGAGAACGCGACCCTCGACCTGCTGGGCCAGGCGCGCAAGGTCGTCGTGACCAAGGACGAGACCACGATCGTCGAGGGTGCGGGCGACGCCGAGCTCATCTCGGGCCGCGTCAACCAGATCCGCTCCGAGATCGAGAAGTCGGACTCGGACTACGACCGCGAGAAGCTCCAGGAGCGCCTCGCCAAGCTGGCCGGCGGCGTGGCCGTCATCAAGGCCGGTGCGGCCACCGAGGTGGAGCTCAAGGAGCGCAAGCACCGCATCGAGGACGCCGTCCGCAACGCCAAGGCCGCGGTCGAGGAGGGCATCGTCGCCGGTGGTGGCGTCGCGCTGATCCAGGCCGGTGCCGCCGCGTTCCCGAAGCTGGAGCTCGAGGGCGACGAGGCGACCGGTGCGCAGATCGTGCGTGCCGCGATCGACGCCCCGCTCAAGCAGATCGCCGTCAACGCCGGCCTCGAGGGCGGCGTCGTGGCGGAGAAGGTCCGCAACCTCACCTCGGGTCACGGCCTCAACGCCGCGACCGGCGTGTACGAGGACCTGCTCGCCGCGGGCGTCAACGACCCGGTCAAGGTCACGCGCTCCGCGCTGCAGAACGCCGCGTCGATCGCCGCGCTGTTCCTCACCACCGAGGCCGTCGTGGCCGACAAGCCGGAGCCGGCCTCGGCCGCGCCCGCCGGTGACGGTGGCATGGGCGGCATGGACTTCTGATCCGGAGTCCTGCCAGAGCCTGACGGTTCGACGACGGGCCCTCACCCTCCGGGGTGGGGGCCCGTCGTGCGTGCGGGCGCCTGGCGCGACGGTTGACAGCGCCGCGGCGCCACCTTGAGGATCCACGCATGATCGTTGCCCTGCACTCGGTCCTCAAGCCCGGCGCCGTCGACGGGTACCGAGTCGAGCACGCCGTCGTCCCCGATGACCTCGACGCCGCCTTCTCCCGGGTGGGCATCCGCGGGTGGACGATCTGGCGCTCCGGCGAGCGGCTGTTCCACGTCGTCGACTGCAACGACTTCGACGCCGCGATCGCCGCGCTCGACGACGACCCGGCCAACCTGGCGTGGCAGGCGTCGATCGGCCGCTGGGTCGAGGTGTTCCGCGACGCCGACGGCGCGGAGGGGTTCGCGCCCCTGGAGCAGGTGTGGTCGCTCGCGGCCCAGCGTGCGGGGAGCGCGCCGTGACGCCCGCACGCGGCTGAGGGCGTCCCGCGCGGCGCGGGACGCCCTCGACCGCCCGGGTCAGCGGGCCGCGAAGAGCCGCGTGGCCTGGGCCTCCGCGTCCGCGTAGGTGCGCGACGCCGACGACAGGGCCGCCGTCACGGCGTCGAGCGCCGCCTCGACCTGGGTCTGCGTGGCCTGCCACTGGCCCATGACGCCCGCGAACTGGGTCGCGGCGCCGCCGTGCCAGCCGGACTGCAGGTCCTGCAGGTGCCGCATCATCGCCCCCACCTCGGAGCGGATCGCCGCCACGGAACCGTTCACCGCCGCGCTCGCCTGCGCGACCCGTTCGCTGTCGACCTCGTACCGCACGTGTCCTCCTTCGTCGCCGTTGCCCCCTGCGGGGTTGCCGACGACGACGTTACGGAGCGCGCACCACCCGCGGACGCCGTCGTCCACAGGTTGTGGAGAACCGAGCCCTGCCGGGGTCAGGAGGCCGGCTTCTCCTCGAGCAGGCGGCGCTCCTTGAGCAGCCGGTGCAGCTCGCCGTCGAGGTTCTGCCGCGCCGCCTCCTCCCATGCCGCGCCCATCGGGCTGAAGTACAGCGACGGGCGCTGCAGCAGCTTGGTCAGGACGCGCACGCGGGCGTCGAGATAGTCGGTCAGCGGGATGTGCGAGTACTCCGCCCGCACGTTGGCCATGTAGTCCTTGTAGCGCTGCGGCTCGGCCGCGAGCATGGCGAGGTCGGCGTCGTTGAGCACGGCGGAGTCGACGTCGTCGGGCAGCGGCTTGTGGCGGTCGATCGAGTCGACCAGCCGCGCCGTGCGCTCCACCGCCGTCTCCGGCAGGCCGAGCTCCGTGAGCTGCGTGCGCGCGAGGTTCGCGCTCACCGTGGTCTGCTCGCCGCCCTGGTTCGCCTGGGCGACCTTGCGCGTCGCGTCGAACACCGCGCCGTGGTACCAGGCCGCGAGGCGCACCAGGTCGGGCTCGTGCGTCTCCTGGGACAGCTCGTCCACGCGGTGCAGGACGTCGGCCAGGTGGCGCAGGTTGTGGAAGTGGCGCTCCGGGGCGGACCACCGGTCGATGAGGTCCTCCCCGACGGAACGGATCTCCGCGTCGTCGGCGGTCGCGCCCGCACCGTGACAGGTGCGGACGAACGCGGAGAGGAACCACTGGGGCGCGTCGGCGCTCATGACGCCCATCGCAATCAGACCTTCGGTCGTCGGACTCGGACTGTCCTCCTCCTCGTCAGACTACGACCGCGGGGCGACATCGCACCGCGGTGAGGGTGCTGGCCACGCCTTCTGGTCAGCCTTCCGGTCAGGCGGAGGAGGACGACGCGCCATCGTAGCCGTCCGCCGACGGGAGAAGAACCCGCACGGTCATCCCGCCGCCGGGCGTCTCGCTCACCGACACGTGGCCCTGGTGCGCGCCGACGATCGCCGCGACGATCGCCATCCCCAGGCCGGAGCCGCCGGACTCCCGGTTCCGCGACGAGTCCGCACGGTAGAACCGCTCGAACACGCGCTTCGACTGCTCCGGCGTGATGCCGGGGCCGTGGTCGCGCACCTCGACGACGGCACCGCCGTCGGGCGCCCGGCCCGCTGCCAGCTCGGCCGGCGAGCCGGCCGGTGTGTGCCTCGCCACGTTCCCCACGAGGTTGGTCAGCACCTGGCGCAGACGGTCGGCGTCGCCGGTCACGACGAGGCCGGACGGCGCGGGGGAGCCCGGCGCGAGCCCGGTCACCGTGACCTCGCGCGTCGGGTCCAGGGCGTGCAGGTCCTGGGCCGCGTCGCGGGCCATCGCGGCGAGGTCCACCGGGTCCTTGCGCATCGGCCGGCCCTCGTCCAGGCGGGCGAGCACCAGCAGGTCGTTGACCAGCGTGCTCATGCGGCGCGCCGAGTCCTCGATGCGCCCCATGGTGTCGTCCACCTTGTCCGGGGTGTCCAGCGCGCCCAGCCGGTACAGCTCGCCGTAGCCCTTCACGGTGGCCAGCGGTGTGCGCAGCTCGTGGCTCGCGTCGGAGACGAACCGGCGCATGCGGCGCTCCGACTCCTCCTGCGCGGAGAACGCCTGCTCGATCTGCGCCAGCATCGTGTTCAGGGACGCGGACAGCGAGCCCACCTCGGTCGACGTCGGGCGCTCGGGCACGCGCTGCGACAGGTCGCCCGCGGCGATCTCCGCCGCCGTCGTCTCGATCTGGCGCAGCGGCCGCAGCGACCGGTGCACCAGCAGGAACGAGATCGCGCCGCCGAGGATGACGATGCCGAGCGCCGAGAACAGCAGCGAGCGCGTGAGGTAGGCGACCGTGTGCTGGACCTCCGCCAGGGGCAGGCCGACGTAGACGGCGCCCTGGATGGTGCCGGACGAGCCGTACGGCAGGGCGACGACCCGCCAGTCGCCGGGCTCGGTGCCGCCGACCGAGGCGACGGTGAAGGGTTCGAGGCCACGGTCGACGACGGCCGAGACCGGCTCGTCCGGGATGTCGGGGATGCCGTACTTGTCCTGAGTCGCGGGCCACACGGTGGGCTCCGAGGTGGCGCCGTCGGCGTCGCGCAGGATGACGACGTACTCGCTCGGCGCGCGCTGCGCCAGGTCGCCGGAGGAGTTGAGCGTCATGTTCGCCACGCCCTTGGCGGACTGCGTGAGCTGCTGGTCCGTCTGGGCCACGAGGTAGCCGGAGACGACGGTGCGGGTCACCACGGCGGCCAGGATCAGCCCGGCCGCCAGCACCAGGACGGTGATCGTGACCAGCCGGGTGCGCAGGGGGAGCCGCTCGAGCCACGTCCACGGCGCGGACCGCGGAGCGGACCGGGGTGCGGGCTCCGGGAGGGGCGGCGTCGGGCCCGACCGCGGGTCAGCAGGCAGGGCCCGGCCGTCCGCCGTCGTCCCCGGGGCCGTGACCGGGGCGCCGGGCGTGGGCGTGCTCATCGCGGCGCCTGGGGCGCCCGCAAGAGGTAGCCGACGCCGCGCTTGGTGTGGATGAGCGGCGGCAGCGTGACGTCGTCGCCGTCGGGGCCGGTGACGGAGAGGTTGTCGATCTTGCGGCGCAGGTAGGAGATGTAGGACTCGACGATGTTCGCGTCGCCGCCCCAGTCGTACTGCCACACGTGGTCGAGGATCTGCGCCTTGGACAGCACGCGGCCGGCGTTGAGCATGAGGTAGCGCAGCAGCTTGAACTCGGTGGGGGACAGGTCGATCTCGACGCCGGCGCGGCGCACCTCGTGCGAGTCCTCGTCGAGCTCGAGGTCGCCGACGCGCAGGACGGCGTCGTCCTCGGGCTCGCCCGCGTGCGTGCGGCGCAGCACCGCGCGGATGCGGGCCACGACCTCCTCCAGGCTGAACGGCTTGGTGACGTAGTCGTCCCCGCCGACGGTGAGCCCCTGCACCTTGTCCTGCGTGTCGTCGCGGGCGGTGAGGAACAGCACGGGGGTGTGCCGGCCGGTGGAGCGCATGCGGCGGGTCACGGTGAAGCCGTCCATGTCGGGCAGCATCACGTCGAGCACGACGAGGTCGGGCTCGACGTCGCGGACGAGCTGCAGCGCCCCGTTCCCGTCACCGGCGGCGTGGACCTCGAACCCGGCGAAACGCAGGGACGTGGACAGCAGCTCGCGGATGTTGGGCTCGTCGTCCACGACGACGAGACGTGCCTCGGGTGCGCTCATGACCTCAGTGTGCGACCGGGGTCTGAGCGTTGCCTGGGAAGGGGCTCGGACGGCGCTGGTGCGCCGGGCGGGCGCGCGTGTGGGTGGCCGCGCCCATGATGGCGGGGTGCGGATCACGGGGGAGCAGCGCCGGCGGCGCCTGGTCGTGCGACAGCTCGCGCTCGGCGCGGACCTGCCGGGGTCGCCGGCGGCGAGGACGCCGGAGGAGGTCACGCGGAGGCTGGTCGCCCTGCACGCGACGGACGCGCCGAGCGTGCACCTCGCGGTGCTCGCGCGGGTGCCGGGGCTCGGGCTCGATGACGTGCGCGACGCGCTCTTCGAGCGGCGCAGCCTCGTCAAAGTCCTGGGTATGCGGCGCACGATGTTCGTCGTGCCGCGCGACCTGGTACCGGTCGTGCACGCGGCGGCGTCGGCCCCGGTCGCGGCGCGGCTGCGGACGCGGCTGCTCAAGGAGCTCGCGACGCTGCCCACCGACCCGGCCGTCGAGGACCCCGAGGCGCTGGTCGCGGCCGCGGAGGCGCAGGTGCACGCCGCGCTCGCCGCCGGGCCGCTCGACGGCGCGGAGCTCTCGCGGGCCGCGCCGCTGCTGCGCACCGCGTTCCTGCCCACCACGGACAAGGCGTGGGACGTGCGCCGCACCATGACGTCGCCGCTGCTGTCGGTGCTCTCCGCGGAGGGCTCCGTCGTGCGGGGCGAGCCCCGCGGGGCGTGGTCGTCGCCGCGGCACGTGTGGTCGCCGATGACCGACTGGTTCCCCGACGGGATCCCCGCGATGGACGAGGAGGCGGCCCGCGTCGAGCTCGCCCGCGCGTGGCTCGAGGCGTTCGGCCCCGCCACGGTGGCGGACCTCCGGTGGTGGACCGGCTGGAACCTCGGGCAGGCGCGCCGGGCCGTCGCCGCCCTCGACGTGCGCGAGGTCGAGCTGGAGGTCGGCCCGCCCGGTGGGGACACCGTCGTCGCCGACGGGGTCGTGCTGCGCGCCACCGACCTGGACGCCGACCTGGATCCCGCCCTGGACGACGTCGTCGGCGGTCACGCCGCGCTGCTGCCCACCCTCGACCCCACCACGATGGGCTGGACCGCCCGCGACTGGTACCTGGGTCCGCATCGCCCGCAGCTCTTCGACAGCGCCGGCAACGCGGGCGCCACGGTCTGGTGGCAGGGCCGGATCGTCGGGGCGTGGATCGTGCGGCCGGACGGCGAGCTGGTCTGGCGGCTGCTCGAGGACATCGGGACCGACGGCGAGGCAGCCGTCGCCGCCGAGGCCACCCGGCTCCACGAGGCGCTGGGCGGCAGCACCTTCACGCCCGGCTACGTCACCCCGGTGTACCGGGAGCTGCTCACCGCCGACACGTGACGCACCGGCGGGCTGTCAGAGGTAGCGCAGCGGGTCGAACTCGTCGAGCGGGATGATCCGGACGCGCGGCAGCGGGGCGGTGAACGCGTCGGCGTCGCCCTCGAGGTCGAACATCTGGAGCCCGCGCTCGGAGAGCTGCGAGAACTGCCCGTTGACGAACTCGCGGAACGCCAGCAGGCCCACCCGCCGCTCGTCGCCGAGCAGGGCCTCGATCTGCGGCAGGAAGTCGCCGTCGTGGCTGGCGAGCAGGACGTCGCCGTCGCGGTCCGCCAGGGCCTCCAGCGTGCGCTGGATACCGACGTCGACGACCTTCTCCGTGCCGGACGAGGCCAGCGGGATCGGCTTGTAGCCCATCGCGAGCAGCGCCTGCACGAACGCCATCGGCATCTGCCCGCTGCTGGCGTTGAGGAAGAACAGCGGCACGACGTCCTGGTCCCACAGCTTCTGCGCGAACGTCGAGATGCGGTCCCAGCGGGGGCGCTCCTCCGGGTTCGGCCGCCGGTTCAGCACGTTCATGCCCAGCGTGGCGTCGATGTTCTCGCCGTCCACCAGGAGGTAGGTGCGGCGGCCCGTGGCCTGCTCGGGGGCGGGCGCGCTCGCGGGGGCCGGGGCGGTGAAGGCGGGAGACATGCCTCTCAGGGTATCCGTGTCGGCTGCCGGGACGGTGCGCGGCCCGGCGAGGCAGGGGAACTACCTCGCCGGGCCGCGCACTACCTCGCGGGGTCTCGTGCTACCTCGCGGGTCAGGCCGGGTCGGACGGGGAGATCTGCGGCGCCGGCGCGTTGCCCGCCTTGAGGGCGGCGAGCCGGGCCTCGAGCTCGATGTCCTTGTCGGACGCCTCCAGCTCGGCGAACTGGGAGTCGAGGGACGCCGCCGCGACCTCGGCCTGGCCCATCGCCATGGCCTCCTCGCGGCGCACGGTCTCCTCGTAGCGGGCCAGCTCGCTGGTCGGGTCGAGCACGTTGATGGAGCTGATCGCGCCCTGCACGGTCTGCTGCGCCTGCGCCGCCTTCTGGCGGGCGACGAGCTGGTCGCGCCGGGACTTGAGCTCGCCCAGCTTGTCCTTCATCGCGGCCAGGCCGGTCTTGAGCTTCTCGACCGTGACGCGCTGCTGCTCGATCATCGGCTGCGCCGTCTTGACCTCGGACTCGGCGTCGAGCTGCTTGCGCAGCGCCACCTTGGCGAGGCTGTCGAACTTGTCGGCGTCGGCCGTGTTGCCGGCGGACCGGTACTCGTCGGCCTTGCGCGACGCGGCGAGGGCCTTGGTGCCCCACTCGCTCGCCGCCTGGACGTCCTCGTTGTAGTCCTGCTCGGCGAGGCGCAGGTTGCCGATGGTCTGGGCGATGGCCTGCTCGGCCTCCGCGATGTTGTTCGTGTAGTCGCGGACCAGCTGGTCCAGCATCTTCTGCGGGTCCTCGGCGCGGTCGAGCAGCGCGTTGATGTTCGCCTTCGCGAGCTGGCTGATGCGCCCGAGGATGCTCTGCTTCTGCGTCATGGTCGTGCTTCCTTCCGTCGCCCTGCTGAGATGGTGTGCCGTCGTCGTGTGCCTGCCAGAACGTGCGCCGCCCCGGACCGGTTCCGGCCCGTACGACGGGGTCAGAAGCGGCCGCCGCGCGACCTCCCGCCGCGGCCGCCGCCGCTGCTCCGGCCGCCGCCGAACCCGCCGCCACCGCGGCCACCGCCGAAACCACCGCCATAGCCGCCCCGGCGTCGGCCGCCCCCGTAGCCGCCGCCGAACCCGCCGCTGATGCCGCCGCCGGACCCGCGCAGCACGGAGTCGAGCAGGATCCCGCCCAGCACCATGCCGCCGACGTTCGGCCCGCCCTGCCCGCCCTGGTTCGCGCCCCACGACGAGGTGTCCTGCTCCGCGAGCTGCGTCGCCTGCTGGGCGTACCGCTCGGCCTGCTGGGCGCGCTCGAGGGCCGCCGTCGGGTCCTGCGACTGGAGCGCCTGGGCCTCGGCGACGAGCCGCGCCGCCTCGGCCAGGCGGGTCCGGGCCTCGGGGCCGACGGCACCGCGCCGCGTCGCGACGTAGTCCTGCGTGGCGCGCACCTGCGAGTCCACGCGGCCGAGCGTGTCGCGCAGCAGGGCGCGGGCGCGGGCGTCCGCCTCCGCCTTCTCGCGCGCCGGGGCGAGCGCGGTGTCCAGGGCGGCCTCGGCCGCGGTGAGCCGGTGCAGCGCGGCGAGCGGGTCGCCCCCGGACCGGGCCTCGCGCGCCTGGGTCATCGCGGACTCGGCCTCGGCGAGCGCGGCGGCCACGGCCGCCCGGTCCGCCTGGCCGTCGCCCGCACCGCCGGCGGGCACGAGGCGGGCGGCGTCGGCCACGTCCTGGCCGATCGACGCGAGACCCTTGTCCAGGTCGGCGCCGGCCGTGGCGAGCTGCGCGCCCGCCTGGTCGACGGCGTCGAGCAGCGTCGCGGCCTGACCGAGCGCGTTCTGCGCCGCCCGGAGGTGGGCGACCGAGGCGGCGCGGGTGCGGCCGGTGAGGGCGGTGCGGCCCGAGGCGACGGCCTCGCGGGCGTGCGCCACGAGGGCGGTCGCCTGGTCGGGGTTGCCGCGGACGGAGGCGAGCGCGGAGGCCGGGTACGACGCCGCGAGCCCGTCGAGCGTCTCGCGCGCCACCGGGACGCGGGCCTCGATCTCGCCGGCGCGCTGCTCCGTCTCGTCCAGCAGCTCGGGGGCCCGCTGCTGGAGGGCGCGCAGCTCGTCGAACGCGTCGGTCTGCGCATCGAGCGACGCCCCGGCGTGCTCGGTCAGCTCGAGGATGCCGGCGAGCAGCTGGCGGCGGCGCGGCTCGCTGTCCGGAACGTCGTCGTCGAGCTCCTGGCGCAGATGGAAGGCTTGCCCGACGTCGGCCTTCGCGACCTCCAGAGCCGCGGAGAAGTCCTGGGTGGCCTCCAGCCCGAACTCCGCCTGGGCGAAGCCCAGCTCCTGCTCCGACGTGCGCAGGGCGTCGTCGATCTCGACGAGCGCGGTGCCCACGCGGCGCTCGAGCTCCTCGGTCGGCACGGCGGACAGGTCGCCCGGACCGGCCGGGGCGGCGGTGCCCTGCTTCCTGCGGCGCGACCGGACCCAGAGCCAGCCACCGACCCCGCCCGCCACGGCGACGCCGCCCACCGCGGCCGCCACGCCCCAGCCGCCGCCGGAGGACGTCGTGCCGCCGGTGCGGATCGTGTCCGCGGCGGCGATCGCCGCGCCGGCCCAGTCGTCGTCGCGCAGGTGGTCCTCGGCGACCTGCTCCACCTGGTCGAGCTGCGCGTCCGAGAGGCCGTTGTTCGTGTCCACCGACAGCCCGTACGCGCGGTCCTGGGTGGCGACGGCGAGCAGCAGGTCGTTCACCCCGAGGCCCGCGTCCGTCGCGGTGCGGTTCGCCCAGTCGCGTCCGTCGGTGCCGTCGAACGAGTCCACGTAGACGACGAACAGCTGGTACGGCGTGTCGTCCGCGAGCTGGTCGAGCGAGGCCTGCACCTGCGCCACGTCGCCGTCGTCGAGCACCCCCGACTGGTCGGTGATCTCGCTGTCGAGCTGGGTCAGGGGAGGGACGGCGGAGGCGCTGAGCGCGAGGACGGCGGCGCCGGCGAGCGCCAGCACCAGGGCCAGCACGCACGCACCGACGGCCGCTGCGGCGCGGCGCGGCGCAGCGGGGGCGACACGGGGATTCACGACCCGATCGTGTCGCGCGCGGGCATCCGACGCAATTGCGGCACCGACGCCGGCCCGCCCTCCGGGCCGGGCATCAGGGCTCGACGCCACCCTCGACGCCGCCCTCGACGTCGCCCGGGGCGGCGGACCGCAACCGCTCCAGGAGCGGGCCGGCCGCCTCGTCGAGGAACTGGCCCTGGCGCTCGTCCCCGATCTGCACGAGCGCCAGGTCCGTGAACCCCGCCTCCCAGTAGGCGGAGGCGGCCTCGACGACCGCGTCCAGGTCCGGGCCGCACGGGATCGAGTCCGCGACGTCCTCGGGGCGGACGAACGCGGTGGCGCGGTCGAAGGCCTCGGTGGTGGGCAGGTTGGCGTTCACCGGCCAGCCGAGGCCGAACCAGCGGAACTGCTCGTGCGCGCGGGCGATCGCCGCGTCCCGGTCCGGGTCCCACGAGATCGGCATCTGGCCGATCTTCCGCGACGGCGGCAGCGCCGCGTCCTCACGGACGGCGTCCCACCGCTCGACCAGGCCAGCCTTCGGCTCGGTCGCCACGAGGTGGTCGGCGAGCGGCGCGAAGTGCTCGACCGACTGCCGGCCCGAGACGGCCACGCCGATGTCGACCGGCTCGTCCGGCAGGTCCCACAGTCGCGCCGAGTCCACCTGGAAGTGGTCACCGCGGTAGCTGACGAGGTCGCCGCTGAAGAGCACGGAGATGATCTCGACGGCCTCCGCCAGCAGCTCGTGCCGCTCGTCGACGGCGGGCCAGCCGGCGCCGACGACGTGCTCGTTGAGGTTCTCGCCGGCGCCGAGGCCGAGGGTGAACCGGCCGTCGGAGAGCAGCCCGACCGTCGCCGCCTTCTGCGCCACGACGGCCGGGTGGTAGCGCAGCGTCGGGCAGGTCACGTACGTCATGAGCCCCACGCGCTCGGTCGCGTGCGCCACGGCCCCGAGCACGCTCCACGCGTACGGGGAGTGGCCCTGCGCGTCCAACCACGGGAAGTAGTGGTCGCTCATGACCTCGAAGTCGAAGCCGGCCCGCTCGCCGCGCACCGCGTACTCGACGAGGCGCTTCGGGCCGGCCTGCTCGGTCATCAGGGTGTAGCCGAAACGGGTCATGCGGCCACCGTGCGACGGCGGGTGGATGCCCGCACGCCGTCGTCGTCCCGGACTACCGCGCGGCGTCGGGGGCCTCGAGGTCCTCCGCGTCGACGATGCGGTACGCGTAGCCCTGCTCGGCGAGGAACCGCTGCCGGTGGGCGGCGAAGTCCTGGTCCACGGTGTCGCGGGCGACGACGGCGTAGAAGTGCGCCGTCCGGCCGTCGGCCTTGGGCCGCATGACGCGCCCCAGCCGCTGCGCCTCCTCCTGGCGCGACCCGAACGACCCGGACACCTGGATCGCCACGGACGCCTCCGGCAGGTCGATGGAGAAGTTCGCGACCTTCGACACCACGAGGCGGCTGATCTCGCCCTCCCGGAAGGCGGCGAACAGCTTCTGGCGCTCGCGGACCGTCGTCGCGCCCGTGATGAGCGGCGCGTCGAGGTGCTGGCTGAGCTCCTCCAGCTGGTCGAGGTACTGGCCGATGACGAGCACCTGGTCGTCCGGGTGCTGCGCGACGATCCGCTCGACGACGCGGTTCTTGCCCGGCGCGCACGCGGCCAGGCGGTACTTGTCCTCCGGCTCGGCCGTCGCGTACACCATCCGCTCGTGCTCGGGCAGCGTGAGGCGCACCTCGACGCAGTCGGCGGGCGCGATGTAGCCCTGCGCCTCGATGTCCTTCCACGGGGCGTCGTAGCGCTTGGGGCCGATGAGGCTGAACACCTCGTCCTCGCGCCCGTCCTCGCGCACCAGCGTGGCGGTGAGGCCGAGGCGCCGGCGCGCCTGCAGGTCCGCCGTCATGCGGAAGATCGGCGCGGGCAGCAGGTGCACCTCGTCGTAGAGGATGAGGCCCCAGTCGCGGGCGTCGAGCAGCTCGAGGTGGCTGTACACGCCCTTCCGCTTGGTGGTGAGCACCTGGTACGTGGCGATCGTGACGGGCTTGATCTCCTTGCGGGAGCCCGAGTACTCGCCGATCTCGTCCTCGGTCAGCGTGGTGCGGCGCACCAGCTCGTCGCGCCACTGGCGGGCGCTGACGGTGTTGGTCACGAGGATGAGCGTGGTGGTGCCGGACTTCGCCATCGCGCCCGCGCCGACGATCGTCTTGCCGGCGCCGCAGGGCAGCACGACGACGCCGGAGCCGCCGTGCCAGAAGCCGTCCACGGCCTGCGCCTGGTAGGGGCGCATCTCCCACGTCTTCGGCTGCTCGTGCGGGGTGCGGGGGTGCGTGGGGGAGGCCAGCGCGATCTCGTGCTTCTCGCCGTCGACGTACCCGGCGAGGTCCTCGGCGGGCCAGCCGAGCTTCACCAGGACCTGCTTCAGATGGCCGCGCTCGGACGGGTGCACGACGACGGTCTGCTCGTCGACGTGGTCGCCCACCAGGCCGGCGGTGCGCTTCGACTTGAGCACCTCGGCGAGCACGGCCCGGTCCGTCGACTCGAGCACGAGACCGTGCGTGGGATGCGTCGCGAGCGTCAGCCGTCCGTACCTCCCCATCGTCTCCGCGACGTCGATGAGCAGCGCGTGCGGCACCGGGTACCGGGAGTACTCGATGAGCGTGTTGACGACCTGCTCCGCGTCGTGGCCCGCGGCGCGCGCGTTCCACAGCCCCAGGCTGGTGAGCCGGTAGGTGTGCACGTGCTCCGGCGCGCGCTCCAGCTCCGCGAACGGCGCGATGGCGCGGCGCGCGTCGTCCGCGCGCGGGTGGTCCACCTCCAGCAGGATGGACTTGTCGCTCTGCACGATGAGCGGGCCGTCGGTCATGCGGCTCCTTCCGAGGGGTGGCGATCCAGGGGCTGGACCCGAGGCGTCAACGTCGTGGGCGGGCGCGCTTGTTCCGTGGCGGCGTCCGGCGAGGTCAGCCGTCCACCGGCTCCACGCCGGCGATGCGGTGCACGGCGACGGTGAGCTCCGCCTCGCGCGCCGGGTCCAGCGCGCGCAGCCGGCCGCCGTCGAGGCGCAGCGGCTTGAGCGCGCGCCGCTCCAGCGTGCCCGACGCGCCGACCATCTCGATCCACACGACGCGGCCGTCGCGCAGCGCGTCGTGCAGGGTGGCCAGCGCGTCGCCGGGCTCGGCGGCGCGAGGGCGGCCGCCCGTCGCGGTGGCCCGGCCGCCGTTCGCGGGCCCCCGCGGGGTCGTCCCGACGGCGCCCGACGGTGCGGCGCGGTGCGCGCCGGCCAGCCGGTCCACGGCCGTCTCGTCGCCGGCGTCCGCGGCGCGCAGGCGGGCCACCAGGTGGGCGCGGGCGTCGTCCGACGTCGCCTCCGGCTCGGCGACCGGGCCGCGGCGCGGGTCGCGCGGGGAGCGGTCCGGACGCGGCGGCCGGCGCAGGCGCGCGCTGAGCACGCGGCCGTCGGGGCCCTCGACGGCGGAGAGCAGGCCGCGGGCACGCAGCGCGTCGTGCAGCTCGACGGCGGGGACCGTCGCGGCGAGCACCGTGGGCGCCAGCCGCACCAGGCCCAGGTGGGCGAGCCGAGGGTCCGCCACCAGCCCGGCGAGCACCGCCGGGTCCGCCGCGCGCACGTACGAGCCGGCCGACCCCACCCGCAGCGACTCGTGCCGGCGCGCCGTGTCGCGCACCAGGTACTCCAGCGGCTGCGGCACGGGCACGCGGGAGCGGCGGGCGAACGCGTCCAGCAGCTCGTCCGCCGTCGTGCCGTGGTCCAGCGCGCGCGTCACCGACGACGGCGAGAAGCGCACCGTCGTCGCCGCCCCGCGCGACTCCACGTCGGCCGACCGCTCCAGCAGGAGGGCGAGGGCCTGCGACGGCCGGCCCGGCACGATGCCGGTGAGGTCGCCCTGCAGCAGCACCTCGTCCACCTCCGGCGGCAGCGCCGCGCGCAGCGCCGCCTCCAGGTCGTGCGGGGCGTCCGACCCCTGCGGGGTCAGGTGGGCGAGGACGGCGGCGCCGGGGCCGGACAGCGCCCCCGCGCCCGTCGCGCCGAGCAGCGCGGCCTCCGTCAGCAGGCCGGCGACCGCCTGCTCCGGGGGCACCGTGCGCGGAGCGTGCCAGCGCAGCACGGTCATGACGGCGTCGACGTCGAGCGCCGTGCCCGGCTGCGCCGCCAGGACCTGCAGCACCTGACGACGCAGCCGCGGCACCCAGCCGCGGTGCAGGTCGCCGGACAGCGGCGCCCGCAGGTTCCCCTTCTCGTCGCGCGAGCCCACCAGCCACGGCGTGCGTCGCGAGCCCGACCACGCCGCCGCGAGCAGCGCCCAGCGCTCGGCGTCGTCCATCACCTCCCAGCGGTCGGCGACGGTCGTGGGCCGGTACGACGGCGGCGCCTCGCCGTCGTCGGCCACCACGCCCGCGGCGGCCGCCAGCTCGACGACGAACGCCGTGTCCGCCTCGTCGGCACCGAGCGCCTGGGCCGTGCGGCGCAGGTCGCGCACGCCGAGGCCCCCGCTGCGCAGCACCGCCGGCGCCGTGTCGTCCCAGGCGGCGACCAGGAGGTCGACGCGGCGCACGAGCTCGAGCGCGGCGCTCGCGGCCTCCGCGTCGACGACCACCTGCGGCACCGCGCGGCCGTCCGGCCGGGGCGGCGCGGGCTCGGGGGAGCGGTGCGTGCGACCGCCGCGCAGCGCGAGCCCGACGTCGCGCGGCAGCGTCACGTGCCGGGCGTCCGTGCGCAGCAGCAGCCGCGCGTCGACCAGGGCGTCGACGGCCGCGCGCGCCGGTGTCCCCGGCGCCGGGACCAGGCCGATCGGCGGGCCCCACGTCAGCGCGTCCAGCACCTCCTGCCCGCCGCGCGGCAGGTCGGGCAGGTGCGGGCCGCTCGCGTCGCTGCCTGCGGCGCTTCCGGGCCCGGTCGGCGACAGGGAGGGACGGGAGTCGGGGCGGACGGGTCCGAGGCCCGCCGGGTGCGGGCCGAGGACGTCGTCCAGCCCGGGCGCGGGGCGCAGGTCCGGGCGGCCGGGCTCGCCCGCGTCCCACAGCAGCGCCGCGGTCAGCGCGTCGGCGAGCGATCGCTCGACGGCGGACCCGCCGTCGAGCGTGCTCCCGCCGTCGTCCGTGTCGTCCGTGTCGTCCGTGTCGTCGGTGTCGTCGGTGCCGTCGGCGCCGACCGCGTGCCGCACGTCGTCAGGGGACACCGGGCCGTCCCCGGCGAGCGCGACGACGGCCTCCAGCGCCTGCAGGGTGCGGGCGTCCGCGTGCGCCAGCGCCCGCTCGAGGGCCGTGCGGCTCGACGCGCGGGCGGCCAGCGACCGCAGTGTGGACGGTGACGGGGTGGCCAGGTCGGGCCGGGCGCGCAGCAGCGCGAGCAGCTCGGCGTCGTCGCGGCCGCGGATCGCCTCGGTGAAGGTGCGGGGCGCGCCCGTGGTGCCGGCGCCGTCCGCGACGTCGGCCTCCGCCGTGCGCCGGGGCGACGTGCTGGCCATCTGATCGATGCTACGCGCCGCCCCCTCGTCGCCGAACAGGTCGTTGTGCACCGAATACGGACTCAGAACGTGCGCAACTGCCTGTTCGGCGACAGCCCGATGGTCGTCAGCCCCGGGCCGTGCGGCGGCAGACCTCGTCCCACGGGGTGGGCTCGAGGCCCCAGCGGTCGCGGGCGGCGGAGTCGTCGAGGACGTACGGCCGCTCCCACTGGTAGCCGAGCTGGCGCAGCTCGCGCAGGAACGGGGAGACGGCGGAGACGGCGGCGAGCGCAGGGCCCCGCAGCGAGCGGACGGGGACGGGCGGGCGCCCGGCGGTGGCGAGCACGTCGGCGAGCGTCTGCGCCTGGGTGCGGGGCGCGTTGCTCGGCACGTGCCAGGTGCGGCCGTGCGAGCCCGGGTCCTCGGCCGCCGCGACGAGCGTGCGCGCGACGTCGCCGACGTCGGTGAACGTGTGCGGCTGGTCGGTGCGGCCCATCATCGTCACGGCCCTGCCGCGCAGGGCGGCGGGCAGGACGCGCGAGACGTGCCCGTTGCCGCCGACGCCGGGACCCATGTAGTCGGACGCGCGGACCTCGACGGCGCCGCGCAGCCGGCCCGCCTCGAACGCGTGCCGGGCGTCGGACCACAGCCGGGCGCGCAGGCGGCCCTTGTGGTCGGTGGCCGCGTCGGGCAGGTCCTCGGTCATCGGCCCGTCGACCGGGCCGTACGGGTAGAGGTTGCCGGTGATCGCGTAGACGGCGCCCGTGCGCTCGGCGGCGGCGAGGAACGCGGCCGCGAGCGGCGGCCAGGCGCGCTCCCACTGCGTGTAGTCGCCGGGGTTGGCGCAGTTGTACAGGACGTCGGCACCGTCGGCCGCGCGGCTCAGGGCGTCGGCGTCGGAGGCGTCGAGGGCGGCGTGCCCGACCCCGGCGATCCCGGTGTCGCGCCCGCTGCGGGTGACGACGGTGACGTCGGAGCCGCGCTCGGCGAGCAGGGCGGCGACGTGCCGGCCCACGGGCCCGGCGCCGACGATCAGGTGACGGTCGGTCATGACTGGTGCTCCAATCCGAGAGCGGTGCTCTCTGTCTGGTCGATCGTGGCACGCCGCCGACCGCCTGACAAGAGCGATGCTCTCGTTGGTGACGACTGCTCTCGCGTGACAGGCTGAAGCCCATGGCCGACGCTCCCCGCACCGCCCGCGCCCTCGCCCGCGAGACGCTCACCCGCGAGATCCGCGCCGCAGCCCGCGCCCGCCTCGCGACCGACGGCCCGGTCGCCCTGTCGCTGCGCGCCGTCGCGCGCGACGTCGGGATGGTCTCCTCCGCCGTCTACCGCTACTTCCCCAGCCGCGACGCGCTGCTCACCGCGCTGATCGTCGAGTGCTACGACGAGCTCGGCGCCGCCGTCGAGGACGCGGACGCCGCGGTGGCCGACCGCGACGACGTCGCCGCCCGCTGGCTCGCCGCCTGCCGCGCGCTGCGGGCGTGGGCCGTCACGCACCCCGCGGAGCTCGGCCTGCTGTACGGCACGCCGGTGCCCGGGTACGCCGCGCCCCGCGACACCGTCGACCCGGCCACCCGCGTCGTCCGCGTGCTGGTGACCGTCGTGGCGCGCGCCCACGCGGCCGGCGCGACCCCGCGGCCCGCGCCGGACGGTGCCCGCGACGCCACCGCCGTCGTCGACCCGGCACGGCGGTTCGTCGCCGAGCGAGGGATCGTGCAGGACGCGCCCACGGAGCTGGTCGCCCGCACGCTCATGGCCTGGACCACCCTGTTCGGCACCGTGTCGTTCGAGATCTTCGGGCACCTCGTCGGCTCCGTCGCCGACCCGGAGGCGTGGTTCGACGCCGTCGCCCTCCGCCTGGCCGCCGACCTCGGCATCCGCTGACGACGCCGGGCCCGGGGCGCGGACCCGGACCGATGCGGCACCCTGCCGCACCGGCCGGTAGCCTGAGCCTCTGGCCGTGTGCCGGGCGCGCGCCCGTGCACCGGCCGGATCCGGCTCCGCGCACCGGCGCGGGGCCGTAGTCGACGACGAGCACGAAGAGGTTCAGGTGCCCACCGGCAAGGTCAAGTGGTACGACGCGGAGCGCGGGTTCGGCTTCATCGCCAGCGAGGACGGTGGGGAGATCTTCCTGCACGCGTCCGCGCTGCCCTCGGACGTCGAGGGCGTCAAGCCCGGTGCCCGGGTCGAGTTCGGTGTGGCCGACGGCCGTCGCGGCCCGTCCGCGCTGTCCGTGAAGCTCCTGGACCCGGCACCGTCGGTGGCCAAGGCCAAGCGCAAGGCGCCGTCCGAGATGGCCGGCATCGTCGAGGACCTCATCAAGGTGCTCGACCGCGTGGGCGACCAGCTGAAGCGGGGCAAGTACCCGGACGCCGCGGGGGGCAAGCGCGTGGCCACGCTGCTGCGCGCCGTCGCCGACGACCTCGACTCCTGACGCTCCGGCCGACGACCACGCCCGAGACGAGGGCCCGAGACGAGGACATGACGAGCACGAAGAGGACGAGGACATGGTGACCGCTGCCGCTGACGCCCCCGCACGCACGACGCGGGTCAGCTCCCGCGCGCGCAAGGACGCCGTGCTGCTCGGCGCGGTCGACCTGGCACGCGAGGCCGCGCAGGAGGGCGCGTCGTCGCCGTCGGACGTCGGCGAGCACCTGGGCGCGGTCGCCGAGGGCGAGCGCCTCATGTCCCACCGGTTCGCCGCGACGATGCCGGGCTACCGCGGCTGGCACTGGACCGTGACGCTGGCGCGCGTGCCGCGCGGGAAGGTCGCGACGGTGTGCGAGGTCGAGCTGCTGCCCGGCGACGACGCCCTGCTCGCGCCGGCCTGGCTGCCGTGGTCGGAGCGCCTGCGCCCGGGCGACGTCGGTCCCGGCGACACGCTGCCGTTCAAGGCCGACGACCCGCGCCTCGAGCCCGGCTGGAAGGCCACGGGCGACGAGGAGCTCGACTCCGTCGCGATCGACGAGCTCGCCCTCGCGCGCGAGCGCGTGCTGTCCCCGCAGGGCCGTGACGAGGCCGCCGAGCGCTGGTACCGCGGCTCGCGCGGCCCGACGGCGCCGGGCGCGGTCGCCTCGCCCGCGGAGTGCACGACGTGCGGCTTCCTCGTGCCGCTCCAGGGTCCGCTCGGCCAGCTCTTCGGCGTCTGCGCCAACGCGTGGTCGCCCGACGACGGCAAGGTCGTGTCGCTGGACCACGGCTGCGGCGCGCACTCCGAGACCGACGCCCCGCACCCGCCGAGCGACTGGCCGGCCGACGCGCCGCTCATCGACGAGCTCCGGGTGGAGGCCGTGACGGTCGAGCGGCGCGCGCCGCAGAGCGACGCGCCTGCCGACACCGCCGACGCGGCCCGTGACGGCACGACCGACGTCGCGGAGGCGGACGCCGCTCCCGAGCGCCCCGTCGCCGAGTGACGGGCGACGTCTTCGGGACCGCCGCGCTGCGGCACGCGGTCACGGAGGCGTGGCTCGGGTCGGGCACGCGCTTCCGGGAGGACGCGAACGCGGAGGAGGACCATGCGCGCGGCTACTACCGCGACCGCGTGGTGACCGAGCTCGCGCAGAACGCCGCCGACGCGGCCGCGCGGGCCGGTGTCCGCGGGCGGCTGCTGCTGCGCCTCACCGAGCTCACCGACGACCCGCGCGGCGTCGCGGTCCTCGTCGCCGCCAACACCGGCGCCCCGCTGACCGCGGAGGGCGTCGCGTCCCTCGCGTCCCTGCGCGCGTCGGCGAAGACGGGCTCCTCGGCGGCGGAGTCCGCCGAGCCCCCCGCGGGGACCTCCGCCGAGGTGGGCCGCTTCGGCGTCGGCTTCGCCGCGGTGCGGGCGGTCGCCGACGAGGCCACGGTGCGCTCCACCACCGGCGGCGTGCGGTTCTCCCTCCCGGCGACGCGCGACCTGCTCGACGACGTCGCCCCGGAGGGCTCGCCGCTGCGGGACGCCGTCGCCGGGCGCGGCGACGACCTGCCGGTGCTGCGCCTGCCGTTCCCGGCGCCCGCGCTGGGCGAGGCGGCCGACGGGGCCGACGGGACCGACGACGTGGGGGACGGCTTCGCCACCGTCGTCGAGCTGGTGCTGCGCGACGCCGACGCGGCGGCGTCCGTGCGCGCGCAGCTCGACGCCGTCGACGACGCGCTGCTGCTCGCGCTGCCCGCCCTCGCCTCGGTCGCCGTGCACGGCGACGACGGGCGGACGCGGGTGCTCGCCGACGTCGACGACCGGTGGGCGGTGCTGCGCCGGTCGGGCGCGGTGGCCGACGACGAGACGGCGGACCTTCCCCGCGAGCAGCGCCGCCCGCGCTGGACCCTCGCGTGGGCGGTGCGCCGGCACGCGGGCACGCCGGGCGACGGCGCGGCGGCCGACCACGGCGCCGTGCTGCACGCGCCCACGCCGACGGACGTGCCGCTGACGTTCCCGGCGCTGCTGGTGGCGTCGTTCCCCGTGGACCCGGGCCGCCGGCGCGTGCTGCCGGGGCCGCTGACCGACCGCCTCACGGCCGAGGCCGGCCGCGCGTACGCCGACCTGCTGGCCGGGCTGGCGCACGAGCGGGGCGCGGACGTGCTCGACCTCGTGCCCGGCGGGATGCCCGCCGGGGACCTCGACGCCGCCGTCCGCGAGTCCGCCCTCGACGCGCTGCGCTCGGTGCCCCTGCTGCCCGCGCCGCCCGACACGTCCGCGGGCGACGACGCGCCCGTCGCGGCCAGGGTCGCCCCCGCCGACGCGACGGTGCTGGTGGGCGCGGCGGGGGACGACCCGCGGCTCGTCGGCGTGCTGGCCGGCGTCGTGCCGGGGCTGGTGGCGCTCACGACGGTTCAGCAGGGCGTGGCACGCCGGCTGGGCGCGACGCCCACGACGCTCGCCGACGTCGTCGCCGAACTGCCCGGCGGCCTGGCCCCGTCGCGCTGGCACGCGCTGTGCGACGCGCTCGAGCCGTACGCCGTCGACCCGGGGGTGCTGGAGGCGCTGGCCGGCGCGCGCGTGCCGCTCGCGGGCGGGCGCACGGCGTCCGGGGTGCGGGGCACGGTCGTGCTGCCGGAGGACGACGACGATCCCGCGCTCGCCGCGGTCGCCCGGACGCTGGGCGTGCGCGTGGTGCACCCGGACGCGGCGCACCCGCTGCTGGTGCGGGCGGGGGCGTCGTCCACCAGCCCGCGCGCGCTGCTCGACGACGCGGGGGTGCGCGCGCTCGCGCTGGCGGCGTCGGAGGCGCTGCTCGACGGCGCGCCCGAGGTGCCGGAGACCGGCGCGGTCGCGGCGCCCACCCTGGTGGGGCCGGTGGACGAGGGCCCGCGCGAGGTGGTGCAGAACGTGCTCGCGCTGGCGCGCCTGGCACACGCGGGCGGCGGGCAGGACTTCCCGTTCTGGCTCGGCGAGCTGCCGGTGCCGACCGAGGACGGCTGGCGCCCCGCGCGCGAGGCCGTGCTGCCCGGGTCGTGGGCGGCCGGGGCGATGCCGGGGCTCGCACCCGTCACGCGCGCGGCCGTCGCGTACTACCCCGCCCCGCTGCTCGTGGCGCTGGGCGTGCGGGCGGACGTCGACACGTACCGCGTCAGCGACGTGCTCACGCCCGACCCCGCGGACCCCGAGGCCGAGCACGGGCCGGACGACCCGGCGGGCTGGCTGTCCGGGTGGGAGGACTACCTGGAGTTCCTCGCCGGCCGGCTCGGACCCGGCGTCGACGTCGGGGACGTGGAGGCGGTCGCGGACCTCGACGCGGTGGGCGACAGCGACACCGACGACGCCGACGACGCCGACGACACCGACGAGGCGGACGCCGACCCGTGGGGGCCGGTGCTCGCCGCGCTCGTCGCGGACCCGGACGCGCGCCGCGCGCTCGTCACCCCCGTGGCCGGGGCGCCGTCGTACACGGCGTGGTGGCTGCGCGACCGCCTGGGCGCGCCGTTCGCCGCGCACGACGGGGTGCCGCTGCTGCCGCCCGCGCCGCCCGCCGTCGCCGCCCTGGACGCGGAGGCGCGCCGGGCGCTCGGCGTGGTCGACGGCCTCGACCGGCTCGACCCGATGGACTGGCCCGCGGCGCTCGACCGGCTGCCCGACGTCGGCACCTCCGTGCCGCTGCCCGTCGCGCTCGGCGTGTGGCGGGGCCTCGCGGGGCTCGCGGTGCGGCTCGCGCCCGCCGCCCGGGCCGCCGCGCTCGACCCGCTGCCGGACCGGCTGCCCGCGCTCGACGCGAGCGACGTCGTCGTGCGCCGGGCCGACGACGTCGAGGTGGCCGGCACGGCGCGCTGGGCCGTGCTGGGCGCGGTGCTGCCCGTGCC
The DNA here is from genome assembly GCF_042793335.1 of Isoptericola sp. NPDC056573. Classification (NCBI taxonomy): domain Bacteria; kingdom Bacillati; phylum Actinomycetota; class Actinomycetes; order Micrococcales; family Promicromonosporaceae; genus Isoptericola; species Isoptericola sp. NPDC056573. The sequence continues at coordinate 152,507 of NZ_JBHTUY010000001.1, forward strand.
CGAGGCGGAGGTCGCGGCGGTGGCCGACCTGCTCGACCTGCCGGTGGTGGGGGAGGACGGGCTGCCCGCCCCCGACGGGCCGGGCCGCGAGCGGGCGCTCGACGAGCACGTGGCCGCCCTCGACCCGCGGCTGCCCGAGGTGTGGTTCGAGCACGGCCGGCTGTCCGTGGCCGGCAGCCCCGTGCCGTGGTGGGTGGACGCCGACGGGCGCGCGCACGCCACCGACCGGGCCGGGCTCGCCGCCGCGCTCGCCGACGTGCTGGGCAGGCCGGACCGGTGCGCGCTGCTCGCCACGGTGCTCGCCGCGCCGGAGCGCGCCGCCGAGCTCTGGGTCACGACGGCCTGGGGCTGACGGGTCGCCGCCGGGCGTCCGTACGATGTCCGGGTGCTCGAACCGCAGAATCTGACGCCGTCGACCGCGGGCGCGCTGCGCCGCCTCACCCTCTTCACCGGCTCGTCGCCGGGCCGCGACCCGCGGTACGCCGCGGCCGTGCGCGACCTGGCAGCGGAGCTGGCCGGCCGCGGCGTCGGCGTCGTCTACGGCGGCGGCCGCGTCGGGCTGATGGGCGAGGTCGCGGACGCCGCTCTCGCCGGCGGCGGCGAGGTGCTCGGCGTCATGCCGCAGGCGCTGGTCGACGGCGAGATCGCGCACCCCGGCCTCACGCGGCTGGAGGTCGTCGCCGACATGCACGAGCGCAAGCTGCGGATGGGTGAGCTCGGCGACGGGTTCGTCGCGCTGCCGGGCGGCGCGGGCACCCTGGAGGAGCTGTTCGAGGTGTGGACCTGGCAGCAGCTCGGCATCCACGCCAAGCCCGTGGCGCTGTACGACGTCGGCGGGTTCTGGCAGCCCCTGCTCGCGATGGTCGACCACATGGTCGCCGAGGGGTTCCTCGCGTCGGCCTACCGCGACGCGCTGGTCGTCGCCGACACGCCGGCGGCTCTCCTCGACGCGCTGGACGCCTGGCGCGCGCCCGCTGCCAAGTGGGGGCGCTGAGGCCCGGGAGGGTCAGTCCTCGCCGCGGTACTCGTCGCGGTGCTTGCGCTCCCACAGCATGCCGGCACCGCCGAGGAGGACGCCCGCCACGCAGGTGACGACCGCCTCCTGGGTCCCGCGGCCCATCAGGTACACGACGAGCGTCGCGACGAGCGCGACCGCCCACAGGCCGATGCCGCCGAGCAGCACGCGCCGCAGGTCGACGCGCAGCGGCGGCGGACCGGGGCGGCGCTCCTCGGGATGGGTGAGCAGGCGGACGAGCGAGGGCACCCGCTCATCCTATGCCGCGGGACCCGGGACCGTGGCCCGCGGCGGCAGTCGTCCGAGGCACCTCGCCCATGACGCGGGGGCGTGGTTGAAATGCGGGTGAAACCGCAGGTCAGCGGGTGAAAACCCGGTCGGGTGAAAGCCGGGGTGAAAGGGCCCCGGAAGGCTCTCCGCAAGCCCCGTGACGCTCCTACCTTGGTGACGCCACCGTGCACGGGCACGGTGCCCGACCCGGGAGAGGAGGCCGCCGTGATCACCGTCTCGGACATCGGCCAGCCCCTCCGGTCGCGCACCGCCGCGCTGCGGGCCGCGCGCCTCAAGGAGGTGCGGGACTCGTTCCGCGCGGAGTCGTGGCAGACCTCCTACCGCCGCCGCCTGGTGCGCACGGACGTCGTCGTGGTGGTGGCAGCGGCGGTGGCCGCCGCCGTCGTGCGGGGCGTCGCCGTGCACGACCACGTCACGCCCTCGGTGCTGGGGGACCAGCTGCTGTCCGTCGTCGTCCTGGTGACGACGTGGCTCGGCAGCCTGTGGGTCGCCCGCGCCTACGACGTGCGGGTGTTCGCGTCCGGGCCGGCCGAGTACCAGCGGGTGTTCGACGCGTCGTGGCGGCTCGTGGCCCCGCTCGCTCTGCTCGCCCTGCTCGTCGCGCGGCCCGGGATCTCGACGTTCCTGCTCGTCGCGGTGCCCACCGGCATCGTCGCGCTGCTGCTCGGTCGGTGGCTGTGCCGCGGCTGGCTGCACCGGCAGCGCCGGCAGGGCGCGTGCGTCACGCTCGTCCTCGCGGTGGGGCTGCGCGACCAGGTGGAGCGGCTCGTGCACGAGCTCAACGACCGCACCTCCGGGTACCGCGTGGTCGGGGTGTGCGTGCCGACGTCCGACGACGTGCGGCCGGGCGAGGAGATCCTCGGGGTCCCCGTGCTCGGGGACCTGCGCACCGCCGGCACGATGGCGGCCCAGGTGGGTGCGGACTGCGTCGCGGTCAGCGGGTCCGACGCGATCACCGCGGACGTCGTGCGCAAGCTCGGGTGGGAGCTCGAGCCCGCCGGCGTGGACCTCATGCTCACCGCCGAGCTGGCCGACGTCGCGGGGCCGCGCATCACCGTCACCCCCGAGCAGTCGGTGTCCCTGCTGCACGTCGACGCCCCGCGCTTCACGGGGCCGCGGTACGTGCTCAAGTCGGTCGTGGACTGGACGGGCGCCGCGCTCATCACGCTGCTCCTGCTGCCCGTGATGGCGGTCGTCGCCCTCGCCGTGCGGGTCACCAGCCGCGGGCCCGTGCTGTTCCGCCAGGACCGGGTCGGGCGCGACGGCCACACGTTCGAGATGCTGAAGTTCCGCAGCATGCGCCAGGGCGCGGACCGCGAGCACACCGTGCTGACCGGGCCCAGCGACGGCGACGGCGTCCTGTTCAAGCTGCACGACGACCCGCGCATCACCCCGGTCGGGCGCGTGCTGCGCCGGCTGTCCCTCGACGAGCTGCCGCAGCTGTTCAACGTGCTCGCCGGCCAGATGTCGCTCGTCGGGCCGCGGCCGCCGCTGCCCGCCGAGGTGTCGAGGTACGAGGCGCGCGTGCGGCGGCGGCTGCGCGTCAAGCCCGGCCTCACCGGGCTGTGGCAGGTGGGCGGCCGGTCCGACCTGTCGTGGGAGGAAGGCGTGCGTCTCGACGTCTTCTACGCGGAGAACTGGACCGTGTTCGGCGACCTCCTCATCCTCGCCCGCACCGCGAAAGCCGTGGTCACAGGGCGCGGGGCGTACTGACAGGTCGTCGCCTCTCCCGGCGTCGCCGATGTGAAATCCGCGTCACCACGCGGTTTCCGTGCAAGAACCCTTCACAGGATCTGGCACGATTCTGCTCATGGCGAACCAGACCACCGCGCCGCCGCAGGGCGAGCTGAGCGCGATCGACCGCTTCTTCAAGATCACCGAACGAGGCTCCACCATCGGCGCGGAGATCCGCGGCGGTCTGGTGACCTTCTTCGCGATGAGCTACATCATCGTGCTCAACCCGCTGATCATCGGCACCGTGCCCGACGGCACGGGCCAGGTGCTCGGCGGCGGCACCGAGGCCACGCCGGAGACGCTCGGCATGGTCGCCGCCGCGACCGCGCTGATCGCCGGCGTCGCGACGCTCCTCATGGGCGTCTTCGCGAACTACCCCCTCGGCCTGGCCGCCGGCCTCGGCCTCAACGCCGTCGTCGCGTACTCCATCGCCGGCCTGCCGAACGTCACCTGGGCCGACGCCATGGGGCTCGTGGTGATCGAGGGCGTCATCATCCTGATCCTCGTGCTCACCGGCTTCCGTGAGGCCGTGTTCAACGCGGTGCCCGTGGAGCTCAAGACGGCGATCAGCGTCGGCATCGGCATGTTCATCGCGCTGGTCGGCCTCGTCAACGCCGGCTTCGTCGTGCCCGGCGAGGGCACCGTCGTCGCGCTCGGCAACCTCGGCACGTGGCCGATGCTCGTGTTCGTCGTCGGCCTCGTCCTCACCATCGTCCTGTTCGTGCGCAAGGTGCGCGGCGCCATGCTCGTCGCGATCATCACGGCGACGGCGCTCGCCGTCGTCCTCGAGAACACGCTGCACATCGGCGCCAAGAGCGCGGAGAACCCTGACGGCTTCAACCTCAACGCGCCCACCTTCTCGGGCGTGGTCACGACGCCGGACCTCGGCCTGATCGGCCAGTTCTCCCTGCTCGGCTCGTTCCAGAACATCGCGGCGGTGTCCGTGGTCCTCATCGTCTTCTCGCTGCTCATCGCGGACTTCTTCGACACGATGGGCACGATGGTCGCCGTCGGCTCCGAGGGGAAGCTCCTCGACAAGGACGGCAACCCGCCTCGCACGCGCGCCATCCTCGTGGCCGACTCGCTCGCCGCGGTCCTGGGCGGCGTCGGCAGCACGTCGTCCAACACCGCGTACGTGGAGTCGACGACGGGCGTCGGTGCCGGCGCGCGTACCGGCTTCGCCGCCGTCGTCACCGGCGTCCTGTTCCTGCTCGCGACGTTCCTGTCGCCCGTCGTCGCGCTAGTGCCCTACGAGGCCGCCGCGCCCGCCCTCGTCTTCGTGGGCTACCTGATGATGGCGCAGGTCGCGGGCATCTCGTGGCGCAACGTGGAGATCGCCATCCCGGCGTTCCTCACGATCATCATCATGCCGTTCACGTACTCCATCGCCGACGGCATCGGCGCCGGCTTCATCGCCTTCGTGATCATCAAGCTCGCGCTCGGCAAGGTGCGCCAGATCCACGCGCTCATGTGGGTGGCCGCGGCCATGTTCCTCGTCTACTTCACGCTCGAGCCCATCCAGGCGGCACTGGGTCTCTGACGTCGCGCGACGACGTCGCATCCGACGGCCCCGGACGGTCCTCGCGACCGGCCGGGGCCGTCGTGCTGTCCGGGGGTTCCGGCCTCGTCCGACGTCCGGGCGCGACCTAGAGTGAGCGCGGGGCGTCCTGGGGCGCCTCGTCGTCCCACGGATGCCTCGATGAAGGGCAGCGAACGTGCAGGTCTCGGTGATCGGTCTGGGGTATCTCGGTGCGGTGCACGCCGCGAGCCTGGCGCAGCTGGGCCACGACGTCGTGGGCGTCGACGTCGACGCCGAGCGGGTGGACGCGCTGGCCGCGGGCAAGGCGCCGTTCTTCGAACCAGGGCTGGACGAGCTGTTGTCGCAGGTCATGGGCACAGGCCGGCTGACCGTCTCGACCGACATGGCTGCGGTCGCCGGGTCACAGGTGCACTTCGTGTGCGTCGGGACGCCCCAGCGGAAGGACGGCCCCGCGGCCGACCTCGCCTTCGTGGACGCCGCGGTGGACGAGCTGGTCGAGTACCTCGCGGCGGGTGAAATCGTCGTCGGCAAGTCCACCGTCCCGGTGGGCACGGCGCAACGACTCGCGGGCGTCGTCGCGGCGGCGCGGCCAGGGGCGGTGCTCGCCTGGAACCCGGAGTTTCTGCGCGAGGGCTTCGCCGTGCAGGACACGCTGCACCCCGACCGCCTCGTCTACGGCGTGCCCGACGGCGCGGCGGGGGAGCGGGCCACGGCGGCGCTCGACACCGTCTACGCCCGGCCGCTCGCCGAGGGCGTGCCGCGGATCGTCACGGACTACCCGACGGCCGAGCTGGTGAAGGTGGCCGCCAACTCGTTCCTCGCCACCAAGATCTCCTTCATCAACGCCATGGCCGAGCTGTGCGAGGTGGCGGGGGGCGACGTCGCCCGCCTCGCGGACGCGATCGGCCACGACGCGCGCATCGGGCGCCGCTTCCTCAACGCCGGCCTGGGCTTCGGGGGAGGCTGCCTCCCCAAGGACATCCGCGCCTTCCGCGCCCGCGCCGACGAGCTCGGGGCGGGCGACGCCGTCGCCTTCCTCGGCGAGGTGGACGCCATCAACACGCGCCGTCGTACCCGCATGGTGGACCTCGCGTCCGAGGTGCTGGGCGGGATGGTGGAGGGCGCCGAGGTCACGGTGCTCGGCGCCGCGTTCAAGCCCGACAGCGACGACGTCCGCGACTCGCCCGCCCTCGACGTCGCGGCCCGCCTGGCGGAGCTCGGCGCCGTCGTGACGGTGCACGACCCGCAGGCCATCGACAACGCCCGCGCGAAGCAGCCGCACCTCCACTACGAGCGGGACCTGGAGGCCGCGCTCGCCGGCGCGGACGCCGTCCTCCTCCTCACGGAGTGGAAGCAGTACCGCGACCTCGACCCGGAGCACGTGGGCACGCTGGTCGCGCAGCGCACGATCCTCGACGGCCGCAACGCCCTGGACCGCGCCGCGTGGACCGGGGGCGGCTGGCAGTATCGTGCTCTCGGCCGGCGCTGAGCCGGTCGTTCCCTCCACAGATGGGTTCAGGTCCTCATGCGGGTTCTGGTCACCGGTGGCGCCGGTTTCATCGGGGCGAACTTCGTCCAGCAGACGGTCGCGGAGCGCCCGGACGCCGTGGTGACGGTGCTGGACGCGTTGACGTACGCCGGGGACCGGTCGTCGTTGGCCCCGGTCGCGGACCGGGTGAACTTCGTCCAGGCGTCCGTCACCGACGCGGAGGCGGTGGACGGCCTCGTGGGCGACGCGGACCTCGTCGTGCACTTCGCCGCGGAGTCGCACAACGACAACTCGCTGGCGGACCCGTCGCCGTTCGTGCAGACCAACGTGGTGGGCACGTTCACGCTGCTCGAGGCGGTGCGCCGCCACGGGGTGCGGTACCACCACATCTCGACGGACGAGGTGTACGGCGACCTGCCGCTGGAGGGCGACGAGAGGTTCACCCCGGCGACGCCGTACAACCCCTCGAGCCCATACTCGTCGACGAAGGCCGGCTCCGACCTGCTGGTGCGCGCGTGGGTACGCTCGTTCGGCATCGAGGCGACGATCTCGAACTGCTCGAACAACTACGGCCCGTACCAGCACGTGGAGAAGTTCATCCCGCGGCAGGTCACCAACCTCATCGACGGGACCCGTCCCCGCCTGTACGGGGCAGGGCTGAACGTGCGCGACTGGATCCACGTCCACGACCACAACACCGCCGTGTGGGCGATCATCGACCGCGGCCGCGTCGGCGAGACGTACCTCATCGGCGCCGACGGCGAGACCAACAACCTCGAGGTGGTCCGCACCCTCAACGAGCTGTTCGGGCGCGACGCGGACGACTTCGACCACGTCGCCGACCGGCCCGGGCACGACCTGCGCTACGCGATCGACGCCACGAAGCTGCGGACCGAGCTCGGCTGGACCCCGCAGTTCACCGACTTCCGCTCCGGCCTGGCCGCGACGGTCGACTGGTACCGGACGCACGAGGACTGGTGGCGCCCGGCCAAGGCGGCCGTGGAGGCGAAGTACGCCCGCAGCGGCCAGTAGGGGTGCGCGGCGTCAGCCGCGGAGCGACGCGAGGTAGTCCTCGACGGCGTCGTGGGTGGGCAGCAGGCCCTGGGCCCTCGCCTCGGCCAGGCCGGGGGCGGCGGTGTCCTTGTCGGACAGCTGCGCGACCAGCGGCGAGCCGTCGCGGGCCGTCGTGGGCCACTCGATGCCGACCTCCGGGTCCAGGGGGTGGATGCCGTGCTCGTGGCCGGGGTTGTAGCCCGCGGAGCACAGGTAGAGCACGGTCGAGCCGTCCTCCAGGGACATGAACGCGTGGCCCAGGCCCTCGCCGAGGTAGATGGCGCGCCGGTCGACGTCGTCGAGCAGGACGGAGTCCCACCGCCCGAAGGTGGGCGAGCCGACGCGGACGTCGACGACGACGTCGAGGACGGCGCCCTTCGCGCAGGTGACGTACTTCGCCTGGCCGGGCGGGACGTCGGCGAAATGGATGCCGCGCAGCACGCCGGCGGCGGACACCGAGGCGTTGGCCTGCCGCAGGTCGAGCGGGTGGCCGACGGCGTCCGCGAACGGCCCGGCCTTGAACCACTCGAGGAAGACGCCGCGAGGGTCGCCGTGCTGCTGCGGCGTGATCTCGTAGGCGCCGGGGACGGCCAGCTCGCGGATCTGCACGGGGCGCTCCTTCGCGGGGTCGGCCAGGTTTCGACGACGGTCGGGCCCGTAGGATCCTACGGTGACCGAGACCACGACGGCACCGCCCGCCACCTCCGCGTCGCGACGCTGGCTGGTCGTCGGCGCCACGGGAATGCTGGGGACCGACCTGCTGGCCCGTCTCGGAGACGCCGGGGCGGACGTCGTCGGGCTGCGTCGGGCGGACCTCGACGTCACGGACGCCGACGCCGTCCTGGCCGCGGCCCGCGGGTTCGACGTCGTGGTCAACGCCGCCGCGTGGACGGCGGTCGACGACGCCGAGGCCCACGAGGCCGAGGCGTTCCGCGTCAATGCGACCGGAGCCGCGAATCTCGCGCGGGCCGCGCACGCGGCGGGCGCCCGCCTGGTGCAGGTGTCCACGGACTACGTGTTCGACGGCGCCGCCACCGCGCCCTACGACGAGGACGCGCCGCTCGCGCCCGTGTCCGCGTACGGGCGCACCAAGGCTGCGGGGGAGTGGGCCGTGCGCGCGGAGGCGCCGGACCACCTGATCGTGCGGACCGCCTGGCTGTACGGGGCGCACGGCGGCTGCTTCCCGAGGACGATGGCGCGCCTCGGCGCCGAGAAGGACCGTCTCGCGGTCGTGGACGACCAGGTCGGCCAGCCCACCTGGACGCGCGACCTGACCGACCTGATCGCCCGCCTCGTCGAGGCGGGGGTCCCGGCGGGCACGTACCACGGCACGGCCTCGGGGCGGACGTCGTGGTTCGGGTTCGCCCGCCGCGTCCTCGCGTCCGCGAGCTTGGACACCCCGCTGGAGCCCACGACGTCCGACGCGTTCGTGCGCCCCGCGCCGCGGCCGGCGTTCTCCGTGCTCGGCCACGACGCCCTACGGGCTGCCGGCGTCGAGCCCATCGGCGACTGGGCGGAGCGCTGGGACGCCGCCGCGGCCGAGGTGCTCGCCTGACGGGTCTCGCCCGACGGGTGCTCGCCCGAGACTGCCGGGCTACTGCTCGAGCAGGCCGAGCAGGTAGGTGCCGTAGCCGGACTTCACGAGGGCCTCGGCGCGGACGCGCAGGTCGTCGTCGGACAGGAAGCCGCGCCGCCACGCGACCTCCTCGGGCGCGCCCACCTTGAGGCCCTGGCGGCGCTCGATCGTGCGGACGAAGTCGGACGCTTCCAGCAGCGAGTCGAACGTGCCCGTGTCGAGCCAGGCCGTGCCGCGGGGCAGGACCTCCACGTGCAGGTCCCCGCGGTCGAGGTAGGTGCGGTTGACGTCCGTGATCTCGTACTCGCCGCGCGCCGACGGCTGGAGGCCCTTGGCGATCTCGACCACGTCGTTGTCGTAGAAGTAGAGGCCCGGCACGGCGTAGCTCGACTTCGGCCGCGCCGGCTTCTCCTCCAGCGACACGGCGCGCCCGTCGGCGTCGAACTCGACCACGCCGTACGCCGTCGGGTCCGCGACCCGGTAGGCGAACACGGCGCCGCCCTCGACCGAGGTGAACTTCTGCAGCTGGTCGCCCAGGCCCTGGCCGTAGAAGATGTTGTCGCCGAGCACCAGCGCCGCGGCGTCGGACCCGAGGAAGTCCTCGCCGAGCACGAACGCCTGCGCCAGCCCGTTCGGCACCTGCTGCACGGCATAGGCGATCGAGATGCCGAACTGCGACCCGTCGCCCAGGAGGCGCCGGAACTGCGCGGCGTCGTGCGGCGTGGTGATCACCAGCACGTCGCGGATGCCCGCGAGCAGCAGCGTCGACAGCGGGTAGTAGATCATCGGCTTGTCGAAGACCGGCACCAGCTGCTTGCTCACCCCGAGGGTGATCGGGTGCAGCCGGGTGCCGCTGCCGCCCGCCAGGATGATTCCGCGCATCGTTGGTGTCCTCCGCCGGTCCAGTCCTCACGAACACGTCAGCACGTGGTCCGTGCCGTCCGACGCGACGTCGTCGTGAGCACCATCGTGTCCCTCGTCGGGGCCCGGCACGAGCCCGGCGTGCTGAAAGGCCCGACACCCGCGGTGCACACGGCGCACACCGTACTGGACTTCGTCGGACGGGTGGGCCGGGTCACTCACCAGGCGGGGAATAGAACGATTCGATAGTCTGTTGCCACGGTCGACGACACCCCGAGGAGAAGGAGATCCGTGGCCCCCGCGAGCGACGAACCAGCCGGGGAGCTCGATCGATGAGCGCCACCTTCTCCTCCCTGAAGTACACGAACTACCGCATCTGGTTCGCGGCGGCTCTCGTCGCCAACGTCGGCACGTGGATGCAGCGCATCGCCCAGGACTGGATCGTCCTCACCGACCTCAGCGACGACTCGGGCATCGCCGTCGGCCTCACCACGGCCCTCCAGTTCGTGCCGTTCCTGCTGCTCTCCCCGTGGGCGGGCGTGCTCGCCGACCGGCTGCCGCGCCGTCGTCTCCTCATGGCCACCCAGGGCGGGATGGGCGTGCTGGCCCTCGCTCTCGGTGCCCTCGTGCTGTCCGGCCGGGCGGAGCTGTGGCACGTCTACGTCTTCGCGCTCCTTCTCGGCGTCGTGTCCGCGCTGGACAACCCCGCGCGCCAGACCTTCGTCGCCGACATGGTGCCGGCCGACAAGCTGCCGAACGCCGTCGGCCTGAACAGCGCGTCGTTCAACGCCGCGCGCCTCATCGGCCCCGGCGTGGCCGGGCTGCTCATCGCTGCCGTCGGCGCCGGCTGGGTCTTCATGATCAACGGCGTGACCTTCGGGGCGACGATCGCGGCCCTGGCCCTCATGCGAGTCCGCGAGCTGCGGCCCCAGCCGGCCGCGCCGCGCGCCAAGGGTCAGATCCGCGAGGGGGTGCAGTACGTGCGCCGGCGGTCCGACATCGTCGTGATCATGGTCGTGATGTTCGTCGTCTCGACGTTCGGGCTGAACTTCCAGCTCACCTCCGCGCTCATGGCGCGGGTCGAGTTCGGACGCGGGGCCAGCGAGTACGGCATCCTCGGCTCGGTCCTCGCGATCGGCTCCCTCGCGGGAGCCCTGCTCGCCGCGCGCCGGGACCGCCCGCGGGTGCGGCTGGTCATCGGCTCGGCGTTCGCCTTCGCGCTCTCGACGGCGGTGCTCGGCCTCATGCCGACCTACCCGGCGTTCGTCGTCGCGTGCATCCCGGTGGGGCTGTCGTCGCTCACGATGATGACGGCGGCCAACAGCGCGCTCCAGGTGTCCACGGACCCGGCGATGCGGGGCCGGGTCATCGCCCTGTACGTGATGGTCTTCCAGGGCGCGACGCCGATCGGCTCGCCCATCGTCGGCTGGATCGGCGAGGCGTGGGGCCCGCGCTGGTCGATCCTCGTGGGCTCGATCGCCACGTTCCTCGTCGCCGCCGGCGCGACCGCCTGGGCGGTACGGCGCTGGCACCTGCGGGTGCGCTACCGGGTGCTGTCGCGCCCGCACCTCGAGGTCGTCTACCTCGACCGCGAGGTGCTCGAGGGCGTCACCACGCGCGACGGCGTGCGGCGCGAGCTGAGCCGCGCCGACGCCGAGCGGGTGCCGACGACGGCCTGACGGCGTCGGGCCCTCCGCGGCGCAGGCGCCGCGGAGGCGCGCTCAGTGCCGGTGCGTGGCCGGCTCCCGCCGCGAGGCGCGCCGCGCCGGCGGGGTGATCCCGTTCGCGCGCCGCTGCATCCGTGCCTCGAACTCCTGCTGGTCCCGCATCTCCTCCTCGTTCGGCCACATCAGCACGACGAAGATGAGCGCGACCGTGAGCGCCGCGATCCCGAGGATGAGCGGGCCGAGCAGGTCGATGGCGGTCGTGCCGGTCGTCGGCACGCCCGAGGCCCCCGTGATCGTCAGGGCGGCCATGCCGGTGTAGTGCATGCCGCTGACGGCGACGCCCATGATGAGGGCTGCACCGAACGTCGCGGCGCGGCCGCGCACGTTCACGCTGAGCCAGAGGGCCGCCGTCGCCGCGACGATCGCGATGAGCACGGAGAGCCCCACCACGGGCAGGGAGAACTCCATGTGGCCCGTCATCCGCATGGCCGCGATGCCCATGTAGTGCATCGCCGCGACGCCGAGCCCGGCGACGATGCCGCCGGAGACCAGCCACAGGGGGCGGTCGCCCGCGAAGCCGACCAGGAACAGCCCCAGCGCGACGACGACCACGGCCACGAGGGCGCTGAGGACCGTCTGCGGGACGTCGTAGTTGATCGTCATGTCGGTGACCGTGAAGCCGAGCATGGCGATGAAGTGCATGACCCAGACGCCCGTGCCGCCGATGGCGACGGAGGCCACCAGCAGCCAGGCCGCGCGGGTCTTCGTGTCCGTCGCGGCGCGGGCTCGCGCCGTCGCGGACAGGCCGGTGGCCGCCCCGAGGCACGACGCGGCGTACGCGAGCAGCGGGGTGATCAGCCCGTAGGTGAAATGGTGCATCTCCGGCATGCGGGGCCTCCCGGCAACATCGCCCGTCTGTGACGAGGCGGCACGTTATCAGCCCGTGACCTAACGGGTGAAAAATGCTCGCTGAACTGGGACGATGTGAGGCGTGCTCGGGAGGCCCCGCCGGCGAGGGCGTCAGCCGAGGTGTGCCACCACGTGGTCGACGCAGGCGGTGAGGGCCCGGACGTCGTCGGGCTCGACGGCGGGGAACACCCCCACGCGCAGCTGGTTGCGGCCGAGCTTGCGGTACGGGAACACGTCGATGACGCCGTTCTCGCGCAGGACGCGGACGACGGCGGCGGCGTCGATCGCGTCGTCCAGGTCGATCGTCGCGACGACCGTGGACCGCTCGGCCGGGTCGGCGACGAACGGCGTCGCCCAGTCGCGCGCGTCGGCCCAGTCGTAGAGCACGCCCGCGGACTCCGCGGTACGGGCGCTCGACCATGCGAGGCCGCCCGACCCCAGGAGCCACTCGACCTGCTCGGCGAGCAGCACCAGCGTCGCGACCGCGGGCGTGTTCAGCGTCTGGTCGAGGCGCGAGTTGGCGAGCGCGGTCGTCAGGGACAGGAACTCCGGCACCCACCGCCCGGTAGCGGTCCCGGCGGACGCCTCCACGCGCTCGGCGCGCTCGACCGCGGCCGGCGAGCAGACCGCGAGCCACAGGCCGCCGTCGGCCGCGAAGACCTTCTGCGGGCCGAAGTAGTAGACGTCGGTGTCGGCGACGTCCACCGGCAGCGCGCCCGCGCCCGACGTCGCGTCCACGAGGAGCAGGGCCCCGTCGGCGCGGGCGCCGGGCACCTGCCGCACCGGCGCCATCGCGCCGGTCGAGGTCTCGTTGTGCGGCGTCGCGTACACGTCCACGCCGTCGACCGGCGTGAGGTGCGCCACGGTGCCCGGCTCGGCCGACACCACGTCCGGGTCGGCGAGGAAGGGTGCGCGCGTCGTCGCCGCGGCGAACTTCCCGCCGAACTCCCCGAACACCGCGTGCTGTGCACGGCGCTCGACGAGGCTCGCCGCGGCGACCTCCCAGAACGCCGACGCGCCGCCGTTGCCGAGGGCCACCTCGTACCCGTCGGGCAGGGCGAACAGCTCGCCGAGGCCCGTGCGGACGCGCCGCACGAGGTCCTTCACGGCCGGCTGCCGGTGCGACGTCCCCAGCACCGGGGCCGCCGGGTCGCCCGAGGCCGCCAGCGCGGCGACCTGGGCGGGGCGCACCTTGGACGGGCCGGAGCCGAAGCGGCCGTCGGCCGGAAGGAGCGACGCCGGGATGACGACGCTCGGGTGGCTCGAAGGGCTCGGGTGGCTCGACGCAGCGGGCATGGTGTCTCCGGTTCCGGGCGAGTGGGAGCGGGTCGTCGGTGGGGCAGGGCAGGATGTCTCGTCAGGAGTGCGCACGACGGCGCCGCGCGACCCGGCCTGCGCCCACGCGTGCGAATAGACTAGGCCGCGCCGAATGACGGGAGTGGACGTGACCGACCTGATCGACACCACCGAGATGTACCTCAAGACGATCTACGAGCTCGGTGAGGAGGGCATCCCGCCGCTCCGCGCCCGCATCGCCGAGCGACTGGGGCACTCCGGGCCGACGGTGTCGCAGACGGTGGCGCGCATGGAGCGCGACGGTCTCGTCGTCGTGACGGGGGACCGCCACCTGGAGCTCACCGAGGCGGGGCAGACCAAGGCGACCCGCGTGATGCGCAAGCACCGGCTCGCCGAGCGGCTCCTCACGGACGTCATCAAGCTCGACTGGGAGCACGTGCACACCGAGGCGTGCCGCTGGGAGCACGTGATGAGCGACCTCGTCGAGAAGCGGCTCGTCACCCTGCTCGACCACCCCCACGCCGACCCGTACGGCAACCCGATCCCGGGTCTGTCCGAGCTGGGGGAGCAGTACAAGGACGTGCCGTTCCTCGAGGGCGTGCAGTCCCTGCCCGGCGTGCTCGAGGCGCGCAGGGCGAAGGGCCTGGCGGACGGCGACGGCGTCGAGCTGGTGCTCCAGCGGATCGCCGAGCCGCTCCAGGTGGACATCGAGCTGCTGGCGCGTCTCGCCGAGTCCGGTCTCGTGCCGGGCGCGCAGATCGTCGCGCGCACCGCCGGCGACGACGTCGCGGTCGAGGTCGAGGGGTCCGGCATCGTGCTCGACCTGCCCGAGGAGCTGGCGAAGCACCTGTTCGTCGCGAGCCGCTGACCTGCGGTCCGGCTCCTGAGCCGGGGCGGCACGCCACATCGTGACCGCAGCGTGACATCGCCCGGGGTTGTCCGGTACGGTCGGGGCGCTCGTCGGAGTTCATCCTGCGGGCGCTCGACCGGACCGCCGAACCCTGCCACCGGCCGAGCTCCACGGACATCCGCACGGCAGGAGCGGGGGACCCACTTCGGGCGTCGGTGACGACGTCCTTGGGGTGAAGCCGGACGGGCCCGGTCACGGGCACGGACGGCCGGGTGTTTCTCCCACCCGAACCCGACAGCTGACCTCGCAGGCGACAGGAGAGGTAGACACGTGAGCGCACGCACGAACCACGGCCGGCACCGCGCCGCCCGTCGTCCGATCGCCCTCGCCCCGTCCGGCGTCGCCGGCCGCCGTGTGGCCGTGGCCGCCGCCGCCGGTGGCCTCCTGGTCTCGACCTTCGCCAGCGCCGGCGCCGCGCAGGCCGCCCCGGTCGACACCGACGCCGCCAAGAAGCTCAGCACCGTCGACCTCGGTGCCCTGACCGACCAGGCCCGCGAGGCCCTCGAGGCGGCCCCGGTCGTCACCGTCGACGCCAAGGCCAAGGTCGACGTCGAGAAGGTCACCGCGAAGATCGCGGCCGGCGCCGAGATCACCCCGGCCCCGGAGCCCGAGCCGGAGCCGGAGCCCGTCGTCGAGGAGTCGTCGGTCGACGCGGACCGCTCCACCAGCACCGTCTCCCGCTCCGAGGAGCGCGCCGAGGTCGAGACCGCCGTCCCGGCGTCCGCCAACGGCTCGGCCATCGTCTCCATCGCGATGCGCTACGTGGGCGTCCCGTACGTCTCCGGCGGCTCCAGCCCGTCCGGCTTCGACTGCTCCGGCCTGACGCAGTACGTCTACGCGCAGGTCGGCATCAACCTGCCGCGCACCTCGTCCGCGCAGCGCAACGCCGGCACCGTCGTCTCCGCCTCCGAGGCGAAGCCGGGCGACCTGGTCTGGACCCCGGGTCACGTCGCGATCTACGCCGGTGACGGCATGCAGATCGACGCCCCGAAGCCGGGCGACGTCGTGAAGTACCGCGCCATCTGGCAGTCGAACCCCACGTTCATCCGCGTCGGCTGAGTCTGTCCGACACGTCACACGGAGCCCCGCCGCGCCCTTGCGCGGCGGGGCTTCGTCGTGCACGGGTAACCGGTTCGACCTGGGCGGACGCACGTCCGGGAGCGTCGTCCACAGACGCTGTGACCGAAACGTGACATCGCCTCGCGCGTCCGCTACGGTGTCAACCACTCGGCGGGTGATCCGCCGGGTCTCGACCGGAACGCCGAGCCCTGCAGCCGGTCGGGGACCTTGACCGCACGCAGGGGCGGGGGACCCAATTTCGGGCGCTGTTCCACGGCGTCCTTGGGGTGAAGTCGCACGGACCTGGTCCGTGAGGCCGGGTGTTTCTCCCACCCGAACCCGACAGCTGACCTCGTAGGCGACAGGAGAGGGAACACGTGAACGCACGTACCACGCGCGCCCGGCACCGTGCCGCGCGCCGTCCGCTCGGCGGGCTGGTCCAGAGCGTCGGCTCCTCGGTGACCGGCCGTCGGGCCGTCGTCGCCGCAGCCGCCGGCGGACTGCTCGTCTCGACCTTCGCCAGCGCGAGCGCCGCCCAGGCGGCCCCGGTCGACACCGACTCGGCGAAGAAGCTCAGCACCGTCGATCTGGGCGCCCTGAGCGACCAGGCCCGCGAGGCGCTCGAGGCGGCTCCGGTCGTCACGGTCGAGTCCAAGGCCAAGGTCGACATGGAGACCATCAACAAGAAGATCGCGGCCAAGGCCGAGATCACCCCGGCGCCTGAGCCCGAGCCGGAGCCGGAGCCCGTCGTCGAGGAGCAGAGCACCGAGCGCTCCACCGAGACCGCCTCGCGCTCCGCGGAGCGCGAGGAGGCGCCGGCGGCTGCCGAGACCTCGTCCAACTCGTCGCTCGGCCAGCAGGCCGTGTCGATCGCGATGCGCTACATCGGCACGCCCTACGTCGTCGGCGGCGCCAGCCCGTCCGGCTTCGACTGCTCGGGCCTCACGTCCTACGTCTACGGCCAGCTCGGCATCGACCTGCCCCGTACCTCGTCGGACCAGCGCTACGCGGGTAAGCAGATCCCGTTCTCCGAGCTGCAGCCGGGTGACCTCATCTGGAGCCCCGGCCACATCGGCATCTACGCGGGCGACGGGATGGTCGTGGAGGCCTCCCGCCCGATCAACTGGGAGACCGGCTACCACAAGATGTGGCAGTCCGAGTCGGAGGCCGTCGCGCTGCGCGTGTTCTGACGCCGCCCGGCCGACTGGCCGCACCTGGACGCCGTCGACCCCCGTGCCCACCGGCACGGGGGTCGACGTGTCTGGCGTCGCTTTGCTGTGACTTGCGCGATCCTTTCGCTACGCTTGAACCAGGCGCCCTCGACGACGAGGGCGAGCTCCTCGCCAGCGGACAGGAGGCGCGAGATGACACGGCCTGAGGTCGTCCTGGTAGGTGTCGACGGGTCTGCAGCCAGCCTGCACGCCCTCGACTGGGCTGCCGCGTACGCGCGGCGTGTGGGGTGGGGGCTGCACGTCGTCTGTTCCTACTCGTTGCCGTCGTTCACGGCCGCTTCGCTCGACGGCGGGTACGCCGCCCTGGACGACACCGCGATCCAGGAGGGCGCCAAGGCGGTCCTCGCCGAGGCGGAGGAACGGGTCGCCGCCAGCGGGGTCCCCGTGACCGGCACCGTCGCGACGGGGGACGCGGCAGGCGTGCTCGTCGAGATGTCGCGGGAGCACGCGCTCGCCGTCGTGGGCACGCGGGGCAAGGGCGGGTTCACCGAGCGGCTGCTCGGCACCGTCTCCTCGGCCCTGCCGGCGCACGCGCACTGCCCCACGGTGGTGGTGCCGTACCGCGGCGACGGGGGCGGCAGCACCGACGCCGCGGATCGCCGCGACGGCGACGTAGTGCACGAGGTACGCCGCATCGTGGTGGGCGTCGACGGGTCGCCGTCGGCCGAGGTCGCGCTGAAGCACGCCGTCTCGCAGGCGAAGGCGTGGGACGCGGAGCTCGTCGCGGTCGCCGGGGTGCCGCTCGGCGGCGGGGCGGGGATCCTGGCGTGGCTGCCGTCGCAGATCGACCACGAGACGGTCCTGGCCGACGTCAAGGCCGGCCTCGACGTCACCGTGGACCGGGCCCAGGCGGCGAACCCGGGCATGACGATCAAGCGGCACGTGCTCGACGGGACGGGTGCCGAGCTCCTCACCGAGTTCTCCACCGGGGCCGACCTCGTCGTGGTCGGCTCTCGCGGCCGCGGCGGGTTCCGCGGCCTGCTGCTCGGGTCCACCAGCCAGGCGGTGCTGCACCACTCCGCCTGCCCGGTGCTGGTCGTGACGCGCAAGTGCGACGAGGAGCTCAGCGAGGACGGCGCCGACTCCGCCTCCGCCGCCTGAGTGTCGTGAGCATGGTTCTGGCCCGCTTCCGAGCTCGGGAGCGGGCCAGAACCATGCTCACGGCGGGCGTCAGTGGCGGGTGCGGTACAGGTGCATGGTGATCGGGCCGAAGACGGCGGTGAGGACGACGGAGGCGACGAGCACCCAGACGATCTCGCCGCCGTCGGGGGTGCCGGCCATCAGCCCCCGCACGGCGGTGACGAGGTGGGTCACGGGGTTGATCTCGACGAACCGCTGCAGGGCGGCGGGCATCGTCGACGGGTTCACGAAGATGTTCGACGCGAACGTCAGCGGCATCAGCACCATCATCGACACGCCCATGACGGCGTTCGGCGTGCGCAGCAGCAGCCCCAGGATGGTGAAGATCCAGCTCAGCGAGAAGGCGAAGACGAGCAGCAGCAGCACGCCGAGCACGACGCCGACCACCCCGCCGTCGGGGCGGAACCCGAGGATCAGGCCGAGCCCGATCGTCATGACCGACGCGATCGAGTAGCGCACGGTGTCGCCGAGCAGGGCGCCGACGATGGGCGCGGGCCGCCAGATCGGGAGCGAGCGGAACCGGTCGAAGACGCCCTTGGTGATGTCGGTATTGAGCGTGTAGCCCGTGTACACGGTGACGATGACGATGGTCTGCACCAGGATGCCGGGCAGCAGGAACTGGATGTAGGCCGACGTGGACCCGGCGAGCGCGCCGCCGAACAGGTACGTGAACATCAGCGTGAAGATCACGGGGGAGACCAGCACGTCGAACAGCTGCTCGGGCACGTGCTTGATCTTCAGCAGCGCGCGCCACCCGAACGTCAGGGTCATCGAGAGCGCGGACGGCCGTGCGGGCGGCTCGGTGAGCGCCACGGCCTGGCGCAACGTCGTGGTCGCGATCTCGGCAGGTTCCGCGGACGTGGTCATCGGGACACCTCCTGGGCGTCGGCGGGCTCGGCGGCGTCGTCGGCCGGCAGCGGCTTGCCGGTCAGGGTCAGGAACACCTCGTCGAGGCTCGGCTGACCGAGCGTGAACTCCGGCACGGCGATGCCCGCCTCCCCGAGCGCGGGCAGCAGCTGCGCCACCGAGTCCGCCCCGTCGTCGGGCACGCGGGCCGACAGGGCGTACGGGTCCGTGGGCAGCGTGGGCTCGGTGCCCAGCACCTTCTCGACGACGCTCGCCGCGGCCGACCGCTGGCCGGCGTCGGCCAGCCGCAACGACACCGCCCCCTGGCCCACGGAGCGCTTGAGCTCGGTGGAGGTGCCCTCCGCGATGACGGTGCCGTGGTCGATGACGGCGATGCGGTCGGCGAGCTGGTCGGCCTCCTCGAGGTACTGGGTGGTGAGCAGCACGGTGGCGCCGTCCGCGACGAGCACGCGGACGATGTCCCACACCTGGTTGCGGCTGCGGGGGTCGAGCCCGGTGGTGGGCTCGTCGAGGAACAGCACGCGCGGGGCCAGCACCAGCGACGCGGCAAGGTCGATGCGGCGCCGCATGCCGCCGGAGTAGGTCTTGACCTGCCGGGGGCCGGCGTCCGACAGGCTGAAGGCGTCGAGCAGCCCCTCGACGCGCCGCCGTGCCGCCGTGCCGGTGAACCCGTACAGGCGGGCCAGCATGAGCAGGTTCTCGGTGCCGGTCAGGTCCTCGTCGACGGACGCGTACTGGCCGGTGAGCCCGACGGCGGAGCGGACGGCGTCGGCGTCGGCCACGACGTCGTGCCCGAGCACGCGGGCGGTGCCGGCGTCGGGGCGCAGCAGCGTGGCGAGCATGCGCACGACCGTGGTCTTGCCGGCGCCGTTCGGGCCGAGCAGCCCGAAGACGCTGCCGGTCGGGATCCGCAGGTCGACGCCGTCGACGGCCTTGGTGACCTGCTTGCGGGTGGTGAAGTGCTTGACGAGCCCTCGGGCGTCGACGGCGAGGTCGTCGCGCGGCGGGCCGGGGTCTGACGCGGACATGGGAGCTCCCGGGATGTCGGTGACGTGCGTCACGTACCAGGCTAGGACGGCCCACCGACGCGGAACTCATCGGCGGGCGCACGGCGCGACCGCCGTGGCAGGGTGTCGCCCATGACGCCGGAGCCCGCGACCCCGCAGCCGTTCGACCCCGACCACCTCGCCGCCTGGGTCGGCACGCAGGCCGGCTTCGCGCGCGTGCCCGGCGTGCAGTACGCGGTCCGCCTCGGGGACGACACCCTCCTCGAGGGCGCGTGGGGCGTCGCGGACGTCACCACCGGGGAGCCGCTGCGCACGGACCACGTGTTCCGGGTGGCGTCGCACTCCAAGACGTTCACGGCGACGGCGGTGGCCCGGCTCGCGGAGCGGGGTGCGCTGCGCCTGGACGACCCGTTCGACGCGCACCTGTCCGAGCTCGCCGGCGCCGCCGTCGGGCGGGTGACCCTGCGCGAGGCGCTCGGCCACACCGGCGGTGTGCGGCGCGACGGCACCGACGCCGACTTCTGGCAGCTCGGCGCGCCGTTCCCGGGGCGGGACGCCCTGGTGGCGGCGGTGCGCGCCGACGGTCCGGTGCTCGGCCGCGGCGAGACGTTCAAGTACTCGAACCTCGCCTACGGGCTGCTGGGGCTGGTGGTCGAGGCGGTGACGGGGACGCCGTTCGGCCGGCACGTGCGGGACGATCTCCTCGGCCCGCTCGGGCTGGACCACACGTCCCCCGAGGTGGGGGACGGCGTGCCCGCCGTCGTCGGGCACTCCGCCCTGGGCGTCGCCGACGACGGTCGGCTGCCGGTCGCTCCCGTGCGTACGGGGGCGCTGGCCGCGGCGACGGGGTTCTCCTCGACGGCGTCCGACCTCACGCGGTGGTTCGCGGCGCACGCCGACGGCTCGGACCTGCTGCGGCCGGAGACGCGGCGCCTGCTGCAGCGGGACGAGTCGGCGATCGACCGCCCGCACGCCCGGCCGCGGCGCTACGGCCTGGGCTTCGAGACGCGCGAGATCGAGGGGCGCCGAGTCGTCGGGCACGGCGGCGCGTTCCCGGGCCAGCTCAGCCGCACCTGGGCCGACCCGGCCGGGGGCGTCGTCGTGTCCGTGCTGACGAACGCGGTCGACGGCCCCGCCGACACGATCGCGACCGGTCTGTTCGCGCTGGTCGCGACCGCCCTCGACGCCGGCGAGCCCACGGCCGACGAGGCCGCGGCCCTGGGCCGCAGCACCGGTCGGTTCGCCAACCTGTGGGGGTTGACGGACATCGTCCGGCTGGGCCGGGACCTGTGGCTGGTCGATCCGCGTCGGGAGGACCCGTTGGCCGGCGCGGAGCGGCTCGTCGTCGACGGCGACGCCCTGCGGCTGCCGGTCGAGCCGGGGTTCGGGGCGCCCGGGGAGCCGGTCGAGGTGCTGCCCGGCGACGACGGCCGCCCGGCGGGGATCGTCGTCGCCGGGGTCACCTCGTGGCGGGCCGAGGAGTACGAGGCCGGGCGCCGCGCGCAGCTCGCCGCCCGGCCCGGGGCGTGAGCGGCTACGGCTCGGGGAACGTCGGGGTGATCGGGTCGAGGCGCGGGGCGGGGGACGGGCGGGGCTCGTCGAACGTCTCGACCGCGATGGTCTCCGGCTCGAGCAGTCGGGCGACGGCGTCGTCGAGGTTGGTGCGGATCGCGGCGACGAGGCCGTCGGCGTCGCGGGCCTCGAAGCGCTCGACCAGCTCGACGTGCGACTCGGCGGCGTCCTTGCGGACCGCGTAGTCCTCGCTGACCGTGAAGCTCGCGATCCGGACCTCCACGATGAGCGTGGTCATCCAGCGCAGCAGCCAGGGGTTGCCGCTGGCGGCGACGAGCGACCAGTGCACGTTGAGGTCGGCGTCGCCCACGCGGCGCGCGTCCTCGCTGCGCTCGGCGTCGACGAGGGCGTCGTGCGCGGCGCGGACGGCGGCGACCTGGGCCGGGGTGGCTCGCTCGACGGCGAGGGGCGCGGCCGACGTCTCGACGGTCGTGCGCGCCTCGTACAGCGCCCGCACCCGGTCGGCGCCGATGCGCACCACGCTGAGGCCGCGGCCGGGGGTGGAGCGCAGGAGCCCTTCTTGCACCAGGCGCTGCGCGGCCTCGCGGAACGGCCCGCGGCTGACGCCGAGCTGGCTCGACATCTCGACCTCGCGGATGGGTGATCCGACCGGCAGCGCGCCCGAGTAGACGGCGTTGCGCAGCTCGACGGTGATGAGGTCGACCGTCGACGGGCGGGTCACCGGCGAGAGGAACGGCGCGCTTCCGACGGGGGCCGGCGACGATGGGGTCATCTGCTCTCCTTCCAGGCGGTCGGGGGCCGTCCGACCGGGACATATCATCCCGCGCCGTGGCCTCCCGCCAGATCGTGACCCTCTTGTGACCATGGCATGACCGCTTTTTCGGGCGTGCCGAGCCCGTCCGAGGCGGTAGTTCGTCCCGGCAACGCCGCGCTGACCTGCGACGACGCCGAACGGAGCGCGTCGTGGCGGCGCGCCCTCGCTGATTGTAGACAATCCGACATGTGGATACATAGATTGTCGTAGCGTCGGCATCACGGCTACGGTGTCGCACCGTCCAGACCAACGGCTCGGCGCGGACTCCCGCCGGGCGACGAAGGGAGACACCGTGTCGTCCACCAGGACCACGAAGCGCCGCCGGGCGTTCCTCGCAGCCGGTTCCGTGCTCACCATGACCGCGCTGGCCGCCTGCTCGAGCGTCGACGAGGGCGGATCGGGGGACGGCGAGGGCTCGACGCTCCAGAAGATCCAGGACGCCGGTACCGTCAACGTCGCGTTCAACGGCGAGAAGCCGTACAGCTACATGGACGGCGACGAGCTCACCGGCGCGACCATCGCGCTCGACAAGGAGATCTTCGGGGAGCTCGGCGTCGATACCGTCGAGGGCACCGAGACCGAGTGGAATTCGCTCATCCCGGGCCTCAACGCCGGGCGTTACGACACCGTCAGCGCCGGCATGTCGATCCTGCCCGACCGCTGCGAGGCGGCGGCGTTCGCGCTGCCCACCATCATGTACACGACGGCGTTCCTCGTGCCGGAGGGCAACCCGGACAACCTCACGGACTGGCAGTCGGCGGTGGACTCGGGCGTCAAGCTCGCCGTGACGAGCGGTGCCATCGAGGACGGCTACGCCAAGGACACCGGCGTCGAGACGATCACGGTGGGCAGCTCGCAGGACGGCCTCGACGCGGTCGCCTCCGGTCGCGCAGACGCCTTCGCGCTCACCGGAATCTCGATCCGTGCGCTCGCGGAGGGCAGCGACAAGCCGGTGGAGGCGACGGACGCGTTCGTCGCGACCATCGACGGAGTGCCCCAGATCGGTGCGGGTGCGGAGGTGTTCCGACCGGACGACACCGAGCTGCTCGACGCCTACAACGAGAAGCTCAAGCCCATCCTCGAGGACAAGGACAAGTGGCTCGAGATCATGGAGCCGTTCGGCTTCACCGAGGCGGAGTACCCGCCGGCGGGCCTGACCGCGGAGATGCTCTGCGAGGGCGACCTGGCGAAGATCGCGGACGAGCTGGGGCTGGATTCCTGACCGCATGTCAGACGACATTCAGACCCTGACCGACAGGCTCCCCGCTCTGGGCGACGCGGTCGTCGTCACCCTGCAGATGACGCTGGGCGGCGCTGTCCTCGCCATGGTTCTGGCCCTGATCCTCGGGTTCGGCGCGCGCACACAGTCCCTCTGGGTGCGCGCGCCGTCCCGGGTGGTCATCGAGTTCTTCCGCGGCACGTCGCTCGTGGTCCAGGTCTTCTGGTTCTTCTACGTCCTGCCGGTCTTCGGGTTCAAGATGGAGGCGCTCGCCGTCGCGATCGTCGCCCTCGGGCTGAACTACGGGGCGTACGCGGCCGAGGTCGTGCGCGGGTCGATCGGCTCGGTCCCGCAGGGGCAGTGGGAGGCGACGATCGCGCTCAACATGGGCTGGGCCCACCGGGTGCGGCGCGTGATCTTCCCGCAGGCGTGGGCGCTGATGATCCCGCAGCTCACGAACCTGCTGATCCAGCTGCTCAAGGGATCGGCGCTCGCGTACTACATCACACTGCACGACGTGAACTTCTGGACCACCCAGTTGCGTCGCGCAACGAGCGACATCTTCTTCAGCTACTCCGTAGGCCTCATCGTCTACTTCGTCATCGCGTACCTGCTGACCTGGGGGATGAACGTTCTCGAAGAGCGTGCGAAGCGACGACTGGGTCGCGGCACGCGTCCGACGTTGCGTGAGGTCCTGAGCCTCGGTCCCCGCAGGGAGGCCAAGGCCGCCACGGAAGCGACGACGAGCGCGGGGACGGAGGTGACCGCCCGATGATCGACAGAGGAATCTGGGACTGGGAGAAGGCCTGGGAGGTCCTCCCGGACCTGCTCAAGGGTCTGGTCGTGACCGTCGAGGCGACCGTCGTCGGCATGGCCATCGCTGCGATCCTCGGCCTGCTCATCGCTCTGGCGATGCGAGCCCCGACCCGGTGGATCACGGGTCCGCTGCGTCTCGTCGTCAACTTCATCCGGATGACGCCGCTCGTCGTGCAGCTCGTCTTCGTCTGGCTGATGCTCCCGACCATCCCGACGCTGGTCGTCGGGTTCACCGTGTTGGGCGTGCACTACGCGACGTACATGTCGGAGGTCTACCGCGCGGGCATCGAGGCGGTGCCCCGCGGCCAGTGGGAGGCCGCGACCGCGCTCAACCTCTCGCGGGGCCGGACCTGGCGCGCCGTCATCCTGCCCCAGGCGATCAAGAACACGCTGCCGGGCCTGGGGAACTACGCGATCTCCATGTTCAAGGAGACGCCGTTCCTCTTCGCGATCGGCGTGGTCGAGATGTACCAGGCGGCGCAGGCGTTCGGCGCCCTGACCTACTCGTACATCGAGCCCATCACGCTGGTCGGTGTGCTCTTCCTGCTGGTGAGCTACCCGACGTCGCTGCTGGTACGCCGGATGGAGACGCGCCTTGCCTGACCCGACGACCTCCACTGGGAGCACGAACATGACCAACGCCTCGAACGGCACCCCCGCCATCGAGTTCCGCGACGTCACCAAGCGCTTCGGCGACAACGTGGTGCTCGACGGCCTGAACTTCTCGGTCGCGCAGGGCGACCGCGTGACGCTGATCGGCCCGTCCGGCTCCGGCAAGACGACGATCCTGCGCCTGCTGATGACCCTCGAGGAGGCGAACGGCGGGCTCATCCTCATCGACGGCGACCCCTACACGCACGAGTACAAGGGCGACAAGTGGGTCGAGGTCCCGGAGAAGCGGCGCCGTGTCGTGCGCAACCGGGTGGGGATGGTCTTCCAGCAGTTCAACCTGTTCCCCAACATGACCGTGCTGGAGAACATCATCGAGGCGCCGATCCACGTGCTCGGCAAGAGCAAGGCCGAGGCGGTCCAGCGGGCGGAGGAGCTGCTCGAGCAGGTCGGCATGACCGACAAGCGGGACTTCAAGACCAACCAGCTCTCGGGCGGTCAGCAGCAGCGTGTCGCCATCGCGCGGGCGCTCGCCATGGACCCGGAGATCCTGCTGCTCGACGAGGTGACCTCGGCGCTCGACCCGGAGATCGTGGCCGACGTGCTCGGCGTGCTCCGCGAGATCGCCCGCACCACGGACATCACGATGCTGCTCGTGACCCACGAGATGCAGTTCGCCCGCGACGTCTCGAACCGCGTGCTGATGTTCGACCACGGCAAGATCATCGAGGAGGCCGACCCCGAGACGATGTTCACGCACCCCAAGCACGAGCGCACCCAGGAGTTCCTCAAGGCCGTGCTCGGGGGCTGACCCCCTCAGCGCCGAACAGGCGGTTGCTCCCGTTCTCGCGCGTCACAGCGCGTCAGAGCGGGAGCAACCGCCTGTTCGGCGTTCGGAGGTCGGCTCAGGACGCCGGGGTGGGCGTCGGCGTGGCGGCGCCGTCCTGGGCGGAGCCCGACGACGAGCCGGAGCCCTGCTCGGCGTCGGGGGCGGTGCCCCCGGTCCCGGTCCCGGCACCCGTGTCGGTGCCGGTGTCGGTGCCCCCGCCGGTGTCGTCGGAGCCGTCGGCGCCGTCACCGGTGCCGCCGTCCGAGCCGTCGGTGCCCGTGCCGGTGCCGTCGTCCGTGCCGCCGCCGGTGGTGCCGCCGGTGGACCCGTCGGTAGGCGTGTCCGTGCCGGAGTCGGTCCCGGGGTCGGTGCCGGTCGTGCCGTCCGGGGTGGACCCGTCGGTCGGCCGGTCCGTGCTCCCGTCGGTGGTGCCGGTCGTGGACTCGTCCGGGTCCCGGTCGGTGCCGGAGTCGTCCCCGGGCACGTTCGCCGGGTCCTCGGCGGGGCTGGTCGGGGTGGGCACGGTGGTCGAGTCGTCGGAGTCGTTCGAGGTACGGCTGATGCTCGTGCCCGACCCCTCCTGGCCGCGCACCGCGTCGGACAACGGCTTGCCGATGACGAGCTCGACGACCAGCACCACGCCCATGACGACGACGAACAGGGCGGCCGCCGACATCGCGAGCACCTTGCCCGTGCCGTGCTTCTCCACGAAGCGCAGCCAGGCGTTGCGAGGCTCGGGCTCCTCCCCCTCGGGGAGGTCGCCGTCGGGCCCCTCATCGTCGGAGCTCTCGCCGTCCGCGGACGCGAGCCCGGCGTCGACGGCGCCGACCGGTCCGAGGGGGCGGGCCTCCCCGAGCGGCGCGGTGGCGTCGAGGGGCTGCGTGCCAGGGACGGTGCCGTCGGCCAGCGTCTCCGTGACGGACCGTCGTTCGACGGTCGGCGCGTCGCCCGGGGTGCCCTCCGCCCGGGCGTCGGCGGCGTCCGACGTGCTGACCACGGTGCCCCGCGCCGTCGTGGCGGTGCCGGTGACGCGCATCGCGGCGGTGCGCGAGCGCGGGGCGGCGGGGCCGGTGCGGGCCACGACCTTGGTGACGACCGGCTTGAGCTGCTCGTGCGTCTTCTCGATCGAGCGGGTGTAGAGGAAGTTGCCGATGACCGTGACGACGCTCGCCAGGCCCGCGCCGATGATCGTCCCGGCGACGCCGAAGAAGGACATCAGCACCGTGGCGCTGACCGCGGCGAGGGCGCTCGCCACCACCTGGGTGAGCGAGAGCCGGGTCTTGGCGGGGGCTTCCTTCGCGTCGTCGTGCGGGTCGTCGACGGGGTCGCCGGGGGCGGGGTTGCGGGGGGAGGAAGAGGTCACGGAGCGTCGGGTCCAGGTCGGGGTCGTCTGTCCGACGCCCGCCGCACCCGCCGGCACGAGGGCCGCGCGCCGCGGGCTCCGGCGTCTGCCGCGGGCGTCCCCAGCAGCCTAGGCCGGGCGTGTGCAGGTCGCAGCGGGCCGTCGTGACCCGCCCCGAGAGGAAGCGCGAAGATCCTGTGATCCCGCAGGCCTGAGGTGGTGCGGGCGCTCGATCGGCTCTGTTCGTCGAGCGGGACGACGCCCCGTCGAGCGCGCGCACCGTCCCGGCGTGCTCAGGACGCGGTGGCGGCCTCCGCCGCGGCGAGCAGGATGCAGGTGGCGACGCCGTCCATCGCGACCCGCACCTCGTCCAGCGGGGGCATGGTCGGCGCGAGGCGCAGGTTCCGGTCGTCCGGGTCCTGGTGGTACGGGAACGTGGCGCCGGCCGGCGTGAGCGCGATGCCGGCCTCCTTGGCGAGCTGCACGACGCGCGCCGCGGTGCCGGGCACGACGTCGACGGAGACGAAGTACCCGCCGTCGGGCCGGGTCCAGGTGGCGACGCCGGCGTCACCGAGCCGCTCGTCGAGGATGTCGACGACGGCGCGGAACTTGGGCGCGAGGATCTCGCGGTGCTTGCGCATGTGGGCGCGCACGCCCTCCGCGTCGCCGAAGAACCGGACGTGCCGCAGGTGGTTGATCTTGTCCGGCCCGATCGAGCGGATGCCCAGGTGCTTCGTGAACCAGGCGACGTTGGCCGGGGACGCCGCGAAGAACGCGACCCCGGACCCGGCGAACGTGATCTTCGACGTCGACGCGTACAGGAGCACGCGGTCGGGGTTGCCGGCCTCCGCGGCGAGGTCGATCGCGTGCGCGGACTTCGCCTCGTGCTCCGTGAGGTGGTGCACGGCGTAGGCGTTGTCCCAGAAGATGCGGAAGTCGGGGGCGGCGGCGGGCATCGACACGAGGCGCCGGGCGACGGCCTCCGAGACGACCGAGCCGTCCGGGTTGGCGTACGTCGGCACGACCCACAGGCCCTTGACCGTCGGGTCGTCGGCGACCAGGGCGGCGACGGCCTCCGCGTCGGGGCCGTCGGGCGTCATCGGCACGGTGACCATGCGGATGCCGAGCTCCTCGCAGATCGCGAAGTGCCGGTCGTACCCGGGCACGGGGCAGACGAACGTGATCTGCTCCTCGCGTGACCAGGGCCGCTCGGAGCCGGGCACGCCGAACAGCAGGGCCTGCACGATCGTGTCGTACATCAGCGTCAGCGAGGCGTTCCCCTGCGCGAGGAGCTGGTCGACGGGCACGCCGAGCAGCTCGGCGAAGATGCGGCGCAGCTCGGGGAGCCCGGCGAGGCCGCCGTAGTTGCGCGTGTCCGTGCCGTCCTCGGCCGTGTGGTCGCCCTCGCCGGGCAGGGCCAGCAGCGGCTCGGAGAGGCCGAGCTGCTCGGCGGACGGCTTGCCCCGCGTGAGGTCGAGCCTCAGGCCGCGGGCCTGCAGGTCGGCGTACTGGCGGCGCAGGTCCTCGAGCCTCTCGGCGAGGCCGGCGGCCTGGGCGGCCTGGGCGGCCTGGGCGGTGGACGACGGCGCGGTGGAACCCTCGGTGCTCACCCCACGGACCATACCGGCCGTGGGTCGGCTGCGGCAGGGCGTCCCACGACCGTGCGGCGACCGTGCGGCGAGCGGTCGGCGCGGCCGGTCAGCGCCGGCGGTCGAGCGCCCGCGCGAGCCGGCCCAGCGAGAGGTGCATGAAGCCCCGCAGGGCGAGCCCGACCAGCGGGGCGGTGACGGCCCGGGGGAGCGGCCCCGCGAGCCAGGCCTCCTCCCACCACACGACGCGGCAGCGGCCGGCATCCATCGGGACGACGTCGAAGCCCGCCTCGCCGAGCAGCACCGGCCCCAGCTTGCGCAGCCGGGTGCGCCCCACCCGTGCGGCGGCGGTGGAGGGTCGCTCCAGCTGCTCCACGACCATCCGGTCGACGATCACCAGGCGACCCAGGGCGCTGCCCGGGTCGCGCCGCGCGCCCGGGCCGCTCGCCATCGTGCAGCGGTCGCCCAGCTCGGGGCCGTGCCCCGCAGGGCTCTGGAGCCGGGTGGCGACCATCCAGCGGGGGTGGGTGCGCAGGTCCGCGACCCAGGCGAACGCGACGGACGCCTCGACCGGGACGACGCGCGCCACCTCGACGCGGTGCGCGGCGGTCGTGCCGGGTGCCGTCACGAGGCGTCGTCCTCCGTCGCGCCGCCGCGCCCCTTGCGGCGCGGCAGCCACCGGCTCGGCGACGTGCGCCGGGGCGCGTCGAGGGCGCGCAGCGTGGGGACGTCGTCGCCCGGCTCGAGCACGAGCTCCACGACGCGGGGGAAGTGCTCGGGCGGCGGACCGAACGCGCGCCGCGACTGCGCCACGACGCCGTGCCCGAGCGCGCGCCCGCCCGCGACGCCCACCACGAACCCGACGCCGAACGGCAGCAGCCGCCCGAGCGCGAGCGAGCCCTGCTTGGCGACCTGCCGCTTGAGGAACTGGCGGGCGAGGGTCTTGTTGACCCGCTTGATCGTGGTCTGCGGCATGGACGTGAGCAGCACCTTGCCCCACGCCACGGAGGAGCCGCCGATCGCGTTCTCCACGTCCTTCGCGCCCCGGTCGCCCAGCACGGTGGCCAGGAGCAGGGCGCGACGCCGCGGCACGTCGTCGATCTCGATGCCGTGCACGTCGGCGACGGCGAGGGCGAACGCGGCCGACGCCCCGAAGAACGTCGCGACGTCGCCCGTGGTGAGGGCCGTCGCCGCGGCCGTCCCGACCGACGGTGCGGCGGCCGCCGCGCCCACGGCGCCCCCCGCCGTCGTCAGCAGGGTCAGGTACTCCTTCTCGAGGATGCGCACGATCCCGGCCGGGTCGGCCTCGGGGTTGCGCGCCCGCAGGCGGTCCACGTGCTTGTGGATCGCGGCGGACGGGATCGTCACGGCCTTGTCGAGGAGCGCGTCGAGCAGCGGCGTCGGCCGGTACCGCGCCCACTCCTCGCGGCGCGCGGCCGGGTCGCGGACCTCGGCGACCTCGTCGCCCGGCCCGTCGCCCGCCCCGTCCGGGCGCACGACCTCGTCGCCCGGCGTCGGGCCCTCGTCACCCCTGCCGCGCGCGGTCACGACGCGGCGTCCTCCGTGTCGCCCTGCGCCTCGTCGGGCGCCGGCTGCTCGAAGACCGCCGGCGGCACCAGCGCGCCCGCCTTGAGGGTGCGGCCCACGGTGCAGGCCCTGTCGATCGAGCGCTGCGCCAGCAGCAGGGTCTTGTTCCGCGTGGCCTCGTCGAGCCCCGAGAGGTCGATCTCGAAGCGCTCGGTGAGCACCGGGTAGCGGTCCTCGTCCAGGTCCTTCGCGTCCTCGACCCGGATCACGGCCTCGTACGCCTCGCCGAGCACCCGGGCGAACTTCGTGTCGCTGCTCATGCCCGCGCACGCGGCGAGGGCCACCTTGAGCAGCTCGCCCGGCGTGAAGACGGCGCCGGCCTCCACCGGTCCGATCTCCACGCTCGCGCCGCGGGCCGTGTGGCCGCGGTAGGTGCGGTTGCCGGTGCGCTCCACCCACAGCGGGTCGGTGGGCGACGGGGTCACGGGGGCTGCGGTGTCGGGCACGGTGCTCTGGTCCGTCATGAGGTGATCCTCCCACTGCTCGTCCGGGGAAGTCCGGGACGTCCCGAGGAGAACGTGCGGGCCGCGCGTCCGATTCCGGTGTGGCCGGGGTCACACGGGGGAGCTGTCACGGTCCGCCGCCGTCCCCGGTCGACAGGGTGCGGGGCGGCCACCGGGCCGTCCGCCGCAGGGACACCTCAGAAGCACCGCAGAGAGGACAGGCTCATGAAGATCGTGGTCGTCGGTGGGACGGGACTCATCGGGACGCAGGTCATCGCACACCTCACGGAGGCCGGGCACGACGCGGTCGCCGCCGCGCCCAGCACGGGCGTGGACACCCTGACCGGCGAGGGCGTGGACGCGGCGCTCGCGGGCGCCGACGTCGTCGTGGACGTGTCGAACTCGCCGTCGTTCGCGGACGACGACGTGCTGCGCTTCTTCACGACGTCGACGCGCACGCTGCTCGACGCCGAGAAGCGTGCGGGCGTGCGGCACCACGTGGTGCTCTCGATCGTCGGCACGGACCGCAACCCGGACTCCGGGTACCTGCGGGCCAAGGTGGCGCAGGAGGAGCTGGTGCGCTCCGGCGGCGTCCCGTGGACGGTCGTCCGCGCCACGCAGTTCTTCGAGTTCGCGCCGCGGATCGCCGACGGCGCCACGGTCGACGGGGAGGTGCGCATCCCGCCGGTCGGGTTCCAGCCGATCGCGTCGGCGGACGTGGCGCGGTTCGTGGCCGAGGCGGCCGCGGGGGATCCGCGCGACGGCGTCCTCGAGATCGCCGGGCCGGAGCGGGTCCGGTTCGACGAGTTCATCGCCGCGGCGCTCGCGGCGTCGGGAGACGCCCGCACGGTCGTGGCCGACCCGGCCGCGCCGTACTTCGGGGCCGTGCTCGCCGCCGACTCGATCGTGCCGCAGGGCGACGCCCGGCTCGGCACGGTAACGTACGCCGACTTCGCCGGGGCGCGGGCGTAGCGTGGCCGCATGACGTCGCGTCCCGACGCGCCCGAGCGCCCCGGCCCCCTCGGCGACACCGAGGGCACCGGGGCGCTCGACGCGTTCCTCGCCGTGCGGCCGCAGCTGTTCGGCATCGCCTACCGGATGCTCGGGGGCGTCGCGGAGGCGGAGGACGTCGTGCAGGACGCCTGGCTGCGCTGGCAGGGCACGGACCGCGACCGGGTCCGGAACCCGGCGGCCTTCCTCACGACGGTGACGACGCGGCTCGCGATCAACGCGGCGACGTCGGCCCGCGCCCGGCGCGAGACGTACGTGGGCCCGTGGCTCCCCGAGCCGGTCGACACGTCCGACGACCCGGCGCTGGGTGCGGAGCGGGCGGAGGCCCTCGAGCTGGCGACCCTGCTGCTCATGGAGCGGCTCACCCCGGTGGAGCGGGCCGTGTACGTGCTGCGGGAGGCGTTCGGCTACCCGTACGGACGGATCGCGGAGATCCTCGACCTCACCGAGGCGAACGCGCGCCAGCTCGCCCGCCGGTCGCGCGACCGGCTGGGTACGCGCGAGGCGGTGCCCGTCGACCCCGGCGAGCACCGGCGCCTGCTCGACGAGCTCGTGGCCGCCGCGCACGAGGGGGATCTCGCGCGTTTCGAGCGCTACCTGGCCGACGACGTCGTCGCGCGGCCCGACGGCGGCGGGCGGGTGCACGCGTCGCGCGTGGACCTGGTCGGCCTTGCGCGGGTGTCGCTCTTCCTCGACAACGTGTGGCGCAAGTTCTGGGACGCCGGCACGGTGCGCCCCGTCGAGGCGAACGGCCTGCCCGCCGTCGTGGTCGACCTGGACGGCGCACCGTTCGCCCTCCTCGCGCTCGACGTCGCCGACGGGCGGGTCCAGCACGTGTACGTCCAGGTCAACCCCGACAAGCTGACGGGCTACGCCGCCGCCTCCTGAGCCGTGTCCTGAGCCGTGCCCTGCGCCGTGTCCGGAGCCGTGTCCGGGGCGGGCTCCGCCGCCTCGCCGTCGGGCGTGGTGGCCGCGGCGAAGGCGGCCCGGGGCGTCTGCACCGACGCGAGGGAGACGACGTCGCGCCCGAAGGCCGCGGCGGTGAGCCAGACCGCGAGCACGCGGGCCTTGCGCTCCCACGTCGGGATGGCGAGCAGGTGGTACCCGCGGTGCATCAGCCACGCCAGGCGGCCGCGCAGGACCAGCCGGCGGAGCTGGAAGATGCCGGACCCCAGACCCAGCGTCGCGATCACGCCGAGGCTGCCGTGCACGTACGGCCGCGACGGGCGGCCGTGCAGGCTCGCGACCAGGTTCCGCGCCAGGCGCCGGCCCTGCCGGACCGCGTGCTGCGCGTTCGGCACGGCGAGCGCGCCGGGCCGCGCGACGGCGAGGTCCGGGACGGCGGCGCCGTCGCCCGCGGCCCACGCGTCGTCCACGGGCGCGTCGTCGGTGCCGACCCGCAGGTCGGGGCGCACGACGAGGTACCCCCGCCGGTCGACCGGCAGGTCGGTGTGCGTCGCGACCACCGGGTTCGCGGCGTTGCCCGCCGTCCACACCAGCAGGCCCGACGCGAACGACTCGCCCGTCGAGAGCCGGACGACGCCGCCGGCAGCGGACTCGAGGCCCGTGCCCAGGTGCACGCGCGCGCCACGTCGTTCGAGCTGCTCCACGACCCAGCGGCCGGGGCGGTCGGTCACCTCCGGCAGGATGCGGTCGCTCAGCTCCACGAGGTGGAACCGCAGCTCGGCGGCGTCGATCTCGGGGTACCGGGGGAGCAGGTCGTGGGCGAGCGACAGCAGCTCGGCGAAGCCCTCGACGCCGGAGAACCCGCCGCCGACGAACGTCACGGTCAGCAGCCGCTCCCGCTCCGGCCCGCGCGGCAGGCTCGCGGCCCGGTCGAACGACGTCAGCAGGCGGTCGCGGATGGCCACCGCCTCCTCGACGTGCTTCATCCCGATCGCGTGCTCCGCGACCCCGGGGACGGGGAAGACGCGCGTCACCGCGCCCGCCGTCACCACGACCGTGTCGTAGGGCAGGCGGTACGGCTCGCCCGAGCGCGGCCGCACGACGACGACCCGGTCCGCGTGGTCCACGCGCACCACCGACCCGTCGACCAGCCGCGCGCGGCGCAGGTGGCCGCGGTGGGCCACCGCCGCGTGCCGCGCCTCGACGGACCCGGCCACCACCTCCGGGAGGAACGGCTGGTAGGTCATGTACGGGCGCGGGTCGACGAGCACCAGCTCCACCTCCCCGCGCCGCAGCTCTCGCCGCAGCCCCTTCTCCAGCTCCCGGGCCGCCGTGAAGCCCGCGTAGCCGCCACCGACGATCACGATGCGTCGCATCACTGCCTCCTGTGCCGCGCCCGTCGGGCGCTCTCACCACGTCGACCGCGCAGCGGGGCACGGCGTGACGCTCGCGGGGTGTGACGTCGGAGACGTCCGTGCGGGCCTCGGGACGACGCGCCGCCCCGGGGCCGCGGCCGGCGTCCGAGGGGTCGTAGGGTTGCCGCATGGCTGCCATCCCCACCCCGTACGAGGACCTCCTGCGCGACGTGCTGGAGCACGGCACGCACAAGGCGGACCGCACGGGGACGGGCACGCGCAGCGTGTTCGGCCGGCAGATCCGCTACGACCTGCAGCAGGGGTTCCCGCTGATCACCACCAAGCGGGTGCACCTGAAGTCCGTGGCGTACGAGCTGCTGTGGTTCCTGCGCGGCGAGTCCAACGTGGGCTGGCTGCAGGAGCACGGCGTGACGATCTGGGACGAGTGGGCGTCGCCGGAGGGCGAGCTGGGGCCGGTGTACGGCGTGCAGTGGCGGTCGTGGCCGACGCCGGACGGGCAGCACGTGGACCAGATCGCGGGCGTGATCGACCAGATCAAGGTCAACCCCGACTCGCGCCGCCTCGTCGTCAGCGCGTGGAACGTGGCCGAGCTCGCCGACATGGCGCTGCCGCCGTGCCACCTGCTGTTCCAGTTCTACGTGGCCGACGGGAAGCTCAGCTGCCAGCTGTACCAGCGCTCCGCCGACCTGTTCCTCGGCGTGCCGTTCAACATCGCCTCCTACGCGCTGCTCACGCACATGGTGGCCGCGCAGACCGGGCTCGAGGTGGGGGAGTTCGTCTGGACGGGCGGCGACTGCCACGTCTACGACAACCACGAGGAGCAGGTCCGCACCCAGCTGGAGCGCGACCCCTACCCGTACCCGACGCTCCGCCTCGCACCCCGGGACTCGATCTTCGACTACGCGTACGAGGACATCGAGGTGCTCGGCTACCAGCACCACCCGGGCATCAAGGCCCCGGTCGCCGTCTGACCCCGGCGACGACGTGATCGGTCTGATCTGGGCCCAGGCGCGCGACGCCGCGGGCCGGCCCGTCATCGGTGCCGCAGGCGAGATCCCCTGGCGCGTGCCCGAGGACTTCGCGCACTTCAAGTCGACGACGGCGGGGCACCCCGTCGTCATGGGGCGCCGCACCTGGGAGTCGCTGCCGCGCCGCCCGCTGCCCGGACGCACCAACGTCGTCGTGACGCGGCGGCCGGGCTGGTCCGACGACGGCGCCGTCGTCGCGGGCTCCGTCGGCACGGCCCTGGCGCTCGCCGCCGCGGCTCCCGGCGGGGACGAGGTCTGGGTGATGGGCGGCGGCGAGGTCTACGCCGCGACGCTGGCGCTCGCGGACAGGCTCGTCGTCACCGAGATCGACCTGGAGGTCGCGGGCGACGCGTTCGCCCCTGTCGTCGACGCCCTGACCTGGAAGATCGCCGACGACGGCGCGTGGGCGACGTCGTCCGGCCCGGGCGCACTGCGCCATCGCGTGCGCACCTACGCGCGCGCCCTCGGCACCGCCTGACAGCCGGCCCGCCCTCGAGGCGGTCGGCTCGCGAGGCGCGGGCCCTCCTCGTCTCCGGACGGCCCGGCATGCCGTGGCGCGGGCGCGCTCCCACCGCGTCCAGGCATCGCCAGATCACGATCTCGACACCGATCGGTGGAAGGCGCTTGCCGATTCCGGTACCCGTCCGGTACGTTTCCGAGAAACCGGTTACCGGCGCGTTTCACCACGGAGCGCGGACAGCTCGAGGAAGAGCAGAGGGGCACGCCAATGGTGGTTGTGATGAACGAGGGGCTGCGGCGATGAGCGCGGTCACCGCCGCGAAGACCGCGGCTCCGACGACGCCGCCGTCCGGTGGCGCCACGCCGGCGCGACCGGAGCGCAAGCGGGTGTCCGCGCTGTGGAAGCACAAGGCGCTCTACCTCATGGCCGTGCCGGGGATCCTGTACTTCCTGGTCTTCAAGTACGCGCCCATGGGTGGCCTGGTCATCGCGTTCCAGGACTACATGCCCTTCCTCGGCATCGGCGGCAGCCCGTGGGTCGGCTTCGACCACTTCGTGCGCTTCTTCTCCGAGGACACGTTCCTGGTGCTGCTGCGCAACACCGTGGTGATCTCGCTCCTGCTGCTGATCTTCTCGTTCCCGGTGCCGATCATCCTGGCGCTGCTGCTCAACGAGGTCCGCACCAAGGTCTTCCAGCGCAGCGTGCAGACGGTCATCTACCTGCCGCACTTCATGTCGTGGGTCATCGTCGCGTCGATCTTCTACGTGCTGCTCTCGACCGACGGCGGCGCGGTGAACAACCTCATCGTCGAGTGGGGCGGCCAGCCGGTCCCGTTCCTCACCGACCCCGACTGGCTGCGACCGCTGTACGTGGGCCAGGAGATCTGGAAGGGCGCCGGCTGGGGCACCATCGTGTACCTCGCCGCCATGACGGCGGTGGACACGCAGCTCTACGAGGCCGCAGAGCTCGACGGCGCGGGCCGCATGCGCCAGACGTGGCACATCACCCTGCCGGCCATCCGGCCCACCATCATCGTGATGTTCATCCTCGCCATCGGGGACTTCCTGGAGCTCGGCTTCGAGCACATGTTCCTCGTGATGAACTCGCTGAACCGGTCCGTGGGCGACATCTTCGACACCTACGTGTTCACCACGGGTATCCAGAACGGGCAGCTCAGCTACGCCGCCGCGGTCGGCCTCTTCAAGGGCCTCGTCGGCCTGATCCTCGTCGTCATGGCCAACCGGCTCGCGAAGAAGTTCGGCGAAGAGGGCGTCTACTGATGTTCTCGTTCGAGGGCTTCGTCCGGATCAACACGTTCCTGACCGGCGTGTACCGGTTCGCCTACCTCAACGTGCTCTGGCTCGCGACGACCGTCCTCGGGCTCGGCCTGTTCGGCGCCGGGCCGGCGTCGTACGCCCTGGCCCGGTACGTGGACGGCTGGTTCCGCCACGGCGAGACGCCGCCGGTCGCCCGGGCCTTCGTGGCCGGCGTCCGGGAGCAGCCGTGGCGCGCCATGGTCGTCAGCTGGATCCTCGCGGGCGCGGGCGCGGTCATCGT
The DNA here is from genome assembly GCF_042793335.1 of Isoptericola sp. NPDC056573. NCBI lineage: Bacteria > Bacillati > Actinomycetota > Actinomycetes > Micrococcales > Promicromonosporaceae > Isoptericola > Isoptericola sp. NPDC056573. The sequence goes on from NZ_JBHTUY010000001.1 coordinate 189,272, forward strand.
CACCAACGTCTTCCGTGCCCCGAGCTGGACCGTGCAGGCGCTGAACGTCGTGGCGCTCGTCGTGCTCGCCGTCGCCGCCGCCTACGTGTACCCGGTCATGGTCGCGACCGACGTCGCGCCCGTCGGCCGGCAGCTCGCGAGCGCGCTCCTGATCGGCTTCGGCTCGCTGCACTGGACCATCCTCGGCACCACCGCCGTCGCCCTCACGGGCTGGCTGCTGTGGCAGTTCGCGTCGCCGTTGCTCGTGCTGTTCGGGGTGGGGATCCCGGCCTGCGCTGTCGGCGTCGTCACCCGCATCGTCTTTCGTCCCCTGGCGCAGGTCCCGGAACAGCCGGACACCCACGCGCCGTACCGCAGTTCCATCGACGCGCCTGTGACGGAGCAGGTGGCATGAGAAAGAGGAGTCGCACCATGAGGAGAGGCATGTTCGTCAAGGGCGCGGCGGCGGCAGCCGTCGCCGCGCTGGCCCTGACCGCCTGCGGCAACGGCGGGTCCGGCGACGAGGCCGAGGCCGACGACGGCCCCATCAGCTGGATGACGATGCTCCACACGCCGACGACGCCGGAGAAGGACGGCGTCATCGAGTCGGCGCTCGAGGAGTACACGGGCCAGAAGTTCGACATGCAGTGGGTGCCGGACGCCTCGAAGGAGGAGAAGATCAACTCCGCCCTGGCGTCGGGCAAGCTCGCCGACATCGTGTCCCTCACGATGACCGACAGCACCCAGGTGCGGCAGGCGCTCGGCTCCGGGCAGTTCTGGGACGTCGAGAGCTACCTCGCCGACTACCCGAACCTGGCGAAGATCGACCCCGACACGCTCGAGGCCGCGAAGCTCGACGGCAAGCTCTACGGGGTGCCGTTCCAGAAGATCAAGGCGCGCTACGGCGTCCTGGTGCGCCAGGACTGGCTGGACAGCCTCGGCCTCGAGGTGCCGCACACGATCGACGACCTCACGAAGGTGGCCGAGGCGTTCACGACGGACGACCCGGACGGCAACGGCAAGGACGACACCACCGGGTTCATCGACCGCGAGGAGAGCTTCCTCGTCGGGTTCCGGTCGCTCTCCGGATACTTCGGCGCGGGCGACAAGTTCGAGGTCACCGCCGACGGCCAGGTCGTGCCCGCGTTCACCACCGACGCCTTCAAGGAGGCGATGGAGTGGTACCGCGGCGTGTACGAGAAGGGCGCCGTGAACCAGGAGTTCGTCACCGTCCAGAAGCAGAACCAGCAGGACGCGATCGCCCGCGGCAAGGGCGGCATCGTCGTCACCGGCCTGTTCGAGGCGAAGAACTACATGGCCCTCGCGGAGAGCGCGGACCCGAAGACGCCCATGAAGTGGGCGCTGGTCAACGACATGCACACCGCTGACGTCGAGCACCGCATCCTCACCGACACGGGCGGCGGCATGGGCGGCTGGCTCGCCATCCCGAAGACCGAGGTGAAGAACGAGGCCGAGCTCAAGAAGGTCCTCTCGTTCATCGACAAGCTGCTGGACGAGGAGGCCTTCGGCCTCATGACCAACGGCATCGAGGACACGCACTACACGATCGACGGCGACGGCGTCGTGACGATCACCGACCAGACGGCGTGGGAGCAGGAGGTGCAGCCGTACTCGTCGTCCCGGCCCTCGGAGAAGGTCGTGACGTACAAGAGCACCGCGCCGTACGTCGACGAGGCGAACGAGAAGATGGCGGAGCAGGAGCCCGCCGTCGTCATCAACCCGGCGCAGTCGCTGTCGTCGGACACGTTCGACCGGCAGTGGTCGACCATCGAGGAGCAGGTCAACGACGCGTACAACCGGTACCTCACCGGGCAGATCGAGATGGCCGACTACGAGGCCGTGATCGAGGGGCTCCGCGGCCAGGGCCTCGACCAGATCATCGAGGAGTACTCCGCCGCGTACGCCAAGGTGAACGGCTGACCACCCCCTGATGCCGTGAGCGGGCGTCCGGCCCCTGTTCCGCCCCGTTCCGGGGCCGGACGCCCGCTCGCAGCACCGGGCACGACGACGACCGAGAGGCCACACGTGCACACCCTCGACGAGACCCTCGCCACGGCCACGTTCCAGGCGGCGATCGACGACGCCGCGGCCGCCGGCGGCGGCACCGTGGTGGTGCCCGCCGGAACCCATCGCACCGGGGCCCTGCGCCTGCGCTCCCACGTGGAGCTGCACCTCGAGGCGGGCGCGCTCCTCCAGTTCGTGCCCGACCCCGCGCTGTACCCGCCGGTCGACGCCCGCTGGGAGGGCGCCCCGGCCACGATCCACTCCCCGTGCCTGTACGCGGCGGGCGAGACGGACGTCGCGATCACCGGCTTCGGCACCATCGACGGCGGCGGCGCCCCCTGGTGGGACACCTTCCGTCACGACCGGGCGTCGCTGGCCCACCCGCGGCCCACGCTCGTCGGCCTGCACGACTGCACGCGGGTCACGGTGCGCGACGTGCGCCTGACCAACTCCCCGAGCTGGACGGTGCACCCGCTGCGGTGCGACGGCGTCACCATCTCCAACGTCGTCATCGTCAACCCGCCGGACTCGCCCAACACGGACGGCATCGACCCCGAGTCGTGCCGCAACGTGCGGATCAGCGACTGCCACATCGACGTCGGCGACGACTGCGTGGTCCTCAAGGCGGGCACCGAGCGCGACCCGGAGCGGATCGCCTGCGAGAACGTCGCCATCACCAACTGCACGATGGTGCACGGCCACGGCGGCGTCGTCATCGGGTCCGAGATGAGCGGCGGCGTGCGGGACGTCGTCATCAGCAACTGCGTCTTCGAGGGCACCGACCGCGGCATCCGCATCAAGTCGCGCCGCGGGCGCGGGGGCGTGGTCGAGGACGTCCGCGTGACGAACGTCGTGATGCGGGGCGTCATGACCCCGTTCGTCATCAACCCCTTCTACTTCTGCGGGCCCGACGGCAAGGAACCCCACGTCGCGGACCGCGCCCCGCACCCGGTGGGCGACGCGACGCCCGTGTTCCGCCGCATCCACCTGACGCACATCACGGCGCGTGACGTGCACGCCGCCGCCGGTCACCTCTACGGCCTGCCCGAGCAGCCCCTGACGGACGTGACGCTCGACGACGTCACGATCTCCTACGCCGCCGACGCCGTGCCCGGCGTGCCTGCGATGGCCGACGGTGTGCCCGAGATGCGACGCGCCGGCCTCCACCTGGGCTTCGTCGCCGACTCCGACGTGTCGCGCGTGCGCATCGAGGGCTGCGAGGGCCCGGGTGTCGTGGTCGAGGAGAGCCCGACGCTGCGGCTGACGGAGGTGCGGGTCGATGGCGAGCGTCTCGATGCGTGACCGGGTGCGTGAGCCCGTGCGCTCCGGCGCGGCGCCGGACGGCCACGGGCCGACGATCCGGCGCACGGCCGAGACCTGGGTGACCGTCGCGGGCATGGTGACGTCGGCGGTCTTCCTCGGCGGGTTCGCGCTGGTGATGAACCGGGCGGACGAGCAGACGTTCCTCGACGCGGTGTACCCCGCGATGACGGGCGCGGGCATGCGGGTCGAGGCCGCGGACGCCTACGACGCCGCGCGCACGCTCGCCGCGTGGTTCGGCCTGACGCTCGTCGTCGTGCTGCTCGTCGCCGCCGCCGGGATCTACGTCGCCCACCGCCGTCCTGCCCGCCGGTCGACCGGCTGGTGGTTCCTCGGGGCGGGGCTGGTGTGCCTGTTCGGCAGCCAGCTCGTCCTCTACCCGATCGCCTTCCTCTTCTTCGTCGCCGCGGGGCTGTTCGCCGTGCGGCCGACCGACCCGCCCGCCGGCTCCACCGCCGCGCGGGCCACCGACCGCACGTCCGAGACCGGGAGCACCTCATGAGCAAGACCCTCGCAGCGCCGCGAGCCACCACCCGTGAGCGCAGCCGCATCCACCGGCCCACCACCGGGATGCGCGTGTTCCGGGTGGTGAACGTCATCGTCCTGAGCGCCTTCGCGCTGATCTGCGTCCTGCCGTTCATCAACGTGCTGGGCAGCTCGCTGGCGACGCCGGGCGAGCTCGCGACCCGCCCGTTCGTGCTCATCCCGCAGACGTTCACGCTCGACGCCTACCGGTACATCCTGTCGACGTCGACGATCTTCCGGGCCATGGGCGTCTCGGTGTTCGTCACCGTGGTCGGTACCTTCGTCAGCCTGCTGCTGACGTCGCTGATGGCCTACGCGCTGTCGAAGCGGTACCTCAGGGGCCGCCGCGTCATCAACTTCCTCGTGGTGTTCACGATGCTGTTCAGCGGCGGCATGATTCCCACGTTCATCGTGGTGAACAGCCTCGGGCTCATCGACTCGCTGTGGTCGCTGATCCTGCCGGTGGCGATCAACGCGTTCAACTTCGTCATCATGCGCAGCTTCTTCCAGGGCATCCCGGACAGCCTGGAGGAGGCCGCCCGCATCGACGGCTGCTCCGACCTGGGCGTGTTCCTGCGCATCGTCCTGCCGCTGTCGCTCGCGTCGATCGCCACCATCGGCCTCTTCTACGCCGTCTACTACTGGAACACGTACCAGGCCGCGATCCTCTACATCAACGACTCCACGAAGTGGCCGATCCAGGTGCTGCTGCGCCAGATCGTCATCGTCGCGAGCGGCATGAACGCCGACGAGAGCGCCGTGGACGTCGTGCCGCCGGCGCAGTCGGTGAAGATGGCAGTCATCTTCGTCGCGACGCTGCCGATGCTGATCGTCTACCCGTTCGTCCAGCGGTTCTTCGTCAAGGGCGCGCTGATCGGCTCCGTGAAGGGCTGACGGGGCCCGGGCGGTGTCGAGCCCACCCACCGAAACGACCTGCGACGAGGCAGGTGCGACGAGAGGAGACGCATGATGCGACGAGTCCCGGTAGGGGGACCACGACGGGCCGGTCGGGCCGGCGCGGTCGGGGCCGTGCTGGTGACGGCCCTGGCCCTCACGGCGTGCGGCGGCGGGTCGGGCGGGGGCGGCGAGGCGAGCGCCGAGGGGCCGATCACCTGGATGGCCACGCTCCACACGCCGACGACGCCGGAGGCGGACGGCCCGATCGAGTCCGCCCTGGAGGAGCACACGGGCGAGGAGCTGGAGGTGAGCTGGGTGCCGGCGGCGTCGTCGGCGGAGAAGCTCAACGCCGCCCTGTCCACGGGCAAGCTGGCCGACATCGTGTCGATGGCCCCGGCGGACAGCGCGCTCGTGCGGCAGTCGCTGAAGTCGGGCATGTTCTGGGACGTCGAGGACTACCTGGCGGACTTCCCGAACCTGTCGAAGATCGACGAGCAGACGACGGCCTCCGCCCGGATCGACGGCCACCTGTACGGCGTGCCTGTCCAGAAGAACAAGGCGCGCTACGGCGTCCTGGTGCGCCAGGACTGGCTGGACAATCTCGGGCTGGACGTGCCGCACACGATCGACGACCTGACGGCGGTGGCCGAGGCGTTCACGAAGGACGACCCGGACGGCAACGGCAAGGACGACACCACCGGCTTCCTCGACCGCGAGGAGAGCTTCGACCTGGGCTTCCGCTCCCTGAGCGGCTACTTCGGCGCGGGCGACGACTTCACGGTGGACGACGCCGGCCAGGTGCACGCGGTCTTCGCGAGCGACGAGTTCAAGCGCGCCATGGAGTGGTACCGCGGCGTCTACGAGTCGGGGGCGGTGAACCAGGAGTTCGTCACGATGCAGAAGACGAACCAGCTCGACGCCATCGCGCAGGGCAAGGGGGGCATCGTCGTCACCGGCCTCTTCGAGGCGAAGGGCTACCTCGCGACCGCCCAGGACAGCAACCCCGAGACGCCGATGGAGTGGGCCCTCGTCAACGACATGACGCAGGGCGACGTGCCGCGGCGGATCCTCACCGACACGGGCGGCGGCATGGGCGGCTGGCTCGCGTTCCCCAAGGAGTACGTGAAGTCCGAGGCGGAGCTGAAGAAGGTCCTGGGGTTCGTCGACAAGCTGCTCGACGAGGAGGCCTACGGCCTCATGACCAACGGCATCGAGGGCACGCACTACGAGGTCGACGGCGACGGCGTGGTCTCGATCACCGACCAGACCCTCTGGGAGCAGGAGGTGCAGCCGTACGCGTCGTCGCGCCCGTCCGAGAAGGTCGTGACGTACAAGAGCGCCGAGCCGTACGTCGACGAGGGCAACGAGAAGATGGCGGAGAACGAGGAGTACTCCGTCGTCAACCCGACGCAGTCGCTGACCTCGGAGACGTACGACCGGCAGTGGACCACGCTCTACGGCGAGGCCAAGGACGCGTACAACCAGTACCTCGTCGGCCAGATCGACATGGCGGAGTACGAGGCGCTCGTCGACGGTCTCGGGGGCCAGGGGCTCGACCAGATCCTCGAGGAGTTCACGGCCTCCCACGCCGAGGTGAACGGCTGACGCCCGCCGGCTGACGCCGCCCCACCCTGGCCGAGCCCGTCGGGACCCTTGGTCCCGGCGGGCTCAGCCGTCGCTCGGGGCGAAGGCGGCGTGGAACGTCCACCGCGGGTCGAGGGTCTCCCCGAAGCCCTGCGACTGGACGGCGAGCGTGCCGTCGTCGGCGAGGGCCAGGCGCAGCCGGAGCGTGGCCAGCTCGTCGCCGTGCGTCCCCGCGCGCACGTCGAGGGTGCCGGGGGCGGACCAGCCGGCCGTGACGACCGCCGCCTCGGCGCCGATCGCGGTGGTCAGCGGGCCGGCGGTGTCGAGCGTGATCGACCAGCCGTCGGACGACGCGAGGGTGCCGCCGCGGGCCCCGACGGCCAGCGTGAGCTCCGCCGGACCCGCGCCCGGGGTGCGGCTGGTCCAGGTGCCGCCCAGCGGGCGGACGTGTGCGGCGTCGTGCCGTGGGGCGGGCCAGGCGAGCGTCGTGACGGCGGCAGCGGCCGGAGGCGCGGCGGCGCCCCGGCCCGCCCGCGCCAGCCCGCGCGCGGGCTCGACGAGGTGGTCGAGGACGAGGTCGAGCAGCTTCTGGTCGCCGCTCGCCGCGGCCTGGGAGTCGGCCGTGACGACCACGGCGACCCGCAGCTCCGGGTCGCCGTAGACGATCTGCCCGCCCAGGCCGAACATCAGCCAGCCGCCGACGGGCGGCAGCCACAGCTGGTACCCGTACCCCGCGCGGAAGGGTCCGCCCCACGTCTGCGTGGCGGGGTGCGACTGCGGCGCCGTCGCGGCCGCGAGGTAGTCGGCCGGGAGCAGCCGCGCGCCGTCGTGCACGCCGCCGTCGTTCAGGAGCCGGGCGAGCCGTGCCAGGTCGTCGGGGGTGCAGATCAGGCCGGAGCCGCCGTGGCTGAAGCCGTCGGGGCCGGGCAGGAAACGCAGGCCGGGGGAGACCCCGAGCGGGTCGAGCACCCGCGGGCGCAGGTAGTCGGCGAGCGTGCCGCCGGTGGTCCGCTCCACCAGCGCGGCCAGCGTGTACGACGCGCTGGTGTCGTACGTGAACAGGGTGCCCGGCGGGTGCGTGGGCCCGACGCGGAAGTACGACTCCAGCCAGCCGCCCTCGCGGACCTTGTACGTCGTCGAGCGGTGCGGGCCGACCATCGCCAGCATGTGCCGCAGGGTCGTGGCCTCGAGCCAGGGGTGGGCGGGGTGGCCGTCGACGAGGTCCGGGAAATGCTTCACCACGGGGTCGTCGAGGGAGAGGCGCCCCTCCGCGGCGAGCAGCCCGACGGCCAGGCCCGTGACCGTCTTGGACACCGAGTACATCCGCTGCGGGACGTCGTGGCCGAGGGGCGCGCCCGCGGCCGACGCCACGACGTCGTCGCCGACCCGGACCTCCACCGTGTGGAGGGCGATGTCGAGGGCGTGGGCGCGGCGTCGGAGATCGCTCAGCGAGATCACGACGAGCACCCTGGCACACCGCGGCACCCACGCGGGGGACCGGCTCGCACCCTGGTCGCGCTCCGTGCACCCAATCCCGTCCCGCCGGCACCCACAGGCGCGCCAGGGGAGCTGGGTGGGCCCATGACCTGCGTCAACGTGGTCGTGCACCCACTCCAGACAGAGGCGATCACGATGACCAGGACGACCACCACCGGGACGGCCCGCACGGCGCGGACGGCCCTGCTGCTGCGCACCGGAGCCTGCCTCGCGGCAGGCGCGGCGCTCGCACTCACGCCGGCGGCGGCCATGGCCGCCGACGCCGGCACCACGGCCGAGGAGCCCGAGCTCGGGTCGGGCGCCGTGGACGGGGCCGAGGCCGCACCGGAGGCCACCGACGAGGAGCAGGGGCAGGCACCCTCCGCGGAGTCCGAGGCCGTTGCGGTCGAGCCTGCGCCGGCCGAGCCCGTCGTGACAGAGCCTGCCCCGGCCGAGCCCGCCCCGGCCGAGCCCGCCCCGGCCGAGCCCGCCCCGGCCGAGCCCGCCGCGACCGAGCCCGGACCGTCGACGGATGACGCGGTCGCCGAGGCGGCGGAGCCTGCCGTCACGCCCGAGCCGGAGCCGGCGCAGGAGGTCACCGCCGCCGACGACACGCAGGACGCCGGCGCAGAGGCCACGGCGGAGGAGCCCGCCGCGGAGGAGACGAGCGGTCAGGCGGGCGCGCCGAGCGGGGCGACGTCGGCCGCGGCGAAGGCCCGCCCGTCCGCCGCCGCGGCCACGGCCGCGGGCGGCGCCACCGTGGCCGCGGCCGCCCCGGCGCTCACGGACGGTGGTGTGGTGGCGGGGAACGACAAGTACCCGGGCATCGTCGACAAGATCGACGGCACAAAGTGGCAGAAGGGCGGTATCGCGGGGGTCAGCTTCGACCTGAGCGACCGGGGCACGATCGTCCTGACCTTCGGTCCGGACTACGCTCCTGCCTCGCCGATCGACACCGTCGTCCTCAAGGCGGGCAACGCGCACGTGGTCTACACGGCCGAGCGGGCGTTCCGGGCGGGCGACACCGTCACCCTGTCGACGGCAGGGCTGCTGGGAGGCAAGGACATCAGTCACGTGTCGTTCTACCCCGGCGGTGACCCGACCGATCCCACAGACCCGACCGATCCCACAGACCCGACGGACCCGACGGACCCGACGGAC
>NZ_JBHTUY010000001.1:198332-614078 GCF_042793335.1 Isoptericola sp. NPDC056573
ACGGACCCGGTGGACCCGGTGGACCCGGTGGACCCGGTGGACCCGGTGGACCCGGTGGACCCGGTGGACCCGGTGGACCCGGTGGACCCGGTGGACCCGGTGGACCCGACGGACCTGACGCGCGAGCAGACCACCTACATGTCGTGGACGACGGTGGTCGTCGACGCCACGACGGACCCGGCGGCGACGGTCGTCGCGGCGCCGGGGGGCGAGGTCGGCGGACCCGGCACGGTCAGCGGGGTGGGCACGGCAGCGCACGAGAGCGCCGTGCAGGGGAAGCTCCCGCAGACGGGTGCCGACGGCGCGGCCACGGCGGGCATGGCCGCCGGGTTGGTCGCCCTGGGTGGCCTGGCGCTGGCCGGGGCACGCCGGATGCGCCGCGGCGAGGGCTGAGGGCACGGCGACCGCCGGCGGCGGTCGCAGGCCGGCCGAGGCCGCGGGGGGCGTCCCCCCGCGGCCACCGTGCACCTGTGCCGAGCAGGACGTGGCTAGGTGTGCAGGGCGGCGGCGACCCCGGTGCGGTCGGGAACGCCGAGCTTGTGGAGCAGCCGGTTGATGTGGTTCTCCACCGTCTTGCCGGACACGCCGAGGCTCCGGGCGATCTCGCCGTTGGAGAGCCCGCGCGCGACGAGGGTGCCCACCTGGCGCTCGCGGCGCGTGAGCGTGCTCGTCGGCAGCGCGGTGCCGAGCAGGGTGTCGGACTCGACACCGGCCCGGTCGAGGCCGGTCCGGATCTCCTGCATGAGGGCCGCGGCGTCGGCCGACCGCCCCGCTGCCCGGAGGCGCCGGACCGACGCGGCGGACGCCCGGACCCCGAGCGAGATCTGCCCCTCCTCGACGAGAGCGCGGCCGAGCCGGGCGCCGGCCATGACGTCGTCGTCGACCGTCGCCTCGCCCACGCGCACGACCGTCTGGACGAGCGAGGCCGGGGTGGGCCCGACGGCGGCGCGCAGCGCCTCGACCCGCTCGGCGGACGGCGCCAGGTCGATCGTGGCCGCGGCGAGGATCGCGCCGGAGATGATGAAGCCGCGGTCCAGGTAGTCGCGCACCGTCTCCCACATGCGGTCGGCGTGGTCGGCGTCGGTCTCGGAGGCGTCCACCTCCCGGCGCGGGGTGATCCAGGTCGACGTGGGCAGCGTGAACGCCGAAGGGCCCGCCGCGGTGGTGCGCGCCTGGACGGTGAGGGTCTCCGCGGTCGAGGCGAGGCCGTCGCGGCGGGCGATCGAGCCGGCGGTCTCCAGCAGCGACGACGTGTAGTGGCGCTGGAGGGACGACGTCAGCCCGATCGCCAGCACGGATGCGAGGAGCGACCGCAGCTCCTGCACGCGTCCGAGGAGCAGCAGGGCGCTCACGGCGACGTAGGCGTGACCGGGGACGGCGTCGGCGTCGAGGCGGGTCCGGGCACGGTCCAGGTGCTCCATGCTCCAGGCCAGGGCGCCCCGGGTGTCGCCGTCGAGCAGCCGCGCCATCCCGACGAGCACCTGGCGGGTGACGATCATGTCGGGGTCGCTCCAGTCACCCTCCCGGGCGAGCAGCGCGAGGGCGGCGGCGGGGTCGCCGGCGGCGACGAGCCGCTCCGCCTCGAGGGCCGCGAAGTACTGCCAGGTCTGCGCGGCGTCCTCCGTCGGCTGCCACGACCGCGGCGCGGGAACCCGGTCGAAGAGCAGCGTCAGGTGGTCGGCGAGGGCCTCGAGCGGCTCGTCCCAGGGCCCCACCCGTCCGACGGTGTCGTCCAGGAGGGCGTGGGCGCCGTCGAGATCGTTCGCGGCGTTGGCGAGCACCTGGGCGTGCCAACGGTGGAAGTGCGCCCTCTCGGCCGTGGTGCCGGTGAGCGGCGTGCCGTCGACGACCGCCTGCATGAGCGCGAGGTCCGCGTTGCCCACCAGCAGGGTCCGTAGGTACGGCACGGCGGTGCGCGGCGACCGGTCCCGCTCCCACTCGTGCCGGCGCAGGAGGTGCTGGTGCTGCCACTCGTCGCGCATGAGCCGGTTGAGCACGGTGTCCGGGAGGAGCCCGTCCGGCGTGGCGCGGCCCGGTGCGGAGTCCGCGGCGGGGGTGCGGGCCGCCGACCGGAACCAGGGCGCCCAGACGGTACGTGCCGCCGCCGGCCGGTCCGCTGCGTCGTCTTCCGCGGGTCCGAGCAGCTCCGCCATCCGGTCCGCGAACCGGAGACGGCGGACCCCGAGGGGCAGGTGCCGGTAGCGTTCCTCGACGAGGGCCGGGTAGACCCCGACCACCGTGGCGTCCCCGTGCGGCGTGAACTGCAGCAGGCGGCACGCGTCGAGGTCCTCGAGGGCCTCCCAGCCCACGAGCTCCACGGCCGTGGTGTGCTCGACCGTGCCGGCGAGGGCGAGCATCTGCAGCGCCTCGGTGCCCTGGCGGTCGAGGTCGGCGACCAGCGGCTGCACGACGCGGTCCAGGCCGGGGCTCCACAGCTCGGGCCCGGCGGTCCAGCGCGCGTCCACGAGCCGTAGGCGGCCGCTGCGGACCGCGGCCTCGGTGATCGCGACGGCCAGGCCGGGCAGCCCGCCCGACAGCGCGTTCACGCGACCCGCCACGTCCGGCTCGACGGGGCCGCCCAGGGTCCGGGTGACGAGCTCGTGCAAGGTCACGTAGTCGACCGGTGGCACCGTGAGCTGCACGCCCGGCCGGACCTCCGACGGCAGGGCGAAGGGGTCGAGGACGCGCTCGGGCCGCGGCCGCGTCGACGTGAGCACGGGGAAGGGTCGGCGCGCGTGCGCGGCCGTGACGGCTCCGGCCGACGCCTCGTCCAGGTCGTCCACGTCGTCGACCACGAGGACGGTGCGGCCGTCGGAGAGGGCTTCCTCCAGGCGGCGCACGGCCAGCGTCACGGCGGAGGGGCCCCGCTGCTCGGCCCGGCGGGCGAGGTCGGCGACCGCGAGGGCCTCGAGGGGCCGGTCGGCGAGCGTCGCGATGCCCTGCACGCGGACGACGTCCCAGCCCTCCTCGACGAGCGCGGACGTGATCTGGTCCAGGAGCGTGCTGCGCCCGGAGCCCTTCTGCCCGAGGAGGTCGACGCTCGTCCCCGCCGTGAGGTAGGCGACGATCTCGTCGGTCAGGTCGGCGGGGAAGAGGGTGGGACGGGACATCACCCACCACCTCCCGGGCCGGTCAGAGGGTCAGTCGCCTGCTCCGACGATGTCACGGACGGCGGCGTACTGCTCGCGCACCACGGGCCGCGGGTCGGCGTCGAGGGTGGTGGCGACCGTCGTCGACCAGGAGGGCGCCGCGGCGGCCGGGTCGGCGGCCGCCGAGAGCGCCCACGCGGCCTGGCGTGCGGCGCCGTCGGCCACGTACTCGCCCGGCTCGGGCACGCCGATCGAGAGGCCGAAGACCTGTGTGGCCACCTGCTGCACCGCGGGGGACTGCGCGGCGCCGCCGATGAGCATGACGCGCTCGATCGGCACGCCCTGGGCGCGCAGCGCGTCGAGCCCGTCGGCCAGGCCGCAGAGCATGCCCTCGACGTACGCGCGGGCGAGGTGCTCGCGGGTGGACGTCGCGAGGCGGACGCCGTGCAGCGTGCCGGTAGCGTCGGGGCGGTTGGGGGTGCGCTCGCCCTCGAGGTAGGGCACGAGGACGAGGCCGTCGGCGCCCGCGGGTGCGGCCAGCGCGAGGTCGGCGAGCTCGTGCACGTCGACGCCGAGCACGGCCCGGGCGGCGTCGAGCACGCGAGCCGCGTTGAGCGTCACCGCGAGCATGAGCGCGTTGCCGGTGGCGTCGGCGAAGCCGTTGATGGCGCCGGAACCGTCGGCCGTGCGCGTCGGCGCGACCGCGGACACGACGCCCGAGGTGCCGATCGAGATCGCGATGTCGCCGGGCGTCATGCCCAGTGCGAGCGCGGCGGCCGCGTTGTCGCCGGCGCCGGGGCCGATCAGGGCCCCGCCGTCGACGTCGGCGCCGGCGACGGACGCGTGCGCGACGCCGCCCGACTCGGCCGGGCCGAGCACGCGGGGGAGCGTGACGTCGTCGCGCCCCAGGGCGAGCTTGAGCAGGTCGGGCCGGTAGGCGCCTGCGCCGCCGTCCGCCTCGGCGTCGTAGTAGCCGGTGCCGGAGGCGTCGGAGCGGTCGGTGAACAGGGCGTCGAGCTGCGGGCCGAGCGGCGACTCGCCCTCGGGCCCGTAGCCGGCGATGCGCCAGCTCAGCCAGTCGTGAGGGAGCGCGACGGCCGCCACGCGTGCGGCGTTGTCGGCCTCGGCGTCCCGCAGCCAGCGCACCTTGGTGACGGTGAGGGACGCGACGAGCACGGAGCCGACGGCGTCGGCCCAGGCCTGGGCGCCGGCCTCGCGGTCGCCGTCGCCGAGCTCGGCGATCAGGTCCTCGGCCGCCGCGGCGGAGCGGGTGTCGTTCCACAGGATGGCGTCGCGGACCACGCGCCCCTCGGCGTCGAGCGCGACGAGGCCGTGCTGCTGGCCGCCGACGGCGATCGCGGCGACGTCGTCGAGGCCGCCGGCCTCCTGCGCCGCGGCGCGGAACGCGTCCCACCAGTGCTGCGGGTCGATCGACGTGCCGTCGGGGTGCTTGGCCGTGCCGGAGCGCACGAGCCGCCCGGTCTCGGCGTCGCGGACGACGATCTTGCAGGACTGCGTGGACGTGTCCACGCCGGCGACGAGGGGCATCGTTGCTTCCTTCGAGGTCTCTCTGGGTGGGACGAGGACACCGGCCCGGCGTCCTCGCTGGTCGAGCCTGTCGAGACCGTGTCTCGACAGGCTCGACCAGCAGGGTCGACCGACGGGTTGTCAGCCGATGAGGTGGCGCAGCGCGAGCTGGTGCAGACGCACCAGACCGTAGTCGCGCTCGGCGACCGCGTCGATGTCGACGTCCTCGTAGGCGGAGCGGTCCGCGAGGAAGGCGTCGAACGACTCGCCCTCGGCCAGGGTGGGCTCGCCCAGCTCGAAGATGCCGGCGTGCTCGAACGCCTGCTGCACCTCGGCGTCGGCGCGGTACGCCTTCGCCTTGGCGGCGAGCATGTCGTACGTCTCCATGTTCGCCTTGGCCGACTCCCACACGCCGTCGAGGTACTCGGTGCGGCTGGGCTTGTAGTCGAAGTGGCGCGGGCCCTCGTAGCGCGGGCCGCCGTTGGGGAAGCCGTTCTCGAGCATGTCGACCGTGAAGAAGGCGCTCAGCAGGTCGCCGTGACCGAAGACCAGGTCCTGGTCGTACTTCGGGCCGTGCTGGCCGTTGAGGTCGATGTGGAAGAGCTTGCCCGCGTACAGCGCCAGCGCGAGGCCGTGCGTGTAGTTGAGGCCGGCCATCTGCTCGTGGCCCGTCTCCGGGTTGAGGCCCACGATGTCGCCGTTGTCGAGCGTGTCGATGAGGGCGATGGCGTGGCCGATGCTCGGCAGGAAGATGTCGCCGCGGGGCTCGTTCGGCTTGGGCTCCAGCGCGATGCGCAGGTCGTAGCCCTTCTCCTTGATGTAGGCGGCGACGGTGTCGATGCCCTCGGCGTAGCGGGCGTGCGCGGCGTGCAGGTCCTTGGAGTTGTCGTACTCCGTGCCCTCGCGGCCGCCCCACATGACGAAGGTGGAGGCGCCCATCTCGGCGGCCAGGTCCGCGTTGCGCAGCACCTTGCGCAGGCCGTAGCGGCGCACCTCGCGGTTGTTCGAGGTGAACGCGCCGTCCTTGAAGATCGGGTGCGTGAAGGTGTTGGTGGTGACCATCTCGCAGACGAGGCCGGTCTCCTCGGAGGCCTTCTTCACCGAGTCGATGTGCTTCTGGCGGTCGGCACCCTCGGCGCCGAACGGGAAGACGTCGTTGTCGTGGAACGTGAAGCCCCAGGCGCCGAGGTCGGCCAGCTTGCGGATGGACTCCGCCGGGTCCAGGTCGGGGCGGGTCGCGGTGCCGAACGGGTCGGCCGCCGGCCAGCCGACGGTCCACAGGCCGAACGAGTACTTGATGTCGCTCACGGATCTCTCCTCGTCGAGTTTTGTTGTACGGCTGAACTATTGCGCGTCGTTGGGCTAGAGTCAACACGTGCCAGCCACCTCGACGACGACGCCCGCAGCGGCGCCCCGCGTGCCCGACGGCGGGGCCGCGTCGCGCCAGCACACGCTCCGCGAGCGGAACCTGCGCCTCGTCGCCGCGGCCGTGTTCGAGGCCACCGCACCACCGTCGCGCGCCGACGTCGCCGCCGCCACCGGCCTCACCCGGGCTACCGTCTCGACCCTCGTCGACCGTCTCGTCGCCGGCAGGCTCGTGGCCGAGCTGCCGCCCGTCGCCGCCCAGCGCGCCGGCCGCCCCGCCGTGCCGCTCGTGCCTGCCGGGCGGTCCGTCGTCGGGCTCGGCCTCGAGGTGAACGTCGACTACCTCGGCGCGCGCGCCCTCGACCTGGTGGGCGACGTCGTCGCCGAGCGGGTCGTCACCGGGTCGCTGCACGACTCCGACCCCCGCGAGGTGCTCGGCCGGCTCCGGACGATCGCCACCGAGGTGATCGCCGAGGTCGAGGCCGGCGGCATGCGCGTCGCCGGGGCGCGGCTCGCGCTGCCCGGGCTCGTCGACGTGCGCGGCGCGCGGCTGGAGGTGGCGCCCAACCTGGGCTGGTCGTCGGTCGAACCCGTGCCGGAGCTCGACCTGCGGACCGGCGACGGGAGCGCGCTCGACGTCGAGGTGGCGAACGAGGCCAAGCTCGCCGCCCTCGCCGAGCTGGCCGGCGACGTGCCCTCGTCCTTCCTCTACGTCTCCGGCGACGTCGGCGTCGGCGCGGGGATCGTCGTCGACCGGCACCTGTTCCTGGGGGAGCGGGGCTGGAACGGCGAGATCGGGCACGTCGTCGTCGACCCCGCCGGCCCGCGCTGCTCCTGCGGCGCCACGGGCTGCCTCGAGCAGTACGCCGGCAAGGAGGTGCTGCTGCGCGGCGCCGGCCTGCCGTCGTCGGCGCCCGTGCACGCGATCGTCGACCTGCTGCGCGCCGGCGACGACGCCGCCCTCGCCACCGTGCGCCGCGGCGGCCGGGCGCTCGGCGCCGCGCTCGCGACGTTCGTCAACCTCGTCGACGTCTCCACCATCGTGCTCGGCGGCGCGTACGCCGAGCTGTACGGCTGGGTCGGGCACGTCGTCGAAGGGGTCGTCGAGGAGCGCGCCCTCGCCGCGCCCTTCGCGCCCGTCGACGTGCGTCCCGCCGCCGCCGGTCCGCACGCCGCCCTCGCCGGCGGAGCGCGCGAGGTGCTGCGGTCGGTGGTCGCGGACCCGGCGAGCTGGGTCTGAAGGCGGGTGGCCCTTCTGGTCGAGGTCGCCTTAGCGGCAGGCGGTCGTCGGCGCCGCGCGAAGCGGGCGCTAGGCTGTGGGTCGCCTTCTTCGTCGAAGGTGCCGGCGCTTGTAGCTCAGTGGATAGAGCAACCCTCTCCTAAAGGGTAGGTCGGAGGTTCGAATCCTCTCAGGCGCACTTTGGTAAGGCGTTCGCAATATGCGCAGGTCAGGAGTACGTGCATTTGCGCGGCTCGTGCGGGGAAGCGGGCTTACGCTGACGTCGTGACTTCCCCCGACGTCGAACCTCGCCTGGACACCGCCGATCCCGCAGAGCAGTTCGCCGCCTACCTCGACTACTACCGTGCCGCCGTGGCGCGGAAGTTCGAGGGCCTGACGGACGACCAGCAGCGCACGAGCCTGCTGCCGTCGGGGTGGACGCCGCTGGAGCTGCTGACGCACCTGGTGCACATGGAGCGGCGCTGGTTCGTCTGGGGCTTCCTGGGCGAGCAGGTCGCGCACCCGTGGGGCGACAACGTCGACGACGTCCCGGAGAGCCCCTGGCACGTGCCCCACGACGTGAGCCGCGACGAGCTGGTCGCCGACCTGCGCGCGGGCGGCGTGCGGACTCGCGACATCCTGGCGAGCCATGACCTCGCTGCGCGGGCCGCCGTCGGTGGGCGGTTCACGGCGGACGGCGAGGTGCCGACGCTGCTGTGGATCTGCTTCCACGTGCTGCAGGAGTACGCCCGGCACGCAGGGCACCTCGACGTCGTCCGGGAGCTGGCCGACGGCGCGACAGGCGAGTAGCACGGTGCTTTCCCATGCGCACCTACTTGCCGCATTGGAAAGTGGTTGATACTTTCGCGAGCATGACGGACGACCTCGCGCCACGCCCCGCCGAGGCCGCCGCCCTGCTCGAGCAGGCCGAACGAACGACCCTCGTCGGGCGGGTGGATCGTGTGGTGTGGACGTGGGTGGCCGTCGCGGTCGGCGCGCTCTGGGGCGGGTTCTCCCTCGCCCGCTGGTTGCTTCCCGGCCGGACGACGGAGCCGGTGCAGTACCTCGTCCCGCTGGCGGTGTTCGTCGGGTTCGTGGTGCTGCTGTGGCGTGTGGCCGACCTCCGGTCCCGCGCCACCCCGCACATCGGCTGGATGACGCGGATGTGGCCCGCGCCGCTGCCCCTGCTGATGTATGTCCCGACCGATCTCGTCGTGCACCATGCCGGGCTCGACCCGATTCGGCCGGTCGTGGTGGGTCTCTGTGCGTTCCTCGTCGCGCTGCCGTGCCTGGCCGCGGCCCATCGCATCTGGTGGGACTCCTGGGTCCCGGGACGGGGTACCCGGTGAGCGACCCGACCCCGCGCGAGGCGCGTCGGCTACTGGATCGGGCGGTCGCCGTCCAGCTGGCGTACCTCGTCGCGATCGTGGCGTTCGCCCGGCACCCTGAGCGGGCGGCGTGGACGGTGCCGCGCGGCGCGCGCCGCATCGCCGTCGTCGCCGGGGCGTGGATCCGGAAGGAACCGGGCCGATGAGCGCCGACGACGGCGCCCAGGAGCACCCTCGCCACCGCCTCGACGACGTGATCCACGCGCCGGTGCGGTTCAGCATCGTCGCGGCGCTAGCGAGCGTCGACGAGGCCGTCTTCGGCGTCGTCCGCGACGCCGTCGGCGTCAGCGACTCCGTCCTGTCGAAACAGGTGTCCGCGCTCGAGCAGGCCGGCTACGTCGCGGTCCGCAAGGGCGCCGTGGGCCGCAGGCCGCGCACCTGGCTGCGCCTGACCCCCGCCGGGCGCCGGGCGTTCCGGAGCCACCTGGACGCGTTGCGCGACATCGCCGCGACCGGGCTCGACGACAGCGCCACCGAGGAGTAGCCGAGCTACCTCGCGGGCTCTGGAACTACCTCGCGGAACTTTCCACTACCTCGTGGAGTCTCGGACCACCTCGTGGTCAGTCGGCCTGGGCGTGCGCGATGTGCGCGAGCTGGCGCCACACGAGCACCAGGGTGAGCCCGGCGCCGACGAAGCCGAACCACATGGGCGCGGTGAGGCCCCAGTGCTCGGCGAGCACGCCGCCGACGGCGTTGCCCACGACGATGCCGCCGAACACGCACATCATGTAGACCGACCCGACCCGGCCCTGGAAGCGGGTGGGCGTGGCGCGCTGCCGCACGGTGTTGGACACGGTGCCCCACACGAACGAGTAGGCGCCGAAGACGAACAGGATCGTCATCGCGGCCCAGCCGGTCGTCGCGAGGGCGAGGGCGAGGTGGAACAGCACCTCGAGCGTCAGGCACACCTTCATCAGGGCGGAGAGCGACCATCGCCGCTCGAGCGAGCCGTACGAGAACGTGCCGATCAGCCCGCCGACGGCGGCGGCCGTGGTGAGCAGGCCGTACCCGACGGGTCCCATGTGCAGGTAGTCGAGCGAGTACTTCACGAGGATGCCCCACGGTGCGGCCCACGTGGCGTTGAAGACGAGGATCACCAGCGCGAGGGTGCGCACGGGCGGGTTGGTCCAGATCCACCGCAGGCCCTCGGAGATGTCGTGCCGCACGCGGCGGCGGCCGTCGTCCAGCCTCGCGTCGGGCGCGGGCGGCACGGGTGTGAGCACGACCTTGCTCACCAGCAGCACCGCGAGGAGCACGGTCAGCACCTGCGCGGCGAACGGCCACGCGGCCCCGGCGGCGAAGAGCGCCGCTCCCAGCGGGGGCCCGACGAGCTGGTTCGCGGTGAGGAACCCGGCCTGCAGCCGCGCGTTGCCGATGCCCAGGTCGGCGGGGCGCACGAGCATGGGCAGCAGGGTCTGCGAGGTGGTGTCGGCGAACACCTCGGCCACGCCCATGAGCAGCATCGCCGCCAGGACCACGCCGATGTTCACGTGCCCGGTCACGATCACCACGCAGAGCGCGGCGACGACGACGGCGCGCAGCAGGTTGGCGACGATGACGAGGCGGCGCCGGTCCAGGCGGTCGGCGAGCACGCCGGCCCACAGGCCGAACACCAGCCAGGGCAGGCGCTGCAGCATCGCGGCGAGGGCGACGAGCATGGCGGAGCTCGTCTGCGACGCGACCAGGAGAGGGCCCGCGGCGAGGGCGACGCCGTCGCCGATGTTGCTCACCCAGGACGCAGACATCAGCCACCGGAACCCGATGCCCATGCGGGCGGGAGCCACCGCCTCGACCACTCGTCTCACGGGCGTCCAGCCTAGGTGCCCGGGGCAGGTGTACCCCCTCTGATATTCCTCAGACCGCTTGCAAGGTTCGCCCCCGTGCCTTATTGACGAGGTCACGACGGCGCGGCACACTCTCGGGTGACGGCGCGCATCGCCCGCCCCCTGCGCGGTGCGCGCTGTCCCTTGCCGGGCCGAGCCCGGCCCGACGCCCCTTCGGACCCCCCGCCGAGGGGGCGTCAACACGCTCCCGTCCTCCACGCCCCCTTGCGGGTCGCTCGGAAGCGCGTGCTCCGGCGGTCCTCGGCGCGCCGACACCGGCGCGGGGGCCGCCCGTTCTACCGTGCTGGCGTGAGAGCCGCCCGACGATCCACCGCCACGACCGCGGTCGACCCCTCTGCCGGGGCACCCGCCGCGCCGGACCCGTCCCTGCGGACGGGCGCGGACGGCGGCCCGGCGACGGGAGCCGACACCCCCGACGACGCCTCCGCGCGCGGAGGCGACGACCGTCAGGCCCCGCGACCACCCGGGACGCCCGGCACCGACGGCCGCCGTGCGAGCGCGTCGTCCGAGGCGGCGGCGTCAGTCGAGGCCGCCACGCGCCGCTGGCGCGCGTCCCTGGTGGAGATGGTGGGCGGCTCGTCGCTGTCCGACGTGGGCCTGCTCGGGGAGGCGATCGTCGACCTCTCGAAGGCGCACCCGAACGGGGTCGCCGGGCTCTTCGCGGGGCGCCCGACCCGGCTGTCGAACCTGGTGCGCGAGGGCGAGGCGCTGCCCGCCGCGCGGCGTCGGGCGCGGGCGGTGGCGGCTCGTGCGGCCGAGCACGCGTCGCGGTACGGCGTCGCGCCCACCTACCTCGCGATCGGCGTCGCCACCTGGACCGAGCACGACGACGGGCCCGAGGTCCCGTTCGGCGGCGGCGGACCGCAGCGGCACGACGTCGCGGCGCTCGCGCGGGTGGCGTCGTCGGGCACGACGGCGGCCCCCGGCGCGGACGGCGACCCCGCCGACGACGCCGATCGCGGGAACGGCGACGCGGACGCCCACGGTGCGGCACCGGGCGCGGCGTCGTCGACCGACCAGGACGGCGGTCCCGCGACCGCCGAGGGCCCCGCGGCACCGGAGGACCAGGACGCCGAAGGGCCCGCGCTGACGACGTCGATCCCCGTCGTGTCGATGGCCGCCCGCGAGCCGGCCGCCGCGCCGCGCGCGACGCCCTCGGACCCCGACGCCGCGGCGCCCGCCGGCCGTGTGGTGCACGCGCCCGTGGTGCTGCGGCCGGTGACGCTCACCCCGCGCGGGGACGGCGGCGCCGACTACGACCTCACGCTGGAGCCGACGGTCGAGATCAACCCCGTCGTGGCGCGCACGCTGCGCGCGCACGGGGCGCTGCTCGACCCGGCGGCGCTGGCCAAGGCGACCTTCACGCTCGCCGGCTTCGACCCGACGGACGTGCTGGCGCGCGTGGCGGCGCTGGGCGAGGCCGTGCTGGACGACTTCGAGCTCGACCGGCGCGTGCTCGTCGGCACCTTCGTGCACCCGGGGCAGGCGCTGGTGGACGACCTCGACCAGCTCGCGCCGTCGCTGCACCGGCACGAGGTGGTCGCGGCGCTCGCCGGCGTGGACGACGCGGCGCAGCGGCTGTCCGCGCTGGAGCTCCCCGCCGTGCGCCGGGGCGACGCGGACCCGACGCGCGAACGCGGTGTGGGCGACCTCGACCCGCAGCAGCGCTCCGTCCTGGACGCCCTGGCCACGGGTGGCCACCTGTTCGTCGACGCGCCCGTCGGCTCCGACGTCGCGGGCACGCTCGCCGCCGTCGTCGGCGAGGCGACCGCCGCGGGCCGCTCCGTGCTCTACGTGACGGGCCACCGCCGGGCCGCGGACCGGCTCGCGCTGCGGCTCGAGTCCCTCGGCCTGGAGAGCCTCTTGCTCGACGTGCCGCCGCACCCGACCTGGCGCGAGGACGTGACCCGCCGGCTGCTGTCCGCGATGGCGAGCGAGCCGGAGCAGGTCGACGTGGACGGCGCCGCGCGCGTCCGCGACGCGCTGATCGGCACCCGCTCCCAGCTCACCGGCTACATCGAGGCGCTGCACCAGCCGCGCTCCCCCTGGCAGGTGTCCGCGTACGACGCGCTGCAGGCGCTCGCGCGCCTCACCGCCGAGCGGCCTGCGCCGTCCACCACCGTGCGGCTCGCCTCGGAGTCGGTGCTCGCGCTGCTGCCGGAGCGCCGCCGCGAGATCGCCGCCGGCCTGGAGCGGGCCGCGGCGTTGGGCGCGTTCACCCTGCGACCGTCGTCGACCCCCTGGTACGGGGCCCAGCTGCTCTCCGACGACGACGCGCGGCAGACGCTGGTGCGCGTCGAGCGGCTGCGCGACGTCACCCTGCCCCAGCTGCGCCGCCAGCTCGCGTACACGGGCGAGGTCACCGGCCTGACGACGCCGACGACGGTGCGCGGCTGGGGCGAGCAGCTCGCGATGCTCGGCGGCATGCGCAGCACGCTCGACCTGTTCCACCCGATGGTCTTCGAGCGGACGGCGGCCGACCTCGTGCAGGCGACCGCGTCGCGGCGCTGGCGCGCGGAGCACGGCATCGAGATGGGCTGGTTCGCGCGCCGCCGGCTGCGCAAGCGCGCCAAGGACATGGTGCGGCCCGGCGTCCGGGTGCCGAACCTGCACGAGGCGCTGGTGCAGGTGCAGGAGCAGCGCGACGTCTGGGCCGAGCACGCGCAGCGCGGCGGCTGGCCGACGCTCCCCGAGGGGCTGGCCTCCATCGAGGACACCTACGAGGCCGTGCGCATCGACCTCGAGGCGCTCGAGCCGGTGCTGGCGTCGACCACCCTGGGCGGCCACCTGCTGGACCTCGACCTCGACGGCCTCGCCGAGCGGCTGCAGCGGCTCGCGGGCGACTCGGACGCGCTGACCGTGCTGCCCGAGCGGACCAGCCTGCTGCGCGCGGCGCGGTCCGCGGGCGTGGGCGACCTCGTGGACGACCTCACCGACCGGCGCGTGCCGGGCGACCTCGTCGCCGCGGAGCTCGAGCTCGCCTGGTGGTCGTCCGTCTTCGAGCAGCTGCTCGCCGCCGACCCGGTGCTCGCCGGTCAGGACGGCGTCGGGCTCGACGCGCTCGCCCGCCGCTTCCGCGACCTCGACCGTGAGCACCTCGCCGCGCTGTCCCAGCCGGTGCGGGTCGCCGCCCGGGCGCACCTCGGGTCGGCGATGCGGGAGGACCGGGACTCTGCCGAGGCCCTCTTCACGGAGCTCATCGAGGGCCGGATGACGACGCTGCGCGACCTCGCGGAGCGGCACGGCGACATCCTGCGCCGCCTCCGGCCCGCGCTGGTCGCGACCCCCACCCTGGTGCCGCACCTGCTGCCGGAGCACCGCACCGCCGACGTCGTGATCCTCGACGCCGTGCAGCACGTGCCCACCGAGGTCGTGGTGCCGGCGCTGGCGCGCGGGCGGCAGGTCGTGGTCGTGGGCGACCCGCGGTCGGCGTCGGGCTCCAGCGTGCACGAGCTGTCCGCGCTGCTGCCCACGGTGACGCTGCAGCCGCACGAGCACAGCCGCGACCCGGAGCTCACCCGTCTGCTCGCCGCGCACGGCTACGAGGGGCTGCTGCGGCCGGCGCCGCTGCCGCGCGCCGAGTCGCTGGTGCACCTGGACGTCGTGGAGGGCACCGGCATGCCGGACCCGGTCTCCGGCAGCGTCGAGAGCACGCAGGCCGAGGTCGACCGCGTGGTCGAGGTGTCGATCGAGCACGCCCTGACCCGACCGGAGGAGACGTTCGCGATCGTCACGGTGACGGCCGCGCACGCGGACCGGGTGCGCGAGGCGCTCCTGGCCGAGGTGCGGTCGAACCCCGCGCTGGCGGCGTTCTTCTCGGGCTCGCGGCCCGAGCCCGTCGTCGTCGCGGACATCACCGGGGTGGCGGGGCTGTCGCGCGACACCGTGCTGCTGTCGGTCGGCTTCGGCCGCACGCCGCACGGCCGTGTGCTGCACCGCTTCGGCGTGCTCGGCGAGGCCGGGGGCGAGGCCATGCTGGTCGGCGCGCTGGGCGCCACCCGCAAGCGGCTGCACGTCGTGTCCTGCTTCACCGCCGACGCGCTGGACCCTGAGCGCCTGCGCAGTGCCGGCCCCCGGCTGCTCGTCGAGGCGCTGGAGCTGGCCGAGCGCCGGTCCGGCGTCGCCGACCAGGTGCGGCTCGGCAACGGCGTCGACGTGGGTCGCGCGCCCGACCGGCTGCTCGTCGACCTCGGCGA
This sequence comes from Isoptericola sp. NPDC056573, assembly GCF_042793335.1. Lineage (NCBI taxonomy): Bacteria > Bacillati > Actinomycetota > Actinomycetes > Micrococcales > Promicromonosporaceae > Isoptericola > Isoptericola sp. NPDC056573. The sequence goes on from NZ_JBHTUY010000001.1 coordinate 212,961, forward strand.
GCGGCTGTGGAAGCTCGGCTACCTCGTCGAGACCGACTACGGCGCCCCGGACGGCGACCGCATCCCGCTGGTCGTGGGGCACCCCGACCTGCCGGGCGAGCTGCTCGTCGCCGTGCTCACCGACGACGCCGCGTACGTCGCGGAGCCGTCCGTGCGGGTGCGCGATCGGCAGCTCGCGGAACGGCTGGAGCGCCTGGGGTGGGTCGTCACCCAGGTCTGGTCCGCCGCCGCGTTCCTCGACCCCGACGGCGAGGCCGACCGCGTGCGCCGCCTCGTGCAGCGCGTGCGCGACGAACGGATCGGCACCGCCGGGGGCGTCGTGCCCCCGCGCGAGGTCGTCGTCCCGGTGCTGCCGGACGAGGACGAGCCGCCCGCCGACCTCGGCGTCCCGCCCGACGTCGTCGTCGAGGTCGCCCCGGAGGTCTCGGCGGAGGACGTCGACACGGAGGTCTGGGTGGAGGACGTCGTCACGGAGGGTGTGTCGGTCGACGGCGTCGAGGCGTCGCGCGACGAGGCCCCGGAGCACGAGCCCTCGGAGCACGAGCCCTCGGAGCGTCAGGGTGCCGAGGCCGTGAGTGACGTGGCAGTGAGCGACGTGCCCGAAGGTGACCTGGCCGAGGGTGTCGTGGCGGAGGGCGACGCGAGCGCGGGCGAGGGCGGGCCGGAGGACATCGCCGCGGGCCTCGACGCCGTGCACACCGACGCCGACTCAGACACCGACACCGACAAAGACACCGACGCCGACACCGACGCCGACACCGAGACGGATGCCGACGTCGGGACGGACCGCGGGTCGCGTCCCGACGCCTGACCGCCCGCCTCCGGCGGACGACGGCGGCCGACGGGCGATGCCCGACAATGGTCGGGTGAGCGAATCCTCCGACCAGCCGCGTCCCGAGACCGGCGGCCCGACGGACGCGGCGGTCCCGCGCAGGCGCGTGCGTCGCCGCGTGGTCCGGCAGGGCACCGAGCGGGAGACGGTGCCGGGCGAGACCGCCGACGACCGTGGCGGTCACGACGACAACGACGACCGCCTGCTGCGCGACGTGCCGCCGCACTGGGGCCGACGCTGACGACGCCGCCGGTCGGGCCGGAGACGAGGTCTCGACGGGCTCGGCCGGCGGCGCGTGGCGGTATCGCGGGGGTCAGTACTGCGAGCGGCCGGACTGCGCGGCGAGCAGGTCGCGGATCTCCTGCAGCAGGACGGTGTCCTGCGCCAGCGGCTCCGGCTCGACCTCCTGGCCGCGCGCGCGGCGCTCGGCGAGCTTGTTCAGCGGCATCACGATGGCGAAGTACAGCGCCGCCGCGACGATGAGGAAGCTGAGGACGGCGTCGAGGAAGCCGCCGACCGACAGCACCGAGGCGCCGATGCCGTCGTGCGGGCCGCGCAGCGTGATGTCCCAGAGGTTGGTCAGGTCGGGCTTGCCGAAGATCGCGCCGATGATCGGGTTGAGGATGTTGTCGACCATCGCCGTCACGACGGCCGTGAACGCGCTGCCGATGATGATGCCGACGGCGAGGTCGACGACGCTCCCGCGCATAATGAATTCCTTGAAGCCTGCGAGCATGCCCTTCACGTGATTCCCCCTGTGGTGTGTGCGCCCGGGCGAACCAGGCGTGGACTGACGGTCGCCGATTCTCGCGGGGGATGCGGCGGGCTGCAACGCCAGGGGTGGTCGTGTCACCGCACGAGCACCGCTCCGACGGTGCCCCACCCGGAGGCGGCGGACAGCCCTGGGGCCTCGTCCTCGGTCACCGCCACGAGGGTGACGTCGGCGCCCTGGGGCGTCCTGGTCGCGCCCGACAGCAGGCCGCCGTCGGCCGGCTCGGCGGCGGCCGGCTGCGGTAGGACGAGCGCCCGGCGCGCGAGGTAGGCGTCGTCCGGGTCGGTGTCGTCGGTGTCGTCGGTGTCGTCGGTGTCGTCGGTGTCGTCGGTGTCGTCGGTGCCGGAGGCCCGCGCGGCCTCGCCGGTCAGGACCAGGTCGACGCGGTCGCCCGGACGCAGCCAGCCCGCCGCGGTGTCCTCCAGCCGTACGGGAACCACGACGGTCCCCCGCGGGGCCTGCGCGACCACGCCGCCACCGGGCAGCAGCCCGAGGTGGAGGGGGAGCCCGGCGGGCAGCGCGGTCACCGGCGTGCGCCCGACGAGCTCGGCGGGGTCCGTGGCGACGCCGTCGGGGGCGAGGGCGACGTCCACGGCCACCGTGGTGAGGTCCGCGGCGGCGACGGGTTCGCCCGCGGGGAGCGCGCGGGCGGGGACGACGACGTCCAGCGTGGGCGGCGGGGCCGGCCGCACGGCCTGCACGACGGCGGCGGCCGCGAGGCCGCAGCACGCGGCGGCGAGCACGAAGCGTGCTCGCCAGAGGACGGACCGCAGCCGGCGCGCGGCCCGGCGTCGTCCTCCCGGGCCGCCCGGCTCCGGCGGGCGCGCGGACCCGGCCCGTGGTTCCGGGCCGCGGCGGGCGGCGGGTCGGGGGAGCGTGTCGAGCAGCGGCATGCCGGCGACGCTAGGTCGCCCGGCCTCCGCGCGTCGGCGTGGTGCGCAGGCCTGTGGACCACGCCGGCCTGGGGGCAGCGTCCACGCTCGGGAGCGCCGCGGCGTCGTCGTCGGCAGGGTGCCGCCGGACGGTCAGGACGAGGCGGCCTTGGAGGTGCTGGACGACCCGGACGACGAGGTGCTCGACGAGCTCGACGTGCCGCTCGAGGACGAGCCGCTCGAGGACTCCTTGCCGGACGAGCTGCCGGACGAGCTGCCGGTGGAGCTGCTCGCCGAGGAGGAGCTGCCGGAGGAGCTGGAGCCCTTGCCCGACCCGGAGCGCGAGTCGGTGCGGTAGAAGCCCGATCCCTTGAACGTCACACCCACGGAGCCGTACTGCTTGCGCAGCGTCCCGCCGCACTCGGGGCAGACGGTCAGCGAGTCGTCCGTGAACGACTGGTGGACGTCGAAGGCGTGGCCGCAGTCGGCACACCGGTACGCATAGGTGGGCACGTGATCTCCTCGGGGCGGACGCCGGCACCCTCGCCGGGACGGCGGGATGCTGGCACTCAGGTGATGCGAGTGCCAATCATACGCCGGACGGTAGTCTCGCCTGCGTGTCAGCGACCGTCACCCCTGCAGAGCCCGGAAACCCGTCCGACCCCGACCCCTCCCAGGACGTGACGGAGACCGAGGAGGCACCCCGCCGGCGCTCGCGGCTCCGCAGCGCCGTCGTCGGTGTCGCCGTCGTCGTGGTGCTGGCTCTCGTGGCCGGCACCGTCTTCACCGTCGTCACGCTGCGCCGGCCGCTGCCGGACCACAAGGGCTCGCAGCAGGTGCCGGGTCTGAGCGCCGCCGTCGAGGTGCGTCGCGACGCCCAGGACGTGCCGCAGGTCTACGCGGACAACCCCGAGGACCTGTTCCGCGCCCAGGGCTACCTGCAGGCGCAGGACCGCTTCTTCGAGATGGACTACCGCCGCCACGTGACGTCCGGCCGCCTCGCCGAGCTGGTCGGCGACGTCCCGGCGGCGATCGAGGCGGACAAGGTGACCCGCACGTTCGGGTGGCGGCAGGTGGCCGAGCAGGAGTGGCACCTCATCTCGGACGACTCGCGCGACTACCTGCAGGCCTACGCGCAGGGCGTGAACGCGTACCTCGAGAGCCGCGACCCGGAGGAGCTCGGCGTCGAGTACACCGTGCTCGGGGCGCGCGTGGACGTCGCCGAGCCGGAGCCGTGGGACCCGGTCGACTCGCTCGCCTGGCTCAAGGCCATGGCCTGGGACCTGCGCGGCAACTACGACAGCGAGCTCGATCGCGCCCTGGCGTACAGCACGCTGGGGGAGACGGACCTGGTCGACGAGCTCTTCCCGGCGTACGGGGAGAGCGGCAACCGGCCGGTGCTGCGCAACCGCGACCTGGCCAACGAGCGCCCCGCGGCGCAGAAGCAGGGTGACGACGCCGGGGCCGACGCAGGGACCGACGCAGGGACGGACGCCGAGCTGACGTCGGCCCTCACGGGCCGCGCAGTGGGCGGCGGTGGCGAGGCCACCGCTGCGCTGGGCGCCGCCGTCGAGTCGACGCGCAGCGTGCTGGAGGCGGTGCCGGTGCTGGTCGGCAGGGGCGACGCGGCGGGCTCCAACTCGTGGGTCGTGTCGGGGGAGCACACCGAGTCGGGCGAGCCGATGCTCGCGAACGACCCGCACCTCGCGCTGTCCGCGCCCGGGATCTGGTCCCAGGTGGGCCTGCACTGCAACGAGGTCTCCGCGGAGTGCCCGTTCGACGTCGCCGGCTTCTCCTTCGCGGGCTTCCCGGGCGTGGTCATCGGGCACAACGGCGACCTCGCGTGGGGCCTGACCAACATGGGCGCCGACGTCACCGACTTCTTCATCGAGCGGGTGCGCGGCGACACGTGGCTGAAGGACGCCGGCGCGGAGCAGTGGGAGCAGCTCGACACCCGCGAGGAGACCATCCGGGTCGCGGGCGGCACCCCGGTCGACCTCACGGTCCGCAGCACCGAGCACGGCCCGATCGTCTCGGACGTGCTCGACGTCGGCGACGTCGTGGGCTCGCCGACCTCGGAGGGTACGGAGTTCGGCGAGTACGCCGTCGCCCTGCAGTGGACGGCGTTGCAGCCCGGCCGCACGGCCGACGCCGTCTTCGCGTTCGACACGGCGAAGGACGCCGACGACGTGCGTGCCGCGGCCGCGCTGTTCGAGGTGCCGGCCCAGAGCATCGTGTTCGCCACGACGGACGGGCACATCGGGTACCAGGCGCCGGGCCGCATCCCGGTCCGGTCCGAGGTGAAGGGCCCCGTGCCGTCGGACGGCACCTGGCCGCGGCCCGGCTGGGACCCGCGCTACGACTGGCAGGGCTGGGTGGACGCCGACGACATGCCCCGCGCCCTCGACCCCGAGGAGGGCTTCGTCGTCGCGGCCAACCAGGCCGTGCTGCGCGACGGGACGCGCCCGTACCTCGCGGACGACTGGGACTACGGGTACCGCTCGGAGCGCATCCGCACGCTGCTCTCGCAGCAGATCGCGGCCGGCAGGCCGTTCACGGCCGAGGACATGAACCGCATCCAGAACGACGACTGGTCGGCGTTCGCGGAGGCCCTGGTGCCCACGCTGCTCGACATCGACCTCGACGACTCCTACGTCGCGGCGGGGCAGGACCTGCTCGCGGACTGGGACTACCGGATGGACGCGGACTCCCCGGCGGCCGCGTACTTCGCCGCGGTGTGGCGCAACCTCCTGCAGGAGGCGTTCTGGGACGACCTGCCCCCGAGCATGCGTCCCGACGGCGGGTCGCAGTGGCTCCTGGTGGTGAAGTCGATGCTCGACCGGTCCGAGGACGCGTTCTGGGACGACCGCACGACGGCGAACGTCGTCGAGTCGCGCGACGAGATCCTCACGCGCGCCCTGACCAGCGCGCGCCGCGACCTCACGGTCGAGCTGTCGAAGGAGCCGACCGACTGGGACTGGGGCACGCTGCACACGCTGCAGCTCGAGCACCCGGTGATCGGCGGCGAGGGCGTGCCCGCCCTGGTGCGCGACCTCGTCAACCCCGACCCGGTGCGGATGCCCGGCGGCTCGTCCATCGTCAACGCCACGGGGTGGGACGCCGGCACGGGCAGCTTCGCCGTGACGACCGGCCCGTCCATGCGGATGGTGGTGGACCTGGCCGACCTGGACGCGTCGACGTGGGTGACCGTCACCGGGGTGTCCGGCCACCCGGCGTCGTCGCACTACGACGACCAGCTCGACGACTGGGCCGCGGGGAGGACGTTCGCGTGGCCCTTCACCCGCGAGGCGGTCGAGGAGGCGGCGGAGACGCGCACGACGCTCGTCCCCTGACCGCCCCGCGGCGGGTCCCTGACCGCGGCGCCGGGGTCAGAAGTCGTCCGCGAAGGCGTCGCCGTAGGCGTCGGCCCACGCGAGCTGCTGCGCCAGGTCGCGCGCGTCGGTGACCTGTCCCGATGTCGCGGCCGGCGGGTTCCCGGAGTCCTCGAGCAGCGTGATGCCGATGACGGCGGTCGCGGTCGCCGCGACGAACGCCACCCCGAGCGCCACGGCCGTGCGGCCCGGGCCGCGCAGCCAGCGGCGCACGAGGCCGTGCGGGCCGGGCGGGTCGTCGGCCCGACCCCCCTCCGAGGTGTCGCGGCTGCTGTCGCCGGCGCTGCCGTCGGCCGCGAGGAGGGCGTCGAGCTGACGAGGCGTGAGGCGCTCGAACGCGTCGACGACCGCCGGCGAGAGGCTCCGGCCGGCCCGGCGGTCGGCCTCGCGGAATCGGTCGAGCGCGTCCCGGTCGGCGCGGTCGAGGCGGGGTGCGGTGGTCATGGTCGGATCTCCTGGTTCTCGGCTGCGGCTGGTGTCAGCGGCCCGGCGCGCGGGTCACGACCTGCTGGAGCACCCAGCCGTTGCCGTCCGGGTCGGCGAACGACGCGTAGGTGGCGTAGCTGTCCGCAGCCGGGTGCGGCCCGGGCACGCGGTGGGCGTCCCCGGCCCAGTGGAAGACGCCGTCGGCGTCGTGCCACAGCTCGCTCACGTCGGCGCCGCGGCCCCGGAGCTCCTCGCGGGCCGCGGCGATATCGGTGGTGACCAAGTGCAGGCCCTGGAGCGAGCCGGGGGCAGCGTCGGTGAGGTGCTCGCCGAAGATGATCGACGCCCCGGAGCCCGGGGGCGTGACCTGGACGACGCGCAGACCGCGGTCGCTGCGGAAGTCGGCGTCGAGCCGGAAACCCAGCCCCGTGTAGAAGTCCTTGGCCCGGTCCACGTCGGAGACGGGCAGGACGACGATCTCGAGCGTGAGCTCCATGGTGTTCCTCCGGTTCGGCGACCGGCGTTACCGGTCTGACTGGTGACGACTCTGCTCTCGGTCGCGTCACCTGTCAAAGTGGTGATGATCACGCCGTGCTCGACTTGCGGGCCATCTCGTCACCGGCCAGGATGGTGACGTGATCCATGCCTTCCCCTGCGGCACGCCGGCGCTGGACTTCGTCGGCACGCTCCGCGCGCGCCGCAACGACGAGCCCACCGAGAAGCTCGCGTCCGTCGCCGACCTCGACGCCTGGTGCGTGGAATCGGGCCTGCTGGACGGCGCCCCGGCGTCGGACGCGGGCGACCTGCGGCACGCCGTCGAGCTGCGCGAGGCGATCTACGCGCTGGTCCGGGCGCGCCTGCTGGACCGCCCCCTGCCCGCCGAGGCGGTCGGGACGGTCAACCGGTACGCCGCGCACGCTCCGCTCACCCCGGTGCTGACGGAGGCGGGATGGTCCCGGGTCGGCAGCGCCGCACAGGTGCTGTCCCAGCTCGCGCGCGAGGCCGTCGAGATCGTGGGCGGGGACGCGGCCGCGCTGCTGCGCGAGTGCGGGCGGCCGGAGTGCACGCAGGTCTACCTCGACCACTCCCGCGGGCGGCGCCGCGAGTGGTGCTCGATGGCCACCTGCGGCAGCCGGATGAAGGCGGCGGCCTACCGTGCGCGCCGGCGCGCGGGCGTGGACGCCTGAACCGTCAGGCCTCGCCGACGGCGGGAAGCTCCCGCCAGCCGTCCGGGGTGACGACGGCGTGCACGGGCACGTCGTGCTCCTCCGCGGGCAGCGGGTGGGTGGCGGAGTCGTAGAGCTCCTCGGGGAAGACGAGCGCGACGACGGGCACGCCCGGGCGGCGGATCTTCAGCAGCCGGTCGTACCAGCCGCCGCCCTGGCCGAGGCGGACACCGCGGTCGTCGACGGCGAGGGCGGGCGCCACGACGACGTCGGCCTGGGTGATGGCCTCGGCTCCGAGGGCGGGTCCGCTCGGCTCGGGCGGCCGTCCCGGGGCGCGTTCGAGCAGGTCGTCGGGGCCGGTGTACTCGGCCCAGTCGCGGGCCAGGCCCGCGCCGAGCACGGGCAGGAGCACCCGGGCGCCGCGCGCGGCGAGCCGCTCCAGCAGGACGTGCGTGCCCGGTTCCGTGGGACGCGAGACGTAGGTGGCGACGACCGCGGCGTCGCGGACGGCGGGCACCGTGGCGAGGACCTCGGCGAAGGCGTGCGCGGCCTCGTCCCGCAGGCGCGGGGAGCGCTCGGCGCGGTGCGCGCGGATGGCCCGGCGGAGCTCCTCCTTGGCGTCCGCGGCCTCCATCCCGGCGACGACGGGGTAGGGCTGGTGTGCTCTCGATCCGTTGCGGTCGCCGTGCATGGGGCCATTGTGGCAGGGTCCCGTCCGGGGAGTTCCCGGCGCGCGCCGGAGACGCACAGAACGGCTCCGGCCCGCGGGCAGGGGTGGAGCGTCGGGACGGAACGAGGTGGCATGACGCACAAGCTCGCCCGGGGATGGGCCGTGTCCCGGCCCTGGCCGGTCACGCTGCGCGAGGACGGGCCCTCGGGCACCGTCGTGCTGCGCCCGCTGCGCCGCAAGGACGGCCCCGAGTGGCTGCGCCTGCGGTCGGCGAACGCGAGCTGGCTCGAGCCGTGGGAGGCGACCTCGCCGGGGGAGCGGCCCGCCGCGTCGACGTTCGGCGACTACCTGCGCGCGCTGTCCGCGCAGGCGCGCGCCGGGACGACGCTGCCGTTCGCCGTCGAGCTCGACGGCGCCCTGGTCGGGCAGCTCACCGTGTCGCAGATCGTCTACGGCTCCCTGTGCTCCGCGAGCATCGGGTACTGGGTGTCGCGCGACGTCGCGGGCCGCGGCGTGATCCCGACGTCGGTCGCGATGGCGGGCGACTACTGCCTCGCGATGCTCGGGCTGCACCGCATCGAGATCAACATCCGCCCCGAGAACGCCCCGAGCCTGCGGGTCGTGGAGAAGCTCGGGTTCCGCGACGAGGGCGTGCGCGAGCGCTACCTGCACATCCAGGGCCGGTGGCGCGACCACCGCACCTTCGCCCTCACCACCGAGGACGTGCCGGAGGGCCTCCTGGCCCGCTGGCAGCAGGTGCGCGACGGCGACTGACGCCGTCGCGCGGGTCCCGGACCCGCGACCCGACCACGGACACGCCGCGACGGCGTGCGTCCGCGGCGTCGTCGCGTCCCCTACCGTCGTGACGTGGAAACGTCGGCGGCAGGACTCGCGGTGCTCGCGCTGTTCGTCCTGTGGCTGGGCTTCTGGGTGCCGCACCGGCTGCGGCACCGCCAGCAGCTGCAGGACGCGCGGGTGGAGGACAGGTTCTCCGGCGGGCTCCGGGTGCTGGCGGTGGCGGGTGCGGGCGGCACGCGCGGGGTGACGACCCCGACCGGCGGCGCGACGCCGCTGCTGGTGCCCGGCACGTCGTCGGAGGGCGGACGAGGGGAGCGACCGATGGGTCTGGACGACGACGGGGGCGCGTCGCGTGCCCTGACGGCCCCGCGCGCCACGGGGCAGGACGATCGACCGCGCGAGTCCCGCCTCGCCCTGCTCGAGCAGCGCGCCGCGAGGGCACGCCGTCGGCTCCTGCTGACCGTCCTCCTGCTCCTTGTCACGATCGGCGGCTGGGTCGTCGTCGGCCTCGGCCTGGTCGGCTGGTACGCCGGGGCCGCGCCCACCGCGCTGCTGCTCGTCGTGCTGGTGCTGGGCCGGGTCGCGGTGCTGCAGGCCCGGCGTGCCGACGCGCGGTGGGTCGCGGAGCGCAAGGCCGCCCAGCGGCAGGCGACCGAGGCGCGGGCGCTCGCGAACGGCGGGCCGCACGCGCCGCGCAACCGCCCCCGGGTGACGGGCCACGCGGTGCGCCCGTCGGCGACGCACACGCAGCTCATCCCGCGCGTGGCGGCGCCCGCCGACCAGTCCGCCGCCCGCACCTCCCCGCGGGCGACGCGGCGCACGGAGCCCGCCTCCCCGGGCCCGCGCGCGACCGTCCCCGCCGCCGACGCCCGTGGCGAGGAGAGCGCGGAGCCCGAGCCGGTCACGGTCCGCCGCGCCGCCGCGTCGTCGGAGCGCCTCGTCTTCGACGTCCGCGCCGACGAGCCGGCGGCGACGCCGGAGCCCGTCGTCGTCGTCGACCCGGGGGAGCGGGGTGACGGAGCGCCCGCCGGGCCGCCGCCGGTCGGCAGCGAGCCGTGGGAGCCCGTGCCCGTGCCCCTGCCGACCTACGTCACGAAGCCGGCGGCCCCCCGGCGCGAGCCGCGGCCGCTCGCGGCCCCGGGTGTAGGCCGTACGCTCCCGGCGGGCGACGCCGCGCGCGGCGCGGCGCTGGCCGCGACCGTCCGCGCGACGCTCGGCCCGACCGCGACGCCCGCCGGGGCACCGGTCGCCGAGCGGGCTCCCGGCACCCTGGGCGCCGCGTCGTCGACCGCCGACGGCACGACGGACCTGGCAGCGGCGGACGAGCCGCGACCGCGCACCGAGACCCTCGGCCTGCCGCTGGACGAGATCCTCGCCCGGCGTCGCGCGGCGGGCTGAGCCGATTTGGCGACCTGCGGTGACCGGGTGCTAATGTTGGCACCGCTCTCGGGGCTATGGCGCAGTTGGTAGCGCGTCTCGTTCGCAATGAGAAGGTCGGGGGTTCGAATCCCCCTAGCTCCACCGAAGGCCGACGGCCGCCGCACCTGGTGCGGCGGCCGTCGTCGTTCCCGGGCGCCTTTCGAACCCGCCGCGGGTCAGGCCGTGCGACGCGAGAGCAGTGCCGCGACGAGGAAGCAGAGCGCGCCGGCGAGCGTCCCGGCCTGGTCCCACCACGCGCTGAGGTAGGTGCCCGTGGAGGGCTCCACGTACGCCCCGACGGCAGAGGCGGCGAACGCCACCGAGCCGACGGCGTTGAGCCAGGTGCCGTGCCAGGTCCGGGCGTCCAGGTCCCACAGGTGCCCGCGGTCGCGGGTCGCGACGATCGCGCACGCCGACGAGACGAGGAACGCGACCGAGCCGTACGCGTCGGGCTTCCAGCCCGCGCCGAGCCGTCCCGGGTCCGCGACGGACGCGGCCAGGGCAGCGACCGTGCTCACGTTGAAGCACACCGTGCCGACGAGCTGGACCGCGGCGGCCCACCAGTCCCACCGGTCGGCGGGGTGCGTGCCCCTGCGGGGCGGGCGCCGGCCGCTGAGGCTCAGCTGCACGACCGCGGCGGCGGTGAAGAACACCGACCCGACGACGAACGTGACGCCCGCCCCGACCTCGCCGACCGCGTCGGCGTAGGGCGGGAGCGCCCCGACGAGGAAGCACAGCGACCCGACGGCGAAGCCCCACGCCTCGCGGCGCAGGCGCCGGCGCGAGGTGCTGTCGACGTCCTGGCCCGCCTCGGACACCTCTGCAGCGTAGGAACGGGGGCGGACGGCCTCAACCGCCGGACCGCTTTTCACCCCGGTCGGTCCTCACCAGCGGCGGCGCACCGTCGCCTTGCCGCCGGTGACGAGGCTGCGGGCCGGCACGTCGTCGGCGACGACGGCCCCGGCGGCGATCACGGAGTCCCGGCCGATGGTCACGCCCGGCAGGACGGTGGCCCCGGCGCCGATCCACACGTTCTCCTCGACGACGATCGGGCCGCCGGTGAGCCACACCCTGCGGTCGTCGGTGTCGACCGGGTGGCCCACGGTGATGAACGTGACCTTCGGCGCCACCATGACGCGCTCGGCCAGCCGGATCCCGGCATAGTCGAGGAACGTGCAGTTCTGGTTGACGAACACCCGCTCGGCGAGGTCGAGGTTCAGCCCGTGGTCCGTGTAGAAGGGCGGGTAGATCGTCGTCCTCGACGGCAGCGGACGGCCGAGGATCTGCTCGAACAGCTCCGCCTTGCCCGCCTCGTCGTCGAACGGCAGCACGTTGAGGCGGGAGGTGAGCTCGGTGGCGCGCAGCACCCGCTCGGACATGGTGCGGAACTCGGGGCCGTGGATGCGCAGGAGGAGGTCGCTCGGCATCCCCCGATGGTGCCGGGCGGGTGCGACATCGCCTGCTCACGACCGTCGGGACCCGGGCGCCTCCCAGGGGAGCCGGGTGGTCACCGGCTCGGGTGCGGGCAGCGGCGCGCCGACCGTGCCACCAGCGGCCCGTCGCGGGGCTGCGCCGAGGCGGACGACGGCGGTGCGGTCGTCGATGCGGACGGCGGCGAAGGCGCCGTGCGCCGGCACCTCCGGCGGCACCGGGACGGCGTGCCGTCCGGCCGGCAGGTCCGCGTCGACGAGCGCCACGGCGTGGGGGACCGGGTCGGGCGGGACGGGCACGGCCCAGAGTGCCGTGGCCGTGACGTGCGCGGGGTCGGCCAGCGTGACGTGCAGCTCGCGGGCCTCGGCGTCGTGCTCGACGCCGGGCACCGGGCCGCCGACGATCTGCTCCACCTGGGCGGTGAGCAGCGGCGCCATGCCGCCGAGCCCGCTGTGGAACCGGACGCCGGGGTTGCGACGGAGCAGCTCCGCCTCCAGGAGCTCGCGCTGCCGAGGCGGCACCTGGCCGCCGAAGAGCACGAGGTCGAGGTCGCGGGAGTCGTAGTCCTCGAGCACCCGGTCGAACTGGTTGGTCGCGTTCGCCGCGATGCCGCGGGCGCGCAGCATCGCGACCGTCTCGGTGAGGGCTCGGGCGCTGCGGCCCACCACGAGGACCCGCGTCGTGCTGTCGCTCATCGTCCTGTCGCTCATCGTCCTGCTCCTTTGTTGGGACGTCCAAGATTGGTGCGACCAACATACATCAACCGTGGGTCGTCCCAACATCCAGCTAGGCTCGGGGCATGCGCGAGCCACTCCCTCCTCGCCGCACGCCCGACCGGCAGAAGGATCGGCCGACGTGGCTGCTGGGGCGCGCCGCGGCGCGGTCGTCCGCCTTGCTCGCCGGCGCGTTCGCCGAGCACGGCGACGGTCTGCGTGGCTACCACTACCGGCTCCTGGCCGCGCTCGAGCAGTGGGGGCCGGAGAGTCAGGCCGACCTCGGGCGGGACACCGGCATCGACCGGAGCGACGTCACCGGCGCGCTCCGGGAGCTCGAGGACCGCGGCCTGGTGCGGCGGGAGGCGGACGCGACGAACCGGCGCCGCAAGATCGTGTCGGTCACGCCGTCCGGCCTCGCGGTGCTCCGGGAGCTCGACGGCGTCCTCGACGGCGTGCAGGAGGCGCTCCTCGCGCCGCTCTCCGCCGCCCAGCGGCGGCAGTACGCGGAGATCATGGTGCTGCTCGCCGGCTCCTGACCGGCGCGGCGTCCCGACCGTCCGGCGTGTCCTGCCGCGCGGGTGTGGCGAGGTCGTGGAGGCCGTCGACCAGCGGTCGGTGGATGCGCAAAGATGAGGGGCGTGCCCCTCCGGAACGTCCGATTCGTCCTGCCCGTCGTCCTGACCGGTGCACTCGCCCTCACCGGCTGCGCGGCCTCGCCGCCCGGCGAGGCGGCGAGCCCGTCGACGGGCGCCCCGGCCGTCGCGGTCCGCGACCTGTCCACGCACACGGTGCTCCTCGACGCCGCCGACCCGGCCGATCTCGCGCTCACGACGAGCCAGACGGTCTTCGCTCGCTCGGAGGTCGTGGTCCTCGCCGACGCGGACGACGCGGGGGCGCGGGAGGCCCTGGCCGCCGCGGCGGTGGCCCTGCACGCCCCGGCCCTGCTGGCCGACGGCGCCGGGCCGGGCGTCACCGAGGAGATCGAGCGGCTCGGTGCGCGTGCGGCGGTCGTCGTCACGGGTGACCAGGCGGGACCGGGCGACGGCGACGCCGACGGCACGGACGCCTCGGAGGCTCCCGACGGTGACGCCGAGGCCGACCCGGGTGCGGCGGCGCGCCAGGTCGCGGACGCCGCGGGCGTCCAGGCGATCACGGTGAGCCCCGACGTCGTCGGCGGCGAGGACGGCGAGGAGGCCGAGGGCGACGGCGCGGGCCCGACGCTCGAGGACGACGACCTGGAGGATCTCGTCGATCGCCTCGACTCCCTGCTCGGCGGGGGCCCGGGGGCCTCCCCGTCCGCGTCGAGGGGGACCGAGGGTGCGCCGCGGCTGCTGCGCGAGGTGCTGGCGCTGGTCGACCCGCAGGAGGGGCAGGAGGCCGCGATCGCCTCGCTGCGTGCGGCGGGGGCCGTGACGACCGAGGTGCGCGGCGGTGACCTCGCGTCCCGGCGCGTCGTCGAGACCGTGGACCGGGCGCAGGCGCTCACCGTCGTGGGGGTGGGGCGGTCCTTCGGCGACGCCGGCACGTTCGCCTGGCGCGTCGCGGCCGCGGAGCGCGCCGCGCTGCTGCCCACCGGCTCGCAGCACCTGCTGCCGGCGCGGTATGTCGCCGTCGACGCGACGGTCTGGGACGACCCGGCCGCCGCCGTCGCCCGCGCACAGGCCGCGGCCGCCGCGTACGCGCCGGGCGAGGACGCGCCGGACGACGCTGCGGACGACCCCGTGGTCCCGACGCTCGTGCTGCCGGTCAGCGCGACCGCGAGCGGCCCGGGCGAGGACGGCGACTGGGTGACGCAGGACGACGTGGAGTCCCTGCGCCCGCTGGTCGACGCGGCGCGGGACGCCGGGGTGTACGTGCTGCTCGACGTCGGCGCCGGCACCGCGCCGGTGGTCGAGCAGGTGCGGGCGGCCGAGGCGCTGCTGCGGACGCCCGGGGTGGGGGTCGCCCTGCACCCTGAGGCCCGGGTCGGCGACGGCGCCGCGACGACGTCCCACCAGATGACGGCGGCCGAGGTCGGCGAGGTGACCACCTACCTGGCCGACCTGGTGTCGCGGGAGGGCCTTCCGCCGGCCCTGCTGGTCGTGCACCAGACGCGACCGGAGTCCGTGCCCGACCGGTCCCTGCTGCGCTCGGTGCCCCAGGTGGAGACGCTCGTCCTCGCCGACCTGACCGGCGGCGCCACCACCGGGGAGTGGGTGTGGAACCAGGTGAGCGCCGACCTGCCCGACGGCGTGCACCTCGGGTGGTCGGGTCCGGCGTCCGGGGTGACTGGGCCGGTCGTGCCGTCCGATCCCGCACCGGTGCTGATCGCCACCTCCTGACGGGCGGCGGTCGTCGCGCGGCGTCGTTGACAGGGGTTCGGCCGATTCGGCAGGATCGCTAACGTAACGTTTCGATCCTCCGTCGGCGCCGACCGGGTGCCGTCGGCCCGCGCCCCTGGAGACCGATCATCGTGCTGTCCCTGATCCCGTGGCCCACCGTCGTCGACGGGCAGGACGCCGCCCCGCTCGCCCTGGACGTCGCCCGTCTCGTCGTGCCCGACGACGCCCTCGCCGTCGTCGCGGCCGAGCAGCTCGAGGCGGTGGGCGTGCGCGTCGTCGACACCGTGCCGGGCCAGGAGCCCGCCGAGGCGGACGGCGCCACGCCTGTCGTGCTGCGGCTCGACGCCGCCGCCGGGCCCGAGGGCTCCGACAACCCCGAGCGGTACACGCTGCGGGTCACGACGGCGGGCGTCGAGGCCACCGCGCCCGAGCCGGTCGGCCTGCTGCACGCGGTGCGCACGCTGCGCCAGCTCGTCCCCGCCGCGGGCGAGGCGGGTGCTGCGCGCGAGGTCCCCGCCGTCGTCGTGCACGACGCCCCCCGGTACGGCTGGCGCGGGCTTTCGTTCGACGTCGTGCGGCACTGGTTCGGGCCCGAGGACATCCGCGCCGTCGTCGACCTGGTCGGCGCGTTCAAGCTGCGCGTGCTGCACCTGCACCTCACCGACGACCAGGGCTGGCGGATCGAGACGCCGTCGCGCCCCGAGCTGGAGAAGGCGTCCGACAGCCAGGTGGGGGGCGGCACGGCCGGGTTCCTCACGGTGGACGACTTCCGCGAGCTGCAGGAGTACGCGGCGGCGCGGTTCGTGACGATCGTGCCCGAGTTCGACATGCCCGGGCACATCAACGCGGCCACGCAGGTGTACGGGGCGCTGACGAAGGACGGCCTGCCCACCGAGCCGTACGACGGCATCGAGGTCGGCTTCTCCCGGCTCTGGTTCGACAACCCGGCCACCGAGCCGTTCCTGCGCGACGTCATCGGCGACGTCGCCGCCATGACGCGCGGCGACTGGGTGCACGTCGGCGGCGACGAGGTGCACACGATGGAGGTCGAGGAGTTCGCGAGGTTCGTCGAGCTCGCTGCCCGGATCGTGCGCGAGCACGGCAAGACGCCGATCTTCTGGCAGGAGGGCGCGCGCGGCCCCGTCGAGCCGGGCACGCTGCTGCAGTACTGGGAGCCGAAGGGCGAGGAGTTCGCGCGCTTCGTCGCGGCGGCGCAGGCGGGCGCGCGGTTCATCATGTCCCCCGGGAACCACGCCTACCTCGACATGAAGTACACGCCGGAGCACGAGCTCGGCCTGCACTGGGCGGGGTACGTCGAGCTGCGCGACTCGTACGACTGGGAGCCGACCGCCGTCATCGACGGGCTGCCCGCCGACGCCGTCGAGGGCGTCGAGGCCGCCGTCTGGACCGAGACGATCACCACCCGCGACGAGCTGTTCTCCATGCTGCTGCCGCGCCTCGGCGCCGTCGCCGAGGTCGCCTGGACCGCTCCCGAGCGCAAGGACTGGGACGGGTTCCGTGCCCGCACCGCGGCGCAGGCGCCCGCCTGGCGTGCCGGCGGGTGGGCGTTCCACCAGACCCCGCAGGTCGACTGGCCGACCGTCTGAGCGAGGGGAGCGCCGTCAGGCCCCGGGGCGCACGGACTGCCGGAGGAACTCGAGCACCGCGGCGACGCGGTTGTTGGCCCCGTCCGGCAGGTCCAGGCGCTTGTAGACGCTGGTGAGGTGGGCCTCGACCGCCTTCGGCGTGATGCCGAGCTCGGCGGCCACCCGGCCGTTCCCACGTCCCTCCGCGACGAGCTGCAGCACCCGGAACTGCGCCACGGACAGCAGCGCCAGGGGCGTGTCCGACCGCGGCACCGAGCGGCTCACCAGGGCCGGGTCGATCACGACCCGGCCCTTCCCCACCGCGGTCACGGCCCGCACGAGCTCGCCGGGCTGGGCCGACGACCGCTTGGACAGGTAGCTCCACGCGGTCGGGGCGGCGGCGCTGATCGAGCGCACCAGGGCGAGGAGGTTGTGGCTGGACACGAGCAGGATCCGCAGCGCGGGGTCCCGCTCCTGGAGGGCGCGCCCGAGGGCGATGCCGTTGCCGTCCTCGAGCTCGATGTCGAGGAGGGCGACGTCGGCCTCGGCCGGCCGGATGACGTCGAGCGCCGCGCGCTGGCCCGCCGCGTCGGCCACGACCTCGATGCCGGGCTGCCCGCGCAACAGGGCCAGGACCAGGCCGCGCACCATCGCCTCGTCCTCGACGACGGCCACACGCAGCGTGCGGGGGGCGGCGGTCATCGTCGGCTCTCCGCCCCGGGCGACGCGACGACGAGCACCGGCAGCCTGGCGGCCAGCCTGGCCCCTCCCGCGGGTGACGGGCCGAGCGTGAGCTCCCCGCCCCGACCCTGCACCCGTGCCCGCAGGCGCGCGATCCCCGAGAGCTCCGGCTCGCCGTCGATCCCGACGCCGTCGTCGTCGACCGTGACGAGCGCGGTGCCCCAGCCGTCGGCGCTCTGGTCACCGCGGACCACGACGTCGATGACACCGGCCCGCCCGTGCCGCACGGCGTTGTTGACCCCCTCCTCGACGATGGAGAACAGCATCACCCGGTCCGCGGGGGGCAGGTCGTACCCGGCGAGCAGCGCGTCGGCGACGCCCTCGTAGCGCACGTCCATCCGGACCGTCGGCGGCAGCCGGTCCGCGAGGAGCAGCAGCGCCGCGGACAGGGCGAAGTCGCCCGCCAGGGGGTACAGGGTGTGGGCCACCGTGCGCACCTCGGACTCGCGGAACTCGTCCAGCGCCTCGGAGACCGCCTCGACGGAGCGCGCCGCGCTCTCCTGTCCGGCGTGCCGCAGCTCGTCGCGGACCCTCTCCAGCTCCCGGATCGCCAGGACGAGGCGCTGCTGCAGGCCCCCGTGCAGCTCCCGGGAGACCTCGCGCCGCACCCGCAGCTCCTCCTTCTCGGCCTCGATGCGCGCGAGCTCGGTGCGCTGCGTCTCCTCCAGGTGGCGACGCTCCTCGTCCCGGATGCGGCGACGGGTGCCCACGTAGTAGAGCGCGATCGAGATCGCGAAGGACGCCTCGAGGGTGGCCAGCACGGTCTCGACGACGAGGAACTCGGTGGACGCGCCCTGCGGCAGGCCGAGGTACACCGCTCCGGTGCGGGTGGCCCCGATCCCGAGGCTCAGGCCGACGACGAGGGCGATCCGCGCCCCGCGCGACCAGTGCAGGATGTGCAGCCTGAGCAGCAGCGCCGCCGCGAGCGCGCTCGCGACGACGACTCCACCGACGAGGAGGGCGGTGACGCGGACGACGAACACCAGCTCGGGCTGCCCGAACACCGGCGCACCGGTGCTGTCGACGGGCGCGATGCCCTCCATCTCCCAGAGCGCGAGCTCGGCGGCCGGGACGACAGCGATCAGCGCGACGCCGGTCATCGCGATGAGCGCGAAGGCACGACGCTCGTCCCGCTCCGCGTCTCGGACCACCCCTCATCGTCGACAGGGGGGTCGCCTTCAGGCAACCGGAGCGACTGCCGTCCGTCCTGCGTCCACGGCCTGGTCAGGCGCGCACGGCGTGGATCACCAGGTTGTCCCGCGCGGCTCCGGTGCTGCCTGCGCGCTGCAGGCACGTGAGCACGACGAGGCGCGCCTCGCCGTCCGGGCGGTGGCCCCAGACGTCGGGGGAGGCCGCGGCGTCGGCCTTGCTCAGCACCTCGGTGCTCTCCACGAGGTAGGTGACGCCGTCGACCCGCAGCTCGTCACCGGGGGAGACCGTGACGACGGGGTCGTGCGCCCCCGGCTCGAAGAACGCGTTGCCGGGCGCGCGCCCGTCGCGCACGGCGTGCACGGCCACGAGCCGGGGCCGGCTGCCCTCGGCCGAGGTCCGCTCCGGGTCCCGGACCTCGAACGCCTCGGTGAGCGTGGGCGGGTCGAGCGCCCCGCCCGTGGCGGACATCGAGGTGAGGGGGACGTCGAGGTCCTGGGCCGGTGCCTGGAACCGGCCGCCCGTCGGGCGCAGGTCCGCGCCCGCGACGTCGGGCCGGGCGTCGAGGCGGACGCACCGGCCGTCGAGGTCGCGCTGGGCGGCGGCGCACGTGTCGCCGCCCTGCAGCCCGAGCCAGGTCACGGTCGCCGCGCCGCCGAGCGACAGCGCGAGGACCGCGACCAGCAGGGCCCGCACCCCTCGTCTCACTCGGGCACCTCGCGGGACGTCGCCCGGTGGCGGCGCAGGGCCCGGGCGGCGCCCGCCGCGGTGAGCGCGAGCAGCGCGCCCGCGAGGAGCAGCCAGGGCGGGTCGGCCTGGAGAGCGGCACCGCCCGTGCGGGCGACGAGCCCGCTGGTGCCGGCGTCGCCGGTGGCCGTGCGGGTCGTCCCGGTGCCGCCGGTGGCCGTGCTGCGGTCCGCGGTGCCCGACCCCGGTCCGTCGTCGCCGGGGACCGCGCCGGGACCGTCGTCGCCCGGTGCGTCGTCGCCCGGTGCGTCGGGGTCGGGGGTGTCGCCGAGGATGCGGAGCAGGAGGTCGAACGTGAAGACGCGCTCGCCCACGAAGGCGCGGTTGCCGCTCGTCGCCTCCACCGGGAAGGCGTAGTCGACGGGGATGTCGACGGTGGCCCCCCGGTCCAGGGCGACCTCGTGGATCACCGTCCGGCGGCCCTCCAGCTGCGTGGCGGGGACCCCGTTGACGGTCAGGTCGTCGTAGAACGAGTCGTCGGCCCAGCTCGCATTGCCGGCGTCGCGGAAGGCGACGGCGTCGACGACGCTCGCCGTGAGCGTGCCGGCGGTCGGACCGTCGTTGCGCACCCGCAGCACCGCCCGGCCGGAGTCGCCCGGGACGACGACGACCTCGCCGAGCAGCGAGCCGTCGACGAGGATCGCGTCGCCCGGCGTCACGGCGCCGGTCAGGCGGACGAGGGGCGTGCCGTCGGTGTCGTGCTCCGGGGTGACCGGGCTCGCCGCGTCCGCCCGCACGATCGTGGCCGGGGCGGTCGCGGAGGCCGCGACCACGGCGGAGGCCGACGGGGCGACGGCCCCGGTGGCGGCGAGCACCACGGCGAGGGCGAGGGCCCGGGTGCGGTTCCTGGTCATCACGATGCTCCCTGCTCTCGGTCGGTGGTCCGCTCCGCGCGACGGCGGGTGCCCCGCGAGCGGTCGGGCGTCACGACCGCGACGACGCCGTAGAGGATGAGGCCGACGGCGGCGACCTTCACCGCCGTGGGCGCCCACGACGCGTTCGTCACGTGGCCGACCAGCGGGATCGAGTACACGACGCGGCCCTGCACCTGGTCGGCGACGATCGGGTCGTCGTCGGCGCCGTTGGCGTCGCCGCGGGTGATGAAGCCGGCAGCCCCGTCGCCGCCCCACGTGATCCCGACGACCCGGTGGGTCACCAGGGTGGGGTCGCCGGAGACGGGCTGGAAGGTCAGGACGTCGCCCACCTGGACGTCCGCCGGGTCGACCGGGCGCACCACCACGACGTCGCCGGGGGAGAGCGCCGGCTCCATCGAGCCGGTCAGCACCGTGAGCGGGGTGGCGCCCATGGCCTTGGGGACGACCACGGCGGCCCCGGCCAGCGCGAGCAGGGCGACCATGACGGCGCCGAGCAGGACGGACGCGATCCTCCCGAGGACGCGCCGCGGGCGCCCGGCGGGGCGCGACCGGAGTGCAGGGGACGACGTCGTGCCGACGGCCGGGGCCTGCCCCGTGCTGGTGGTCATGACGCCCTCCCCTCGAGCCAGGCGCGCACGTCGTCCAGCGCGATCCCCTGGGCCTCGGCCCACTCCTCGACCTCGGCGGGAAGCTCGTCCGGGTCGACGGCGGCCTCGTCGAGACCGGCCCGGTCGAGCAGGTCGAGCAGGTCGTCGGCCCACTCGGGCTCCGGCTCGGCGTCAGCCTCGCCGGCGTCCGACGGTCCGCCGTCGGACGTCTCGGTGGGCTCGGGCTCGGTGGGCTCGGGCTCGGCGGGCGAGGTCTCCGCAGGCTCGGGCTCCGCGTCGGGTTCCGTGCTCGGCTCGGGTTCCGGGGCGGTGTCGTCCGGCGCCTCGGCCGGGTCGGTCTGCTCGGTGCCGGCCGTCGCGTCGGAGGTGTCGGGCTCGGCCTCGTCGTCCGACCGGGCGGCGTCGTCCTCCCGGGCGCGCGGGGCCGCGTCGACCTCGACGTCCAGGGAGCCGCTCACGACGGGGGGCGCGGGAACCGCCGCGGAGTCGCTCCACAGGCGCTCGCGGTCGTCCACCGACTCGCCCGCCCGGACCTGCCACAGGTCCGCGACGAGGTCGCCGTCCTCCAGCCGGAGGCCCTGGTAGGCGTTCCCCGCCCACGGGTCCATCGCCACGGTGAGCGTCACGGTGAGCGCGCCGGCGGCGTCGTGCGGGAGCTCGACGGGGACGTCGGGCGCGCCGTCGAAGCGGAACGCGCCCTCGGCGTCGAGCGTCCCGGTCGCCACCTCCACGCCGTCCTGCTCGACCACGGCCGAGATCTCGAGGACCTCGAGGAGCGTGCTGTCGCGCCAGGCCGGGACCGCGAGCCGCAGGACCGCGTCGAGGTTGTCCCCGCGCATCGCCGTGCCGAGGTCGTAGGACGCCGTGAGCTCGCCGTTCGGCTCGATCGTGCCGGGGTCCGGGGACCCGTCCGCGACGTCGAGCGTGACGTCGAGGTCGCCGGCCGCGAGGGTCGCGGCGGGGACGGGCGCCTCCGACCGCCAGGCCGCGGTGGTGGTGCCGGTCGACCCGAGGAGCAGGGCGCCGGCGAGGGCGCCGGCGGCGAGGCTGGCTGCGCGCTTCATGGGGAGCCTCCTTCAGAGGGTCTGCAGCGGGTGCCGCCGACGCGCTCCCGGGCCGCGGTGGTCGCCGGGCCCGGGAGGCGTCAGGTGGCGGGTGCCGTCAGCGGACCTGCTCCAGCATCACGTTCATGTCCTGCAGGACGGCTTCGGCGCCCGTCAGGTCCTGCCGGTCGATCTCGCGCGGCAGGTTCCCGAGGACGAACACCTGGAGCTCCTGCGTGCCCGACCCCGGGACGGGCACGTCGGTGGCCTGGGACACGTCCTGGGCCTCGCCCGTGAGGAGGTTCCCGTCCCGGTCGGTGACGAAGAACTTCAGGCCCAGCCCCTGGGCGAGCTCGCCCTCGAGGTTGCCGCCGTGCACGGAGACCCGGGCCTCCATGTTGTCGCCCTCGGCGTGGGCCATCACCCGGGTCCGTCCGAGGACGAAGTCGCCGGGCACCGCCTGCCACGTGCCGAGGTCGACCTGGTGGCCCACGACGTCGCTGGTGCCGGCCCCCGTGCCGTCCGCGTCGAGGCTCCGGAACTCGGTCGTGACACCGATCGGGAGCGACTGCTCCTGCCCGAGCCAGTTGACGTCCCAGCGCAGCCCCTGGCCGACCTCGCCCGACAGGTCCTGGGTGTCGCCGCCGTCGGGGGACACGTCGAACCACTGCGTCTCCTCCGCCTGCACCTTCAGGTGGCCGGCGCGGATGACGCCCCCGGCGACCTGTCCCTGGTCGTGCCAGAGGGCGAAGGTGCCCCCCGCGCCGAGCAGCAGAGCGGCACCTGCGACACCGGCGACGATCCCCTTGGTCCTCGTGTTCATGATGGCCTCACCCTTCGTGCGGTCGCGTTGCGTATCGCGCGAGGATGCTCGCCGTGGAGGTCTTCTCCGTCGTCCGGTGACTCGCCGTCGCAACGGTCCCCAGTCTTCGGCGGCGCACGGGAGTGGTCTGACCACTGCTAGGGGAAACCCCAGTGCCGGGGTGGGTGAGAGCCGGAGCTCCTAGATCCAGGACTCCAGCCGCATGACGTTCTGCCAGTAGGAGTAGGGCACCTGCATGCCCGTCCACAGCGGGTAGAAGATCGCCGACACGGCAAGGATCACGACGAGCACGGCGACGATCGTCGCCACGGCGAGCGAGCGCTCGCGCCGTCGTCCCTCCGTGCGCTCCAGCGCCACGACCATGGGGTAGACGAGCGTCAGCACCACGAACGGCGTGAAGACGATCGAGTAGAAGGTGAAGATCGTCCGGTCGCTGAACGGCGGCGCGTAGGCGAACCAGGGCAGCCAGCCGGCGGCGGTGCCGCTCAGGACGGCGAGGGCGCGCCAGTCGCGCAGCCGGATCCCCAGCCAGATCGTCGCGACGAGGGCGATCGCGCCGAGGAGCCACAGCAGCGGGTTGCCGAGGGACGTGACGGCGCGGGCGCACGCCTCCGCGGCGTCGGCGGGGCACGTGCCCTGGCCGGGGGCCTCCTTCTCCCAGAAGAACGACGTCGGCCGCCACTGCACGATCCAGCCCAGGGGGTGCGAGGCGTACGGGTGGTCGGAGGAGAGCCCGGTGTGGAAGTCCCACATCTGCTGGTGGTAGTGGAGCAGGCTGCGCAGCGGGTCGGGCAGCCAGGTGACGCCCTCGCCGGGGTGCTCGGCCGCCCACTGCCGCAGGTAGGCGCCCTGGTTCACGAACCACGACCACCACGACGCGACATAGACCACGATCGCGGTGGGCACGATCGTGAGGAACGCGGGCACGGCGTCCACGACGAGGGAATCCTCCCACCAGCGGCCGACGCCGGCGGCGCGGCGGGCCGCGAGGTCCCACAGCACGGTGAGGATGCCGAAGACGGCGACGAACCACAGGCCCGACCACTTGGTGCCGCAGGCGAGGCCGAGGCTGACGCCCGCGGCGAGGCGCCACCAGCGGAAGCCCAGCCGCGGACCGTAGCGCGCCACGGTGCCGCCGGCGTCGAGGATCTCGGCGACGCGGCCCGCGAGCCGGCGTCTGGCCTGCTCGCGGTCCATGACGAGGCAGCCGAACGCGATCAGCACCCAGAACATGAGGAACTGGTCGAGCAGGGCCGTGCGGGAGTGCACGATGGCCTCGCCGTCGACGGCGAGCAGCAGGCCCGCGACCACCCCCATCGTGGTCGACGAGAACAGCCGGCGGGCGATCCGGACCAGCAGGAACACGGCGAGGATCCCGACGACCGCGCTGGACAGCCGCCACGCGAAGGAGCTGGTGGCGCCGCCGCCCGCGTCCATGCCGAGCCAGATCATCCACTTGCCGATCGGCGGGTGGACGACGTAGGCGGCCTTGTCGAGGTAGGTGAGGACGTCGCCGGCCTCGAACGCCGGGTTCGGCTCGTCGGGCCACTGCGCCTCGAAACCGAGGCGGCCGAGGGTGAACGCGTCCTTGACGTAGTAGGTCTCGTCGAACACGAGCTTGTGCGGCTGCCCCAGCTGCCACAGCCGGGTGGCCGCCGCCACCAGCGTGACGACGATCGTGCCGAACCAGCCCCAGAACCGGTCGCGGCGGCGCAGGTCGAGCCGGACGCGCCGCGCGCCGAGCAGCCGCTCCAGCAGCTTCGCCTGCGTGGTGCGACCGTCGCCGTCCGCGGGCATCGGGGACGGCGGTGCCGGGGTGCCGGGGAACGCCGGCGGCGGGGCCACGTGCGCCGGGGGCTCCGGCGTGCCGTCGGCCGCGGGCGTCCCGTCCGGGGCCTCGGCCGCGCGGTGGCGCGCGTGGCTCGGTGGCGTGCCCGCGGGCGCGGGATCGCCGGTGGCGGTGGCGTCGGCGTCGGGGGCGGTCACCGGGTCATCGTAGGGGGCGTGCGACGCTGGTCACCATGACCCCCGAGCCCTCCGCCGCGCCGTCTCCCGACACCCGTTCAGCCCCGCACTCCGAGGCCGGGGCGGTCGTGCTCGCGGCGACGCCCATCGGGAACGCGGAGGACGCGTCGCCGCGGCTGCGCCGGCTGCTCGCGGAGGCCGACGTCGTCGCGGCCGAGGACACGCGCCGCCTGCACGCCCTGGCCGCGCGACTGGGCGTGACCGTGGCCGGGCGCGTGACGTCGTACCACGAGCACAACGAGGAGGCCCGCGCCGACGAGCTGCTCGACGTCGTCGCGGACGGCGGCACCGTGCTCGTGGTGTCGGACGCCGGCATGCCCGCGGTGTCCGACCCGGGCTACCGCGTGGTGGCCCGCGCCGTGGAGCGGGACCTGCGCGTGACGGCGGCCCCCGGTCCGTCGGCGGTGCTCACCGCGCTCGCCCTGTCCGGGCTGCCCACCGACCGGTTCACCTTCGAGGGCTTCGTGCCGCGCAAGGCGGGGGAGCGGTCGCGGTGGCTCGGCGCGCTCGCCGCTGAGCCGCGCACGATGGTCTTCTTCGAGGCGCCCCACCGGATCACCGACACGCTGCACGCCATGGCCGACGCGTTCGGCCCCGCCCGGCCCGCCGCCGTCTGCCGTGAGCTGACCAAGACGTACGAGGAGGTGCTCCGCGGCCCGCTCGCGGACGTCGTCGCCGAGGCCGACGCCCGCGCCGCGGGCGGCGAGGGGCTGCGCGGCGAGATCTGCGTCGTCGTCGGAGGCGCGCCCGCGGGTGCGGCTCCCAGCGTCGAGGACCTCGTGCCCGAGGTCCTGGCCCGCGTCCGCGCGGGGGAGCGGCTCAAGGCCGCCGTCGCCGACGTCGCCACCGCGGCCGGGGTGCCCAAGCGTGACCTCTACGCGGCGGCCCTCGCCGCCCGGTGACCCACCGGAGGAGATGCCGGCGAGGATGCCGGAGAAGATGCCGAACTCGCCGTGCGACCTAGCCTGGTTCGATGGAGCGTAGGGACTCGTTGCTGCACGCCGGCGTCCGCGACGAGGCTCTCGGCTACCTGACCGCGGGCGTCAGCGTCGACATCCTGGGGCTGAAGGGCTCGGGCCGTTCCCTCGTGGTGCGCGAGGTGGTCCGCGACCTGCGACGCCGCGACTGGACGGTGCTCGAGGTGCAGGGCGTCGCACCGCTGCGTTCCCGGCCGCTGGAGGCGCTCTCGATCGCCGGGCTCGCCGCCCGGCCCGAGGGACGGGGCGAGTCGTTGGTGGCGTCCTCGGTGCGTCGCGTGGAGGAGCGCGTGAGCGCCGGACGCTCGGTGCTGGTGGTCGACGACGTCGACGACATCGACGACGCCACCGCGGGTGTCCTCACCGCCGTGCATGCGCGGCGGCCGCTGCCTGTCCTCACGACGTCACGCCCGCTGCCCGCCGCGCGCCTCGACCCTCACCGGTTGCCTGCCGAGGTGCGTCCCGGGGTCAGCCTGCCGATGCCGCCGCTGGGCTACGTCGACGTGCACACCCTGCTCTCCGAGCTACTGCCCGGCCCGATCGAGATGGCGACGGTCAGCCGCATCTACAACAAGTCCGGCGGGCTGCCCGGTCTCGTCGTCGCCATCGCGGCCACCGCCCGACGTATCGGAGCGCTCGCCGTGCGCGACGGGGTGTGGGCCGCAGGCCCCGACATGTGGGCGCCCGAGGTCATCAGGACCGTGGAGCCCTTGCTCCAGGACCTGTCGGCCGAGGCGCGCGAGGGACTGGAGAAGCTGGCGCTCGCAGGCGCCGTCGACATGGCCTCCGCCCGGCGCATGATGCCCTGGGAGGCGCTCGAGGAGCTCGAGGCGTGCAGCCTGCTGCGCGTGGTGCCGCACCGGTCCGGCTCCCTCGTGGGGGTCTTCCCGCAGCTGCTCGCCGAGCGAGCCCGGCACCGGGCGCTCGGCCCGCGCCGGACACGCCTGACCGAGGACCTGGTCCGTGCGTTCGGAGACATGCGGGACCTCCCGCGCGACGGCCGGACCGAGCTCATGACGTCGGCATGGCAGACCGGTGCGTCCGAGGTGTTCGCGCCGCTCGCGGCCCCCGCAGAGACCGTGCCCGGCGACGCCGACACGGTACTGGCGCGGACGTTGCACGAGCAGTGGCACCGCGAGGTGCTGATCAGGCGCTCCGAGTGGGAACGCTCGCCGTCCGCCCAGACAGCGGTCCCGTACCTGCGGACGCTCCTGCACGGAGAAGGGGACCCGCGAACGATCCACGAGGTGATCGCTCGCACGCCACCCGCCGCCGAGTCGCGGGGGCGGGTGGGCTTCGCGTCCTGGCACGCGCTCAGCCTGGGCTACGTCGACCGGGACCTGTCCGGTGCGCTGGACGTCCTCGCCGAGGCAGAGCCCGACCACGGCACGAGCGACCCCGTGCTCGGGGCGCTCGCCACCCACCTGACGCTCGTCCTCGACCACGCCCCTCAGGACGGCCTGCCGGCGCCGCGCGACACCGGCGCCGAGGAGTCCCAGGCGGTCGTCACCGCTCGCGCGGAGGTGCTCGTGGCGTCCGGACGGCCGCGGGAGGCGCTCGACCTCCTCGCGACCCTGCACACCGGCGACTCCGACCTCCTCCGGACCCGCGACGTGCTGATCGGGATCGCGCTGGTCATCGACGGCCGTCCGGCGGAGGCGCTCGAGGTCGGCCGCCGGGCCCTCGCCGAGAGCCGGACGCTGCTCGACCTCGCCGGGATCCAGGCGCACGCCTACGTGGTGTCGTACGCCCTCCTCCTGCTCGGCCGCCGTACCGAGCTGGTGGCGCACCTCGGCAGCGTGCTGTCGCTCGGGATGTCGTCCACCCTGCAACGGCCCTACCAGGTCGCGAACCTCAGCCTGGCGTCGGCGGTCGCGGGCGCCGTCGGACGCCCGACGACGGCACGGACGCTCGCCCGGGACGTGTCGACGCTGCGTCTCGGGCCCGGGCCGTTCTCGTCGACGATGCCGAGCTGGGTCGTCGGGGGGCACGGGGTCGAGGTCCTTGACGCCCGGGACGGCGGCGGCCCGCTCGGTGACCGGCTCTGGGCCCAGTGCCTCGACCTGCTCGACCGCGGGTACGTGGCCGCGGGGGTCGCGGCGGGCGTCGACGCCATCGGCCTGACCCGCGACCCCGCCTGGGCCGCCGTGCTGCGGGAGCGCACCGACGACGTTCCAGCCGGTCTGGTGCAGCACCTGCGCCGGCTGGCCGTCGCGCTGACGGAGGACGACCCCGACCATGCCCTCGACCTCGGGGTCGGGCTCGTCGCCGACGGAGAGATCCTGATCGGCGCCCACGCGCTGGCCGCCGCCGTGCGCGGGATGCGCGAACGAGACCGTCCCGCTGACGCGGCGCGTGCCCTCGACCGGGCGAGGGCGCTGCTCGCGCCCCACGGGTCGGACGCGCTCGCGGTCCTCGATCCTCTCGCCGCGGTCACCGTCCTGACCGACCGGGAGGAGGAGATCGCCCGCCGGGTCGCCCGAGGCATGTCGAACCACGAGCTCGCCCGTGAGCTGCAGATCTCGGTGCGGACCGTGGAGAGCCATCTGCACCGGATCTTCCGCAAGCTCGGTGTCGACAGCCGCGCCGACCTCACCAGGGTGCTCAACGACTGACCCGAGCCTGCCTGGTGGCGCGGGCGCAGCGACCCGGCCCCGAGCGCACGCGTGCCGACCGCTTCCGCCCTGTCCTCGCGGGACGGGGGAAGCGGTCGGCGGGCGGCCGGTGCGCCTCGAGGCGCCGGCGTCAGGTCACGCGCCGGGACGGTGCGCGCGACGACGCAGCCACACCAGGGCGGAGCCGAGCAGGCCTGCCCCCAGTGCTGCCGCCACCAGACCCGCGGGGTCCGCCCCAGTCTTCGCGAGGGAGCCGGTCGTGGCGCCGGTGGTCCCCGACGTGCCGGCCTGCGTGCTGGACGGCCCTGCGGTGGCCCACGACGGGGCGCTCTGCAGGCCGGTCGCCTGGAACGCGACGCTCGTGGCGGTGGCCGCCGCGCCGGTCGCCCCCGGTGCGCCGGTGGCCCCCGGAAGGCCGGGTTCGCCGGCGACCCCGGGTTCGCCGGGCTCACCGGGCTGCCCAGGCTCACCGGGCTCACCGGGCTCACCGGGCTCACCGGGCTCACCGGGCTCACCGGGCTCACCGGGCTCACCGGGCTCACCGGGCTCCGACGGCTCCTCGGGGCCCGTCGGGGCGGACGTGGTGGCCGACGCGATGTTCGACGGGTCGCCCTGCGCGGTCCCCTTCACGGTGACGACGTGGTAGTAGTACGTCGTCTCCGGGTCCAGACCGGTGTCGGTGTGCTCGGTGCCGGCGACGTCGTCCTGCAGCAGGGTGTACACGCCGGTGTAGCTGTCGGAGCGGTAGACCTGGTAGTAGTCGGCCTCGTCGACGCCGGTCCACTCGAGGTCGATCGTCGTGGTCCCCGTCGCCGTGGCGGTCAGCGTGGTCACCCGCGTCGGGCGTGTGATGGCGCTGGCGATGTTGGACGGGTCGCCCTGCACCGTGCCCTTCACGGTGACGACGTGGTAGTAGTACCGCGTCTCCGACTCCAGGCCGGTGTCGGTGTGCGTCGTCCCGGTGACGTTGTCCTGCAGCAGGGTGTACGGCCCGGTGTACGCCTCGGACCGGTAGACCTGGTAGTAGTCGGCGTCGTCGATGCCCTCCCAGTCGAGGTCGATCGTGGTGGTGCTGGTGGCCTCGGCGGTCAGGGTCGTGACCGACGCCGGCAGTTCCTGCAGGGTGGTGGCGCTGGCGGTGTTCGACACCTCGCTCCGGGCGGACCCGCTGACGGTGACGACCTGGTAGTGGTACGTCGTCGCCGGGTCGAGGTCGGTGTCGTTCCAGCCGGGGTCCGAGGTGTCGCCGATCGCCTCGAATCGCCCGTCTGCGGCGGACGAGCGGTAGACGACGTAGCGGTCGGCGCCGTCGATGGCGTTCCAGTCCAGGTCGATGGTGGTGGTCCCGGTGGCCTGCGCGGTGAGGGTGACGGCCGCGGGCGCCGGCTCCTTGTCGGTCGTGGCCTGGGCGATGGTCGACAGCTCGCTCCGGGCGTCCCCGATGACGGTGACGATCCGGTAGTAGTAGGTGGTGTCGGAGGTGAGGCCGTTGTCTACCCAGGAGGGGCCTGCCGTGGCGCTGCCGACGAAGGCGTAACCTCCGGACGGATACGTCGAGCGGTAGACCGCGTACCCGCCGGCACCCGCGACGGAGTCCCACTCGACCACGATCGACGACGTCCCGGTCGCCCATGCATCTACCACGCTCGGCGCCGCCGGTGTGTCGGCCTCGGCTGTCGCCGCCCGCTGCTGCTCGGCCCGAGCCCGCGACGACTGGCCGTCGGCCGCCGTCGCGCCGGAGCGGTCCTGGTCGGCGTCCGACGTGCTGTCCGACGTGCTGTCCGGCGTGCTGTCCGGCGTGCTGTCCGGCGTGCTGTCCGGTGTGGTGTCCGAGCCGGCCTCCGGAGCGTCGTCCGCCCCGGCGTCCGCAGAGCTGCTGTCGGTGGTGGAGGTGTCCGCGGTCCGCGGGGTCTCGTCGCCGGTGCTGTGCTCCTCGACGGACTGCTCGGTGGTCGCCGGGTCCGGCACGGTGGCGGCCGTCGCCGGGCCCACCGCGAGCCCTGCGGCCAGCAGCGCGACACCGACGGTCGTCGCGACCGGGGTCGCGCGGTGCCTGGCGGTGCTCGTCCTGCGGGGGGTCGTTCGTCGTCCCGGGGTTCCCGGCGGCGTTCTCGTCATCTCGACGCTCCTGGTCTCGTCCATGGTGTGCACGGGTGTGTGACTTCCATGGTGGGGAGACCGGAAGGGCTCGACGGTGCCGATCCTGGTTCTTGCGTGGTCCGCGCCCGGGGGAGCCGAGGCGGGCGCGAGCCGGCTGCGTGAGCCGGCGCCGCGGTTGCGGGTCCTGCGGCGTCCGGCCGTGAGCCGCGCTCCGGTCAGGAGGTCGAGGGGGTGAGCTCGACGCCGGCGGCGGCGAGCTCGGTGCGGGCCTGCTCGCCCTGCTCGGGGCTGACGGGGATGGTGAGGTCGGTGAGCACGCGCGTCGCCAGGCCCAGGCCGACGGCGTCGAGGGCGGTGCGCTTGACGCAGTGCGACTCGACGAGGCCGACGACGTCGACCGCCTCGACGCGGGCGTCGCGCAGCGCCTGCTCCAGCGTGCGGCCGTCCGCGTCCGTGCCCTCGAAGCCGGAGTAGCCGTGGGCGTACTGGCCCTTCTTCACGGACACGTCCGGGCGCAGGTCCGCGAGGGCGGGGTGCAGCTCGGCGTTCGGCGTGCCGGCGAGGCCGTGCGGCGGCCAGGAGTCGACGAAGTCGGGGTGGTCGCTGAAGTGGTCGCCCGGGTCCACGTGCCAGTCCTGCGTGGTCACGACGATCTCGTACCGGTCGCGGTGCGCGGCCGCGTAGGCCGCGACGTCCGCGGCAACCTGGTTCCCGCCGTCGACGGCGAGCTCGCCGCCCTCGCAGAACGTGGGCTGGACGTCGACGACGATCAGGGCGCGGACGGAGGCGGGCACGGCATCGCTCATGCCACCCAGCCTGCCACGGTGCGCGGCGGATCAGGGACCGTCGCCGCCACCACCTCCGCCGTCGAAGAATCCCCCGCCGTCCAGGTAGCCCATGCCGAACGCGTCCGCGGAGCGACGGTTGCGCATGTCCATCTTGTCGGGCTCGAGCCGGGGGTCCGCGGCCCAGGAGGGCGGGCGGCGCTCGGAGGGATCGAGGCGCGGCAGCTTCTCGCGGCGGTGGAACGTGGCCCTGAGCCTTGCGCTGAGATTCATGACGACTCCTCCGTCGGAACCGCAGTCCGAGAACCGTTCGTCAAGAGTAGGTCGCGAGTCGGTCGGGTGTCGACGACGGTCACCCGGGGCACCAGCGCCCCGGCCGCGTCAGCAGTAGCCGCCGCCCGCGGAGCCAGGGCAGTAGAGCGGCTGGACGGCCATGGTGCCGGCAGCGGGCCGTCCGCGCTCCTCCGCCACGGAGAGGGGCGGGAGGCCCGGCCGCGCGGCGGGACGGGTCCGGCCGCCACGACGGAACAGGCGCCGCAGGCGTTCGGTGATCGACATCGCAGTCCCCCTTGACCGGTTCTTGGGGGAGAGCATGCCAGTCCGGCGGCTCGGTGTCGACGGTGGCGGCCGTGCGCAGCAGGATGGGGTCATGAGGCGCCATCCGACCCGCCGCCCGGCGGCCGCCGCCCCCGTCGCGGCGCTCGTGCTCCTGCTCGCGGCCTGCGGCGGCCCGGGCGACGACCCGGACCCGGCGACGCGGTCGTCGTCCCCGGAACCGACGGCGAGCGACACCCCTGCGGGGACCTCCGCGGCACCGGCGGCCACGCCCGACGTCTCGGTCGAGACCGTCGTCGACGGCCTCGACGTGCCCTGGGGGCTCGCCGCGCTGCCGGACGGCCCGCTGCTGATCAGCCTGCGCGACGAGGCCCGCCTGGTGGTCGTGGACCCCGACGCCGGCACGACGACGGACGTCACCGGTCCCGGCGCGGACGCGCTCGCCGCGCAGACCACCCCCGACGGCGAGGGCGGGCTGCTCGGCGTCGCGCGCGACCCGGGCTCGGGCGACGTGTTCGTCTACCGCACCGGCGCCGACGACAACGCCGTGCTGCGCGGCGCGCTGGACGGGACGGAGCTCGGCGGGCTCACGACCGTCCTCGACGGCATCCCGCGCGCCGGGCACCACGACGGCGGCGGGCTGGCGTTCGGCCCCGACGGCTTCCTCTACGTCGGCACCGGTGACGCGGGGGACGGGGAGGCGTCCCAGGACGCCGCGTCGCTCGCGGGCAAGATCCTGCGCGTCACGACCGACGGGGATCCGGCGCCCGGCAACCCCGACCCCGGCTCGCCGGTCTGGACCTTCGGCCACCGCAACGTGCAGGGCCTCGGCTGGGACGCCTCGGGCCGGATGTTCGCGAGCGAGTTCGGGCAGAACACGTGGGACGAGCTCAACCAGATCGAGGCGGGCGGCAACTACGGCTGGCCCGACGTCGAGGGGCCGGGCCTCGAGGGGCAGCCGCAGGCGGGCGACGGCACCGTCGCGCCGGTCGCCTGGTGGCCCACCTCCGACGCGTCGCCGTCCGGCCTGGCCGTGACCGACGACGCCGTGTACCTCGCCGGGCTGCGCGGCGAGCGGCTGTGGCGCGTGCCCTTCGGGAGCACGGCCTCGGGAGCGGACGAGGAGGACCCGAGCCCGGGGGCGAGCAAGGGCGCGGTCGACGCCGACGGGAGCGCCCGACCGCTCGGGGAGCCCCAGGCCCTGCTCGCGGGCGAGCTGGGCCGGCTGCGCAACGTGGCGCCCGTCGAGCCCGGGGGTGGGGACGCCGGTGGCCTGTGGGTGCTGACCAACAACACCGACGGCCGCGGCTCGCCGCGGGACGGCGACGACCGCCTGGTGCGGGTCACCTTCGGCTGACGGGCGGAGGCAGCGGGCCGGAGCCGGGGTGCGGACGGCTCGGGACGCCTCGTCGCGCGGGCCCTAGAATCGCCCGCATGACCCACATCCTCTCGGCCGTGGCGTGGCCCTACGCCAACGGCCCGCGGCACATCGGCCACGTCGCCGGCTTCGGCGTTCCCTCCGACGTCTTCAGCCGGCACATGCGGATGGCGGGTCACGACGTGCTGATGGTCTCCGGCACGGACGAGCACGGGACGCCGATCCTCGTGCAGGCGGAGCAGGAGGGCGTGACGCCGCAGCAGCTCGCGGACCGCTACAACCGCGTCATCGTCGAGGACCTCACGTCGCTCGGGCTGTCCTACGACCTGTTCACCCGCACGACGACGCGCAACCACTACGCCGTCGTGCAGGAGATGTTCCGCACGGTGTACAAGAACGGCTACATGGTCGAGAAGACCACGATGGGCGCGATCTCCCCGTCCACCGGCCGCACGCTGCCCGACCGGTTCATCGAGGGCACGTGCCCCATCTGCGGGTACGACGGCGCGCGCGGCGACCAGTGCGACAACTGCGGCAACCAGCTCGACCCGATCGACCTGATCAACCCCCGCAGCCGCATCAACGGCGAGACGCCGAAGTTCGTCGAGTCGAACCACTTCTTCCTCGACCTGCCGGCGCTCGCGGACGCGCTGGGCGACTGGCTGCGCACCCGCACCGGCTGGCGCCCGAACGTGCTGAACTTCAGCCTCAACCTGCTCGACGACATCCGGCCGCGCGCCATGACGCGCGACATCGACTGGGGCATCCCGGTGCCGCTCGAGGGCTGGGAGGAGAACCCGACCAAGCGGCTGTACGTGTGGTTCGACGCCGTCATCGGGTACCTCTCGGCGTCGATCGAGTGGGCCCGCCGCACGGGCGACCCCGAGGCGTGGCGCGCGTTCTGGAACGAGGAGACCGCCCGCTCCTTCTACTTCATGGGCAAGGACAACATCACGTTCCACTCCCAGATCTGGCCGGCCGAGCTGCTGGCCTACGACGGGAAGGGCTCGCGCGGCGGCGCGCCGGGCCCGTACGGGACGCTGCAGCTGCCCACCGAGGTGGTCAGCTCGGAGTTCCTCAACGTCGAGGGGCAGAAGTTCTCGAGCTCGCGCGGCGTCGTCATCTACGTGCGCGACATGCTGGCGCGCTACCAGCCCGACGCCTTCCGCTACTACGTGGCGGCCGCGGGCCCGGAGAGCCAGGACGTCGACTTCACCTGGGACAGCTTCCTGCGCCGCACCAACGACGAGCTCGTGGCGGGCTGGGGCAACCTCGTGAACCGCACCGCGAGCATGGTGCACAAGAACTTCGGGCAGGTCCCGACGCCGGGCGAGCTGGCCGACGTCGACCGCGGCGTCCTCAAGTCGACGTCCGCGGCGTTCGGCACGGTCGGCGGGCTCATCGAGTCCAACCGGCAGCGGGCGGCGGTCGCGGAGGCCATGCGCGTGGTCGGCGACGTCAACCGGTACGTGTCGGAGACGGAGCCCTGGAAGCTCAAGACGGACCCGGACCGCCTCGCGACCGTGCTGCACACGGTCACGCAGGCCGTGAGCGACTGCAACACGCTGCTCAGCCCGTTCCTGCCGCACTCGGCCCAGCAGGTGCACGAGACCATGGGCGGCACCGGCACCTTCGCGCCCCAGCCGCGCATCGACGAGGTCACCGACCTCGACGACGAGACCCGGCAGTACCCGGTCATCACGGGCGACTACGACTTCCCCTCGTGGGAGTCGCGTCCCGTGACGCCGGGCACCGAGATCGCGAAGCCCACCCCCGTGTTCACCAAGCTCGACGACTCGATCGTCGAGGAGGAGCTCGAGCGGCTGCGCGAGAAGGCCTGAGGTGGGGCGCAAGCGCGAGCGCGGGTTCCCGGCGGAGCCCGCGCCCCTGCCGGTGCCCGTCGCCGACAACCACACGCACCTCGACGCGATCGCCGGGATCCTTCCCGACGGCGAGCCCGTCCCGACCGCTGCCGAGCACCTCGCCCGCGCGGCGGCGGCCGGCGTGGACCGGGTCGTGCAGGTGGGCTGCGACCTGCCGGGCATCGACTGGACCGTCGACCTGCTGGCGGCGGGTCACCCGGGCGTGCTCGCGGCCGTCGCGATCCACCCCAACGAGGCCGTGCTGCACGCCGGCGTCCGCGAGGTCGGCCCGGACGGGCTCGAGCCCGACCCGGCGCCCCACCACGGGGTGCCGCTCGACGACGCGCTCGACCGGGTCGCGGAGGTCGCGCGTTCGCACGATCGCGTGCGCGCGATCGGGGAGACCGGCATGGACCTGTTCCGCACCGGCCCCCTGGGCGAGGCCGTGCAGCGTGACGCGTTCCGCGCCCACGTCGCGCTGGCGAAGGAGCTCGGCCTGGCGCTGCAGATCCACGACCGCGACGCGCACGCGCAGGTGATCGACGTCCTGCTCGCCGACGGCGCCCCCGAGCGCACCGTCTTCCACTGCTACTCGGGCGACGAGGAGATGGCCGCGCTCGCGGCGGAGCACGGCTGGTTCCTCTCGTTCGCCGGCCCGGTGACGTACCCGAGGAACGACCACCTGCGGGCGGCGTTGCGCGCCGTGCCCCTCGAGCTGGTGCTGGTCGAGACGGACGCGCCGTACCTGCCGCCGCACCCGTACCGCGGGCAGCCGAACGCCCCGTACGTCGCGGCGCACACCGTGCGCGCGATGGCGGACGTCCTCGGGCGCCCGCTGGACGAGGTGTGCCGGACGCTCTCGGCGACGTCCGAGCGCGTGTACGGCGCGTGGTGAGCCCCCGGGTGAGCGGTTCGTGAGCGGTCGAGGGCTTCCCCCCTGGTCACGGTTCCGTTACGGTCTGGTGCTCGTGCGGAGGTCGAGGACGGAGCGGACGTCGGACACGGCGACGGCCCCGTCGTCGACCCCACGCCTCGGCGCCCTCTCGGGCCCCGCGCGTCACGTCGTGCACGGCACGGTGGTCCTGGCGCTGGTGGGCGGCACGGTCGCGGTCACGCAGGTGCACAAGACGATGACGATCGACTACGACGGCCACGTCGCGACCGTCGGCTCCTACGGTGCGTCGGTGGCCGACGTGCTGCGCTACCACCACATCCCGCTCGGCCCGGACGACCTGGTGCAGCCCGCGGCGTCGTCGCCCGCGGCGGACGGCGGCCAGGTCGTGGTCCGCTCGAGCCGTGAGGTGACGGTCGAGATCGACGGGGAGGTCACCACCTTCCCGACGACGGCGCACACGGTCGGCGAGCTCCTGGCGGCGCTCGGCCCCCGCGGGTCGGACGCCGTGACGTCGGCGTCGCGCACCGCTCCGCTGGACCGGACCCCTGTGCGGGTGTCGACCACGAAGACCGTGCAGGTGGCGGTGGACGGCCTGGTGCTGCCGATCCGCACGGCGCAGTCGACGGTCCGCGACGTGCTCGCGACCGCGGGCATCACGCTCGGCGAGCACGACCGCACGTCCGTGCCGCTCGGCGCGGCCGCCGTCGACGGGATGGTCGTCATGGTGAGCCGCGGGAACACGGACGCCGACCGGAAGACCGAGGTCATCCCGTTCGAGACGGAGCGCGTCGAGTCCGACGAGCTGCCGAAGGGGTACGAGGTGGTGCGCACGGCAGGCGTGCCGGGGGAGCGCGTCACGACCTACGAGGTGCGCACCCTGGACGGCGCCGAGGTGGAGCGCACCGTGGTCGACCGCGAGGTCACGCGCAAGCCGGTGGACGAGGTCGTCGTGGTGGGCACGCTCGAGGTCTCCACGGCCAACCCCGACCCGGGTTCCGCGAAGGCGATCGGCAAGGCGATGGCCGCCGAGCGCGGCTGGGGCGCCGACCAGTACACCTGCCTCGAGAAGCTGTGGGACAAGGAGTCGGGCTGGCGCTGGAACGCCGAGAACCCGTCCAGCGGCGCGTACGGCATCCCGCAGTCCCTCCCCGGCTCGAAGATGGCGACCGCCGGGTCGGACTGGCGCACCAACCCGTCGACGCAGATCGAGTGGGGCCTGGGCTACATCTCCGGGCGGTACGGCACCCCCTGCGGGGCCTGGAGCCACTCCGTGTCGGTGGGCTGGTACTGACCGCTGCCGGTCGAGCCCGCCGACACCGGGGTCGTGGTCCCGACACGCTCGGGCGACGTGTGAGACAGGTCACCCCGGTCGTGGCGACTTATCGGACAACAGGGGACAGACGCGGGCATCCGTACCATAACCAGGCTTGGCCGATGGTCACGATCCGGTTACGGTCTTCGGAGCCACCGGATCGACCACGCCCCCGACAGCCAGCCGGGACCCCGCCGTCGTGACCGGACCGCACGACGACTGGACCTGTGTGAACCCCTCGAACGAGACTCCCCACTCCTCGGCCGAGTCGATGCCCGAGGCTGGGCCCGACGCAGCGGCCGCCTCCGCGACGACCGCCACGCGCCGTCGCCGTCGGCTCCCGCTCATCGCGGGTCTCGCCGCCGGCGCGCTCGTCGTCGCGGGCGGTGCGGCCACGGCCTACGAGAGCGCGCGCAAGAGCGTGACGCTCGACATCGACGGCGCGACGCGCACCGTCTCGACCTTCTCCGGCTCCGTCGCCGGCCTGCTGGACGCCCAGGGCGTCGAGGTGGGCGAGCGCGACGCCGTCACCCCGTCCGTCGACGCCGCCCTGCGCGACGGCTCGCAGGTCGTGGTCCGCTCCGGGCACGAGCTCACGGTGGACGTCGACGGCGAGCAGGACGACGTGTGGGTCACGGCGCTGGACGCCGAGGAGGCCCTGCGCGGCCTCGACGCCCGCGGCTCCGACGTCTCCCTCGTCGCCTCCCGCTCCGGCGACCGCGCGTCGCTGCCGCTGCAGCTCGACGCCGACCAGCCGGTCGCCGTCGTCGCGGACGGCACCACCACGGTGGTCGACGACGGCTCCGTCGGCCTGGAGGCGATCCTCCAGGGTCTCGGCCTGACCGCCGACGACGACGACCACGTCTTCGTCGAGCGTCAGACCGCCAAGACCGACGGCGACCCGGCGGTGCGCATCGTCATCGAGCGCGTCGAGACGAAGAAGGTCACCAAGAAGGTCGCGGTGGACCACAAGGCGCGTACCGAGAAGGACGCCGACCGCTTCGCCGACCTGGGCACCAAGGTCGCCCAGGAGGGCAAGGACGGCGAGCGCACCCTCACGTACCGCGTGACCACGGTCGACGGCGACGTCGTCGCGAAGAAGAAGCTCTCGGACAAGGTGACGACCAAGCCGGTCACGGAGGTCGTCGTCGAGGGCACCAAGGCGCGCCCGGAGCCAGAGCCCGAGCCGGAGCCGAAGGAGAGCTCCTCCGGCAGCTCGTCCTCGTCGTCGAGCTCCTCGGGCTCGTCGTCCGGTTCGACGTCGAAGGCCACCGGCTCGGCGCCCGCGGGGGTGTGGGCCGACCTCGCCCAGTGCGAGTCGGGCGGCAACCCGGCGACGAACACCGGGAACGGCTACTACGGCCTGTACCAGTTCTCCGCGCAGACCTGGCACGCGATGGGCGGCTCCGGTCTCCCGTCGGAGAACTCGGCCGCCGAGCAGACGCGCCTCGCCAAGAAGCTGCAGGCGCAGTCCGGCTGGGGCCAGTGGCCCGGGTGCGCGGCCAAGCTCGGCCTGCTCTGACCTGACGTCCGTCGGGCCTCGTGCCCGCCGGCGTCGACCGACCGCCCGGGACGGCACCGCCGTCCCGGGCGGTCGTGCGTCGGGGCCCTGCGCGCGCCGGGCGGGCTGTGGGTCTCGTCACGACGCCGCCGACAGATTAGGTCTCCGATAACGAATCGGTTACGGTCGGGTGTCCCGCGTGCGAGCCGTGCTCGACAGGTGTATGTGACGCGGGCCCTGAACCGCCGGATCGGTGGGTCGGAACTCGGCGCCCTCGGGCGCGGGGGCCGGGAGCGAGGCGCGAGCGCGCCGCCCCGGTGCGTGACGGGCCGCCGGCCCGCCCCCGACCACCGTGCCCGGACAGCACGACGACTGGACTCTCGTGACCCGCTCCCCCCAGACCTCTCCCGTGCCCGCCGTGCCGGACGCCGACACCGTCGCGCCCTCCACGACCCGCCCCCGCCGCCGCTGGCCGTTCCTGGCCGCCGCGACCGTCGCCGCGGTCGCCGTCGCCGGTGGCGCCGTCGCCTACGCCGACGCCCGCAAGACCGTCACGCTCGACGTGGACGGCGACGTGAAGACCGTGACGTCCTACTCCGGCTCCGTCGACGACCTGCTCACCTCCCAGGGTGTCGTCGTCGGCGACCGCGACCTCGTGACCCCGGCGGCCGGCGCCACGCTCGAGGACGGCTCCGACGTCGTCGTGCGCTCCGGCAAGGAGCTCAGCCTGCAGGTGGACGGCAAGGACACCGACGCCTGGGTCACCGCGCTCGACGCCGACGAGGCGCTCGACAGCCTCACCGCTCGCGGCGGCGACGTGCGCATCGTCGCCTCCCGTGACGGCGAGCGCGCCTCGCTGCCGGTGGACGTCGACACGGACGGCCCGGTGGCCGTGGTGCACGACGGCACGACCGACGTGGTCGAGGACGCGGAGGACGTCGAGGCCGTGCTGGCCGAGGCCGACGTGGAGCTCGGGAAGAACGACCGGGTGCACGTCACCGACGCCGCCAACGCCGAGGTGAAGAAGCACGTCGCCGCGGCCGTCGCGGACCAGCAGAAGCAGGCCGAGAAGCAGGCCGAGAAGAAGGACGGCGCGCAGACCGAGCAGGTCGCCGCCGAGGCCGCTGCCCCCGCGCCGCAGGTGGCCGTCGTCGTGCAGCGCGTCGAGACCAAGAAGGTCACGACCACCAAGGCCGTCGACCACAAGACGACGACCAAGAAGTCCGGCGACCGGTACTCCGACGTCGACGCGAAGGTCGTGAAGAAGGGCAAGGACGGCGAGCGCACGATCGTCCACCGGGTCACGACGGTCGACGGCAAGGTCGTGAAGAAGACCAAGGTCTCGGACGAGGTCACCACCAAGCCCGTGACCCGCGTGCTGGTGAAGGGCACCAAGGAGCGCCCGGAGCCCGAGCCGAAGACGCCGTCCTACTCCGGCTCGACCCGGTCGATCGGCAAGCAGATGGCCGCGGCGCGCGGCTGGTCCGGCGAGCAGTGGTCCTGCCTCGAGTCGCTCTGGACCAAGGAGTCGGGCTGGAACGCCTCGGCGGCCAACCCGTCGTCCGGCGCGTACGGCATCCCGCAGTCGCTGCCGGGCTCGAAGATGGCGTCGGCCGGCTCCGACTGGCAGACCAACCCCGCCACGCAGATCGAGTGGGGTCTCGGCTACATCGCCGACGTCTACGGCACGCCGTGCGGCGCGTGGGGCCACTCGCAGTCGGTGGGTTGGTACTGAGCCGGCTCCCCGGCCGTCCCTGAGTCGTCGGCCGCGGGCCGACGAATAGACTCGCCCCCATGACGAACACCCCTGGCGCCCTGCTCGGCCCTGCGGAGATCCGCGAGCTGGCAGGGCGCCTCGGCGTCCGCCCCACCAAGCAGCTCGGGCAGAACTTCGTGCACGACGGCGGCACGGTGCGCAAGATCGTGCGCGCCGCCGGTCTGCGGCCGGGGGAGCGCGTCGTCGAGATCGGCCCCGGGCTGGGGTCGCTGACCCTCGGGCTGCTGGAGGCCGGAGCGTCCGTCGTCGCGGTCGAGATCGACCCGGTGCTGGCGGGCCAGATCGTCGAGACCGTGCACCGGCACGCGCCCGGCGCCGACTTCGAGGTGGTGCCCGCCGACGCGCTCGAGGTCACCGAGCTGCCGGGGGAGCCGCCGACGGCGCTCGTCGCGAACCTCCCGTACAACGTGGCCGTCCCGGTGCTGCTCACGTTCCTGCAGCGGTTCCCGAGCCTGGAGCGCGTGCTCGTCATGGTCCAGGCCGAGGTGGCCGACCGCCTCGCGGCCGGGCCCGGGTCGCGCACCTACGGCGTGCCGTCGGTCAAGGCGGCCTGGTACGCCGACACGCGCCGGTCGCTCAACGTCAGCCGGCACGTGTTCTGGCCGGAGCCCAACGTGGACTCCGCTCTCGTGGCGCTGGAGAAGCGCGAGCCCCCCGTCACGACCGCGACGCGCGAGCAGGTCTTCGCCGTCGTCGACGCCGCGTTCGCCCAGCGTCGCAAGACGCTGCGCGCCGCCCTGTCCGGCACGTTCGGGTCCGGTGTCGCCGCAGAGGAGGCGCTGCGCGCCGCGGGCGTCGACCCC
This sequence comes from Isoptericola sp. NPDC056573, assembly GCF_042793335.1. Classification (NCBI taxonomy): domain Bacteria; kingdom Bacillati; phylum Actinomycetota; class Actinomycetes; order Micrococcales; family Promicromonosporaceae; genus Isoptericola; species Isoptericola sp. NPDC056573. Next base: position 253,933 of record NZ_JBHTUY010000001.1, read on the forward strand.
GGGCTGCGCGGCGAGCGGCTCGAGGTCACGGACTTCGCGCGGATCGCCGAGCAGCTTCCGGTCGCGGCGGGCACGGTGGACGCGTGACGCATCTCGCCGCCGCCCCGTCGCCGTCCGTCCGCGTCCGCGCGCCCGGCAAGGTCAACCTGTCGCTGCGCGTCGGCGCGCGCCAGGCCGACGGCTACCACCCGTTGTCGACGATCTTCCAGGCCGTGGCCCTCTACGAGGAGGTGACCGCCACGCAGGTGCCGGAGGGTGCCGGCGTGACGATCACCGTGGACGGCCCGCAGGCCGAGCTCGTGCCCGTCGACGGCACGAACCTCGCCTGGCGCGCCGCCGAGGCGCTGGCGGCCCAGGTCGGCGTCGCGCCGGACGTGGCGCTGCACCTGGCCAAGGGCGTGCCCGTCGCCGGGGGCATGGCGGGCGGGTCCGCGGACGCGGCGGCCACCCTGGTGGCGTGCGACGCGCTGTGGCAGACCGGCCTGAGCCGCGACGACCTCGCGTCGCTCGCCGCGGAGCTCGGCTCGGACGTCCCCTTCGCCCTCCTCGGGCACACCGCCGTCGGGACCGGTCGCGGTCACCTGCTGACTCCCGCCATGGCCCGCGGCGAGTTCCACTGGGTGTTCGCGGCCCAGGCCGAGGGCCTGTCCACCCCCGCCGTCTACGGCCGCTTCGACGAGCTGGCCGGCCCGGACGGGGCCGCCGACGAGCCGGGGCTCGACGAGGACACCGGTCTGATGCAGGCGCTGCGCGCCGGCGACGCGCACGCCCTCGGGCGGGCCCTGCACAACGACCTCCAGGCCGCGGCGCTCTCGCTGCGCCCCGAGCTGGAGCGCACCATCGCCGTCGCGGACGAGGCGGGCGCGCTGGGCGCGTTCGTCTCGGGCTCCGGGCCGACCGTCGCCGCGCTCGCCCGGTCGCGCCAGCACGCGCTGGCCGTCGCCGCGTCCTGGACGGCCGAGGGTGCCGCCGACTCCGTGTGGTGCACCTCGGGCCCCGCGCACGGCGCCCGCCTCCTCCCGTGACGCCGAGGTAGCTCCACCTCTGCCGAGGTAGTCCGCATCCCGGCGAGGTAGCTGGCCCTTGGTGGTCATCATGGGTGATATCTCCCTGATGCCCGGACTACCTCGGCACGTCTGGTGCTACCTCGCGGAGACCCGGACTACCTCGGCAGGTCTCGTGCTACCTCGCGGAGACCCGGGCTACCCCGGCGGTCGGGGGCGGTCAGACGTGCTTGGCCAGCCAGGCGAGGGTCGGGGCGAAGCGGTAGCCCTGGCCGCCCTCGTGGCGGTTGTAGGGGTACACGTCGATCGCCGTGTCCGGCGCCGTCTCGCCCAGCGCGCCCCACTGGTTGTACGCGGCGTACACGGTCGACGGCGGGCAGACGTCGTCGCGCAGGGCGGTCGAGAACAGCGCGGCCGCGCGGGCGCGGCGGGCGAACGAGACGCCGTCGAGGTAGGAGAACGTGCGCCAGACGGCGTCCTCGTGCTCGCGGTGCACGGACAGGTACTGCGTGATCTCGCCGTACGGGAACGCGTCGGAGATCTGCACGGCGCGGCGGTAGTGGCACAGGAACGGCACGTTCGGCACGGCGGCGGCGACGTCGGGCACCAGGCCGGCGACGGCGATCGCGATGCCGCCGCCCTGGCTCGTGCCGGCGACGGCGACGCGCGCGGGGTCGATCCCCTCCACGCGGCGCACGGCGTCCACGGCCCGCACGCCGTCGGTGAAGACGCGCCGGTAGTAGTGCTCGTGCGGGTCGAGGACGCCGCGCGTCATGAAGCCGGGCGAGGCCGGGCCGCTGCCCACGGGGTCCGGGGTGTCGCCGCCGTGGCCCCAGCCGGAGCCCTGGCCGCGGGTGTCCATGACGAGGTGCGCGTAGCCCGCGGCGGCGGGGCCCAGGTGGTCGTGCGCCAGCCCGCGCCCGCCGCCGTAGCCGACGAACTCGACGACGGCGGGCAGCGGTCCGTCGGCCGCCGCGTCGTGGCGCGCGGGCCGGGTCAGCCACGCCTTGACCGGCTGCCCGTCGAAGCCCGGGAACGTCACGTCGTCCACCACGAGCTCCGTGAGGCCGGTGTCCGCCCGCTCCAGCGTCGGGCCGTCGTCGTGCGCGCGGGACTCGACGAGGGTCTGCGACCAGAACGCGTCGAAGTCGGCGGGCTCGTCGATCTCGGGCACATACGTCTCGAGCTCGGCGACGGGCAGGTCGAACTGGGCCATCGGGTTCCTCCGGGGACTTCCTGCGGGACCTCCCGCAGCGGTGCGGTGTCGGGCTGCACTGTAGCCGGGACGGCCGGGGCCGCGGGAGAACGCTTCCCCTCCCGGACGTCTACGCTGCAACCACTCGGACGGGCGAGGTGAGGACACGGTGCGACGCGGGACCAACCTGCCGCGGGTGGGCGACTTCAACCAGATGGTCGTGCTCGACCAGGTGCGGCGGGCGTCCGGCGGCACGAGCCGCAGCGAGCTCGCGGCGAGCTCCGGGCTGTCCCTCCAGGCGGTGTCGAACATCGTGGCGCGGCTCATCGCGCTGGGGTACGTCGTCGAGGGGGAGCGCCGGGCCGAGGGCCGGGGCAAGCCCCGCACCATGCTCTACCTCGAGCCGCAGGGCGCGTTCGCGCTGGGCGTGCACATCGACCCGGTGGTGGTGACGTCGGTGCTCGTGGACCTCGACGGCCGCACCGTCGAGAAGGTCGTCGAGCCGACGCCGGCCGGCCCCGGGGCGGTGGCCGAGGCCGTCGCCGCGGCGGCCGCCGCGATGCTCGAGCGGGCCGGCGTCGACCGCTCCGGCGTCCTCGGGCTGGGGGTGGCGGCGCCGGGGCCGGTGGACCTCGCCGCCGGCACGGTGATCCGCCCGCCGCTCCTGGACGGCTGGGAGGAGGTGCCGGTGCGCGACCTGCTGGCCGCCGCGACGGGGTTCGACGTCGTGCTGGACAAGGACGTGTCGGCGGCGATGGTGGCGGAGCTGTGGCGCGGCAACCGGATGCTGCGCGGCACGTCCCTCTTCTTCTACACGGGCTTCGGCGTCGCCGTCGCGGTGGCGCACGACGGCGAGCTCCTCGCGGGGTCGTCGCGCAACGCCGGTGAGGTCGGCCACCTGGTGGTCGACAACGACGGCCCGCTGTGCGGCTGCGGCCAGCGGGGGTGCATCGGCGTCTCCGCCGCCCCCGCGACGCTGGTGGCCGAGGCCGTCGCGGGCGGCGTGCTCCCCCCGGGCACCCCGGCGTCGACGCCGGCCGAGCTCGACGCGGCCCTCACGACGCTGTGCCGGGCTGCCGCGGACGGCGACGCGGTCGCCGCGGGGATCCTCGCGACGTCCGCGCGGCGGGTCGCGCGCGGGATCACCGTGGTGGCTGACCTCGTGGACGCGGAGGTCGTCGTCTTCGGCGGCCCGGCGTGGGCGCGGCTGGCCCCCCACTACCTGCCCGTCGTGCGGCGGGAGCTCACGGTGCAGGCGACGTTGCGCGAGGTGCACGCCGTCGAGGTGCTGGGGTCCGCCGTCGGCGACCACGTCGGCGCGGTGGGGGCGGCGAGCCTGGTGCTCGACGGGCTGTTCACGCCGCGTCCCTCCGGGCTCGTCGGCGGGGGCACGGCGCGCGCTCTCGTGCGTCCGTAGCCCGCGGGCGCCCGACCGGGGACCGACCTCGAACCGCCGGGCCGGCATGCTTGACAGCAATAACTCAATTCGCTTGAGTTATTCGTGTCAGCCGGCCCGGCGTCGTCGGGCCACTCATGTGGGCAAAGGAGCAGCATGCGACTGGCACGACACCTCGCCGCGGGGACCGCGGTCACGGCGCTCGTCCTCACCCTCGGAGCCTGCGGCTCGGGGGGCGGCGAGGGCAGCAGCGGGGACGCGACGATCAAGATCGCGTACCAGAAGTTCGGGAACTTCACCCAGGCCGACGAGCTGTTCAAGGACGTCAAGGCCGAGTACGAGAAGGAGAACCCGGACGTCACGATCGAGCTCGTGCCGATCGAGGCCAGCCAGAACGACTACTTCACGAAGCTCGCGCTCATGAACCGCGCGCCCGGGACGGCGCCCGACCTCATGTACGAGGACACGTTCATGATCAAGTCGGACGTCGAGGCGGGGTACCTGCTGCCGATGGACGACTACCTCGCCGAGTGGGACGACTGGGGCCAGTTCGTCGACCAGGCCAAGCAGGCCGGGCTGGGCGACGACGGCAAGACCTACGGCGTCCCCATGGGCACGGACACGCGCGGGCTGTGGTTCAACAAGGAGGTGCTCGCGAAGGCGGGGCTGCCCGAGGACTGGGCCCCGAAGACCTGGGACGAGCTCCTCGAGGCCGCCCGGGCGATCAAGAAGGCGGACCCGGAGGTCATCCCGCTCAACGTCTACTCGGGCAAGCCGATGGGCGAGGGCTCCACCATGCAGGGCTTCGAGATGCTGCTGTACGGCACGGGCGGCACGCTCTACGACACCGGCGCGTCGAAGTGGATCGTCGGGTCGCAGGAGTTCGTCGACTCGCTCGACTTCATCAAGACGATCTACACCGAGGGACTCGCGCCGACGCCGCAGCAGGCGCTCGACCCGAACGTCGGCAACACGGTCTCGGCCGAGTGGCTCCCGAAGGGCAAGCTCGGCATCTCCCTCGACGGGTCCTGGATGCCCGGCACCTGGCTCGAGGCGGGCACGGCGCCCTGGCCCGAGTGGACCGACGTCATGGGCACGGCCGCGATGCCCACCCAGGACGGCCAGGCCCCCGGCGCGGTGAGCATGTCGGGCGGCTGGACGATGGCGATCGGCTCCGGGTCGAAGAACCCCGACGTGGCGTTCGACGTCATCACCCACGCGCTCGACAAGGAGAACTCGCTGCGATACGCGATCGACAACAGCCAGATCGCGGTGCGCACCGACGTCGCCGAGGAGCCCTCGTACTCCGAGGCGAACCCGACGGTGCCGTTCTTCTCCGACCTCGTCGAGGTGACGAACTTCCGCCCCGCCACCTCCGACTACGCGCAGATCTCCAACGCGATCCAGGTGGCGATGGAGTCGGTCATGACCGGGCAGCAGACCCCGGAGGAGGCCGCGGCCGTGTACGACAAGGCCGTGATCGCCCAGGTCGGCGAAGAGAACACGACGAACGGCTGACGACGTGACCGCCACCCTCGCCCCCGCCCCCGTCGGCGGGCCGGGGGCGGGGCCGTCGCCGGTGCGGCGCGCGCACGCGCGCCGCACCGCCGGCCGCCTCGTCCCGATGCTGCCCGCCGTCGCCCTGCTCGCGCTGTTCATGCTCGGCCCCGTCGTGTGGTCGTTCTACGGGTCGTTCACCAACGCGGCCCTCACCGGCCCGAACGCCCTCGCCCCCGAGTGGGTCGGACTGGACAACTACGTCGCGCTGCTCGCCGACCCCGACTTCCCGAAGGCCCTGTGGCTCACGGTGCTGTTCGTCATCGCGTCCGCGGTGATCGGGCAGAACGTGGCCGGCCTCGGCCTCGCGATGCTCATGCGCTCCGCGCTCAGGCCCGTGCGGGCGGTCGTCTCGACGCTCGTCGTGACGGCGTGGGTGCTGCCCGAGATCGTCGCCGCCTTCGCCGCCTACGCGTTCTTCCACGCCGACGGCACGCTCAACTCGCTGCTGGCGGGCGTGGGGGTCACCGGCCCCGACTGGCTCTTCGAGTACCCGATGCTCGCCGTCATCCTCGCCAACGTCTGGCGGGGCACGGCGTTCTCGATGATGGTCTACTCCGCCGCGATCGCGGAGGTGCCGCCGGAGATCACCGAGGCCGCGACGGTCGACGGGGCGAACGCTGCCCAGCGCCTGGTGTGGGTCACGCTGCCCACGATCCGGCGCAGCATCTCGACCAACCTCATGCTCACGACGCTGCAGACGCTGTCCGTGTTCACCCTCATCTACGTGATGACGGGCGGCGGCCCCGGCACCGACAGCTCCACGCTGCCGATCCTCGCCTACCAGGAGGCGTTCAAGTTCGCCCAGGTCGGCTACGGCACGGCGATCGCGACCGTGATGCTGGTGATCGGCGCCGTCTTCTCCGTCGTGTACATCCGCAGCCTGAAGCCGGAGGTCGACTGATGGCCCAGACCGCAGCCCCCGCGTCCGTCCCTTCCCCCGTGCCCGACGTCGCCGGCGCGCCCCCCGCACGACGGCGGGCGACGCCGTCGGTCGCCGCCCCCGGGCCGCGCGCCGCGCGCGTGCTGTCGAACGTCGTGCTGGTCGTCGTGGGGCTGTGCTTCCTGCTGCCGCTCGGCTGGATCGTGCTGGCGTCGCTGGACCCGAGCGCCACGCTCGCCGTCCGGCTGCCCGAGACGTTCACGCTCGAGAACTTCACGGCCGTCATGACCCCCGAGCAGACGTGGGTGCCGCTGGCGAACGCGTTCGTGCTGTCCGCGGGCACCGGGCTCATCACCGTGGTCGCGTCCGTGCTGGCGGCGTACCCGCTGTCGCGCTACCGGATGCGCTTCAACAAGCCGTTCCTGTACGCCGTGCTGTTCGGCACCTGCCTGCCGATCACGGCGATGATGGTGCCGGTCTACTCGCTGTTCGTGCGGCTCAACCTGCTCGACTCGCTGGCCGGCACCACGTTCTTCATGGCCGCGACGTCGCTGCCCATGGCGATCTGGATGACCAAGAACTTCATGGACTCCGTGCCGATCTCCCTCGAGGAGGCGGCGTGGACCGACGGCGCGTCGGCCATGACCACGCTGCGCACGATCGTGCTGCCGCTCATGCGGCCCGGCATCGCCGTCGTCTTCATCTTCGTGTTCATCCAGGCGTGGGGGAACTTCTTCGTCCCCTTCGTGCTGCTGCTGACCCCGGAGAAGCAGCCGGCGGCCGTGAGCATCTTCGCGTTCTTCGGCCAGTACGGCTCGGTCGCCTACGGCCAGCTCGCGGCCTACTCGATGCTCTACGCCCTGCCCGCCGTCGGCCTGTACGTGCTCGTCTCGCGGCTGTCCGGCGGCTCGTTCGCGCTCGCCGGCGCCGTCAAGGGCTGACCGAGCCCCGTTCCACCGCCCGCACCGTCACCAGGAGCCTGATCCATGCACGACACCACCGCCCGCACCACCATGCGCCTCGAGCGCTTCGTGAAGGACTGGCTGGAGCCCGCCGTCCTGCGCGAGACCCGGCCGCTCGACGTCGCGGCGTGGACCGTCGGCGGGGAGCCCGTGCCCTTCGCCGACGCGGTCGCGGCGACGTACGCGCCGTTCGCCCTCGGGAGCCCCTGGGGGCGGCCGTGGGACACGACGTGGTTCCACGTGACCGGAGCCGTCCCGGCCGAGTGGTCCGGCGACGCGGCACCCGCGGGCACGCGTGTCGAGCTCGTCGTCGACCTGGGCTTCACCGGCGCCGGCCCGGGCTTCCAGGCCGAGGGCACCGCCTGGACCCCGGACGGCCGGATCGTCAAGGCCGTCGAGCCGCGCAACCAGCACGTGCCGCTCGTCGAGGGGCAGGCGCTCGACGCCGACGGCCGCGTCGACCTCTACGTCGAGGCCGCCGCCAACCCCGACGTGCCGGGAGGCGCCTGGACCCGGCCCACGCCGATGGGCGCCTGGGAGACGTCCGGGCCCGACCCGATCTACGCGCTGCGGACGATGCACGTCGCGCTCGTCGACGAGACGGCCTGGGAGCTGCTGCAGGACGTGCGCGCCCTGCACGGCCTGGTGCGGGTGCTGCCCGGCACGAGCCCCCGCGCGGCCGAGGTGCTGCGCGCGCTGGAGGACATGCTCGACGCCGTCGACCCCGACGACGTCGCCGGCACCGCCGCCGCGGGTCGTGCGGCCCTCGCGCCGGCCCTGGCCGCCCCGGCCACGGCGTCGGCGCACCGCGTGCACGCCGTCGGCCACGCCCACATCGACTCCGCGTGGCTGTGGCCCACCCGCGAGACGGTGCGCAAGTGCGCGCGCACGTTCTCCAACGTGCTGTCGCTCATGGACGAGGACCCGGACGTGCGGTTCGCGTGCTCGTCGGCGCAGCAGTACTCGTGGGTCCAGGAGCACTTCCCGGAGCTGTTCGAGCGGATCCGCGAGCGCGTGCGCGAGGGCCGGTTCGTGCCCGTGGGCGGCATGTGGGTGGAGTCCGACACGAACATGCCGGGCGGCGAGGCGCTGGCCCGCCAGCTCGTGGCCGGCAAGCGGTACTTCATCGAGGAGCTGGGCGTGGAGCCGAAGGAGGTCTGGCTGCCCGACTCCTTCGGGTACACGGCCGCCCTGCCGCAGCTCGCCCGGCTGGCGGGCAGCGACAACTTCCTCACGCAGAAGATCTCGTGGAACGACACCAACCGGATGCCGCACCACACGTTCTGGTGGGAGGGCATCGACGGGTCGCGCGTCTTCACGCACTTCCCGCCGGTCGACACGTACAACTCCGACCTGTCGGCCGAGGAGCTCGACCGCGCCGAGCGGCAGTACGCCGAGAAGGGCCGCGCCAACACGTCGCTCGTGCCGTTCGGCTACGGCGACGGCGGCGGCGGCCCCACCCGCGAGATGGTCGCGGCCGCGCGGCGCACCCACGACCTGGAGGGGTCGCCGCGGGTGGAGCTGTCCGACTCGCAGACCTTCTTCGACGCGGCCCGGGCGGAGTACGCGGACCCGGCCACGTGGACGGGGGAGATGTACCTCGAGTACCACCGCGGCACCTACACGTCGCAGGCCCGCACCAAGCGCGGCAACCGGCGCAGCGAGCACCTGCTGCGCGAGGCCGAGCTGTGGGCCGCGACCGCGGCCGTGCGGACCGGCGCCGACTACCCGGCCGAGCGGCTGCAGCGGCTCTGGCGCACGGTGCTGCTGCAGCAGTTCCACGACATCCTGCCGGGGTCGTCCATCGCCTGGGTGCACCGCGAGGCCGAGCGGAACTACGCCGAGGTCGCCCGTGAGCTCGAGGAGATCGTCGCCGAGGCGCTGCGGGCGCTGGTCGGGGAGGGTGACCGGACGGTGGCCGTGAACGCCGGGCCGTTCGCGCGCGACGGCGTCGCGGCGCTCGGCGCCGCGGCCCTCGACGCCCCGCGCGGCGCGGGCACCGTGGCACCGGTGGCCGACGGTGACGGCTGGGTGCTGGAGAACGACCTGGTGCGCGTCGTCGTCGACCCGGACGGGCACGTCGTCTCGGCGGTCGACCGGGCGAGCGGGCGCGAGGCGGTGCTGCCCGGCGCGATGGCGAACCTGCTCCAGCTGCACCGCGACGTCCCCAACGAGTGGGAGGCGTGGGACATCGACGAGCACTACCGGCGCGCCACCACCGACCTCGTCGCGGCGGTGAAGGCCGAGGTGGCCGAGGGTGCGTCCGGGCCGGTCGTGCGCGTGCTGCGGGAGTTCGGCTCCTCGCGCGTCGAGCAGGACCTCGCGCTCCCCGTCGACGGGCGCGGGCTGCGCATCACGACCCGCGTCGACTGGCACGAGCGGCAGAAGCTGCTCAAGCTCGCGTTCCCGCTCGACGTGCGGGCCGAGCGCGCGACGTCGGAGATCCAGTTCGGGCACGTGCACCGGCCCACGCACGTCAACACCTCCTGGGACCACGCGCGGTTCGAGACCGTCGCGCACCGGTGGGTGCACGTGGGGGAGCCCGGCTTCGGCGTGGCCGTCGCGAACGACTCGACCTACGGGCACGACATCACCCGCACCCGGGCCGACGACGCGACCGACGCGCAGGGCGCCCGCGGTACCACCGTGCGCCTCTCGCTGCTGCGCGCGCCGAAGTTCCCCGACCCCGACGCGGACCAGGGCGAGCACGAGCTGACCTGCGAGCTGGTCGTCGGCGCCGGCATCGACGACGCCGTGCGCCACGGCTACGCGCTCAACCTGCCCGAGCGCGTCGTCACCGGCGACCACGGCGTCGAGCCGCTGGTCACCGTCGACGACGACGCGGTCGTCGTCGAGGCGGTCAAGCTGGCCGAGGACGGCAGCGGCGACGTCGTCGTGCGGCTCTACGAGAGCCGGGGCGGGCGTGCGCGGGCGCGCGTCGCGCCGGCGTTCGCGCACGCGTCCGTCGAGGTGACCGACCTGCTCGAGCGCCCGCTGGCGGGCGCGGCCGGCGCCCCCGCGCGCGACGGCGACGCCGTGCTGCTGGAGATGACGCCGTTCCAGGTGGTCACGCTGCGCGTGCGGCGCTGACCGCCCGGCGCGCGATCCGTCGCGGTGTCCGGCCGCACACCGTGACGGATCGCGTGCCCGCTTGGCGACTACCCTCGTCGGGTGGCACATCTCCTCGGCGCGGACGGCATCGCGCTGACCATCGGCACCCGCACCCTCCTGCGCGACGTCTCGCTCGGGCTCGACGACGGCGACCGCATCGGCGTCGTCGGCCCCAACGGGGCCGGCAAGTCGACCCTGCTGCGTCTGCTCGCGGGCACGCAGGCCCCCGACGCCGGGCGCGTCACCCGGGTGGGCGGCTCGCGCCTCGGCATGCTCGTCCAGCGCGACGTGGACGACGACGCGGCGACGATCCGCGACCTCGTGCACGGCGACGACGCGACGCACGAGTGGGCGTCCGACGCGCGCATCCGCAACGTGCACGCCGGCCTGCTGGCCGACCTCGACCTGGACCAGCCGGCGTCGACCCTCTCCGGCGGGCAGCGGCGTCGCGTGGCGCTCGCGGCCCTGCTCGTCGAGGACCCGGACGTCCTGCTCCTCGACGAGCCCACCAACCACCTCGACGTCGAGGGCGTCGCCTGGCTGGCCGAGCACCTCGCCGCCCGCTACGGCCGGCCGGGCGCCACGGGCGCGCTCGTCGTCGTCACCCACGACCGCTGGTTCCTCGACGCGGTCTGCTCCCGCACGTGGGAGGTGCGGGGCGACGGCTCCGGCGGCGTCGACGGGTACGACGGCGGGTACGCGGCCTACATCCTGGCGCGCGCCGAGCGCGCCCGGCAGGCCGCCACCGCGGCCGAGAAGCGCAACAACCTGCTGCGCAAGGAGCTCGCCTGGCTCAAGCGCGGCGCGCCCGCACGCACCTCCAAGCCGAAGTTCCGCCTCGACGCCGCGGCCGCGCTCATCGACGACGAGCCGCCGCCGCGCGACACCCTCGAGCTCACCCAGATGGCCACCCGCCGCCTGGGCAAGGACGTGCTCGACCTCGAGGACGTCACCGTCACCGTCCCCGCGCGGGACGGCCACGAGGCCGGGCCGCGCGACGCGGCGGGGCGGCGCGTGCTGCTCGACGACGTCACGTGGCGCCTCGGCCCCGGCGACCGGTACGGCGTCGTCGGCGTGAACGGCGCGGGCAAGACGACGCTGCTCTCGCTGCTCGCCGGGCGGCGCGAGCCCGACTCCGGTCGGGTGCGGCGCGGCAAGACGGTGCACGTCGCGGAGCTCACCCAGGACGTCGGCGAGCTCGACGACGTCGGGCACCTCACCGCCGTGCAGGTCGTGGACCGCGAGAAGCGCACCGTCGTCGTCGACGGCAAGGAGCTCACCGCCGGGCAGCTCACCGAGCGTCTCGGCTTCACCCGCGAGCGGGCGCACACCATCGTGCGCGACCTGTCCGGAGGCGAGCGGCGGCGCCTCCAGCTGCTGCGGCTGCTCGTCTCGGAGCCGAACGTGCTGCTGCTCGACGAGCCCACGAACGACCTGGACACCGACACCCTCGCCGCCGTCGAGGACCTGCTCGACGGGTGGCCCGGCACGCTGATCGTCGTCTCCCACGACCGATACCTGCTGGAGCGGGTGTGCGACCGGCAGTGGGCGCTGCTCGGCGACGGCGCGCTGCGGGACCTGCCGGGCGGCGTGGAGCAGTACCTCCAGCTGCGCCGGGCGGGCACCTCGGGCCCGTCGGTGGACGCCGCCTCACCGGGCGCCCCGCCGGCCGCGGCCGGGACCGCCGGTTCTGCTGCGCGACCTGCGACGACGCCGCCCGGGGCCTCCGCGGCGGAGGTGCGGGCCGCCAAGAAGGAAATCTCACGGATTGAGCGGAGGTTGGCTCGGATCGCGGACGAGGAGAACACTCTGCACGAGCAGATCGCCGCCGACCCGACGGACTACACCGCGGTGGCGGCCCTCGACGAGCGCCTCCGGGAGCTCGGCGCCGAGAAGGAGGAGCTCGAGATGGCCTGGTTGGAGTCCGCCGAGGTGGCCGGATGATCGCCCCATGAACGACCCAGTGCTGGACGACGTCGACCGGGCGCTCGTGCGCGCGCTGCGCGAGGACGGGCGCGCGACGCTGGCGGCGCTCGCGGGCGTGACGGGGCTGTCGCAGTCCGCCGTGCAGGCGCGGGTGCGCAAGCTGGAGGCGCGGCGGGTGATCACCGGCTACCGCGCCGTCGTCGACCCCGACGCCGTCGGGCTGCCGATCGCGGCGTACGTCGAGATCACGCCGCTGGACCAGTCGCAGGCCGACGACGCCCCCGAGCGGCTGCGCGACGTCCCGGGCATCGAGGCCTGCTGGTCCGTCGCGGGCAACGCGAACTATCTGCTGCTGGTGCGGGTGTCCTCGCCGTCGGCGCTGGAGGACCTGCTCGGCGTCATCCGGCGGGAGGCGAGCGTGTCCACGCGCTCCACCGTGGTGCTCCGGACGTACTTCGAGGGACGGCCGCTGGCGCACTGACAAGATTTCTTACGGTCATGCTCTGGTTCGGCAGGAAGTTCTCCTCTACCGTCAGGGTATGACCGAGACAATCTCTCAGCGCACAGCCTCCAGCGTCGGCGGCTCGATCGAGGCCACCGCCGTCCTCGAGTCGCTGCGCGAGCACCTGCTCGTCGACGGCTTCGACCTCGTGCTCGACCTCGACCGCTCGCACGGATCGACCCTCGTCGACGCCCGCGACGGCCGCGAGTGGACCGACCTGTTCACCTTCTTCGCCTCCAACCCCCTGGGGATGAACCACCCCGCCCTGTTCCGCGACCCGCTGTTCCGCGAGGAGCTCACCCGCGCCGCGATCAACAAGCCTTCCAACTCCGACGTCTACACCGTCGAGCTCGCCCGGTTCGTCGACACCTTCGCCCGCGTGCTCGGCGACCCCGCGCTGCCGCACCTCTTCTTCGTCGACGGCGGCGCCCTCGCCGTCGAGAACGCGCTCAAGGTCGCGTTCGACTGGAAGTCGCGGCACAACGAGGCGCACGGCCGCTCGCCGGAGCTGGGCACCCGGGTGCTGCACCTGCAGCACGCCTTCCACGGCCGCTCCGGGTACACCATGTCCCTCACCAACACCGAGCCCGGCAAGGTCGCCCGCTTCCCCAAGTTCGACTGGCCGCGCATCTCCTCGCCGTACCCCGGGCACGACGCCGACGGCACCCCGCGCGACGTCGAGGCCCTCGAGGCGCAGGCGCTCGCCGAGGCACGCGCCGCCTTCGAGGCCCACCCGCACGACATCGCCTGCTTCGTCGCCGAGCCCGTCCAGGGGGAGGGCGGCGACCACCACCTGCGCGCCGAGTTCCTCCAGGCGATGCAGGCCCTGTGCCGCGAGCACGACGCCCTGTTCGTCCTCGACGAGGTGCAGACCGGCGTCGGCATGACCGGCACCGCCTGGGCCTACCAGCAGCTCGGCGTGCAGCCCGACGTCGTCGCCTTCGGCAAGAAGGCCCAGGTGTGCGGCGTCATGGCCGGCGGCCGCGTCGACGAGATCGACGACAACGTCTTCCACGTGTCCTCGCGCATCAACTCCACCTGGGGCGGCAACCTCGCCGACATGGTCCGCTCGCGCCGCATCCTCGAGGTGATCGAGGCCGAGGGGCTGATCGAGCGCGCCGCGCGCGTCGGTGCGGGCCTGCTGTCGCGGCTCGAGGCGCTGGCGGCCGCGCACCCCGGCGTCGTCACCGACCCCCGCGGCCGCGGGCTCATGTGCGCCGTCTCCCTGCCGTCGCGGGACGTGCGCGACGCCGTCCTCGCCGGCCTGCACGCCGAGGGCTTCCTCGTCCTCGGGTGCGGGGAGCGGTCCGTGCGGTTCCGGCCGGCGCTGACCGTCGACGAGTCGGTGCTGGATGCCGCCGTCGCGGTGCTTGACACGGTCGTCTCCCGGGTCGGCGGCTAATCGGTCGACACCTCGCACCTGGTAGACGCCGGCTCCGGGAGTCGTGCGCACGGTAGCGTTCACGGGCGCCAGGGCGCCCTCCACTTCGGGTTTGACTACCGTGCGCACGACTCCCGGACCCGGCTCTTGTCGTCGTGCGGCGGCAGGGATCGCGGTCGTGGCAGGCTCGGGCCGTGAGCAGTCATCGGGTGGTGGTGGACGACGGCGAGCCGGGCCTCGTGCTGACGGTGCTGCCGGGCCTGGGGTACACGGCGGAGGGGCCGGTGCTGGCGCGGCCCTCCGCGGCGCTGCGCGCGGCCGGGTGGACGGTGCGGAGCGTGGTGTGGGGCGAGCGCCCGGACTTCGACGTGGCGCGACGGGCGTACGCCGACGTGCTGCGTGACGGCGTCGCCGCCGCGCCGGACGCGGTGCACCTGGTGCTGGCGAAGTCGCTCGGCACGCTGGCGCTGCCCGTCGCCGTCGAGCTGGGGCTGCCCGGCGCGTGGCTGACGCCGCTGCTCACGACCGACCGGGCGCCGGAGGTGCGTGCCGCTTGCGTGGGCCTGGGCGCGTCGGGCGTGCCGGCGCTGCTGGTGGGCGGCACCGCAGACGCGCTCTGGGACGGCGCGCTGGCCGCGGCGTCCGGGGTGCGCGTGCTCGAGGTGGACGGCGGCGACCACTCGCTCGAGGTCGACGGCGACCCCGGCCTGACGGCAGCGACGCTGGACGCCGTGACGGCCGCCGTCGTGGACCTGGCCGGAGCCGCCGTCGCCGGCTGACGGCGCCGTCAGTGCCGGGGTGCTCGCCGGGTCGTCAGCGGCTCAGGGAGGTGTCGCCGCACAGGTGGACGGGCACCCCGAGGGCGTCGAAGAACGCCGCCTTCGCCTCGAGCGCCCGGTCCGCCGTCTCGGCGTCGGGGGCGTACGCGACGTTGAGGTGGTTCGCCTTGTGCCGGGCCATGAACTGGTCGCGCGACACACCGTGCAGGACCGCGTGCATGATCGGCCACTCGGGGTTGGTCGCCTCCTTGCGGCGCCGGGTCTCCTCCGCGGGGAGCCGGACGGCCGAGCCGCGGCCGAGGTCCACCTGCAGGTGGCCGTCGGCGATGTACACGCGCGACCAGACGATCTCGCCGGGGCGGGAGACCCCGTTGATGGTGGCGCCCCCGGCGGGGAAGAACACCGGGTCCTGGCGCCAGCCCTCGGCGCCGGCGTAGCCGCCCTCGAGGTGCGAGGCGGGCACCGACCCCGAGATCTCGAAGACCCACACGAAGCGCCCGTCGAACTCCTCGCCCCAGCGCACGTCGTGCAGGGTCGTCGCGGGGTCGAGGCCCATCGCCCGCCAGACCCGGTTCGTGACGAGGGCGTCGACGGCGACGCCCTCGTCGGCCTCGTTGAAGTGTGGGAAGGCCTGGCCCTCCCACAGCACCCGCGCGCCGTCGCGCGAGCGCACCGGCGGGCGCTGCACGTTGTTGAGCAGGCCCTCCGCGAGGTCGGACGCGGGGGAGAGGTCCTTGAGGCCCTGCTGGTACTGGATACCGACCGCGTCGAGCCCGAAGTCGTCCGCGATCCGCAGCGCCGCGATGTACATCTTGTACTGCCACAGCAGCTGCCCGCGGGTCAGCTCGGTGGCCTCGTCCACGCCCAGCCGGAACGTCATTCCCGCGTCCTCGAGCCACGTGTGCACCTCGTCGGCCTCGGCGTCGGGGACCCGCTGCATCTCGGCCCACAGCGCCGACTGGGACAGCCGCTCCTTGTAGATGCCGATCCCGTTGAGCAGCTCGTCGTCGAAGATCGCGTTGTACATGCCCATGCAGCCCTCGTCGAAGACGCCGGCGATCGCCTTGTCGCGCAGCAGCTGTGCGCCGAGGGCCCGGCCGAGCTCCGTCTCCACCGTCCCGCGCAGCGGGGGGAGCGGGTGCACGTGGGACGCGTCGTGCGTGATGCGGCCGGTGGTGACCCACTCGCCGATCGCGTCGTGGAACCACGGGTCGGAACCGTCCACGGTCCAGACCGTCGAGTACTCGCGGCCCATCTTGGTGAGCCCGGCGTTGAGGCCGAGCAGTCCCACCAGGCCCGGCCAGTCGCCCACGAAGTTGGCGGCCGTGAGGATCGGGCCGCGGTGGGTCCGCAGCCCCGCGAGCACGTGGTGGCTGTACTGCCAGACCGCCTCGGCGACGACCAGCGGGGCGTCGGGCGGGACGTCGCGGAAGACCTCCAGGCCCATGCGCTGGCTGCTGATGAACCCGTGGCCGGTCTCCGGGTCGACCTCGTGGGCGCGGACGACCTTCCATCCGTGGCCGGCGAAGGCGTCGCCGAGCAGGCGTTCCAGGCCGACCTGGGTGGGCCAGCCCGCGACGTTGGCGGACTCGCGCAGGTCGCCCGACGCGACGAGGTAGACGGTCTGCGGCGGGGCGGCGGGCGGCTCGGGGATGGTCGGGACGTCGTAGGTGGTCACGATGCTGCTCCTTCGTGGCGTCGTTGGCGGGCCAGGGCGTGCGCGACGTCGAGGCTCGCCGGGTACAGGTCGCGGTAGAGGCGGTAGCGCTCGTCGTAGAGCGCGCGGAGGGAGAGGTCCGGTGCGCGGACCGCGGCGGGCGGGTTCCAGGCGGACACGTCGACGGGGTGCACGAGACCGGCGGCGAGGGCCGCCGCGCCGTAGCTGGCCCCGACCGTGCGGGTCGGGACGACCTGGGGAAGGCCGGTCACGTCGGAGACGATCTGCGTCCACAGGCCGCCCTGCGTCCCGCCCCCGACGGCGATCACGCGGTCGATCGTCGCGCCGGCGTCGCGCATCGTCTCGATGTTGTGGCGCACCCCGAAGGCGGTGGCCTCGAGCGCCGCGCGGTACAGGTCGCCGCGGGTGTGGTCGAGGGTGAGGCCCACGACCGCGCCCCGGGCGTCGGGGTCCTGGACGGGCGTCCGCTCCCCGGCGAAGTAGGGGAGCATCAGCAGCCCCCGCGCGCCGGGGCCGGAGGCGGCGGCCTCCGCGAGGAGCTCGGGGTAGTCGGCCCCCGTGAGGTCGCGCAGCCAGGCGGTGACGGCACCGGAGGTCGCCATCCCGCCTGCGAGGTTGTGCGTGCCGCGGAACGCGCCGACGGTGCCCCACAGGGTCGGGCTACGCAGCGGGGCGGGCACGGTGGCGACGAGGAACATCGTCGTGCCGTACATCAGCATCAGGTCGCCCGGGTGCCGGGCGTCGACGCTCACGGCCTCCGACCAGGCGTCGATCGTGCCGGTGATGACGGGGGTGCCGGCCGGCACCCCCGCGAGCGCCTCCCGCGTCCGGCCCGCGGCGTCCCCGGGCCAGCGCAGCGGGGGCAGGTGCAGCCCGGGGGCGACGCGGTCCGCCCGGCCGGGATGCCAGTCGAGGGCGGCGGGGTCGTACAGCGGCGTGCACTGCGAGGCGGAGTGGTGGTCGAGGACGTACTCGCCGGTGAGGCGGAACGCCAGGTACGAGGCGGGCATGAAGAGCCGTCGGGCCCGCGCGTAGACGTCGGGCTCGTGCTCGCGGACCCACGCGATCTTGGGGCCGGCGGCCTGCGAGGACAGTGCGGAGCCGCAGGACTCGAGGATCGCGTCCCGGCCGAGCTCGGCGTCGAGCCGCGCGACCTGGTCGGTGGCGCGGGTGTCCACGCCGTAGAGGATCGCCGGGCGCAGCGGGGTGCCGGCCTCGTCGGTCAGCAGCACGCACGGGCCCATGCCGGAGACGCCGACGGCGGCGACCTCGAGGTCGTCGGGCAGGTCGGCGCCGCGCACCGCGCCGGGGGCCAGGTCGGCGGTGAGCTCGTGCGCGAGCTCGCGGAGCTCGGACCACCAGGTCTCGGCGTCCATCTCGACGTGGCCCGGGGCGGGCCGGTCGACGTCGTGGGCCCGCGCCGCGGTGCGCAGGATCTCGCCCGTCGGCCCGACGAGCACGCCCTTGCTGCTCGAGGTACCGACGTCGACGCCGAGGAAGGCTCGGGTTGGCATGCCGGACACTGTGGCAGAAATCGATTACAGGTGCAACGACGAGACGTGAGACGAGTGCGGCGGGGGTCAGAGCGAGGTGCCGTCCATGGCGATCGGCCGCGTGGGCTGGACCACCCGCCGGGCAGGCCCGGGCTCGCCCTGGATCCGTGCCACGAGCATGCGGGCGGCGGTCAGCCCCATCTCGCGGGGGCGCAGCGGCAGCAGCACCGTGCTGTCCATGCGCGACGTGACGAACGGGAGGTCGCCGATGATCCCGAGGCCCACCTCGGGGTGGTGAGCCGCCGACAGCACCCGGAGCACGCCGACGCCGACGAGATTGTTCGTCGCGAGCACGGCGTCGGGCCGCTCGGGCAGGTCGAGCAGCTGCCGACCCGCGCTCTCGCCGCCCTCGACGCGGAAGCTGGCGTGCACCAGGAGGTCGTCCGGGGCCGGGAGCCCGGCTTCGGCGAGCGCCTCGCGCCAGCCCCGGGCACGGTCCGAGGCCGTCGGCGTGGCGTGGGGCCCGGTGACGCAGGCGATGCGGCGGTGCCCCTGCGCGACGAGCGCCCTGGTGGCGCGGCGGCCCAGGTCGACGTTGTCGAACACGACCTGGTCCACGTCGTCCGGCACCTCGCGGTCGACGACCACGACGGCGCGGTCGCGCCCCGCGAGCTTGGCGAGCCACGGGGAGGGGCCGGCGGGGGCGACGACCACGCCTGCCATGTTCTCGTCGGCGGCGATGCGCAGGTAGTGCTCCTGCGCCGCGGTCTCCTCGTCGGTGTTGCAGAGCACGACGGACAGTCCGGCCTCGCGGGCCACGTCCTCGACGCCGCGCGCGAGCGAGGTGAAGAAGGGGTTCTCGATGTCCGGCACGACGAGAGCGATGAGCTCGGAGTGTCGCCGGCGCAGGGACCGGGCGGTGCGGTCCGGGGTGTATCCCAGATCGTCCACGGCCTGACGCACGGCCGCGGCGAGGTCGGGGGTGACCGTCGCGCCGTTGAGCACCCGCGACACCGTCGCGGTCGACACGCCCGCCCGTGCCGCGACGTCCTTGATCCTCGTCATCTCGCCCTCCCGGGGAACGTGGGCCCACCTTATGGCAGCCCGGTCACGTGGTGGTGCCCAGGTGGTTGACACCTGCCGCCGTCGGCTCCTAGCATCCGTGAAATCGATTACAGCATGTGACACCCGTTCTCGTCGAAGGAGACAGGACATGTTCCGAAGCGACATCGCCGCGCTGCGGCCCGTCGCCACCCGTTCCATCAGCCCCGAGAACTTCACCGGGGAGAAGGGGGGCGGCGGCCGGGCCACCGAAGGCACCGGGGCCGGGCCCGCCCGGGATCTGGGGACGGGGTGGAAGGTCTCCCCGAGCGTCGAGATCGGCCCGGGCGAGACCTTCGACATGGCGCGGATCGCCGGGCCCGGGCGCATCACCCACGTGTGGCTCACGACGCACACCGACCACTGGCGATCGCTGCTGCTGCGCGCCTCCTGGGACGGCGCGGCCGAGCCCGCGGTCGAGGTCCCCGTGGGCGACTTCTTCGGTCAGGGGTGGGGCGAGTTCGCCCAGCTCAGCTCGGCGACGGTGGCCGTCAACCCGCAGGGCGGCTTCAACAGCTACTGGCCGATGCCGTTCCGCGAGTCCGCGCACCTGACGATCGAGAACCTCGGGTCCGAGACCGCCGTCGTGTACTACCAGGTCACGTACGAGGTCGGGGAGCAGGCCGCCGAGGAGGGCGCCGGCTACCTGCACGCGCAGTGGCGCCGCAGCAACCCCCTGCCCGACCGCACCACCCACCCGATCCTCGCCGGCGTCGAGGGGCAGGGCCACTACGTCGGCACGTACCTCGCCTGGGGGGTGAACAGCTCCGGGTGGTGGGGCGAGGGCGAGATCAAGTTCTACCTCGACGGCGACCTCGACGGCGACGGCGGCGGATACCCCACGATCTGCGGCACCGGGACCGAGGACTACTTCGGCGGTGCCTGGAACTTCGACGTCCCCGGGCAGGGGTACACCGCGTTCACGACGCCGTACCTCGGCTTGCACCAGATCCTGCGGCCGGACGGCCTGTACCGGTCGCAGCAGCGGTTCGGCATGTACCGCTGGCACGTGGCCGACCCGATCCACTTCGCCTCCGACCTCACGGTCGACATCCAGGCCCTGGGCTGGCGCTCGGGGCACCGGTACCTGCCGCTGCACGACGACATCGCCTCGACCGCCTTCTTCTACCTCGACCGCCCGACCGCCCGGCGCCCGGAGACCCCGGACGCCGACGCCCTCGAGGTGCTCTGACAGAGAGGTCCGACATGAACGGTCGACACCTGAACGGACGGCAGGTCAGCCGCCGGGACGTGCTGCGACTCGGCGTGGCCGGCGCGGGGACGCTCGCCGCGGCCTGGGCGACGGCGGGCTGCACGCGCGCCGTCGGCGCCCCGGCCGACCCGATGCAGTTCTGGCAGATGTACGCCCCCGCGCCGCAGCAGGACCCGAACATCGTGGCGCAGAGCCAGTGGTTCCTCGAGGGGACCCGGCGCTGGGCCGCCGCCGGCGAGCGGCCCGTGGACATGGTCTACATCCCCGCCTACACCGACCCCACGAACACGCGGCTCGCGACGGCGTTCGCCTCCGGGGACGGGCCGGACATCTTCCTCATCTCACCCGGGGACTTCCTGCGCTACTACAACGGCGGGGTCCTCACCGACCTCACCCCCTACATGTCGCAGGAGGCGATCGACGACTTCTACCCCGACGCCCTCGCGACCCGGACCGTCGACGGCAAGGTCTACGGGCTGCCGATGGAGCAGGAGCCGCTGGCGATCTTCTACGACATCCCCGCGTTCGAGGAGGCCGGGCTCTCCGAGGGCGACCTCCCGACGACGTGGGAGGAGATGCTCGAGCTGGGGCGCCGCCTCACCGGCGGTCCGCGGACGGGCCTCGTGCTCGACACGACGCCGAGCTACTACCAGAACTTCACCTTCTACCCGTGGGTCTGGCAGGGCGGCGGTGACGTGGTCGACCCGCGGACGCAGCGGCCGACGTTCGACTCGGACGCGGCGGTCCAGGCGCTGGCCATGTACGGGGACGCGGTGGGCAGCGGCGCCGCCGCACGGACCCTCCCCGCGGGCGGCGACCTGGTCGGCGCGTTCACCAACGGGTACGCGGCCATGTGGCAGACCGGCGTCTGGCAGGTCGAGGCCATGCGCCAGAACGCGCCCGACCACCCCTACGGCGTCTTCCGCCTCCCGGTGCCGCCGGGCGGGGAGTCGGTGACGGCGCTCGGGGGCTGGGCCTGGGTGGTGAACAGCCGTGGCCGCGACCCGGAGTCGGCCGCCCGGTTCGCCGTCGAGGTCATGGGGTCGACGTCGAAGGAGTCGGTCGACGCCGCGGCGCGGTGGAACGGCGTCGCGAAGGGCAACATGCCTGCTCGCCGCTCCGTGACCGAGGCCATCGGCAACTCCGGGGCGTTCGAGAACCCCGTGATGCAGCAGTTCCGGGACGAGATCCTGCCCACCGGACGGGGCGAGCCCCGCTACCCGCCGGTCATCTACAAGGCCGTCTCCAACGCCATCCAGAACGTCATGCTCGCGGGCGCCGACGCGCGGGTCGAGGCCGAGGCCGCGCAGTCGGCGATCGAGAGCTACATGGAGACCTACGAGGGAGGGCCGCTGGTATGAGTGCCGTCACCGTCTCACGCACCGCCGGACGGGCGCGGGCGGGCTCGGTCCCGCGCCCCGACGGCGTGGGCAGGGCCGCCCAGGAGCGGCGGCAGCGCCGCGCCGCGTTCTGGTTCCTGCTGCCCGACTCGCTCGGGCTGCTCGTCTTCGTCGCCGTCCCGATGGTCCTCGCGGTGGTGCTCGGGTTCTTCCGCATCGACGGGTTCGGGTCGTTCCAGTTCATCGGGCTCGGCAACTACGTCCGCATGGCGGGCGACCCGCAGTTCTGGAGCAGTGTGCGGATCACCCTGCTCTACCTGGTCGGCGTGGTCCCGGCGATCTTCGTCGTCGGGCTGGGCCTCGCGCTGCTGGTGCAGCAGAAGATCCCCTTCGTCGGCGCCATCCGCAGCATGCTCTTCGTGCCGTACGTCATCAGCCTCGTCGTCGTGGCGATGGTCTGGGAGTTCATGCTGGGCGACCGGACCGGCGTGCTCAGCCGCGTGGCCGCGTCCCTCGGGTTCGAGAACGTGTCGTTCCTGGGGGAGCCCAGCCTGGCGCTCGGCACCGTCGTGGTCGTGACCGTGTGGTTCCAGATGGGCTACTACATGGTGATCTTCCTGGCCGGCCTGCAGGACATCCCCGGCGAGTACTACGAGGCCGCGCGGATCGACGGGGCCGGCGCGTGGCAGCGGTTCCGTGCGATCACGCTGCCGCTGCTGCGGCCCACCAGCTTCTTCGTGATCATCACCGCCACCGTCAGCGTCATCACCGGCGGCCTCGACCTCGTGTTCGTCCTCACCGGTGGCGGCCCGGCCGGCTCGACGACGCTGCTCATCTTCTACATCTACGAGCAGGCCTTCCTGTTCGGCGAGCTGGGCTACGCCGCCGCGATCGGGTCCGTCCTGGTCCTGGTGATGCTCGCGTGGTCGGCGCTCATGTTCGCGGTGACCCGAGGAGGTCGTTTCGACAATGACTGACACCCTGACGGGCACCCCGCCCCGCGACGACGCCGCGGCCGACGCGCCGGCACGCCCCGTCCGCACCCGCCGCACCGACAGGCGGTGGACGCGTTCGAAGGTGGCGCTCCTTGTCCTGGGGATCGTGCTGGGGCTGCTGACGATCTTCCCGCTCGTGTGGATGGTCTCCGGGTCGTTCAAGACGGCGGCCGAGGTGAACAGTGCCACCCTGCTGCCGAGCGCCCCCACGCTGGACAACTACCGGTACGTCTTCACCGAGGTGCCGTTCCTGCGGTACATGCTGAACAGCTTCTTCATCTCGGCGACGATCACCGTGCTGGCGCTGTGGTTCCACTCGATGGCGGCGTACGCGCTGGCGCGGCTGAAGTTCAAGGGCCGCGACACGCTCTTCCTGCTGATCTTCTCCACGCTGCTCGTGAGCCTGCCGGTGATCCTCATCCCGACATTCGTCGTGGTGCGCGCGCTGGGGCTTGTGGACAGCTATGCGGGGCTCATCGTCCCGGCGATCTTCAACGCGTTCGGGATCTTCCTGCTGCGGCAGTTCTACGTGTCGCTCCCGGCCGAGCTGGAGGAGGCGGCCCTGGTCGACGGGGCGAGCTACTGGCGGATCTATCGCAGCGTGATCCTGCCGCTGTCGAAGCCGATCCTCTCGGCCCTCGCGGTGTTCTTCTTCCTGGCGAACTGGAACGCGTTCGTCTGGCCGCTGACCATCACCTCGGACCCCGACCTCCGCGTCGTGCAGCTCGGCATCGCGACGTTCCAGCAGCAGTACGTGGGGGACTGGAACTACGTGCTCGCCGCGGCCACCGTCGCCGCCCTGCCCACGCTGCTGATCTTCTTCTTCTTCCAGCGGCAGATCGTCGAGTCCATCAAGAACGCCGGCTTCAAGTGACCCCATCTCCCTGCTCAGAGCTCGAACGGCGCGAATGAGACCCACTCGGATTGGCGGACGTGCAATGAGGAACATCCACGACGGCGACGGCGCGAGCCTCGCCCTCCCGCTGGGCGGCATCGGCACCGGCAACGTCGCCGTCTGCGCGGACGGCGGCCTGCGACAGTGGCAGCTCCACCACATCGGCAACCACCGCGGCGACCTGCCGCACACGTTCTTCGCGCTCCGGGTGCAGCGCGGCGAACCACCCCTGAGCGAGACGCGCGTCCTTCAAGCGGCCCCGGCCGAGCCCTCCGACCCGGCGCCCCTGGTCACCGACCACGAGGTGCCCGCCTGGCAGCGCGACCTCGTCGCCCGCTTCGGCGGGGTCCGCGGCACCACCTTCCGCGGCGCCTACCCGTTCGCCGAGCTCGACTACGACCTCGACGGACCGGTGCGCGTCGGCATGCAGGCGTTCACGCCGATGGTGCCGCTCGACGTCGACCGCAGCTCGATACCGGCGGCGATGTTCACCTTCACCCTGACGAACACCTCCGACCTCCCCGTGGGTGCGTGGCTCGGCGCCGCGATGCAGAACCCCGTCGGGCGCGACGGCGCGTCGCCGGCGGACGGCGTGCACGCCGCCGGGTACGGCGGCAACACGAACCGGGTGCGCCGGTCGCGCGGATGGACCTCGCTGGTCATGGAGAACGCCGGGCTCGACCCGCTGGCGGCGGGGGCCGGGCAGGCCGTCCTCACCTGCGACACCCCCTACACGGCGGCGATGCCGCAGTGGACCGACCCCGCGGAGTTCATCGGCTTCCTCGACGCGCGGTCCCCGTTCGCCGAGCGCACCCGTCTGGACGCCGCGGGCCACCTGGCCGACCACCAGCCCGGCGCCCCTGCCGGGGCCGTCGGGCCGAGCCCCGCCGGGAGCACGTGGAACGGCGGTCTCGCCGCGCCGATGCACCTCGCGCCCGGGCAGACCGTCGTCGTGCGGTACGCCATCACGTGGCACTTCCCGAACCGGTACGTGAACTTCAACCAGTTCGGCGAGGCGAACCCGCAGTGGGGGCCGACGAGGTTCTGGCTCGGCAACCACTACACGACGGTGTACGACGACGCCCTCGACGTGGCCAGGCGGGTCCAGGAGGAATGGTCGGACCTCGAACGCGACTCGCGCGCCTGGACCGACCTCTTGGCCGGGTCGGGGTGGGACGACGAGGCGGTCGAGCACCTCGCCGCCCAGGCCGCCGCGCTGCGCAGCCCGACCTGCTTCCGCACGGCCGACGGGGCCTTCTTCGGGTTCGAGGGGGTCAACGGCGCCTCCACCCGCGGTCACGCCGGCGACACCGGCGGGTCGTGCCCGCTGAACTGCACGCACGTGTGGAATTACGAGCACGCCCTCGCCGCTCTCTTCCCCGAGCTGGAGCGCTCGATGCGCGACACCGAGCTCGACGTCCTGCAGGCGCCCGACGGCTCCGTCCCGCACCGGGTGATCTCGCCGACCTACCTCCCGCAGCTGTGGGGACGGCCGATCGGCGGACCCGAGGAGCCGGCGCTCGACGGCATGCTCGGCGTCGTCCTCAAGTGCTATCGCGAGCTGCGCAGCGGGGCGGTCGACCTGGACTGGCTCGAGACCAGGTGGCCGAGGCTCCTCCTGCTCCTGGACCACGTGCGCGGAAAGTGGGACCCGGGGTCGACCGGGGTGCTGCGCGGCATCCAGCCGAGCACCCACGACATCGACCTGCGCGGGGTCAACAGCTTCATGGGCACGCTGTGGCTCGCCGCGCTGCGGGCGTTCGAGGAGATGGCGCGGCTGCGCGACGAGGCGGCGCTCGCCGACGAGCTGCACGCGCTGTTCGAGCGCGGCAGCGCCGCCTACGACGCGCTGCTCTTCAACGGCGAGTACTACGTCCAGGTCCTCGACCCGGACGAGCCGGACGAGTACCAGTGGGGGCAGGGCTGCCTCTCCGACCAGCTCATCGGCCAGTGGTGGGCGCACGAGCTCGACCTCGGGCACGTCCTGCCCGCCGCCCACGTGCGGTCGGCCCTGCGGGCGATCCTGCGCCACAACCTGCGCTCCGGGTTCGAGGGCTTCGACCACCCGTACCGCGTGTTCGCCGACCGGGACGACACCGGCCTGCTGGTCTGCTCGTGGCCCACGGGCGGCCGGCCCGACGTGCCGACCCGCTACGCCGACGAGGTGTGGACCGGCACCGAGCAGCAGGTGGCCGCGCACTGCCTCCGCGAGGGGCTCGACGACGAGGGCTGGGCGATCCTGCGCGGGCTGTGGGCGCGGTACGACGGCTCCCGCCGCAACCCGTACAACCACGTCGAGTGCGGTGACCACTACGTCCGCGGCATGGCCGGGTGGACCGTGCTCCACGCCCTGACGGGGCGGTCGTGGGACTCCGTCTCCGGCACCCTCGTGCTCCGGACCCCGCGCCCGGGGGAGCGGCTCCCCGTGCTCACCGGCAGCGGCTGGGGGTACGTCCACCGCACCGACGGAGGCGACGTCGAGGTCGTCCCCGTCCACGGCGACCCGGGCGTCCGGTGCGTCGAGACCGCCACCACGACGCCCGAACAGGCGGCCGTGGTCCGCTGACCGGCGAGCCGTTCCCACTCTGTGCGACGACGGATGGAGCAAGCGATGAACGCACCACACGCGGGGAAGGGCCGGCCGGCACCCGGCCTGACCCGCCGACGGATGCTCGAGGTCCTGGGCAGCGCAGCGCTGCTCCCGTTCGCGGGCGGGCTCGCCGGGTGCAGCACACGGTCCCGGCCGGAGGCGCAGGGGGATCTCGACTTCGTCTACCTCGGGGACATCAACCAACGAGCACAGTTCGAGGCGCTGTTCGCCGAGTTCAACGAGCAGCACCCCGAGATCGCGCTCGCCGCGTCCGGGAAGTCCGGCAGCTGGGCCCAGTTCGTCTACGCCGTCGCCACGCAGATCGCCGGCGGCCAGCCTCCGGACATCGTGCAGATCGCGACCGAGGGGCAGCGGCTCTTCGCGTCCAAGGGGGTGCTCGCGCCGCTCGACGACCTCATCGCCGCCGACCAGGCGGAGGTCGACGAGTACTACGACGACATCCACGACAAGCTGCGTACCTGGACCCAGCGGTACGGCTCGCCCGACGAGCACACGTACTACGTCCCCGGCGGCTACAACCCCATCGTGCAGTTCTGCCACACGGAGCTGCTCGACCGCGCCGGCGTCGAGGTGCCCGACGACGGGTGGCACTGGGACGACCTCATGACGGCCGGGCGGAAGGTCAAGGCGCAGGGCGCCTTCCTCATGACGGTCCAGAACGGGTACTGGCACGACGTCCTGCCCTGGCTGACCAACAACGGGACGTCGAGCCTCGACGCGGACTGGCGCGAGGCGACGATCAACAGCCCGGAAGCCGTCGAGGCGGCCGAGATGGCGCGCGCCCTCGTCAAGGCCGGGTACGCGCCCGACCCGGGGGGCAGCTACGACCCCCCGACCCTCATGCAGCAGGGCAGGCTCGCGTCGTTCCACGACGGGGCCTTCGGCATCGTCAACGCCGACCGGATCGGGCTGACCGACAAGATCCAGGTGGTCGACTTCCCGAACAACGGGGTGCACGGCACGCCCGTGGGCTGGGACGCGTGGGACATCACCGACGAGTCCCAGCACACCGAGGACGCCTGGACCTTCATCAAGTACCTGATGTCGCGCGACGCCGGCGAGTTCTACGCGCGGACCGGCGGCACGATCGTGCCCGCGCGCCGTTCCGTCGCCCGCGGCGACGCCTTCCTCGGCGGCGCGCCGCGAGGCAGCGAGCGGCTCGTCGACGCGCTCGAGCTCGAGTACGCGACGCCGGTGCCCTCGCCCGAACGAGGCCCGGAGATCCAGGACGCCGTCGAGGAAGGGTGGTTGCAGGTGGTCTCCGGGTACTCCGACGCGCGAAGCCAGCTCAACCGGACCTACGACAAGATCGGGCCGTTGCTGTGACCGTCACCCAGAACCCTCCCGCGCGGGTCGCCCCCGCGGCACCCGCCCGGCCGCGTGCCGGTGGCCTGGGCCGTGACTGGCTCGGCTACCTGTTCATCAGCCCGGCGCTGGTGCTCTTCGGAGTCTTCATCGGTGGCCCGTTCCTCGTCGCGATCGGGCTGAGCCTCTTCCGGTGGGACATGCTCACCCCGCCGGAGTTCGTCGGGGCGGACAACTTCCGGCTCCTGTTCGAGGACCCGACCCTGCTCCAGGCGTTCGGGAACACGTTCGTCTTCGCGTTCGCCTCCGTCGTGACGCACGTCGTGGGTGCCCTGCTGCTGGCGCTCGCGGTGAACCGGGTCGCCCGCCGGGCCGTCTCCTACTTCGTCCGGACCGCGGTGTTCTTCCCGTTCATCATCTCGTGGGCCGCCGTCGCGCTGCTGTGGCAGTACATGCTCGACCCGGCGTTCGGCCTGGTCAACCACTACATCGAACGGCTCGGCCTCACGCCGCCGGACTGGTTCCTCGACCCGGGCTGGGCGCTGCCAGCCATCATCGGCATCGACTTCTGGCACACGCTCGGGTTCACCTTCATCATCATGCTCGCCGGCCTGCAGACCGTGCCGCAGCAGCTCGTCGAGGCAGCCCGGACCGACGGCGCGAACCGGCGCCAGGTGTTCTGGAACGTCACCGTCCCGATGATGTCGCCGACGCTCTTCTTCGCCACCGTCGTCACGTTCATCGGGGCGTTCCAGATCTTCGACCCGATCCAGATCATCACCGGCGGCGGGCCCGACGACGCCACCACCACGCTCGTCATGTACCTGTACGAGCAGGGCTTCCAGGCGTTCCAGATCGGCTACGCCTCGACCGTCGCCATCGTCGTGTTCGTCGTGATCATGCTCGTGACGCTGCTGCAGTTCTGGGCGTCCAGGAAGTGGGTGTACCAGCAATGACGACCGCCGCCCCGCCCCGTCCCGCCCCGTCCGGACCCGTGCTCCGCCGACGCCGGCCCACCACCGGCTCCGTCGTCCTCGACGTCGTCCTCGTCGCGGTCGGGCTCGTGATGGTGGCCCCGCTCGTGTGGCTGGTCTCGACCAGCCTCACCGACCCGGCGAAGGCGTTCCAGGTCCCGCCGAACTGGCTGCCCGTGGACCCGACGCTGCAGAACTTCGCGACCGTCGGCGACCTCCTGCCGTTCGGCCGGATGGCGGTCAACAGCGTCGTGGTCGCGGTGGTCGCGACGCTCGGGTCGCTCGTGGTCAGCGCGCTGGCCGCCTACGGGTTCTCGCGGTTCAGCTTCCGGGGGCGCGACGGCATCTTCTTCGTGATGCTGACCGCGCTCATGGTCCCGGCGCAGCTGCTGGTCATCCCGGTGTTCATGCTCATGCGGGCGCTCGGCCTGGTGGACACGCTGGCGTCCCTCTGGCTGCCCGCGCTCATCCAGGTGTTCTCGATCTTCTTCCTGCGCCAGTACTTCAACAGCATCCCGCGGGAGCTCGACGACGCGGCCAAGCTGGACGGCGCCGGGCACGGTTGGATCCTGTTCCGGATGGTCGTTCCGCTGTCGGCTCCGGCGATCTCCGCCGTGGCGATCCTCGTCTTCGAGGCCTCGTGGAACTCCTACTTCGCGCCGCTGATCTTCATCAGCACGCCGGAGAACATGACCCTGCCGCTGGGCCTGGTCGCGCTGCAGTCCGCCCAGGGCGGTGTGTCCCCGACCAGCGTGTTCGCCGCGATCACGGCCGTGGTGCTGCCCGTGCTCGTCGTGTTCCTGGTCTTCCAGCGGCACTTCGTCGCCAGCATCGCCACCGCCGGGATCCGGGGCTGACCGTGCCGGGAGCGACGGCACGCCCGGGCCGGGCGCCGGCCGACCCGTACCTGCGTGCCACGTTCCGCGGCGCCTGGGCCCACCTGCCCGTGCTGCTGGTGGGCAGTGTCGCGGTGACGGCGGCGTCGGCCGCCGCGGTCGTGGCCGGGGACGCCTCGCCCGTGCTCGGGGCCGCGGTCGCCGTCGTCGCCGTGTCGCCGACCCTGGCTGCGCTCGTGGCCTGCTGCTGCGACGTCGCGACGGGCGACGACGTCGGGGTGCGCGACTACGGGGCGGCGGTGCGTCGTGTGGCCGCGGGGGCGATCGGTGCCGCACTCGTCCCCGCCGTGCTGGCCGCGCTCACCGTCGTCGCGCTGGTCGCGCGCGCGGCGGGCGGCGGCGCGTGGACGTTGCTCCCCGCGGGCGTCGGCACGACGGCCACCGTCCTCGCGTCGGTGGCGTGGATCGTGCTGCTGCCGCTGCGGGCGAGCTGCCCGGAGCCCTCGGGCCCCCGCGCCTGGCTGCTCGCGCTCCACCTCTTCGCCCGCCGCCCCGTGCCCTTCGTCGCCGCCGCCGTCGTCGGCGCCCTCGGGGTCGCGGTGTCGACGGGCGTGTCGAACGGCCTGTTCCTCCTCGTCCCGGCCCCGTTCGCGCTCGTGCTCGCGGCGGCCTTCCACACGTCCCCCGTGCGCGAGGTGCTCGCCGCGCGGCAACCATCCACCCCGGACGACACGCGTCCGTCCTCGTAAGGAGCCTCGATGTCCCGCATCACGTCCGTCCAGGCACGTGACATCCGTTTCCCCACCTCGCTCGAGCTCGACGGCTCGGACGCGGTGAACGTCGACCCGGACTACTCGGCGGCGTACGTGACGCTCACGACGTCCGACGGCGAGCAGGGCCGCGCCTTCGTCTTCACCTGCGGGCGGGGCAACGACGTCGTCGTCGCGGCGATCCAGAGCTACGGCCGCCTCCTCGCCGGGCTCGACGTCGACGGCCTGGTCGGCGACCTGGGCGCCGCCTCGCGGCTGCTCGTGCACGACTCCCAGCTCCGCTGGCTGGGCCCGGAGAAGGGCGTGGGCCAGATGGCGTGCGGCGCGCTCGTCAACGCCCTCTGGGACCTGCGGGCCCGCCGCGAGGGCAAGCCGCTGTGGCGCCTGCTCAGCGAGATGACGCCCGAGGAGCTCGTCAGCGTCGTCGACTTCACCCACATCCGCAACGCCCTCGCCCCCGACGAGGCGCTCGAGATCCTGCGCACCGGCGCCCAGGGCCGGTCCGAGCGCGTCGCCGAGCTGACCGCGCACGGCTACCCCGCCTACACGACGACCCCCGGCTGGCTCGGGTACAGCGACGAGAAGCTCGTCCGACTCTCCCGGCAGGCGGTGGCCGACGGCTTCGACCTGATCAAGCTCAAGGTCGGCGGCAGCCTGGACGACGACCGTCGACGACTGCGGCTGGCCCGCGAGGCGGTGGGGCCCGACGTGCGCATCGCCATCGACGCGAACCAGCGGTGGGAGGTGGACGAGGCGATCGAGCGGGTCAACGCGCTGGCCGAGTTCCGGCCGTGGTGGATCGAGGAACCCACGAGCACCGACGACATCCTGGGCCACGCGGCGATCCGCCGTGCCGTCGCACCGGTCAAGGTCGCGACGGGCGAGGCGGTCGCGAACCGGATCGTCTTCAAGCAGCTCCTGCAGGCCGGCGGCATCGACGTCATGCAGATCGACTCGACCCGGGTCGCGGGCGTCAACGAGAACGTGGCGAACCTGCTGCTGGCCGCCCGGTTCGACACGCCCGTGTGCCCCCACGCCGGCGGGGTGGGGCTCTGCGAGCTCGTGCAGCACTTCTCGTTCTTCGACTACGCCGCCGTGAGCGGGACGATGGCGGACCGCGCGATTGAGTACGTCGACCACCTGCACGAGCACTTCGTCGAGCCGGTCCGCGTCCGCGGCGGCCGGTACCAGGCGCCGGCCCTGCCGGGTATTGGGGCGGAGATGCACCCCGGGTCGCTGGAGGCGTGGGAGTTCCCCGCGGGCGAGGGATGGCGCCGGGTCGGCGACCGCGCCGCGGTGCACGGGACGGCGGCGCGGTCGTGAGCGTGCCCGCTGCGGGCACTGCGGGCACTGCGGGCACGACCTCGGTGCGGGAGCTGCTCCCGGCCGACGCGGCGCGGGCGACCCTGGTCGGCCGCGTCTGGGATCCCGTGACCCGCGGGCCGCGGCCCGTCGTGGTGCGCGGCGACGAGGTCGTCGACCTCTTCGACGTCGCGCCGACCGTCGCCGGGCTGCTCGAGCTGGACGACGTCGTCGAGCAGGTCCGGGCGGCGACACCGACCCGCCGGTGGCGACTCGACGAGCTGCGCGCCGCGCCGCAGGACGACGATCCCACCGTGGCGCGCCTGCTCGCGCCCGTCGACCTGCAGGTGATCAAGGCATGCGGCGTCACCTTCGTCGACAGCATGCTCGAACGGGTCATCGAGGAGCGGTGCGCCGGCGACCCGGAGCGGGCCGCCGAGGTCCGTGCGGCCGTGGGCTCGGCCATCGGCGCGGTCGTCGGGTCCGTCGTGCCGGCGTCGGCGGAGGCGGCCCGGGTCAAGGAGGTCCTGAAGTCCCGCGGGCTCTGGTCGCCGTACCTGGAGGTGGGGCTCGGGCCGGACCCCGAGGTCTTCACCAAGGGACCGGTGCTCTCCGCCGTCGGTCCGGGCGCGTCCGTGGGCGTCCCGCGGTTCTCCCGCTGGAGCAACCCCGAGCCCGAGCTCGTCCTCGTCGTGGACTCCCGCGGCCGGCCGCGGGGCGCGACCCTCGGCAACGACGTGAACCTCCGCGACGTCGAGGGCCGCAGCGCGCTGCTGCTCGGCATGGCGAAGGACAACACGGCGTCGACCGCGCTCGGACCGTTCGTGCGGCTCCTCGACGAGCACCTCACCCTCGACACCCTCCGGTCGGAGCGCCTCGCCCTGCGTGTGGACGGCGCCGACGACGGTTTCGTCCTGGCCGACGAGAACGACGTCGGGCGCCTCAGCCGCACGTTCGAGGAGCTCGTCGGCGCGGCCTGGGGCGACCACCACCAGTACCCGGACGGGTTCGTGCTGTTCACCGGGACGCTCTTCGCCCCGACGCGGGACCGCGACGTGCCCGGTGGCGGCTTCACCCACCGCCCGGGCGACACGGTGGCCATCAGCAGCCTGCACCTCGGCACGCTGGTCAACGTTGTGCGGCCCACGGAGGAGGTCCCCCGGTGGGAGCTCGGCGTCCGGTCCCTGGTCGAGTACCTGTGCGCACAGGTGGGTGACGGCGACACGCGGTCGATCGTTACCCATCCTTAACAGTGATTTTCACCACGGGAGGCCATGATGGCGATATGTTCCACGGCAACGTCGTCGTGCCCGCTCTGTCGGGGGCGGCGACCGTGCACGACGACGTGAACACGGCAGGGCAACGGCGCCTTGAGCGACCAGGACGTGGGGAGAAGCCGGTGACGATGGGGCGAAAGGCGGCCGCGGCGGCCGCGGCGACAGCGGTAGCGCTGGTGCTGGCGAGCTGTTCGGGCGGCGGCGGGGACGACGACGGCACGGACGGCGGCGGGGGAGGCGGCGGCAGCGACCCGGACGCGACGCTGCACCTGTCGCTCTCGCAGGACGTCGAGACGCTGCTGCCGATGGACTCGAACGTCGGGGACAACATCTCGGTGCTCGACGTCGTCTACGACGGGCTGGTCCGGTACGACCCGAAGACCACCGAGCCGTACAACTACGTGGCCGAGAGCGTCGAGACCGAGGACAACACGGTCTGGACCATCACGATCAAGCCGGACCTGACGTTCCAGAACGGCGAGCCGGTGGACGCGGACGCGTTCGCCCGCGCCTGGAACTACGCCGCGTACGGCCCGAACGCCATGGCGAACAACTACTTCTTCGAGCGCATCACCGGCTACGAGGAGATGCAGGGCGAGACCGACGACGACGGCAACGTCACCAAGGAGCCCGAGGCCGACACGCTGTCGGGCCTGAAGGTCGTCGACCCGCAGACGCTCGAGGTCACCCTCACGGGCCCGTTCGCCGGCTTCGGGA
Source organism: Isoptericola sp. NPDC056573 (assembly GCF_042793335.1). Taxonomy (NCBI): domain Bacteria; kingdom Bacillati; phylum Actinomycetota; class Actinomycetes; order Micrococcales; family Promicromonosporaceae; genus Isoptericola; species Isoptericola sp. NPDC056573. The sequence continues at coordinate 287,136 of NZ_JBHTUY010000001.1, forward strand.
CCATGCTCGGCTACACCGGGTTCTTCCCGATCGCGCAGGCGTGCCTCGACGACATCGAGGCCTGCGCCGTCCAGCCGATCGGCAACGGCCCGTTCCAGGTCGAGAAGTGGGACCAGGGCGTGAACCTCACCGCCCAGCGCTGGGACGACTACACGCTCGAGGAGACGCCCGAGTACGGCACCATCGAGTGGACCGAGTACACGGGTGAGGACAACTGGCCGGACTTCCAGGCCGGCAACCTCGACTTCGCGGTGCCGCCGCCCGCCGAGCAGCAGGCCGCGGCGAACGACCCCGACCTGCAGGAGCGGTACGTCGAGGGCCCGGGCGCCGCGCTGACCTACATGGCCTTCCCGCTCTACGAGGACGGGCCGTGGGATGACGTCGAGTTCCGCAAGGCGATCTCGCTCGCCGTCGACCGGCAGGGCATCATCGACGCCCTCCTGCCCGGCCAGCGCGTGCCCGCCGACAGCTGGGTGGTGCCCGACGTCGTGCCCGGCGGCACCGGCGGCACGTGCGAGTGGTGCACCTTCGACCCGGACGCCGCCAAGGCGGCGCTGGAGAAGGCCGGCGGCTGGCCCGACGGCGAGAAGCTGACCATCCACCTCGGGCAGGACGCCACCGAGCAGGAGCTGTTCAAGGCGGTCGGCGACTCGATCCAGGAGACCCTCGGCATCCCGTACGAGCTCGACGCGACGCCGGACTACTTCGCCCGGCGCGCGGCCCGCGACTTCGACGGCCCGTTCCGCGCCAACTGGTTCCCGGACTACCCGCTGAACGAGAACTACCTCGCCCCCGTGTACGGCAGCGGTGACGAGAAGAACGGCAACGTGGAGTTCGGGTACTACAGCGCGGACTTCGAGGCGGCGATCCAGGCCGGCGACGAGGCCGCGACGCTCGACGAGGCGATCACCCAGTACCAGGAGGCGGAGAAGATCCTCGCGGCCGACTTCCCGACGATCCCGCTCTTCGTCGCGCAGAACACCGACTACTACAGCGAGAACGTGTCGAACGTCGTGCTCGACCCGTTCAGCGGTGAGCCCAAGCTGCGCCTCCTCGAGGTCACGAACGGCTAGTCACCACGTCGTCGGTCGGGCCTGTCGGGACCGCGTCACAGGGTCCCGACAGGCTCGACCGGCATCACCACCAGAAAGTTCTGTGAATGGGCCGCTACATCCTGCGCCGCTCCCTCCTGGGGGTGGCGACCCTGCTGCTCGTGATGTTCGTGCTGCACCTGCTCACGACGTTCGCGATCCAGCTCAACGGCAACCCCGCCCTGGCGTTCTTCGGCGACAAGGTGCCGACCGCGTCGCAGCTCGCCGCGGTCGAGGCGCGCTACGGCCTCGACGACCCCTGCTACGACCAGACCGGCAACCCGTGCCTGGGCCCGTTCGTGGAGCGGCTCGGGCAGTACGCGCAGGGTGACTTCGGCACCAACCTGCGCGGCCGCGAGGTCACGGACATCGTCGCGACCGCCGCCCCGAACACGCTCAAGCTGTTCCTCGTGGTGACGATCGTGTGGTTCGTGCTCGGGATGGGGCTCGGCACGATGGCTGCGCGCCGGCGCGACCGGTCCGCGGACCACGGCATCCGGCTCACGTCGGTGCTCATCGACGCGTTCCCCATCTTCGTGCTGCTGCTCGTGTACCGGTACGTGTTCGCGGTGCCGCTGAACGGCTGGGCCGAGGACTCGTTCGGTGCGGACAGCCTGCCCGCCCTGTGGTTCAGGCCGTCGTTCGACGACGACCACCCGTGGGCGACCCTGCTCGTGCCCGGCATCCTGCTCGGCCTGGCCGGGTCGGCGGCGTTCATCCGCCTGGTTCGGGCGAGCCAGCTCGAGTCGTACGCGGGCGACCACGTGCGCACGGCGCGCTCGCGCGGACTGAACGAGCGGCACGTCGTGACCCACCACGTGGTGCGCAACTCCGCGGTGCCGGTCGTGACCGCCGTCGGCCTGACGTTCACCGAGGCGCTCGCGGGCGCCGTCGTCACCGAGGGGATGATGAACATCTACGGCATGGGTGGGGTGCTCTGGGAGGCCGTCCGCGCCGCGGACGTGGCGCTCATCCTCGGCATCGTGACGATCCTCGCCGCGGTGACGGTCGTCGTGATGCTGGTCGTCGACATCGCCTACGCCGCCCTGGACCCGAGGATCCGTTATGCCTGACCGCACCGCACCCGAACCCACGGCGGCCACCACCACCCCGGACGCGCCGGCGGTCGACGCGTCGACGTCGCTCGGCGGGGACGCCTGGCGCCGTCTGCGCCGCCGGCCCGACGTGATCGCCGCGGCCGTCGTCGTGGTCTTCTTCGCCGTGATGGCGGCCTTCCCCCGGCTGTTCACCAGCACGAACCCGCAGAGCTGCGTCATCGGGAACTCGAAGATCCGCCCGCAGGGCCTCGGGTCGGAGCACCCGCTCGGCACCGACGTGCACGGGTGCGACCTGCTCGCCCAGCTCGTGCACGGCGCCCGTCCGTCGCTGACGCTGGCGTTCGTGGTGGTGGGCGCGTCCCTCGTCATCGGCGTCACGCTGGGCCTGCTGGCCGGGTACTACCTCGGGTGGGTGGACACGGTGGTGTCCCGCACGATCGAGGTGTTCCTCGTGATCCCGCTGCTGCTCGCCGCCCTGCTGCTCCTCACGCTGTTCCGCAAGGTGAGCGTGGGCGGCGGCACGTTCGACGTCATCCTCCTGCCGGCGGTGGTGCTGACCCTGTTCGGCTGGATGGCCTACGCGCGCTACGTGCGCGCGGCCACCCTCGAGGCCAAGAACCTCGACTACGTGACGGCGGCGCGCGCGCTGGGCGCCTCCGACCTGCGCGTCATGGTGCGGCACGTGCTGCCCAACGCGATCGGCCCGGTCACGGCGCTCGTGCCGACGGCGATCGCGGGCGTGATCAGCACCGAGGCGGTGCTGGCGTTCCTCGGCATCGGGGTGCGGCCGCCCGCCATCAGCTGGGGGATCATGATCACGAACGGTGCGGACTGGGTGACCGGCGGGTACGCGTACCTGCTCCTGTACCCGCTCGGGTGCCTGGTCCTCACGGTCCTGGCGCTCGTCGCCCTCGGCGACGCCCTGCGCGACGCCCTCGACCCGAGGCTCCGGTGACCGACATGACGGAAACCCTGATCACACCGACCGACACCGAGCGGTCCGCCGGCGACGTGCTGCTCGAGGTGGAGGACCTGGCGGTCGAGTTCCGGTCCGACGACGGCGCGGTGCGCGCCGTCGACGGGCTCGGCTACCGGGTGGAGGCGGGCCGCACCCTGGCCCTGGTGGGCGAGTCCGGCTGCGGCAAGTCGGTGAGCTCGCTGGCCGTGATGGGGCTGCTGCCCCCGACGGCGCGCGTCGTGCGGGGCACCGCGCGCTACCGCGGCACCGACCTGCTCGCCCTGTCGCCCGCCCAGCACCGGGCGCACTGCGGCACGCACGTCGCGATGGTCTTCCAGGACGCGCTGGCCGCGCTCAACCCGGTGCACACGGTGGGCTACCAGCTCACCGAGTCCCTGCGGGCGCGCACCGGGACGTCGCGGCGGGAGGCCCGGCGGCGCGCCGTCGAGCTGCTGGACCTCGTGAAGGTGCCGAACGCGGCGCAGCGGGTCGACGAGTACCCGCACCAGTTCTCCGGCGGCATGCGGCAGCGCGTGATGATCGCGTCCGCGCTGGCCCTCGACCCGGACGTGCTCATCGCCGACGAGCCGACGACGGCGCTCGACGTCACCGTGCAGGCGCAGGTGCTGCGGCTGCTCGCGGAGATCCAGGCGGAGCGGCAGATGGGGCTCGTGCTGATCACCCACGACCTCGGCGTCGTCGCGGGCGTCGCCGACGACGTCACCGTGATGTACGCGGGCCGCGCCGTCGAGCACGCGCCCGTGCGCGACCTGTACGCCGCGCCCGCGCACCCCTACACGCGGGCCCTGCTGCGCTCCGTGCCGCGGCTCGACACCCGCGCCGGCGACGAGCACGCCGTCGGCGGCCGGCTGCCCGTCGTGCCCGGCCGGCCCCCGGCACCGGGTCGCGTCCCGCCGGGCTGCTCGTTCCACCCGCGGTGCGACCTCGCGCAGGACGTCTGCCGCACCGACGAGCCGTCGCTCGACGACGTCGCCCCCGGGCGGACGTCGGCCTGCCACTTCGCCGCCGAGCTCCTGGGAGGCGCCCGTGCCTGAGACCGTCACGACCGACCCCGCCGCCGCACCCGCGACGTCCGACGACGTCGTCCTCGAGGTGCGCGACCTGGCCAAGTCGTACCCGGTGCGCCGCGGCGTCGTCCTCAAGCGCACGGTCGGCCAGGTGCAGGCCGTGGACGGCGTCTCGCTGGCGCTGCGCCGCGGGCGCACGCTCGGCCTCGTGGGGGAGTCCGGCTCCGGGAAGTCCACGCTGGCGCGCGTCCTGGTCGGCATCGAGAAGCCGACGCGCGGGCAGGTGCTGGTCGACGGCGAGGACGTCTCGACGATGTCGCGCGCCGCGCGCCGCGAGCTGCGGCGCAACGTCCAGATGGTCTTCCAGGACCCGTACACGTCGCTCAACCCCCGCATGTCGGTGGGGGAGATCGTCGCCGAGCCGTTCCGCATCCACCGCGACGCCGTCCCCGCCGGCGGCCGGCGACGCGCGGTGGCCGAGCTGCTCGAGCTCGTCGGCCTCGACCCCGACCACGCCCACCGCTACCCGCACCAGTTCTCCGGCGGGCAGCGGCAGCGCGTCGGGATCGCCCGGGCGCTCGCGGTCAAGCCGCGGGTGCTCGTGTGCGACGAGCCCGTCTCCGCCCTCGACGTGTCCGTGCAGGGCCAGGTCATCAACCTGCTGGAGGACCTCCAGGACGAGCTGGGGCTCGCCTACCTGTTCATCGCGCACGACCTCGCCGTGGTGCAGCACATCGCCGACGAGGTCGCGGTCATGTACCTGGGCCGCGTCGTCGAGGAGGGCGACCGGCCCGCGGTGTACGACGACGCGCACCACCCGTACACGCGGGCGCTGCTGTCCGCGGTGCCCGTGCCCGACCCCACCGTCCGGCGCGACGACGAGCTGATGCTCGAGGGCGACCCGCCCTCGCCCGCCGACCCGCCGTCCGGCTGCCGCTTCCACACGCGCTGCTGGCTCGCCCACCGGCTCGCCGCGCAGGAGGGGGCCGTGCCGCCGGACGGTGTCGACGGCGCGGACGCCGTTCCCGCGCGGTGCCGCACGGAGGACCCGGTGCTCGTGCCGCTCGGCCGGCTCGACGGCGAGGGCGACGTCGGCGCTCGTGGGGCGACGCCGCCGACGGCGCCGACGGTACCGACCGTGCCGCACGCCGCCGCGTGCCACTTCGCCCGGGAGGCGGCCGCGCTCGGCGGGCGCCCGACGGCGGGTGCCGCCGCCGTGCCCGAGACCGTCCCCGAAGGCCCCGTCCTCGAGAGCAGGGAGCGCTGACCGTGACCGACCGCCGACCGACCGTCGTCCTCGTCCAGAACTCGCCGCACAGCGGCCCGGGCCGCCTGCCGGGCTGGTTGGAGGCGGACGGCGCCACCGCCGTCGTCGTGCAGGGCGCGGACCTCGTGGAGCAGGTCCCGTCGCTCGCGGGCGGGGGAGCCGCGCCCGACGGGGTGGCCGGTCTCGTGCTGCTGGGCGGCGGCCTGCTGCCCGACGAGGACGAGCGGGCGCCGTGGCTGCCGCACGAGCGCGCGCTCGTCGCCGAGGCCCTGGACGCCGGCGTCCCCGTGCTGGGCATCTGCCTGGGCGGGCAGGTGCTCGCGCACGTCACGGGCGGCACCGTGACGGGCCGGTCGGGGGAGACGGAGAAGGGGCTGTGCCCCGTGCGCCTCCTCGACGACGCGGCCGACGACGCGCTGCTGGGACCGCTCGGCGGGCTGGCCGAGAACGGTGAGGTCCGCATGGTCGAGAGCCACGTCGACTCGATCACGGGGCTGCCGCCGCGGGCCGTGCACCTCGCGACGAGCGACGCGTGCGGTGTCCAGGCGTTCCGCGTGGGCGACGTCGCGTGGGGGCTCCAGTTCCACCCCGAGGCGGCGCCGGAGCGCATCGGCACCTGGGACGTCGACGAGCTCGCCGAGCTCGGCTTCGACCGCGACGAGCTGCTGGCCGCCGCCCTCGAGCGCGCCCCCGAGAACGAGAAGCAGGCCCGTGCGCTCGTGGCCGCGTTCGCCGCCGTGGTCCACGACCGCCGTGAGCACGGGACACGCCCACGACACGCCGAGGACCAGGGCCGGGACCACGCCCACCACGTCTCGGGGGTGCGCTGATGCCGAGCACGGGCACGCACTCCGACGGCGTCCCCGTCGTCGCCTACCAGGTGCGCCGCGCGGGCGGCGAGGTGCTCGCCGAGCGCGACGCGGACGCCCCGTTCTACGCGGCGTCGACCGTCAAGCTGGCCGTGCTGGTCGCGGCGGCCCGTGCGCTGGACGCCGGGGAGCTCACGCTCGACGAGGAGGTGGCCAGCACCGACACCTTCCGCTCCCAGGTGCCGGGCGAGCCCGACTACCGCATCGAGCCCGACGACCTCGACCCGGGCATGCCGCCGCCCGGCACGTCCATGCCCGTGGGGCTGGTGGTGGAGCGGATGATCGTCGTGTCGTCCAACGAGGCCACCAACATGGTGATCGACCTCGTCGGCCTCGACGCCTGCAACCGCGTCCTGGCGGACGTCGGGGCCGCCGCGAGCGTCGTCGGGCGCAAGTACAGCGACCTGGCCGCCGAGGCCCGCGGCGACTCGCACCGCACCACGCCGGCCGACCTGGCGGCGCTGATGTCCGCGGTCGTCACCGGGCAGCTCGCCGGGCCGGAGCGCACGCTCTGGATGATCGACCTGCTCGCGCGCCAGACCGACCGGCAGCTCACCGCCGCGGTGCCCGAGGGCGTGCCGTACGGCTCCAAGTCGGGCTGGGTGGACGGCATCCGGCACGACGTCGCGTTCGTCGGCACGCCCGGCCCGGGCGCCCTGGTCGTCGCGGTGTGCACCCGCGGCTACGACGAGTCGCACGCGGAGGAGACGCTACGGGCGCTCGGCGCCCTCGCGGTCACCCTGACGGAGGACCGCTAGGCGGGTCGGCGGGCCGGGCCGACGCCACCCACATCGCCGTGGCCATCGTGGCGAGCACACCCGCGACGAGGGCCAGCGGCGTCGTCCAGCCGTGGGACGCCTCGTGCACGGCGCCCATCGTCGTGGGGGCGAGCACCGCGCACCCGTAGCCCGCCGTCTGCACCACCGCCGACGACCGGCGCGCCACCGCGACGCCCGGGCTGCGCTGCGCCACGAGCGTGAAGATGACGGTGAAGTTGCCGCCCTGGGCGGCGCCCGCCAGCCCCACCCACAGCCACCACAGCCCGGGCGCGAGGAGCAGCCCCAGCGGCAGGGAGATCCACATCGCCGCCATGAGGACCGCGACCGCGCGCGCCGACAGGCCGCGCGAGAACGCCGCCGGCACGAGGAACGACCCCAGCACCGCGCACAGCTGGAACGGGGCCGCCGCGCTGCCCGCGCCGGCGGCGGTCATGCCGAGCCGGTCGTGCAGGATCTCGGGCAGCCACGCCGTCACCGCGTAGTAGCCGAAGGCCTGCCCGGCGAACGCCACCGACAGCAGGACGACGAGCCGCCGGACGGCGGACCGGGCGTGCGGGTCGAGGGCGTCGAGCTCCGCGCGCGCCGACGGCGGCCGGACGCGGGCGCCGCCGTCCCCCCGCGGGGCCGAGGCCCGTCCCCGGGCGGCGAGCCGTCGCCCGGCGGGCACCCAGGCCGCGAGCGCGACCACCGCGAGGACGCCCCAGCCCGCCAGCGCCCACTGCCAGCCGAACGCCGTCGCGAGGGGCACGGTGAGCATCGTGGTGAACGTCGACCCGAGGTTCATCGTCGCGCTGTACGCGCCCGTGACCGCGGCGGCCCGACGGCGGAAGTCGCGGGTGATGACCACCGGCACCGCGACGTTGCCGATCGTGATCGCGACACCGAGCACCGCGCTGCCGGCGAGCGCCGTCGGCACGGAGCCCGCCGAGCGCAGCAGGGTGCCCGCGAGGATCCCCGCCATCGAGGCGCCGAGCGCGAGCTCCGGTCCCAGCCGGGCCACCAGCACCGACGCCAGCGGCGTGCAGAGCGCGAAGCAGAGCACCGGGACCGAGGTGAGCAGGCCCGCACCCGCGGGCGTGAGCTGGAGGGCGGCGGCGACGTCGTCGACCACGGGCGGCAGCGACGTGATGGGTGCCCGCAGGTTGAGCGCGACGAGCAGCAGCGCCGCCAGCAGGAGGCCGGCGCGGGCGCCGTCGTCGCGGGCGGAGGGGGAGGGGTAGGACGTCACGCGGCGGGCATCTCCGGGCGGGGCGGCGTGGTGGGCACGCGGGTCACTCGTCGAACTGGGCGACGACGGTGCGCAGCAGCGCGGCGAGCTGCGGGCGCACCGCGGCGGGCAGCGCGTCGAGCACGCGGGCCTCGACGTCGAGCAGGTCGCTCATCGCCGCGTCGACCCGCTGCCGGCCCGCGGCGGTGAGCTGCACGAGCACACCGCGTCGGTCGGACGGCGCGCGGTGGCGTTCCACCAGCCCGCGCTCCTCGAGCCGGTCGATGCGGTTGGTCATGGTGCCGCTCGTCACGAGGGTCTGGGCGACGAGGACGCCGGGGGACAGGCGGTAGGGCTCGCCGGCGCGCCGCAGCGCGGACAGCACGTCGAACTCCCAGGTCTCCAGGTCGTGCCGGGCGAACGCGCCGCGCCGCGCGCGGTCCAGGTGCCGCGCCAGCCGGCTGACGCGCGAGAACACCGTCAGCGGCTCGACGTCCAGGTCCGGGCGCTCGCGGCGCCACGCGTCGACGATCCGGTCGACCTCGTCGGACCGTGCCTCCACATCCATGCGCCGAGACTACTCCCGGTCTCTCGACGTCAAGAATCTTGACGCGTGTGATCTGTGCCGAGGTAGTTCGAGCCACCTCGGCGGGCTTCGCACTACCTCGCCTGAGGCTTCGGGCGCAGGGTGAGGGCCGCGACGACGGCGACGACGGCGACGACGGCCGCGGCGACGAGGAACGCGGCGTGCACGCCCGCGACGTAGGCGCCCTCGGCGGTCCGCGCGGCGACGGCGTCCAGCCCGGCGGGCACGGAGCCCTGCACGAGGCCCTGGTGCTCGCCGTCGTCGAGGCCGAGCCCGGCGGTGCCGGCGTGGACGTGGGCGGCGACGACGGCGGACATCACGGCGGTGCCGAGGGCGCCGCCGATCTGGATGCAGGTGGACTGGAACCCGCCGGCCACCCCCGCCAGGTGCACCGGCGCGGACCCGACGATCGCCTCGGCGCCCGCGGTGATGGTCATGCCGGTGCCCATCGCGAGGACGACGAACGCGGCCGCCATCACCCCGTACGGCGAGGTGGCCGTCGCGCCGAGCAGCACCAGCAGCCCCACGGCGGTGAGGCCGAGGCTCAAGGTGCCGGTGGCGCGGGTGCCGATCCGCGCCACGAGCAGGGCGCCGACCGGGGCCGACACGATCGACACGGCGGACATCGGGAGCAGCATGAGGCCGGCGTCGAGCGCGGAGACGCCCCGCAGGTTGATGAAGAACATGGGCAGCAGGAACGTGGCCCCCATGAGGACGAAGAAGTTGGCGGCGATCATCAGCCCGCCGGTCCCGACCGTCGTCCCGCGGAAGAGGGACAGCGGCAGCAGGGCGTCGCCCGTGCGCGCCTCGGTGCGCCCCTCCAGGACGACGAAGCCGACGATGACGAGCACGCCGAGGCCGAGCAGTGCGAGGGTGCGGGGGTCGCCCCAGCCCCAGGCCTCGGACTGCACGATGGCGAAGACGGTGGCGACCAGGCCGAGCGCCAGCACGACGACGCCGCGCAGGTCGAACCGGCCCGTGGCGGGGAAGCTGGTGCGCGGGAGCAGGCACAGCCCGTAGACGAGGCCGACCGCGGCCACCGGGATGTTGACGAAGAACACCGACTGCCAGCCGGCGGCCGCCTCGAGCGCGCCGGCCAGCGTGGGGCCGACGGCGATCGCGATGGAGGAGACGCCGCCCCAGATCCCGACGGCCATGCCGAAGCGCTCGCGCGGGAACGTGGCCCGCAGCATCGCGAGGGTCTGCGGCATGAGGACGCCGGCCGCGACGCCCTGGACCACGCGGAACGCGATGAGCCCGGCGGCGGTGGTCGACAGCCCGATGGCGGTCGACGCGACGGTGAACAGCACGAGCCCGGCCAGGTAGAGGGTGCGGTGGCCGTACCGGTCGCCGAGCTTGCCCGCCAGGATCAGCGTGACGGCCAGCCCGAGCAGGTAGCTGTGCGTGACCCACTGCAGCTGGACGAACGTGGTCCCCACGTCGGCGGCGATCGCGGGGTTGACGATCGAGACGACGGTGGCGTCCAGGCCCACGAGGAACAGGCCGAAGGCGACGCCCACGAGCGTCAGCCCCGGGCGGCCGCGCAGCGGGCGGCGTGCCGTCGGGGACGCGATGGCGTCGGGGGCGAGGGTGGGGGCGCTGCTCACGGTGGCTCCTCGGAGGTGGTCGCGCGCCGCCGGGCGGCGGGCGGCTCGGGCAGAGAGATGCCCGGGCGGACCCGGGCAGAATGATTATGAAACTATAACTATCGAGACCGCCTAGGATCGGGCCATGCCCGACGAGACGATCGTCACGCCCGGCCTCGCCGACCTCGCCGACGCCGTCGTCGAGGTGGCCCGCCACCTGGACGTCCGCTCCCCGGAGCTGCGCGGCATCGTCCCGCTGACCGGCACCGAGGTGGCCGTGATCCGCGAGGTCCACCGCACGGCCCGCCCGACGCCGTCGCGCATCGCCGTCGCGACCGGGCTCGCGCGCAGCAACGTCAGCACCGCGCTGCGCACCCTCGAGGCGCGGGGGCTCGTGGTGCGCGAGCATGCCGACGGCGACCGGCGGACCGTCCGGCTGGTCGCGACCCCGCTGGCCGACGAGCACCTCGCCCGTATCCGCGACTTCTGGAGCCGCCGGCTCGGGGGCGTGCCCGACGACGTGCGCGACGCCGCGCTCCGCGCGCTGCCGGCCCTCGACGCGCTCGCGGAGGCCCTCGTCGAGCCCCGCGCGCAGGAACCCTGAACTACCTCGGCGGGGCCTGAACTACCTCGGCGGGGCCTGAACTACCTCGGCACGGTGCGAGCCACGTCGGCGTCAGGCGGGCTCGAGCCGGACGACGACCGCCTTGGACACCGGCGTGCGGCTCGTCTCCGCGGTCGCGCCCAGCGGCACGAGCACGTTCGCCTCGGGGAAGTAGGCGGCGGCGCACCCGCGCGCCGTCGGGTAGGCGACGACGCGCTGGCCGCGCAGCACGCGGTCGACGCCGTCGTGGTACTCGCAGTGCACGTCGACCGTCGCGCCGTCGGCGATGCCGAGCTCCGCGAGGTCGTCGGGGTTGACCAGCACGACGGAGCGGCCGCCCTTGATGCCGCGGTACCGGTCGTCGCGGCGGTAGATCGTGGTGTTGAACTGGTCGTGCGAGCGGATCGTCTGCAGCAGCAGGCGGCCGGGCGGGCACTCGACGGGCGCGAGCTCGTTGACGGTGAGGTGGGCCCGCCCGTCGTAGGTGGGGAAGGTGCGCGAGTCGCGCGGGCCGTGCGGCAGGCGGAAGCCGTTCGGGCGCCGCAGCTGGGCGTTGTAGTCCTCGCAGCCCGGCACGACGCTCGCGATGTGCTCGCGGATCACGTCGTAGTCCCGCTCCATCGCCGCCCAGTCCACGGGGCGGTCCGTCGAGCCCGGGCCGTCGGGGCGGGCGCCGAGCACGGCGCGCGCCAGCCGCGTGACGATCGAGACCTCCGACAGCAGGCCCGGCGCGACCGGCTCGACCTTGCCGCGCGACGCGTGCACCGCGCAGACCGTGTCCTCCACCGACACGAACTGTTCCCCCGACGCCTGCCGGTCGACGTCGGTGCGGCCCAGCGTGGGCAGGATGAGCGCCTCCCGGCCGACGACGGCGTGCGACCGGTTGAGCTTCGTCGAGATCTGCACGGTGAGGTCGGCGCGGCGCACCGCCTCCTCGGCGGCGCCCGTGTCGGAGATCGCCCCGACGAGGTTGCCCCCCAGGGCCACGAGCGCCTTCACGCGCCCTGCGGCCATCGCCTCGACCGTGCCGACCGCGTCGAGGCCGTGCTGCCGGGGGACCCGGAGCCCGAACTCGGCGTCGAGCGCGTCGAGGAAGGCGTCCGGCATCTGCTCCCAGATGCCCATCGTGCGGTCGCCCTGCACGTTGGAGTGGCCGCGGATGGGGGAGGCGCCCGCGCCGGGCCGGCCGATGTTCCCGCGCAGGAGCAGCAGGTTGACGATCTCCTTGATGGTCGGCACGGCCTTGGTGTGCTGCGTCAGGCCCATCGCCCACGTGACGATGACGCGCTCGGCGCGCAGGTAGCGGTCGGCGAGCTCGTCGATCTCGGTGCCCGTGAGGCCGGTCGCGGCCAGGACGGCGTCCTCGTCGAGGTCCGCCAGGTGCGCCCTGAGCTCCTCGAGCCCCGACGTGTGCGCGGCGAGGAACTCGTGGTCCAGCACCGTGCCGGGCGCGGCCGCCTCGGCGTCGAGCACCCGCTTCGACACCGCCTGCAGCAGGGCCATGTCGCCGCCCAACCGGATCTGCAGGAACTGGTCGGCGAGCCCCGTGCCGCGACCCGCCAGGCCGCGCACCGTCTGGGGGTTCTTGTACCGCTTGAGCCCGGCCTCGGGCAGCGGGTTCACGGCGACGATGCTCGCCCCGTTCTCCTTGGCCTCCTCCAGGGCGGTGAGCATGCGCGGGTGGTTGGTGCCGGGGTTCTGCCCCATGATCACGATGAGGTCGGCCAGCGCGAAGTCGTCGTAGGTGATCGTCGCCTTCCCGACGCCGATCGTCTCGCCCAGGGCGGCGCCGGTGGACTCGTGGCACATGTTGGAGCAGTCGGGCAGGTTGTTCGTGCCGAACGCGCGCACGAACAGCTGGTAGACGAACGCGGCCTCGTTGGACGTGCGCCCGCTGGTGTAGAACGACGCCTCGTCGGGGGAGCCGAGGGCGTTCAGCCGGTCCGCGAGGATCGCGAACGCCTCGTCCCAGGTGACCGGGACGTAGTGGTCGGACCCGGCCGCCTTGTGCACCGGCTCGACGAGCCGCCCCTGCTGCCCGAGCCAGTGCTCGGTCCGGGTGAGCAGGTCCGAGACCGGGTGCTCGGCCCAGAACGACGGCTCGACGACGAGCGGCGTCGCCTCCCACGTCACGGCCTTCGCGCCGTTCTCGCAGAACTCGGCGGGCTTGCGCCGGTCCGGGTCCGGCCAGGCGCAGCTCATACAGTCGAAGCCCTCGCGGTGGTTCATCGACAGCAGCAGGCGCGCGGTGCGAGTGGGCCCCATGTCGCGCAGCGCCGGGACCAGCGCGTGCACGATGCCGGGCACGCCGGCCGCCCAGTCCTTCGGCGGTCGGACCTCCTCCGGCTGCGGCTCCAGCGGCTCGCCCTCGTCCCGGACGTCCTCCGGCTGCTGCGTGGTCATGCGGCGTCCCCCCTCCGGTCGCGGTGCCCGCCGTCCTCGACGACGCGGTGGTCGCCGGCGTAGACGACGAGAGTCGGGTCGCGCACGAAGCCGACGAGCGTGAGCCCCGCGGAGTCCGCGAGCTCCGCGGCGAGCGACGACGGCGCGGAGACGGCGGCGAGCACCGGCACCCCCGCCATGACGGCCTTCTGCGTGAGCTCGAAGCTGGCCCGCCCCGACACCACGAGCACCGTGCCGCGCAGCGGCAGCATCCCCGCCGCGGCGGCCCAGCCGACCACCTTGTCGACCGCGTTGTGCCGGCCGACGTCCTCGCGCACCACCAGGGCCTCGCCGGTCGCGGCGTCGAACAGTCCTGCCGCGTGCAGCCCCCCGGTGCGGGCGAAGACGTCCTGCGCCGCGCGCAGCCGGTCGGGCAGGGCGGCCAGCAGGGCGGCCTCGACCCGGACGGCGTCGTCGGCGACGTCGAACGCGCTGCGGGTGAAGACCGCGTCGATCGACGCCTTGCCGCACAGACCGCAGGCGCTGGAGGTGAAGAACTCGCGCGCGAGCGCCGGGTCGGGCGGCCGCACGCCCGTGGCGAGGGCGACGTCGAGCACGTTGTAGGCGTTCTCGCCCGGGGCCCGGCCGGCACCCGCGCAGTAGCGCGCGCCGGCGACCTGCGCGCCGTCGGTCACCACGCCCTCCGAGACGAGGAAGCCGGTCGCGAGCTCGACGTCGTGCCCCGGGGTGCGCATCGTCACCGCGTACGAGCGCCCGCCCACGCGGATCTCCAGCGGCTCCTCGCCGGCGAGCAGGTCGTCGCGGCGCGCGGTGCGGCCGCCGATGGTGACGCGCCTGACGCGGCGTCGGACGGTGACGCGGGTCATACCCGCAGGCCTAGCAGACCCCCGCGCCGGGCACAACGGCAGCGCGTCGGGGCGACCCGCGCTCGACCTGCCGAGGACGCGCGACGCGCCTACGGTCGGAGGACCGGCTCAGACCGGGCCGGACGTGTTCAAGGAGGAGCACCATGGCAGACACGAATCGCGCGGTCGCGTACAAGGGGCCGGGCGAGGTCGAGGTCATCGACATCGACTACCCGACGTTCGAGCTCAAGGACGGCCCCGGGGTGAACCCGGCGAACGTCGGCCGGCAGGTACCGCACGGCGCGATCGTCAGGACCGTCGCGACCAACATCTGCGGGTCGGACCAGCACATGGTCCGCGGCCGCACGACCGCGCCGAAGGATCTGGTGCTGGGCCACGAGATCACCGGCGAGGTCGTCGAGGTGGGACCCGGCGTCGAGTTCGTCAAGGTGGGCGACCTCGTCTCCGTCCCGTTCAACATCGCGTGCGGGCGCTGCAAGAACTGCAAGGAGCGCAAGACCGGCATCTGCCTCAACGTGAACCCGGACCGCCCGGGCAGCGCGTACGGGTACGTCGACATGGGCGGCTGGGTCGGCGGGCAGGCGAACTACGTGCTGGTCCCGTACGCCGACTGGAACCTGCTGGTCTTCCCGGACAAGGACCAGGCGCTCGAGAAGATCATGGACCTGACGATGCTGTCCGACATCTTCCCGACCGGCTTCCACGGTGCCGTGACCGCCGGCGTCGGGGTGGGGTCGACGGTGTACGTCGCCGGGGCCGGCCCGGTGGGCCTCGCGGCCGCGACCGGCGCCCAGCTGCTGGGCGCGGCCGTCGTCGTCGTGGGGGACATGAACGCCGACAGGCTCGCGCAGGCCCGCTCGTTCGGCTGCGAGACCGTGGACCTGACGAAGGGCGGGCCGGCCGAGCAGATCGAGCAGCTTCTCGGGGTCCCCGAGGTCGACTGCGCGATCGACGCCGTCGGCTTCGAGGCCAAGGGGCACGGGTCGGACTCCGGGCACGAGGCCCCGGCGACGGTGCTGAACTCGCTGATGGAGATCACCGCCGCGGGCGGCGCGCTGGGCATCCCGGGGCTGTACGTCACCGGCGACCCGGGGGGCATCGACGAGGCCGCGAAGAAGGGGTCGCTCTCGCTCAGCCTGGGCACGGGGTGGGCGAAGTCGCTGGCGTTCACCACCGGCCAGTGCCCCGTGATGAAGTACCACCGCGGCCTGATGCAGGCGATTCTGCACGACCGGGTGCAGATCGCGAAGAACGTCAACGCGAAGGCGATCACCCTCGACCAGGCCCCGCAGGGGTACGCCGAGTTCGACGCCGGCGCCGCGACGAAGTACGTCATCAACGCGAACGGCTACCTCGACGGCAAGTGACCTGTCGGGGCCACGCGCACGACGGGCTGCGCGTGGCCCTGACGGCTCGGGGGTCAGGCGTCGTCGTGCTCGCGCAGGAACCCGTCGACGAGCGGGAGCACCTGGTCGGGGAGCTGCCACAGGACGCCGTGCCCGCCGCCGGGCACGAGCTCGACGCGGGAGCCGCGCACCTGGTCGGTGACGCGGCGGCCCGCGGCGACCGGGTCGCCGAGCCTGGTGGCCGCGCCGAAGAACGCCAGGGTGGGCGCGGTGATCGCGCGGAGCCGCTCGTCGGTCAGGGGGCTCGGCCACGGCGTCCGACGGCGGTAGCGCAGGGCCGCGCGGGCGAGGGCGCGGTCCTCGTCGGCGAGCGTCACGCCGGGGGTCAGCCACTCGTCGAGGCGGGCGAGGTGGCGCGCCGTCGGCAGGGCCGCGGCCCGGACCATGCGTGAGACCACCTTCCGGTCGGGCCTGACCAGCGCGGTGATGCCCTCGCCGAGGACGAGCGCGCCCACGCGGTCGGTGGCGCGGTCGGTGGCGCGGTCGGGCGTGCCGGACGCCAGCAGCGCGGCGAACCAGGCGCCCTCGGAGTAGCCGAGGACGTGCGCGCGCTCCAGCCCGAGCCCCTCGAGGAGCTGGACGCCCCACGCGGCGTAGTCGTCGGCCGAGCGCAGCGCGGCGGTCTGCTCGCTGCGCCCGGCCGTGCCGACGACGTCGGGCGCGTAGACGACGCGGTCCGCGGCGAGGGAGCGCACCACTCCGTGCCAGCTCAGGCCCGTGCCGTTCAGCCCGTGCAGCAGCACGAGGGGCGTACGGGTCCCGGCGCCGGAGCGTCGCACGTGCGTGGGGCCGTAGGCGGTCTCGACCCGGACGTCCTCGGACGGCAGCGGCCAGCGGGTCTCGAGGTCGCGGTACGCCGCCTCGTAGGCGGTGCGTGCGGCCTCGCTGGTGAACCGGCCTGTCGACGGCATCGGACCTCCTGGTGCGCGGGTTAATGGTATGACCGTACCACCAACGTGGTACGGACGTATCATCAACGCGACCGACCAGCACCGCCGAGGGGAGTGACCCGTGCCGCGACGGGTGGACCACGACGAACGCCGCCGCCAGATCACCGACGCCTGCCGCCGGGTCGTCGCGCGCGACGGGCTCGAGGCGGCCACGTTCCAGGCCGTCGCTGCCGAGGCGGGCGTCTCCGTGCGCCTCGTGCAGTACTACTTCGGCCACAAGCACGGGCTGCTCGTCGCGACCCACCGCGCGGTGATCGAGGGGTCGGCGGCCCGGTTCGGCGGCGGGACGTCCCCTGGGGAGAGCGCCGAGCCGGCTCCGCCCCGCGCCGTCCTGCGCGCCGTGCTCGCCGCGCTGCTGCCGCTCGACGACGCCCGCCGCGCGGACGCCGTCGTCCTCGCGGCCTTCCACGCCGCCGCCCTGACCAACGAGGCCGTCACGCCGGAGGAGCTGCGCGGCGCCCCGCGGGCGCTCGTCGACCTCGTCGCGGCGCTGCTGCTGCGGGCGCGCGGAGACGGCACGGGCGCGGGGGAGGGCTCAGGGCCGGACGACGCGGCCCGGCTCGACGCGGCACGGCTCGACGCGGAGGTGGTGCTCGCGTCGGCCGCCGGGCTCACCCAGGGTGTCCTCGCCGGGCACGTCACCGGCGAGACGGCGCTCGCCGTCGTCGACCGGCTGCTCGACCACCTCGTCGGCCCCGGCTGACGCTCGACGCGCCGTCAGCGGGACTTCGTCAGCTCCGGCTTCTTGACCATCCCGGACAGCCCGTTCCAGGCGAGGTTGGTCAGGTGCGCGGCCACCTCGGCCTTGTCGGGGCTGCGGGCGTCGAGCCAGTACTGCCCGGTGAGCGCGACCATGCCCACCAGCATCTGCGCGTAGAGCGGCGCGGCCTTGCGGTCGAGCCCGTTGGCCTTGAACTGGTCGCCGAGGATGTGCTCCACCAGGGTCGCGACGTCGCCGATGAGGCTGGAGAACGTGCCGGTGGCCTGGGCGACGGGGGAGTCGCGCACCAGGATGCGGAAGCCGTCCTCCGACGCCTCGATGTACCCGAGCAGGGCCAGCGCCGTACGCTCCACCAGCACCTTGGGGTGGCCGCCCTCCTCGAGCGCGCCGGTCAGCGCGGACGTCAGCGCGCGGACCTCGCGGTCGACCACGACGGCGTAGATGCCCTCCTTGCCGCCGAAGTGCTCGTAGACCACCGGCTTGGACACCTCGGCGCGGGCGGCGATCTCCTCGACGCTGGTGCCGTCGAAGCCCTTCTCGGCGAACAGGCCGCGGCTGACCGCGATCAGCTGCTCGCGCCGCTGGCTCGCCGTCATCCGGGCGCGCGGCGGACGCTTGGGCGCACGGGAGTCGGTGGGCATGGGCCCCATTGTGCCCTCCGGACGATGCGGCCGGTGTGGCGCGTGCCACGGCGCCGGTGGACGCCGAGGGGCGGGACGCGTGCCGGGGCGGTGGTGCGGACCTGGCAGACTGAGGACGGACGCCCGACGGTGCCGCGCCTGCTGGGGCGTGAACCCGGCCCGGGGGACCGATCCGCCTTGGTGTAATCGGCAGCACAGAGGTTTTTGGTGCCTTTGGTCCAGGTTCGAGTCCTGGGGGCGGAGCTCGGCACCATCGACAGAGCACACCCGAGAAGAGACGGAGCACTCGTGGTCTCGACAGGACCGGACGCCGCAGGACGCGTGGTTCAGGACGACGTTCAGGACGACACCGTGGCGAGACCGGCGGCCGTCGTCGTCCTCGCCGCGGGGCAGGGGACGCGGATGAGGTCCGCGACACCGAAGGTGCTGCACGCCCTGGGCGGGCGGACGATGCTCGGGCACGCGATGGCCGCGGCCCGCGAGCTCGACCCGCAGCAGGTGGCGGTCGTCGTCCGCCACGAGCGCGACGTCGTGGCCGCCGCCGCGGCGCAGATCGACCCGGCGGCCCTCGTCGTCGACCAGGACGAGATCCCCGGCACCGGTCGCGCCGTCCAGTGCGCGCTCGACGCGCTCGACGCCCGCGCCCACGCCGGTCGGGCCGCGCAGCTCGTGCACGACGACGCCGTCGACGACGAGCTGCACGCCGACCACGCCAACGGCGGCGACCACCCCCTGGGCGACGGCCTGGACGGCGCCGTCGTCGTCCTCGCCGGCGACATCCCCCTGCTGGACGGCGCCACGCTCGGCCAGCTGCTCGCCGCGCACCACGCGGACGGCAACGCCGTAACGATCCTCACGACCGAGGTCGCGGACGCGAACGGCTACGGCCGCATCGTGCGCGAGCCCGGCACCGGCGACGTCGTGGCGATCGTCGAGCACAAGGACGCGACGCCCGAGCAGCTCGAGGTCCGCGAGATCAACAGCTCGGTCTACGTCTTCGACGCCGCGGTGCTGCGCCGCGGGCTCGGCGGCCTGGACCGCGACAACGCGCAGGGCGAGGTCTACCTCACCGACGTCGTCGCGTCCGCGCGGGCCGAGGGCGGCGCCGTGCGCGCCGTGCTGAGCGACGACCCCATGCTCGTCGAGGGCGTCAACGACCGGGTGGCGCTCGCGACCCTGGGCGCCGAGCTCAACCGCCGCGTGCTCACGGAGTGGATGCAGGCCGGCGTCACCGTCGTCGACCCGGCGACCACCTGGGTGGACGTCGACGTCGAGCTCGCCCCCGACGTCACGCTCCTGCCCGGCACGCAGCTGCACGGCGCCACGAAGGTGTCCTCGGGCGCGACGATCGGCCCGGACACCACGCTGACCGACGTCGAGGTGGGCCCCGGCGCGACCGTCGTGCGCACGCACGGCTCGCTGTCCGTCATCGGCGAGAACGCGTCCGTCGGCCCGTTCGCCTACCTGCGCCCCGGCACCGAGCTGGGCACGAAGGGCAAGATCGGCACCTTCGTCGAGACGAAGAACGCGCAGATCGGCGAGGGCTCCAAGGTGCCGCACCTGTCGTACGTCGGCGACGCCACCATCGGCGAGCACACCAACGTCGGCGCCGCGTCGGTCACGGTGAACTACGACGGGCAGAAGAAGCACCGCACGGTGATCGGCTCGTACGCGAAGACGGGCGCCGACACGATGTTCGTCGCCCCCGTCACGGTGGGCGACGGCGCGTACACGGCCGCGGGCTCGGTCATCATCAAGGACGTCCCCGCCGGCGCGCTCGGCGTCGCCCGCGCGCAGCAGCGCAACGTCGAGGGCTGGGTCGAGCGCCGCTGGCCCGGGACGCCGGCCGCCGAGGCCGCCGCCCGCGCCCGCACCGAGGGCTCGGGCGGGGAGCTCGGTGCGCAGGCGCAGCGCCAGCTCGCCGCGCACAATGCCCTCACCGGCGCCATCCCGGTGGTGCCTCCCGCCGACAGCTCCGACCCGACCGCCGACCCGACCGAAGGAAGCACGCAGCGATGAACAACTTCATCCCCGGCACCGGTGAGCGCACGCTCGTCCTCGCCACCGGCCGGGCGCACCCGGAGCTCGCGGAGGCCGTGGCGAAGGAGCTCGGCATCGAGCTGCTGCCCGTGTCGGCGTACGACTTCGCGAACAGCGAGACGTACGTGCGGTTCAGCGAGTCGGTGCGCGGCTCGGACATCTTCCTGCTGCAGAGCCACACCGCCCCGGTGAACCAGTGGCTCATGGAGCAGCTGCTCATGGTCGACGCGGCCAAGCGCGGCTCGGCGCGCTCGATCACCGCCGTGGCGCCGTTCTACGCGTACGCACGCCAGGACAAGAAGAGCCGTGGCCGCGAGCCCATCTCGGCCCGCCTCGTCGCCGACATGCTCAGGACGGCGGGCGCGGACCGGATCCTCAGCATCGACCTGCACACGCCGCAGATCCAGGGCTTCTTCGACGGCCCGGTCGACCACCTGTGGGCCATGCCCGTGCTGGTCGACTACGTGCGCACCCGCGTGGACGTGTCCAACGCCGCCGTCGTCTCGCCCGACGCCGGCCGCATCCGCGTCGCCGAGCAGTGGGCCGCCAAGCTGGGCGGCTGCCCGCTGGCCTTCGTCCACAAGACGCGCGACGTCACGCGCCCCAACCAGGCCGTCGCCAACCGCGTCGTCGGCGAGGTCGAGGGGCGCGACTGCGTGCTCGTCGACGACCTCATCGACACCGGCGGCACCATCGCCGAGGCGGTCAAGGTGGTCATGGACGCCGGGGCCCGCTCCGTCACCGTGGCCGCCACGCACGGCGTGCTGTCCGACCCCGCCGCGCAGCGCCTGCAGGAGTGCGGCGCCACCGAGGTCGTCGTCACCGACACGCTGCCGATCACGGCCGACAAGCGGTTCGACAAGCTCACCGTGCTGTCCATCGCCCCGCTCGTCGCCCGCGCCATCCGCGAGGTCTTCGACGACGGCTCCGTGACGAGCCTGTTCGACGGCAACGCCTGACCGACGCCGGTGGCCCGGGGCGTGCGTCGTCCCGGGCCGCGGCGTCCCCCGGAGGGGAGGCACGGTGACATGACGGTGGACGTGACCGTGGTGGTCCCCACGTACAACGAGGGCCCGAACGTCGCCGAGCTGGTCCGCCGGCTCGCCGCCGCGCTCGGCCCCGACGGCGAGGGCCGCCGCGTCGCGCCCGGTGGCGTCGAGGTGCTGTTCGTCGACGACTCGAAGGACGACACCCCCGCCGTCATCGAACGGGTCGCCGCCACCTCCGCGGTGCCCGTGCGCCTGATCCACCGCGAGGTGCCCGACGGCGGCCTCTCGGGCGCCGTCGTCGCCGGCCTGCGCGCCGCGGCCGGCGAGCGCGTCGTCGTGATGGACGGCGACCTGCAGCACCCGCCCGAGATGGTGCCCGTGCTGCTCACCACCGCGCGCGAGACCGACGCCGACGTCGTCGTCGCCTCCCGGTACACGGGCCGCGGGGACGCCGGCGGCCTCGACGGGCGCTACCGGCGCTGGGTCTCCAAGGCCTCGGGGCTGCTGGCCCGGTCCATGTTCCCCGTCAAGCTGCGCGACGTCTCGGACCCCATGACCGGGTTCTTCGTCGTCCGCACCGGCGCCGTCGACCTCGCGGGGCTGCGCCCGCGCGGCTTCAAGATCCTGCTCGAGATCCTCGCGCGGCAGCGGCTCGTCGTGGTCGAGGAACCGTTCGTCTTCGGGGAACGGTTCGCGGGCCGGTCGAAGGCGACCGTCGCCAACGGGCTGCGTTACGTGCAGCAGCTCACCCTGCTCCGGTTCGGCCGGCTGTCCCCGTTCGCACTGATCGGTGCGCTCGGCGCCGTGCTCAACCTCGCGATCCTCGCGGGGCTCCAGGGGCTCGGCGTGCACTACCTCCCCGCGGTGATCTGGGCCAACGCCGTGACGATCGTCATCAACTTCCTGCTGCAGGAGCGGTTCGTGTTCGCCGACCTGCGTGACGGCGCGCACGGCTTCTGGGGCCGCTTCGTGCGGTCCTTCGCCTTCAACGGCACCGAGGCCGCGGTCCGCACCCTGCTGCTGTGGTGGATCGTCGAGCGCGCCGTGCCGCACCCCGAGCTGGTGCAGGCGGTGCTCATCCTCGTCGCGTTCGTCGTGCGGTTCGTCTTCCAGGCGCAGGTCGTCTACCGCCCCCGCGGGGCGGCGCGGGCCCGGGCGCGCGCGGGCGAGGACGCCCGGCACTGACACCCCGTCCCGAGGGGGCTATACTCGTCCGGTTGCCTCGGCGAGGGACGTCTGACGGGCGCCGGTCACCCAGGTCGTACAGGTCCAGCACCTGCGACCCGGCCGCCACCCTCAGCGCAGGATCCGTCGGATTTCCGTGATCGACTGGGCGGCTGTCGGTGCACCGCACTCTGCGGGTGCCCCCACGGCGCGCTCTCGATCGCGTCCGTCACGTGTCCCACGCCGACGCAACCGCAGTTCGCGGGGACCACCACCTCGTGGACAGCCGACGGCTCCCTCTGGCCGTCGGCACGCACAGACATCCCAGGAGTGATCCACGTGTCCGACATCAAGCTCGCCGCCGAGGCCCGCACCGAGTTCGGCAAGGGCGCCGCCCGCCGCATCCGTCGCGAGAACAAGATCCCCGCCGTCCTGTACGGGCACGGCACCGACCCGCTGCACATCACCCTGCCGGGCCACGAGACGATGCTCGCCACGCGCCACTCCAACGCGCTGTTCACCATCGAGCTGGACGACAAGTCCGAGATGGCCGTCGTCAAGGACATCCAGCGCGACGCCGTCCGCGGCGTCATCGAGCACATCGACCTGCTGCTCGTGAAGCGCGGCGAGAAGATCGCCGTCGACGTCACCGTGAACGTCGTGGGCGAGTCGGCCCCGGGCACCATCCACTTCGTCGAGGCGCAGACCCTGTCGGTCGAGGCCGAGGCCACCCACCTGCCCGAGTCGGTCGAGGTCTCCATCGAGGGCCTCGAGGCCGGCCAGCACGTCACCGCCGGCGAGGTCGAGCTGCCGAAGGGCTCCACGCTGCTCACCGACCCCGAGGCGACCGTCGTCCAGATCGCCGAGCCGCGCGCCGAGGTCGCCGCCGAGGACGAGGAGGCCGCGGAGGGCGAGGCCGCCGAGGAGACCACCGAGGCCGCCGAGTCCACCGAGGGCTGACACGCCTCACGCCCAGGGCGCCCGGTACCGTTCGGTTCCGGGCGCCCTTCGCGCGTCCGCGCCCTGAGCTGGCCGACCACCTGCTGCACCACGGAGAGAGAACGCAGATGACCGACACCCCCTGGCTGGTGGTCGGGCTGGGCAACCCCGGCCCGAAGTACGCGGGCAACCGGCACAACGTCGGGCACATGGTGCTCGACCTGCTCGCCGAACGCACGGGAGCGCGGTTCTCGCGGCACGCGCGCGCCCAGGCGGTCGTCGCCGAGACGCGGCTCGGCGTCCTGCCCGGCGGGCGCCCCGGCCCCCGCGTCGTGCTGGCGAAGCCCACCACGTACATGAACACGTCCGGCGGCCCGGTCGCCGGGCTCGTGAAGTACTACGGCGTCGACCCGGCCCAGGTCGTCGTCGTGCACGACGAGGTCGACATCCCGTTCGACACCATCAAGCTCAAGTCCGGCGGCGGCGAAGGCGGCCACAACGGCCTGCGCGACATCACCAAGGCCCTCGGCACCAAGGACTACGTCCGCGTCCGCGTCGGCGTCGGGCGCCCCCCGGGGCGCATGGACACCGCCGACCACGTGCTCAAGGACTTCTCCGCCACCGAGCGCAAGGACCTGCCCATCCTCGTCGACGACGCCGCCGACGCCGTGGAGATGGTGCTCGCCGAGGGGCTCCTCGCCGCGCAGGGGAAGTTCCACACGAAGGTCTGACACGGACGTCTGACGCGGCCCGGCCCGCGGCCTGACCGGGCTCTTCACCCGGGTGGAAAGGTCGCCGCGGGGTCCTTTCCGTGCGCCGGTCTCCTTACGCTCGACGGGCGGTCCCGACCGTCCGCACGAGGAGGAACCATGGGCCCGACGGTGGCACTGGCGCACGACTACCTGACGCAGCGCGGCGGCGCCGAGCGGGTGGCGCTGACGATGGCCCGGGCCTTCCCGTCGGCACCGCTCTACACGACGCTGTACCACCCCGACGGGACCTTCCCCGAGTTCGCGGACGTGGACGTGCGCCCGTCGCGCCTGGACCGGGTCGGCACGCTGCGGCGCCACCACCGCCTGGCCCTGCCGCTGCTCCGCGGCGCGGTCGAGAGCCAGCCCGTCGACGCCGACGTGCTCCTCGCCAGCTCCAGCGGGTGGGCGCACCGCTACCGCGGCGCGCGGCGCACGGTCGTGTACTGCTACGCGCCCGCGCGCTGGCTCTACCAGCGCGACCGGTACCTCTCCGGGGCCTCCGGGCGGGCCTGGAAGGACCGTTGGCGGACCGGGATCGCCGGCGCCGCGCTCGACCTCCTCGGCCCCGGGCTGCGGGCGTCCGACACGGCCGCCGCCGCCCGTGCCGACGTGTACCTGGCCGTCTCGACCGTCGCCCGGCGCGCCGTGCGCGAGGCCTACGGCATCGACGCCGAGGTCGTGCCGCCCCCGCCCGCGATGGAGCCGGAGGGGCCCGTGACCGCGATGCCGGGGATCGCCCCCGGCTACCTGCTGTGCGTGGCGCGGCTGCTGCCGTACAAGAACGTCGACGTCGTCGTCGCGGCAGCGCGGCGGCTCCGGCTGCCCCTCGTCGTCGTCGGCGACGGCCCCGACCGCGAGCGGCTCGAACGGCTGGCGGACGAGAGGGTGCGGTTCGTCGGCAAGGTCGACGACGCGCAGCTGCGGTGGCTGTACGGCCACGCGTCGCTGCTGGTGGCCACGTCGTACGAGGACTACGGGCTCACGCCGCTGGAGGCCGCGGCGTTCGGCGTCCCGGCGGTGACGCTCGGCACCGGCGGCTACCTGGACACCGTGGTCGACGGCGTGACCGGGCTGTACGTGGACCGCCCGGACGCCGCGCCGGTCGCCGAGGGGATCGAGGCCGCGCTCGCCCGCTCCTGGGACCAGGAGGCCATCGGCGTGCACGTGAAGGGGTTCTCCCGGGACGCGTTCGTCGCCCGGCTGCAGGACGTGGTGGCGCAGGAGGTCGCGACGGCCCGCCCGTCGGCGACGTACGGGGAGGTGGGGGGCCGATGACCGTCCGGGAGTTCCTGCGGGTGATGTGGGAGGGCAAGTACCTCCTCGTCGGGTCGATCGTGCTCGCCCTGGCGGCCGCGTTCCTGTACGCGGAGCGCAAGCCCGAGGTGTTCGAGGCGACCGCCACCGTCCAGATCAACGCCGTCGACATCGGAGAGGGCGACACCCCCGCCACCACGACGACGGTCGACACGGACCCTCGGCTCGTCGAGGCGCCCGGCGTGCTCGAGGCGGTGGGCGAGGCGGTCGGCAGGGGCGTGAGCCCGCGCCTTCTCGCCACGCTCATCTCCGGCCAGTACGACGCCGGCACGCAGATCATGACCATCACGACCACGGCCGGCACCCCCGCCGGCGCGGTGGAGCTGGCGAACGCCGTCGCGTCGGCGTACGTCGAGAGCCTGCCCGGCGTGATCGACGACCAGATCGCCGAGATCGACGCCCGGCGCGACGCCCTGCGCACCCAGCTCGACGCCGTCGACAAGCAGGTGAAGAGCAAGCCCAAGGACCCCCTGGCGGGTGCGGAGCGCTCCACCATCATCGACCAGTACCAGACCCTGTCGGCGAGCCGCAGCACGCTCGAGTCGATCGTGACGCCGGCCCAGGTGCTCATCCCGGCGACCGGCTCGTCCGCCGTCGTGGTCGGGCTGCCGCGGGCCAGCATCGTCCTCCTGGGGGCGCTCGCGGGCCTGGCCGTCGGCATCGGGCTCGCCCTGGCGCGGCGTGCCCTCGACTCCCGGCTCCGCGGCCGCGCGGACGCCGCGGAGGCGGCGGGCGTGCCGGTGCTCGCCGAGCTGTACGGCGTGGCCCGGGCCGCCAAGTCCTACCGGCGCACGCCCGTCCTGCCGGTCTCGAGCCGCGTCGCGTCCCCGTTCACGGAGTCGATCCGGGAGCTGCGCACCGCGCTCCACGTGGCGATGCAGGACCGGGAGCACGCGGTCGTCGTGGTGACCGCCACCGACCCCCACGCGCCGCGGTCGTTCATCGCGGCCAACCTCGCGGCGTCGTGGGCCATGAGCGGCCGGGCCACCGCCGCGGTGTCCGGAGACCTGCGCCGGCCCGACCTGGAGGACCTGCTCCCGCACCCGAACGGGCTCGGGGCGGACCCCGACGGGCTCCGCCCCACGCAGGTGCCCAACCTCCGCTTCCTCGCGCTCCACGACCCGACGATGGACCCCGCGGACTACCTGGCGACCGACCGGGTCCGCGAGACGGTCGAGTCGGCGCGGGACGCGGGCGAGGTGCTCGTCATCGACGCGCCGCCGGTGCTCGCCGCCGCGGACGCCACGATCCTCGGCGCGTTCGCGGACTGCGTCGTGCTGGTCGCGACCGCGGGCCGGACCGTCCGGAGCGTCCTGGTCGAGGCGGCCGAGCGGCTGCGGATCAACGGCGTCCCTCTCACCGGCGTCGCGCTCGCCGGTGTGAAGGGCGACAGCCGGATGGTCTACGCGTCGACCTACGGCGAGCCGGTGGAGTCCGGGCCCGCGGCGCCCGGGGCGGTGGAACCCGGGCAGGTGGAGCCCGGCGCAGCGGAGCCCGGGCCGACCGAGGCCGGCACGACCGGCCGCGCGGGCGGTGCGGACGACGGTGCGGGCGCGGGTGACGATGCGGGTGCGGACGTGGGCGCCGACGCGGGTGACGACGGTGCGCCCACGGCCGCGGAGGACGACGCACCCCGGGGCGCCGGGCAGCGCGCCGAGGCCGCGCCCGCGCGTGCCGCCGTGCCGCCGGCGCCGTTCCGCCCGCCGACGTTCCCGCCCACCGGGGTCCGCGCGGCCGCGGAGCCGCTCGTGGCGACGGACCCTGAGGTCGAGCCGCCGACCCCCGCGCAGGTCGCGCCGACGATCGGCCGGCTCCTGCGCACCGCGCGCCGGTCGTGACCCGCCGCCGGGCGCGGCGGGAGGGGCCGCTGCGCGTCGTCGTCGTCGACCACACCGCGGCGCTGGGCGGCGGGGAGCTGGCGCTGCTGCGTCTCGCGGCGGAGCTCGACCCCCGGCGTGTCGAGCTCCGGGCGGTCGTGCTGGACGACGGCCCGCTCGTGGACCGGCTCCGGGCGGCGGGCGTGCGGACCGCGGTGGTGCGGACCGGGGGGCGGACGCGGGGCATGGACCGGCACGCGCTCGGCGGCTCGTGGCGCGCGGTGCTCGCGGTGGGCGAGACCGCCCGGCTCGTGGTCCGGGTGGCCGCGGTGCTCCGGAGCGCGGACGCCGACGTCGTGCACACCAACTCGCTGCGCGCCGATGTCGTCGGGCTCCTCGCGGCCCGGTGGTGCCGGGTCCCAGTGGTGTGGCACGTCCACGACCGGATCGCCGACGACTACCTGCCGCCGGTGGCGGTGCGGCTCCTGCGCGCGCTGGCCCGCCGGGGCCCGCGCGCGGTCGTCGCGAACTCGGAGGCGACGGCCCGGACGCTCCCGGGGGTGCGCGACCTCACCGTCGCGCACCCCGGGTACGCGCCGGACCAGGCGGTGCCGGCGTACGACGCCCGCGTGCCGCCGGAGCGCCCGGTGGTGGGCCTGGTCGGCCGGCTCAGCCCGACCAAGGGGCAGCTCGAGCTCGTGCGGGCCGCGCGGACGGTGCTCGACCGCCGCCCCGACGTGCGCTTCCGCCTGGTCGGGGGCGCGTTGTTCGGGGCCGACGCCTACGCGGACGCGGTCGACGCGGAGATCGACCGGCTCGGGCTGCACGGCGCCGTCGACGTCGTCGGGTTCAGCGACGACCCGGCCGGCGAGCTCGACCGGCTGTCGGTCTGCGTGCACGCCTCGCCCGTACCCGAGCCCTTCGGGCAGGTGGTGGTCGAGGCGATGGTGCGCGGCGTCCCCGTGGTCGCGACCGACGCGGGCGGCGTCCCGGAGATCGTCCGGCCGCCGGGCCGGGACCTGGGCCTGCTCGTCCCGCCGGGCGACGTGGACGCTCTCGCGGCCGGGCTCCTGGCCGTCCTGGACGACCCCGGCGCGGCCGAGCGGCGCGCCCGGGCGGCGTACGACGACGCGACCCGGCGGTTCCCCGCCCGCGGGACCGCGCGGGCCCTCACCGAGGTGTGGGAGCGGGTCGCCGGACGGCCTCGACGACGTCGGACATGAGGGCCACCTGGCGCACCCAGGTGGGGATGGGCTCGGGGTCCGTGCCGCTGTCCTCGTCGAGCGGCGCGGCCGGCCCGCGCGACGGCTCCGCGAGCGCGTCCCGGACGGCGGCGGCGAACCCCTCCGGCGACGCGACGGCGACCCGCGGGTCGGCGGTGTCGCGGAAGCCGGCCACGGGCGTCGACACGACGGGCCGCCCCACCGCCCGGTACTCGTAGAGCTTGAGCGGGTCGAGGCTGTCCGTGAAGTCGTCGACGACGTGCGGGACGACGAGCGCGTCGGCGTGCTGGAGGTACGCCGGCACCTGGTCGAACGGGCGGGCACCCAGGACGGTCACGCCCGCCCGGCGGAGCCGCTCGACGTCGGGCCGCTCCAGCGAGACCGGGCCGACGAGCACCAGGGAGCCCACGCCGTCGAGGGCGCGGGCGGTGTCCTCGCAGAGTCCGACGTCGAGCCGGTCGGCGTGCAGCGTGCCGACGTAGACGGCCGTCGCGCCCGGCGGGAGGTCCGCCGGGCGAGCCGCCGGGCGCCGGTACCGCTCGACGTCCACACCGTTGGTGACCAGCACGACCGAGCGGGCGTCGGCCTTGCGGGCCGCGAGCGTGGGGGAGCAGACGGTGACCGCCGCGGCGTGCTCCACCAGGTAACGGTCCGACTCGGCGACCCGGCGGGACTCGGCCGGGCCGCGCGTGGCCGCCGTCCAGTCGTCGGTGACGTCGTACAGGGTGGGCCAGCCGCTGACGCGCGCCAGCGTGGCGCCGTACGGGTCGTTGACCCACAGCACCGGCAGTGTCAGCCCGAGGCGGCGCGCGGCCCGGACCACGACGGCCGCGCGCCGCTCGTCGCCGTGCGGGGCGACCCGCCGGGGCAGCAGCTTGGTCGGCTCGAGCAGCCAGAGCCGGCGCGAGCCGACGCCCTCGAGGTCCGGTGCGGGCCGCAGCCCGCGCCCGGGTCGGGGCCACGCCGCGCGGGTCAGCGCGTGCAGGGGGTCGGCGACCGGCTCGACGAAGAGCACCCGGGCCGTGGGGTGCACGCGCAGGAGACCCGCGACGAGGTGCTGGTTGCGCCGCCAGACGTCGTCCCACGGCTCGAGCGACACGACGACGAGGTCGGGGCCGGTGACGGTCTCGCGGGCGGGAGTCACGGCAGCACGCCCCGGTACACCCGCTCGGTGGCGGCGGCCTGGTGCGCGAGGGAGAACTCCACGCGCTGCCGGGCCTGCAGGGCCGCGCCGTAGCGGTCGCGCAGCGCGGGGTCGTCCGCCAGGGCCCGCAGGCGCCGCGCCGCGTCGTCGACGTCGCCCGTGGCGTACAGACCGGGGCCACCGGCGGTGCCGAGCGACTCGACGTGCCCGCCGGACCCGTCGGCGACCACGGGGACACCGCTCGCCATCGCCTCGAGGACGCTGAGCCCGAAGTGCTCCCCGGGGGTCGGCGCGAGGAGGACGCCGGCGTCCGCCATCAGGGCGGCGACGTCGTCACGGTGCCCGAGGAGGTCGACGTCGCCGTCGAGGCCCAGCTCCGCCACGAGCTCCTTCGTCGCGACCTCGAGCGATCCCGACCCGGCGACCACCAGCCGCCAGCCCCGCCCGGCGAGGCCCGACGCGGCGAACGCGCGGACGCCGGCGTCGACGCGCTTCTCCGGCTCGAGGCGGGACGCGACGAGCACGACGGGGGAGCGCAGCGCGGCCCCGCGGGGGTGCGGCCGCTCCTCGACGCCGGCGGCGATCACCTCGCTGGGGCCGTCGACCCGCTCCTGGGTGAACCGGCTGATCGAGATCTGCGCGGCCACCGTCCGCCGGATGACGTGCGCCACCACCCGGCCGGCGGGGCTGCGGCCGCGGACGAGGGCGAAGTGCCGGGTGACGACGAGCGGCACGCGGCGCGCGAGCACCGGCGTCCAGAGGCAGGCGGCGGTCTCCGCCGCCGTCATGTGGGCGTGCACGACGTCCGGCCGAGGCCCCGCGGCCAGCGACCGGCGTGCCTCGGCCACCGTCGTCCCCGGCCGGAGCTCGACGCCGTCGCCGGTCGCGCCGCGCATCGCCGCCGCCGCGCCGCCGACCACGGTCACGTCGTGGCCCGCCTCGACCTGCGCCCGGGCGAGGCGGGCGACGTGGGCCTCGACCCCGGCGAACGCGTCGGTCACGACGACGTGGGTGATCCTCATGACGCCTCCGTCTGCAGAGCGGTCGACGGCCGGGTCGCCGTCCGGGTCGACAGTGCAGCCGACGGTCTGGCCGGCGGCGCCTTCTCGTGCCCCTCGGCCCCCAGGCACACGCCGACCAGCAGGAAGGGCAGGGACACGATGATCGACACCCAGAACTGGTCGAACTGGCTCGCGACCAGCCGCGACGCGAGCACCGCGACGGCGAGCGTGCCGAACCGGGGATCCATCCGCCACGCGACCACGACGGTGCCCAGCATGAGGATCGCGAACCCGGCGAGACCGACGATGCCGACCGACGAGAGCACCTCGGCGACGGCGTTCGGCGGCTGGAACCCCGGCTCGGGACCCGCGGTCCACCAGCGCAGGCCCGCGCCGAACCACAGGTTCTCGCGCCAGACGTCGAAGCCGCCCTCGATACCGGCGGCGCGGAACGCGGTCGAGTTGAACGGGTCGTCGCCCGACAGGTCGTCCTGGACCCGGGCGGCGACGAACAACGCCGCCGGCGCCATCGTGAGCAGCATCAGCCGTGGCCCGATCCGCGGCCCCTGACCCGGGCGCAGGGCGAGGACGAGCAGGCCCACCCCGAAGCCGACGATGGCCTGCCGCGACTGCACCGCCAGCATGCCGAGGGCGAGCACGTAGAACGCGGGGATCCGGAACCACGCCGGCCAGTGCAGCCACGGCTGCCGGACGAACGCGAGGAGCGCGACCGACATGAAGATCGGGCCCGCGAGGTTCTTGTGCATCGGGAACGGCCAGTTCGGGTACACCGGTGACACGTCACCCTGGGCGAGCTGCACCGCGGCGATCGCGCAGGCGTTCAGCGCGACCACCAGGACGACGAGGGTGACGAGCGTCAGCCCGAGCGTCGCGCGCCCGACCCGGCCCACCGCCCAGCCGACGACGAGCGCCCCGCCCACCAGGACCCAGGCGTGGAACCACTCGACCGTGTTCTGGCGGAAGGGGGTGGCGACGACGGTGAACAGGGAGGCGAGCTGGTAGATCGCCGAGAGCCACAGCATCGAGCGCAGCGCCGGGGTGAAGGGGCGTGGCGTGAAGACGAGGGCCACCCAGAAGGCCGCGAACAGCGCCACGTCGCTGAGCGTCATGTTCAGGGTGTCGCCACCGACCCGTTCGGCGACGACGAACGCGGGCATCGCGACCACCGGAACCAGCGACGGGTCGTAGACGGCGAGGCCGGCGAGGGCGACAACGACCGCGGCGGCCACCCCGAGGGTGAGGTCGTGGGAGAGCGCGTACGTCACGCCGAGGACGGCGACGACGAGGACCGCCGCCCAGGTGGTCGCCGTCACCGTCGCCCGGAGGAACGAACGCGCACCGACCGTGGTCACGGGGCCGCCACCTCGCGGTCCTCCAGGAGGACCGGCCCCGCGAGATAGGCGCGCAACCGGCGCAGCGCGGACTCGCGGCGCGGGCCGCGCAGCGCCGCGGAGCGCACCATCGCGCCGGCCACGAGCCCGGCACGGGCGGCGGCCCAGCCGGCCGTGCCGAAGTGCTTGCGGAGGTAGCGCTCCTGGGACGCGTGGAAGTGCAGCTCGCGCACGTGGTTGTCCGTGCTGGTGCCGGCACCCTCGTGGAGGACCTGCGTCGCCGGGACGACGGCGTGCCGCCAGCCGCGCCGGTCCGCCCGGTAGGCCCAGTCGGTCTCCTCGGCGTAGAGGAAGAACCGCTCGTCGAGCCCGCCCACGCTGCGCAGCGCCGAGGCGCGGATCAGCAGCGCGGAGCCGATGACGAACGTGCGCTCGCGCGGCAGCCGCAGGCGGCCCAGCCCGGCGGCCTCCAGCCACGCGCGGGCGGGGGAGGGGAACGGCCAGACGACGCGGCCCGGGCGGCCGGCGCCGTCGACCTGGGCCGGGCCGACGCTCGCGAGGCCGGGGTCCGCGTGCAGGGCGTCGTGGAGCGCCGCGACCGTCTCCGGCCCGACGACGGCGTCCGGGTTGAGGAGGAACACGTCCGCCCCCGGGTCCTGCCGGTGCGCGAGCGCGAGGTTGACCGCCGCCGCGAACCCGAGGTTCCGGCCCGGGTCGTGGTACGTGCCGCCGAAGACCTGGGTGAGCGCGCGGTGGCGCGGGTCGGACGAGTTGTCGACGACCGTCAGCGGGAACGTCCCCGCGAGCGGCTCGAGCGCGGCGTGCAGCAGCTCCGGGCTGCCGTAGGCGACGACGACCACCTCGACGCGGGGTGCCGGCCGCCGGCCCGGGTCCCCGACGGCGGCGCGGCGGTCGTCCGCCGTCGTGCCGCGGACCCTCGCGTAGACGTCGCGGTACCGCCCTGCGACCTCCGGCCACGAGCACTCCCGCGCGCGGTCGAGGCCGGCGAGGCGGAGCGCGCGTGCCGTCTCCGGCCGCGTGGCCTGCCGGACGCCGTCGAGCAGCGCGTCGGGGTCGCCCGGGGCGACGAGCACGCCCGCGCCCGCCACGACGTCGGGGACGGACCCCACCCGCGTCGCGACCACCGGCGTGCCGCACGCCATCGCCTCGACGGCGACGCGCCCGAACTGCTCGGCGAGCCCCGGGGTCTCCACCGACGGCACGACGAGCACGTCCAGCCCGCGGTAGAACGCGGGCAGGTCCTCGGTGTCGAGCGGGCCGAGGAAGGTGACACGGTCACCGAGCGGTGCGGCCGCCCCCCGCAGCCGTGCCTCCTGCGGGCCGGCGCCCGCGACCACGAGGTCCAGGGCGTCGTCCCGGGCGACGGCCGCGAGCAGCACGTCCACCCCCTTCTGGGCCGTCAGGCGCCCCGCGTACCCGACGCGCACCCGCCCCGGCGTGCGCGGCCCCCTGCCCTCCGGCCGGTCGCCCCCGGGGGAGAACACCGTCGTGTCCAGCCCGAGGGGGATGCGCTCCACCAGCCCCCGGGCGCCCTTGTAGCGCACGATGCGGGCGGCGTCGTGGTTGCAGGTGACGACGGCGGCGGCGCCGCGCAGCGCGGCCGCCTCCAGCGCCCGGAACGGCCACGGGTACCGCTTGAGGAGGTTCTGCGCGGAGTAGAGGAGGTACGGCGCCCGGCCGGCGCGCCGCCCGCGCGCCGCGTCCACGAGCCGTCGCGCGGCACGGAGGCCCAGGATCTCCGCGGTCGCGAGCGCGACGGGCTCCTCGTGGATGTCGAGCACGTCCCACCGCTCGCCGAGCACGCGCCACAGGGCACGCGGGTCGTAGAGGAACAGAGCCGGGTGCCGGCCGAACGTGCGCGCGGTCTCCAGCTCCTCGCCGGGCCCGGGCACGGGCCGCACGTCACGCCCGCCCTCGTCCCAGACGGCGGCCGTCAGGACGCGCACGTGGTCGCCCCGCCGGCGCAGCTCGGCCTCGCGGCCGCGCCAGGCGTCGACCACCGCGCTGTGGGAGATGCGCAGGACCCTCATGGCTCCCGATCCTCGCCGCCGGGGTGCGGGCGGGGAACGTCGCAGGCGCGGAATCACCCGGGTGACGAGCCTTTTCACCCCGGGCAACCCTCACGGTGGGAGGCGGCCGCTGGTTAGCGTCGAGGCGGCGGTGAAGCCACCGGCCCGAGGGTTTCCCTGCCCGCGGGACCGGCCGGACGACGACGGGGGACGGACCATGCGAGTGCTCGTCGATGGTGACCGCGGGTACGTGGGTGCGGTGCTGGTGCCTTTCCTGCAGGCGGCAGGCCACGAGGTGGTGGGCCTGGACGCCGGCTGGTACGACGGCTGCGACTTCGGGCCGCCGGTGACGGGATACGAGCAGCGCACCGGGGACGTCCGGGACGCGCGGCCCGAGGACCTCGCCGGGTTCGACGCCGTGATCCACCTCGCGGCCATCTCCAACGACCCGCTGGGGCACCTGAACCCCCAGGCCACCTACTCGGTGAACACCGACGGGGCCGTGCGCATGGCGCGGGCGGCGAAGGCGGCCGGGGTGACCCGCTTCCTGTTCTCGTCGTCGTGCTCCCTGTACGGCGCTGCGGGCGACGAGCCCGTCGACGAGCACGCGGAGTTCCACCCCGTCACCCCGTACGGGGAGTCGAAGATCCAGGCCGAGCGCGGCCTCTCGGCGCTCGCCGACGACGACTTCTCGCCCACGTTCCTGCGCAACGCCACCGCGTACGGCTCGTCGCCGCGGCTGCGCGCCGACATCGTGGTCAACAACCTCACCGGTACCGCGTACACGCGCGGGGAGGTGCGGCTCGCGTCCGACGGGACGCCGTGGCGCCCCCTCGTGCACGTGGAGGACATCGCGCGGGCCTTCCTCGCCGCGCTCGAGGCCCCCCGCGAGGTGGTGCACGACCGAGCCTTCAACGTGGGCCGTGACGAAGACGTCGTCCAGATCCGCACCGTCGCCGAGCAGGTCAGCGACGTTACCGGAGCGCCCGTGACGTTCGCCGCGGGGGCCGGGGCGGACACCCGCAACTACCGGGTCGACTTCACGCGCATCCGCACCGAGCTTCCCGCCGCCGCACCGCGCTGGACGGTGCGGGACGGGATCCGGCAGATCTGGCAGGACGTCCACCGGTTCGGGCTCACCGCCGACGACTTCGAGGGCCCGCGCTTCGTGCGCCTGCACCGGGTGAGTGAGCTCGCCGCCAGCGGCGCCCTGGACCTCGAGAACCTGCGCACCACGGCGGTGTCGGCATGACCGCCGTGTCGGCGGCGCGGCACGCCGCCACGCCCGAGAGGTCCGCCGCGCCCGAGGGCTCCGCCGTGCCCGCGCCGTCGTGCCGGCTCTGCGGCGCCCCGCTCACCCGCACGTTCGTGGACCTCGGGATGTCGCCGCCGTGCGAGAGCTACCCGACCGCGCAGGAGGTGGACGGCCCCGAGGTCTTCTACCCCCTGCACGTGCGGGTGTGCGAGCAGTGCCTGCTGGTCCAGCTGCCGGCCTACGTGCCGGCGGAGGACATCTTCGACGACTACGCCTACTTCTCCTCCTACTCCGCGTCGTGGGTGGAGCACGCACGGCGGTACGTCGACGACGCCGTCGGGCGCCTCGGCCTCACCCCGGAGCGGTCGTTCGTCGTCGAGGTCGCGAGCAACGACGGCTACCTGCTCCAGCACGTCGTCGACCGGGGGATCCGCTGCCTCGGCATCGAGCCGTCGGGCAACGTGGCCGCGGCCGCGGTCGAGCGCGGGGTGCCCACGGTCGTGGAGTTCCTCGGCGAGGAGACGGGGCGGCGCGTGCGCGCCGAGCACGGGCCCGCGGACCTCGTCGTCGCCAACAACGTCTTCGCGCACGTGCCGGACATCGTCGACTTCTCGCGTGGCCTGCGGCAGCTCGTCGCCGACGACGGGCGCGTGTCGATCGAGATCCCGCACCTGCTGCGCCTGGTCGAGGGCAACGAGTACGACACGATCTACCACGAGCACTACAGCTACCTGTCGCTCCTCACGACGCAGCGCGTCCTGGCCGCCGCCGGGCTCACCGTGGTGGACGTCGACGAGCTGCCCAGCCACGGCGGCTCGCTGCGCACGTGGTCCGTGCCGACCCCCGAGGCCGGGACAGGATCCGACGGCGCCGCGCCGGAGCCCTCCGCCGCCGTCGCCCGCGTCCTCGCCGCCGAGGCCGCCGCGGGCCTGCACACCCTGGAGGGGCACGCGGGCTTCGCGGAGCAGGTCGCTGCCGTGCGCGACGACGTCCTGCGCTTCCTGCTCACCGCACGTCGCGAGGGCAAGCGGGTGGTGGCGTACGGGGCGCCCGGCAAGGGGAACACGCTGCTCAACCACTGCGGCGTGCGCTCCGACCTCGTCGAGTTCGCCGTCGACCGCAACCCCTACAAGCACGGCCGGTTCACCCCCGGCATGCACCTCCCCATCCACGCTCCCGAGGCGCTCGACGCCGCCCGGCCGGACTACGTCGTCGTCATGCCGTGGAACCTGCGGCGGGAGATCTCGGCCCAGCTCGCGCACGTCGCCGACTGGGGCGGCCGGCTGGTGACCTTCCTGCCCCGCCTCGAGGTCTTCGAGCCGGGCACGTGAGCGCCGTCGTAGCGGGCTGGCGCTGCCGGTGGTGCCGGTCGGACCGCGCCACGGTGGTGCTCGACCTGGGCGCGCAGCCCGCGGCGGACCTGTTCCCCGAGCCGGAGGCGCCCCTCCCCGACCCGGTGCACCCGTTGCGCATGGTGATGTGCGACCGGTGCCGCCTGGCCCAGCTCGAGGAGGACCCGACCGGTCCCGAGGAGCCGCGCGGCGTGGAGCCCGCCGCTCTCGTCACGCAGGCGCGGGCGGGGGTGGCCGACCTCGTCGGCGGCGGGCTGCTGGGCCCGGGGACCTGGGTGGAGGAGATGCGCTCCCCGCACGGGGGCTCCTGGTCGGCACGCGTGCACGAGATCGTGCCCGACGCCGTGCTGCTCGACGGCCCCGGCACGGTGCCGGGGCTCGCCGCCGACCTCGTCGTCGACTCGCTCGGCCTCATGCACGAGCCCGACCAGCGTGCGGCGTGGAACCTGCGCCTCGACTCCCTCGCCCCCGACGGCGTCGTCGCGCTGCACGTGCACCCGCTGTCCGTGATCGTGCGCGACGGCACCTGGAACGCGCTGCGGCACGGGCACTTCGCGTACTACTCGCTCACGGTGCTCGTGGAGATGGCGCGCAGCACCGGTCTCGTGCCGGTCGGGCTGTGGCGCTACCCGCTGTACGGCGGGACGCGGCTGCTCGCGCTGGCGCGCGAGGGGTCGCAGCCCGCCCGCCGGCACGCCCGCGCCGCGGGCGACCTCGTCGCCACCGAGCTGGCGGCCGAGGCCGCGGCGGGGACCACGGAGCCGGCGGTCGTGTCGGTGCTCCAACGGCAGGTGGCCCGGTCGGCGGCGGCGCTCCGTGACTGGCTCGACGCGAGCGAGGGGAAGGTCGTCGCCTACGGCGCCGCGTCGCGCGCGGTCGCGCTCTTCGCGCTCGCCGGCGTCACCGCCGACGACGTGCTCGCCGTGGTGGACGCGTCCCCCGCGAAGCGAGGCAGGTCCATGCCGGGCGGCCCGGGGCCGCGGGTGCCCGTGCTCGGGCCCGACATCCTCGCCGAGATCCGCCCCGACCGGGTGCTGCTGCTGGTGCCCGACCTCCTCGACGAGGTGCGGTTCGCGCATCCGGAGGTGGAGGCGCTCGGGGGTCGATGGGTGGTCGCGGAGCCCGAGCCCGTCGAGGTCGAGCCGCTCAGCCGCGACCGCGGTCACCGTCGCTGAGCGTCGCGACCGCGACGGGGTCCCGAGCCACGGGTATCCGCGTCACGGGCTCTCGGGCCGCGGGCGCCCGGGCCGCGGGTGCTTCCGGCTGCCGGGGGTTCGACGCCGCCGCGGCA
Organism: Isoptericola sp. NPDC056573; assembly: GCF_042793335.1. Taxonomy (NCBI): domain Bacteria; kingdom Bacillati; phylum Actinomycetota; class Actinomycetes; order Micrococcales; family Promicromonosporaceae; genus Isoptericola; species Isoptericola sp. NPDC056573. The sequence goes on from NZ_JBHTUY010000001.1 coordinate 324,819, forward strand.
GGTGGTGGTGCGGTGCCGAACGCGGAGCGTCCGTGGCGGTCGGTGAAGAGCCACGTGCCGCCGGTGCGACGCATGGTGATGCCGAGCGCATCGACGCGGTCGTGGTGGTGCCAGCACAGCAGGGCGGAGTTGTCGACGGACGTGCTGCCGCCGTCCGCCCAGTGAGTCACGGCGTGGTGGACCTCGCAGCGCGAGGGTGGCTCGTCGCAGCCGGGCCAGGTGCACCGCCGGTCGCGGGCGACGACGGCGCGCCTGAGCTGGCCGGTGACGGTGCGCCGGGCGCGCCCGACGTCGAGCACCTGCGACTCCGGGCCGAGGACGACCCGCGTCACCTCGCTGTCGCACACGATGCGGCGCAGGAGGGACGGGGGCAGCGGGCCGCGGCCGTCGACGAACTCGGCGGGGTCGACGCCGAGCGACTCGGCCCAGCTCGTGGTGGAGGAGCCGACGTCGATGGCGCCGTCGCTGGAGAGCAGGCGGCGGAGCTCGGTGACCGAGACGGTGACGGTCAGGTGGGGCCGCACGGCGGATCCCGACCCCACGCTGCCCGTGTCGAGCGTGACGCGTGCGAGGTCGGCGAGGGCCTGGGCGCGTCGTTGCGCGGGCGTGCGGGTCTCCCCGGCGCCGGGCCGGCCGGACACGGCGTCGAGGGCGGCGCGCAGCACCTGGCCGTGCTCCTCCGTGAGGAACCCGGCGAGGTGGTAGCCGTCCCACGTGGGCGACAGGTCGACGAACTCCTTCTCGCGGGCGTGCGCGTAGCCCCGCTCGTCCGACTCCGGGTCCGTCACGTACGCGAACCGCCGGACCAGACGGCGGAACTGCGCGGGCGTGTACCAGGAGCCGGTGGCGAGCAGGTGCTCCTCGCCGGTCGGTGGGGCGAGGGCGGCGTCCGGCGCTTCCGGGTTCTCGCCGTCCGTCGTCTCGCCGTCCGTCTCGCTCGCGGTCGGCGCGGGGGCGACGAGCGCGTCGCGGCGGGCCTCGGAGGTCGGGGCGACGTCGACGATGGCGCGCAGGTGGTCGGCGCCGAGCCGACCGTCGAGCGCGGCGGCACCGGTCGCCGGGAGGACGTCGCGCAGGGCGTGGGCCGTGCGGACGTCGCGGCGTGCGGTGGCCAGCCCGACGTTCTCCGCGCGGGCGAGCCAGTGCGCGAAGGTGCGTGACCCGTCGAGCGACCACCGGCCGTCCGACTCCAGTGCGGGCAGCACGCGCCACCGGGCGGCGTCCACCCGGGTGCCGAGCGTCCTGAGCCGGCCGGATGCCTGCTCGAGGACGTCCCGGCCGACGTCGTGCAGGCCGGCCTCCTCGACGGCCGCCGCGAGCGCGGCGAGCCCGCCCTCGAGGGTGGCCAGGGCATCGAGCAGCCGGGACGCCGGTGTGGCTCTCGGCAGCGCCGGGACGGCGGGTACCGGAGCAGGGGCGGTGGTGGCGGGCATCGTCCCTCCTCGGTCGGCGCGCCGTGACACGAAGGACGCTATCGAGCGGACGTTCGAACCGTCCCGGGTGCCGGCGAGACCTGTGGAGGAGTCGGTCGTCCCCAGGGGGAGGGGCAGGTTCGCCGCGGCGCCACGCCGCGGTGCGTCCCCGGGGAGGGGCGTGCCGCACGTGCCCGCGTCGGCCTACAGCACGTCTGCGCCGGGCCCCGACGTCGCGCCGCCGAGCTGCTGGACGAGCGCCACCCACGACCCGGCGGCGGCGTCGCGGTCGCTGACGAGCGAGACGGGCAGCGGCCACCGGACCCCGAGGTCGGGGTCGAGGTGGTGCACGGCGACGTCCTCGGCGGGGTCGTGCTCGGCGTCGATGCGGTAGCAGACGTCCGCGGTGTCGGTGAGCGTCTGGTGGCCGTGCAGGCAGCCGCGCGGCACGTACAGGACGTGGAAGTCGACGTCGTCGAGCCGGAACGCCTCCCACCGGCCGAACGTCGGCGAGCCGGGCCGGGCGTCGACGACGACGTCGTGCACGGCGCCGTGCGCGACGCGCACCAGCTTGGCCTCGCCGCCCCCCACGCGACCGTGCAGCCCGCGCACGACGCCGCGCCGCGAGCGGGACTGGCTGTCCTGCACGAACGCCGCCGGGTCGAGGCCGGCGCGCTCGGCGGTGGCGGTGTCGAACGTGCGCGTGAACAGCCCGCGCTCGTCGCGGTGCGGGGTGGGGGCGAGGATCAGCACCCCGTCGAGGGTGGTGGGCAGCACCTGCATGTCCACACGCTACGAAAGCGGGCGCGACCCGGTCGGGTGAAGTCGGCCGGGGTCCCGGATGAAAAGGCCCGCGGGGCCTTCAACGCCGCCGGGACGCGCCGCAGACTGGCGGCGGGGCCGGCCCCCTGCCGGCCCCACCAGGCTTACGACCCACCTCCCGACACCCGGGGGCACCATGACACAGCTGGCGCAGCACGCTTCGAAGCCCGACCAGATGCAGCCCGACCCGACGCAGCCCGCGGAGCCCGTTCGCTCCTTCGAGCGGTCCACGGCCGCGCAGGCCCGGCTGCACCGTCTCGTGCCGGGCGGCGCGCACACCTACGCCCGCGGGGCGGACCAGTACCCGGAGGGCATGGCCCCGGTGCTGGCGCGGGGCGCGGGCGCGCACGTGTGGGACGTGGACGGCAACGAGTACGTCGAGTACGGGATGGGGCTGCGCAGCGTCACGCTCGGCCACGGCTTCCGGCCCGTGGTGGACGCCGTGACGGCGGCGATCGCCGACGGCGTGAGCTTCTCCCGGCCCAGCCGGTGGGAGCTGGAGGCCGCCGAGGCGTTCTGCGCGCAGGTGCCGGGCGCCGACATGGTGAAGTTCGCGAAGAACGGATCCGACGTCACGACCGCGGCCGTCCGGCTGGCGCGCGCCGCCACGGGCCGCGACCTGGTCGCCGTCTGCGCGGACCACCCGTTCTTCTCCACCGACGACTGGTTCATCGGTACGACCCCGATGGACGCCGGGATCCCGCGGGCGATCAGCGACCTCACGGTCCGCTTCCCGTACGGTGATCTGGCCGCCGTGGAGGCCCTGCTCGCCGCGCACGAGGGCCGGGTCGCCGCCGTCGTCCTCGAGGCCGCGACCGCGCACGCGAGCCCCCCGCCCGGCTACCTGGAGGGGCTGCGCGCCCTGTGCGACCGCACCGGGACGGTGCTCGTGTTCGACGAGATCATCACCGGGATGCGGTGGTCCGCCGGCGGCGCGCAGACCGTGTACGGCGTCGTGCCGGACCTGTCGACGTGGGGCAAGGCGCTCGGCAACGGGTTCGCCGTCTCGGCGCTCGCGGGCCGGCGGGAGCTCATGGAGCTCGGGGGGCTGGCGACGGACGCGCGCCGCGTCTTCCTGCTCTCCACCACCCACGGCGCGGAGACGGCGGGTCTCGCGGCGTGGCTGGCGGTGCACCGCGAGTACGCCGCGAGCGACGTGCCCGGCGTGATGGCCACCCAGGGCGAGCGGCTGCGCGCCGAGGTGCAGCAGGCGGTGGACGCCGCCGGGCTGACCGGCTGGGTGACGGTGTCCGGGCACCCGGCGTGCCTGGTCTTCGGCACCCGCGACCACGCCGGCGCGCCCTCGCAGGCGTACCGCACCCTGTTCCTCGCCGAGCTGCTGCGTCGGGGCGTGCTGGCGCAGTCGTTCGTGATCTCCGCCGCGCACACCGACGCCGACGTCGATCGGACGGTCGAGGCCGTGGCGGGGGCGCTGCCGGCCTACGAGGCGGCGCTCGACGCGGGCGGCACCGACGGGTTCCTCGCCGGGCGGCCGGTGGCCCCCGCGCTGCGGGAGCTCGCCGCGCCCCGCCGCATCCATCACACGCCCGAGCCGGCAGAGGCGGGCGGGCAGGCCCAGGGAGGGGCGTCATGAAGGTCGTGCTGTTCTGCGGCGGGCTGGGGATGCGGATGCGGTCCGGCCCCGACTCGCTGCCCAAGCCGATGATGCCGATCGGGTCGCGGCCCGTCCTGTGGCACATCATGAAGTACTACGCGCACTTCGGGCACACGGAGTTCGTGCTGTGCCTGGGGCACGGCGCGAACGTGGTGAAGGACTACTTCCTCAACTACTCGGAGACGCACTCCAACGACTTCGTGCTCACCAAGGGCGGCGAGCAGGTGGAGCTGCTGAGCAGCGACATCAGCGAGTGGCGCATCACGTTCGTCGACACGGGGATCGACACGGCGATCGGCGAGCGGCTGCGGCGCGTGCGGCGGTTCCTCGACGACGACGAGGTGTTCCTCGCCAACTACGGCGACGTGCTCACGGACGCGCCGATGAACGACATCGTGGACGAGCTGCTCGCCACCGACGCCGTCGGGTCGCTGCTCGCGGTGCCGCCGCAGGACTCGTTCCACGTGGTGCGCTACGACCCGGACGGCACGATGCGCGACCTGGAGCCCGTCGCCGACATGAGCATGTGCATCAACGGCGGCTACTTCGTGCTGCGCCAGGGCATCTTCGACTACCTGGAGGAGGGCGACGACCTGGTCATGGACGGCTGCGTCCGCGCCGCCCGCGACGGGCGGTTCCGCGTGCACCCGCACGCCGGGTTCTGGGCGCCGATGGACACGCTCAAGGAGCGCAACGCCCTCGAGGAGCGGAACCGCCTCGGCGACCGGCCGTGGGCGGTCTGGGACGCGGGGACGACGTCGCGCCCCCGGCGGGTGCCGGAGGTCGCGGTCCCTGCGTCGGCGGCACGTGTCCGTGCGACCGCGTGAGGCCCGGACGCCGTCCCCGGCCGGGGACGGCGTCCGCGCGGTGCGGGTCGGCCTGCTGGGCCAGTTCGGCTACCGCAACTTCGGGAACGAGGCGTCGCTCGACGCCGTCCTCGACCTCCTGGACCGGCACGGCGGCCCGGCGGTCCGCCCGGTGGTCCTCACCGACGCCCCGGACGAGGTACGGGCCGAGCGCGGGACGGAGGCCGTGCCGCTCGCCGACCCGGACGTCGTGCGGAGCGGCTGGAGGCGCGTGACGGCCAAGCTGGTCGACGTCCCGCACGCCTGGCGGGTCGTGGGAGGGCTCGACGCGGTGGTCGTGCCGGGGACGGGCATCCTCGAGGGGCACGCGGTGTCCCCGTTCGGTCCGCCGTTCCAGCTCGCCCTGTACGGCGTCGTGGCCCGGTTGCGGCGCCGCCCGTACCTGGTGCTCTCGGTCGGCGCGGACCGCCGCGGCGGGCGCGCCCACCGGCTCATGCAGCGGACCGTCGTGCGGACGGCGTCCTACCTGAGCGCGCGGGACGCGGGGTCGGCGGACGCCCTCGCGGTCGGCAGGCGCCGCCCGCCGGTGGTGCCCGACGTCGTGCTGGGGCTCCCGCTGCCCGATCCCGCCGGGGCCGCGCCGCCCGGTGCCCGCCCCCGCGTCGCCGTGGGCGTCGTGCGGTTCGACTGGTACGCGCCAGCCGACGGGAGCGACGCGTACGCGGAGCGCACGGCCCGGCTGACGCGGGAGCTCGTCCGCGGCGGAGCCGACGTCGTGCTCGTGGTGGGCGACGGGGCGGACGACTCGACGGCTCACGACGTGGCGGAACGGGTGGGCGACCCCGACCACGTCCAGGTCGCCGCCGTCGGCTCGGTCGCCGAGCTCGAGCACCGGCTCGCCGGCTGCCGCGCCGTCGTCGCCGTCCGCTACCACAACCTGGTGGCCGCGATCCGGGCCCGGGTCCCGGCGGTCTCGCTGGGGTACGGGCCGAAGCAGCGGTGGCTGCTGGAGCAGCTCGGGGATCCGGGGCGGGCGCACGACGTGGGCCGGTTCGACCCCGCGGCCGTGGCCCGTCAGGTGCTCGCCGCCGCCGGGACCGCCGACGCGGACCGGGCGCGGACGGAACCGGCGCTCGCCCGGGCGCGGGCCGTGCTGGTGGGCCAGGAGCGGACCGTGGCGGCGCTGCTGGGGCTCGCCGGCGCCGTCGTGCCCGGGCAGCGCTCGACGCCCGCTCCGACGTCCGCTCCGACGTCCGCTCCGACGTCCGCTCCGACGCCCGCCCCGACGCCCGCCCCGCTCGTGGAGGTGACGGAATGATCCCCCTGCGCCTGGACGCGGGCCCGGACGCGGCCGGGCCGCGGGTCGTGTGCCTCGCGGCCCACGCGGACGACGTGGAGATCGCCTGCGGCGGGACGCTCCTGGCGCTGGCGGAGCGGCCGGGCGCCGCGGCCGACTTCCTCACGCTCACCGGCGACCCCCTGCGCGAGGCGGAGGCGTCCGAGGCGGCGAAGGCGTTCGTCCCGGCGGCGTCGTCCACGTTCGCGGGCCTGCCCGACGGGCGCCTGCCGGAGCACTGGGGAGCGGTGAAGCGCGCGCTCCACGAGCACGCCGAGCGCCACCCCGCACCGCACGTGGTGCTGGCCCCGCGCGCCGACGACGCCCACCAGGACCACCGGCTGGTCGGGGAGCTGGCGGCCACCGTCTGGCGCGACGCGCTCGTGCTGCACTACGAGATCCCCAAGTGGGACGGCGACATGGGGCGTCCCGCCGCCTACGTGCCGGTGCCCGAGGAGCTGGCGCGGCGCAAGGTCGAGCTGCTCGACCGGCACTACCCCTCCCAGCACGGCCACGACTGGTGGGACCCGGAGGTCTTCCTCGGGCTGATGCGGCTGCGGGGCATGGAGTGCCGGGAGCGGTACGCGGAGGCGTACGTGGTGCGGAAGGCCGTGGTCCGGTGGTGACGGCGACCGTCGGGGTGCCGGTGCGCAACGGGGAGGAGTTCCTCGAGCGCACCCTGCGGGCCCTGCAGGAGCAGGACCTGGCCGACATCGAGGTGATCGTCGCGGACAACGCGTCCACCGACGGCACCCGGAAGATCGCCGAGGCGGTGGCCGAGGAGGACGCCCGGTTCACCTACCTCGGCGCCGACACGAACCGCGGCATCCCCTGGAACTGGAACCGGGCGCTCGCCCGCGCCCGCGCGCCGTACTTCATGTGGAACGCCGCCGACGACATGGTCCGCCCGCGGCACCTGACGTCCTGCGTCGACGCGCTGGAGAGCCACCCCGCGGCGACGGTCGCGTTCTCGCGGGTGCTGTGGTGCGACCCGGACGACCGGGTGGTGGGCGCGATGGACGACGAGGGCCTCGACTTCCTGTCGCGCGGGCCCGCCGACCGCGTCGGCCTGTTCTTCCGCCGCGGCGTGTGGCAGGCGGTCGGCTGGGGCGGGGTCTTCCGCACGACGGCCCTGCGGGAGCGCGGGGGGCTGCCCGACTACTGGGGCGGCGACTTCGCGCTCGGGGTCGCGATGGCGATGCGGGCGCCGTGGGTCCAGGTGCCCGAGGTCGGGTACCTCGCGCGCCGGCACCCGGGCCAGATGACGAACCTCCAGGCCCGGGACCCGGTGCAGCAGACGAGGGCCTACCGGCCGCACTTCCACCGTCCGGTCGCCTTCCCCCAGTGGTACATGAACGCCCGGATCCTGACCGAGGCGCTCCGCGCGCCGGCGCCGCCGGCCGAGCGCGCCCGGGCCGCCCTCGCCGTCGCGCGGCACTGGACGGTGCCCGACGCGCGCTCCCTCGGCAGCGACGTGAAGCGGAGCCTGATCGGCGTCGCCCGGGGCGTCCGGGCGGACGGGAGGGACCACGGTGGGAGGCCCGCGTGACCGGCCGCGTCGGGGTCGGGCGGTGCTGGCAGGGGCCGTCGCGGCGGTCCTCGTCGTCCTGGCCGCGTGGGCGGTGCTGCGCGTGACGGGCGGCCGGTCGTGGGAGCAGGAGGCCCCCGCCGCGGACGCCCCGCGCCGCGAGCTCGCGGAGACGCGGGGCGCCGTCGCCACCGGCGGCGAGCCCCAGTGGATCACCGGGATCTCCGCCGACGGCCGCACGTTCGTCGACCAGGACGGCGAGCCCGTCCTCGTGCGCGGCGACGCGCCCTGGTCCCTGCTGACGGACCTGCGCCCCGACGAGGCCGAGACCTACCTGACGACGCGGTCCGGGCAGGGGTTCAACGCGATGCTCGTCTCGCTGGTCGGGGCGGTCGCGAACGGCGCGCCGTCCGACGACGGGGCGACGGTCGACGGGCTGCTGCCGTTCGTGGACGGCGACGTGCTGCGCTGGCAGGACGCGTACTTCGACCGCGCCCACGAGACGCTGCGGCGGGCGGGCGAGCTCGGGATCACGGCCCTGCTGTACCCGATCGACTCGTGGACGCTGGACCACACGTTCGCGGGGGCGACGCCGGAGACGTGCCGTGAGTTCGGGGCGATGACGGCCCGCTGGGCCGCCGACCTCCCCGTCCTGTGGATGACCGGGGGCGACTACTCGCGCTCCGGGGCGGACGACGCGTGCCTCGAGGCCCTGGGCGAGGGCATCCGGTCCGCCGGCGACGACCGGCCGTTCGCCCTCCAGCTGTGGGACGTGTCGTCCACTGCTGCCGACGACCACTGGCGCGACCGCGTCGACTGGAGCTTCGTGTACTCGTACGCGCCGACGCCGCTCGCGGTCGTCGAGGCGTACGGCGCGACCCCCGCCCGGCCGGCGCTGCTGGGCGAGGCGAACTACGAGGGCGAGAACAACACGGGCGGGCCGACGACGACCACGGAGACGCTGCGTCGCCAGGTGCTCTGGGCGATCACCTGCGGTTCGTCCGGGGACGTGTTCGGGACGGACGACTGGGAGTTCCACGACGGCTGGGAGACGCGCCTGGAGTCGGAGGGCGCCGAGCAGGTGTCCCGGATCCGGGACGTGGTCGCGTCCCTGCCGTGGTGGACGCTCCGGCCCGAGGAGTCGTTCCTCACCGCCGGCACCGGGACGGCGAGGCCGGACCAGGACGTGCTCGACGCGGACCTCGCGACGGCGGCGGTCGCCCCGGACGGCAGCCTCGCGCTCGTCTACGTGCCGTCCGAGCGCACGGTCTCCCTCGACCTGTCGCTCCTCGCCCCGGGGGCGGAGGCCGCGTGGGTCGACCCGTCGACGGGCACGGCGACCGACGCCGGGCCGGTGTCGGAGCTGTCCGCCGCGCCGTCGGGCGAGGTGTCCACGCCGGGGGACAACGCGGCGGGCGCGGGCGACTGGCTGCTCGTGCTCGGCACCGACCTGCCCTTCTGAGCGCGCCCCACGGAGCGGGCGGCGACGCGCGTGACGGCCTCGGGCCGCCCGCCGTGCAGGACGACCTCCGCCAGGCCCAGGAGGTTGCCCCGCAGGCGCCCCGCGCGGTCGGGACGGCCGCGGTCCGCCAGGTGCAGCACGTTCGCGCCCAGGTAGTGCGTCCAGTCGCTCAGCAGCCCGCGGCCGGTCTTCGTGCCCTTGCGCCACAGGTAGAACGGGTTCACGACCTGGGCGAAGCCGAAGGTGCGGCCGTCGACCCGCCCGCCGCCCACGGCCAGGTGGACGGCCACGCAGCCGTGGTAGTGGACCACCCGCCCGTGGCGGCCGCAGCGCACGGAGAAGTCGGTGTCCTCCTGCCAGGCGTACTCGCGCAGCCGCTCGTCGAAGGGCTCGGCGAGGGCGACGTCGCCCCGCACCGTCATGTTGCACCCGTACGCGGCCCGCACGTCGCGCACGAACGACGTCCCCCGGCCGGCGGCCAGGATCTCGCGGGCGCGGTCGCGGGGGATCTCGCCCTGGGAGGCGGCGCCGTCCGCCGCGACGAGGCCCGTCATGAGCGCGACGTCGGGGTGGCCGGCCATGAACTCCCGCATCCGGGCGAAGTAGTCGGGCGCGAGCTCGGCGTCGTCGTCGACGAACGTCACGAGGTCGGGGGCGGGGCCGGCGGCCGGCACGAGGCTGCGCACCCCCACGTTCCGCTGCACCGACGACCCGCGCGGGGACCGGACGACGCGCACCGCCGGGCCCCAGCCGGCGACCGCCGGGAGACCCGCCGGGAGGTCGGTGTCCGCCACCACGCTGACCACCACCACGTCCGCGGGCACCGTCTGCCGCGACAGCGACTCGACCGTGGCCGCGAGCACCTGCGGCCGCCGGACGCTGCAGATCACGACCGCGTGCACGAGCGCGTCGTCCCTGGGGGTGCCGTTCCTGTCGAGCTCGTCCCTGCCGGGGACGTCGTCCCTGTCGAGCACGGCGCGCCCTCCTGTCCGTGGGGTCCGGGTGCGGTGCTGCCCGCCAGGCTAGGCACGGGCGCGGCGGCGGCGGCCCGCCGGCCCCGGGTGAAACCCGTGCCGCCGCGGCTGAAAACTGCCCGGACCCCTCGGAACCGCGCCGTCGGGCGACCACGATGTCGACTGTGACGAACACCGACGGGCTCTCGCGCGGCGAGCTCCAGGACAAGGCGATCCAGGGTGCGCTCTGGACCCTCGTCCACGTCGCCGTGTCCCTGCCGCTCGCGTTCGCGGTCAACATCGTCATCGCCCGCACGCTGGGCGTGGTCGACTACGGCAGGCTCGCGTACCTGGGCACCGTGATGCTGCTGGTCGGCACCGTCGTGGACCTCGGCGTGGTGAGCGGCGTCGTCCAGTTCGGCTCCAAGGCGCACGCGGCCGGGCGGTCCGCGGAGGTCACCCGTCTCCTCAGCGCGTCCAAGGGGTACCGCACGGTCGTCGGGATGCCCCTGATCGCGGTGGCCGTGCTCGTGATGGTCGACGTCGACCCGGGGCTGATGGCGGTCGCCATCGCGTTCGGGGTCGTCCTCCCGTGCGTGCTCGGCGGCGCCGGCGAGGCGCTGGGCATCGAGAGCAAGACCGCCCAGAACGCGCAGGCCGCGATGATCGTCAACCTGCTCACCCAGGTGCTGGTCGTGGTCGCCGCGGCCACGGTGGGCACGGCGGACTCGATCTGGGTGGTGCGCCTCGTGGCCGGCGGGCTGGGCACGCTGCTCTTCCTCGGCTACGTCTCCCGGACGTACCGGCGCGCCATGCTGCGACCGCGTCTGCGCGGGTTCCCGCCGGGCTTCTGGAAGTTCGCGCTCCCGGCCGGGGCCGCCAGCATGGTGGCGGCGTTCGTGCTGTCCCGCAGCGAGGTGCTCGTGCTCACGTGGATGTCGGAGATCCACGCCGCGGGGGTGTTCGCGCTCGCCATCGGGCTGGCGTCCCACCTCTTCGCCCCCGCGCAGTCGCTCGTCGGCCCGCTGGTGCCGGCGATCTCCGGGCTGCGTGAGGTGGACGTCGACGCCGTCGGGCGCGCGCTCGGCAGGACGCTGCGGGCGTCGTCGACGGTCATGGCGGCGATCGTCGCCGCGGCGATGCCGGCCTTCGCCTTCGTGGTCCCGCTGATCTACGGCGAGGAGTTCGCCGACGTCCCGGAGGTGCTGCTCGCCCTGGGGATCGCGGGCGGGCTCCTGGTGATCGCGGAGCCGATCAAGGCGTTCGTCGCCGCCCGGCTCAAGGGCATGTGGCTGCTCTGGCTGAACCTGACGTCCCTGGCCGTGAGCGTCGGGCTCATGGTGCTCCTCATCCCGCCCCTCGGCGTCTGGGGCGCGGTGATCAGCAACCTCGGCTCGGCGCTCGTCCTCGTCACGCTCCTGCTCGCCACCGAGGTGCGGGCGGTGGGCACCGGGACGTGGCGGGCCCTGGGTGACGTCGCGCCGTACTTCCTCGGCGTGCTCGCCTGCCTCGCCGCCTGGTGGGGCACGGGACGGCTCGGCCTGCCCCCCGTGCCGTCGGCCGTCCTGGCGGGCGTCGTCGGGCTCGGCCTCGTGGTCGGGGTGATGCGGCTGACGCGCCGCGGTCTGACGCCGCAGGACGCCGAGGCCGTGCAGCGGTCGCTGCCCGGGCGGGTGCGGGGGATCCTCCGCGTGCCGCTCCGGCTCGTGACGACCGGCCGCGACGTCGAGCACCAGGGCCCGGCTCGGGAGACGACGCCGGTCGACGCCGTCCCCGGGGTGGGGGCACCGTGACCGCGCGGGTCGTGCTGCTGGGCGAGGCGGGCATCGCCAACGTCGGCAACGACGCCTCGGTGGCCCAGGTGATCCGGCTGCTCGAGGAGCGGGACCCGGGCGTCGAGGTGACGCTGGTGGGCCGGGAGCCGGGCACGGCGCGGGCGGTGCTGGGGCGCCCGTCGCTCGGCTCGCGCGCCTCCTGGACGTACCGCGGCCCGCTGCACGCCTCGGCCCCGGCCAAGGGCCTCCGGGTGTTCCTCGACCTGGCGCACCTCGTGCGGCTCGTCGGCCGGTTCGACGCGGTCCTCGTCCCCGGCACCGGTGCCCTCGAGGTGGGCCGGGGAGGGCCGCCGGGAGGGCAGATCCTCTCGCTCCTGCTCACCGGCGTGGCGTGCCGGCTGACGAGGACGCCGTTCGCGTGGGTGGCGGTCGGCGGGAGCCGGTACACGCGCCGGACCACCCGGGCGGCCGTCCGCGCCGCGGCCGCGACGGCGACGGTCCGCTCCTACCGCGACCCCCTGACGCTCGAGGCGGTCCGTGCGTGCGGCACCGACACCTCGCGCGACGTGCTCATGGACGACATCGTGACGGCGCGGGCCGACGCGCCGCGGGCGGCGCAGCACGCCGGAGCGGACGCCGCCGGGGACGTCGTCGTGGTGAGCGTCCTCGACGTGCCGTCCGCCACCGGCGAGGCGCACGCGACCGCGGCCGAGCGGCAGCGGTACGAGCACGAGACGGCCCGCGTCGTCGGGACCCTCCTCGACCGGGGGGTGCCGGTGCGCGTCGTCGTCTCCGACGCGGCGGACGTCCCCGTGGCGCGTCGCGTCGTCGACGCCGTCGCGACGGACCGGTCGCGGCCGGGCGTCGAGGTCCGCGTCCCGCGCGACTTCGACGAGCTGTCGGACGACGTCGCCGGGGTCAGGGCCGTGGTCGGCAGCCGGTTCCACGTCCTCGTCGCCGCGGCGCTGCTCCGGGTGCCGTTCGTGACGGTCGAGCACGCGGACAAGGTCCGGGTGCTGTCGGACGACGCGGGGGTCGGCCCGTACCGGGTCGACGCCCACGCGTTCCGGGCCGACGAGCTCCTCGAGTCGCTCGACGCCCTGCTCGACAAGCGCGAGGCGCTGGCGCGCGACCTGGACGCCTGGGCGGTCGACGCGCACCGGCGGACCCGGGCCGGCTACGACGAGGTCCTCGCCCGGCTCGTGGCGAAGGGGGTGTTCGCATGACCGGCAGGTCCGGCGCGGCGCCGCGGCTGACGATCGGGGTCCCGGTGTACAACGGGGAGCTCTACCTCGACCACGCCCTGCGGTCCGTCGCGGAGCAGACCGACGGCGACTTCGAGGTGGACGTCGCCGACAACGCGTCCACGGACGCCACCGAGGAGATCGCGCGGGAGTGGGTGTCGCGGGACCACCGGTTCGCCTACCACCGGCACGAGACGAACGTCGGCGGGGCGGTGAACTCGAACTTCCTCCTGGCCCGGTGCCGGAGCCCGTGGTTCAAGTGGGCCTACCACGACGACCTGTGCGACCCCCGGCTCGTGGAGCGCTCCTTCGCCGTCCTCGCCGACGCCCCTCCGGCGTCCGTCCTCGCCTACCCGCGCGTCCGCCTCGTCGACGCGGACGGGGCGGTGGTCGGGCAGCACGCGGACGCGGACCTGCGGCTGGACGGGCCCGCGCCCCACGAGCGCCTCCGGGTCCTGCTCGCGCGCGTCGTGACGCAGACGCAGTTCGGGATCATGGACACGGCCGTGGCGCGGGCCGCCGGGGGAGTGGTCGTCTCGCCGGCCGGCGAGATGCTCTTCCCGTCCGCGCTCGCGCTGCGCGGCAGGCTGGTGCTGGTGCCCGGCGAGCCGCTCCTGTCGATCCGGTCGCACGCGGACCGGCACGGAGGCTCCCGGGACTCCGAGATGGCCTGGGTCGACCCGTCCCGGCCACGGACGGCGTTCCCGTACTCGCGGTCCACGCCGATGCTGCTCGGCATCGTCGCGCGGTCGCCCCTGACGGTGCGGGAGAAGGCGCGGAGCGCGGCCGTCGTCCTGCGGTGGTGGACCGTCCCCGGCGCCCGCACGATCGCGGGCGACGTCGTCCGCCTGCCCTCCGACCTCGGGCTGGTCCCGTGGCGGCGGGCCGCCCGTGAGGTCTCGAAGGCTGGTCCGGCGGTCGGCCGGTGAAGGAGGTCCAGATGGCGGAAGCACGAGCGGTCGCGTTCTACCTGCCGCAGTTCCATCCCGTCCCGGAGAACGACGCGTGGTGGGGTCCGGGGTTCACGGAGTGGACCAACGTGGCGCGGGCGCGCCGCCTGTACCCGGGGCACCGGCAGCCGCTGGTGCCCGCCGACCTCGGGTTCTACGACCTGCGCCTGCCCGAGGCGCGGGCCGCGCAGTCGGAGCTGGCCGCGCAGTACGGGGTGGAGGCGTTCGCGTACTGGCACTACTGGTTCGGCCACGGGCGGCGCATCCTGGAACGCCCGTTCGCCGAGGTGCTGGCCTCCGGCGCGCCCGACGTGTCGTTCTGCCTGGCGTGGGCGAACCAGACGTGGAGCGGCATCTGGCACGGCGAGGCCGACCGCATCCTGGTGCAGCAGCACTACCCGGGCGTCGAGGACTACACCGCCCACTTCGAGGCCGTGCTGCCCGCGTTCCGCGACCCGCGCTACCTGCGCGTGGGCGGGCGGCCCGTCTTCTACGTCTTCCGGCCCGAGGAGCTGCCCGACGCCGCGGACTTCGTCGACCTGTGGCAGGGCCTGGCACGGAAGGCCGGGCTCGAGGGCCTCTACCTCGTGGCGGAGATGAGCGACCTGCTCGGCGGCGGTCCCCGGTACGACCGGGTCAAGGAGGACGGGTTCGACGCCGGGGTGTACATGCGGATGCCGGCCGGGGCGTCGCGGGCGGAGCTGCTGCGGATGCGCGCCCTGCGGCGGCTGGCGGGCGGGCCCGAGGTCTTCCCCTACTCGACGGACTGGGCCGGGCAGAACCGCACCGGCGACCTGGTCCAGCCGTGCGTCTACCCCAACTGGGACAACACGCCGCGCTCCGGCCGCGGGGGCGTCGTGCTGCACGGTGCGACGCCGGAGAAGTTCGGCGAGAACGTGCGGCAGGCGGTGGCGTCGATCGCGCACCGTCCCGCCGACGAGCGCCTGCTGTGGGTCAAGTCGTGGAACGAGTGGGCGGAGGGCAACCACCTCGAGCCCGACCTCCGGCACGGCCGCGGCTGGCTCGAGGCGCTGCGGGACGGCCTGCGATGACCCCGGGCACGCCGCCGGGCACGCCGCCGGGCACGCCGCCGGGCCCCGCGCGACCGCTCCGCATCGCGATCGTCTCCTACTACCTGCCCAGCACCAGCAAGCAGGGCATCGGCTACCAGGTGCACGAGCTCGCGACCGAGCTCGCGCGGCGCGGTCACGACGTCACGGTCCTCAGCGACTGCCCGCCGGTCGACGGGGCCGTGTACGGGCACCGGCACCTGCGGATGACGGGCTCGCTGCGCACGTTCCGGTTCGCGCTCGCGCTGCGCCGCCTGGACCTCTCGTCCTTCGACGTGCTGCACGCCTGGGGCGACGACTACTGGCTGTGGCGCCGCCGCGTGCCCCGGCACGTGCGCACGCTCGCCGGGTCGTGCTTCGAGGAGGCCCGCACCATCGAGGGCGCCAAGGAGAAGGCGCGGATGGTGCTCCTCGGGCTGTCCGAGGTGCTCGCGTCCCTCGTCGCCGACCACACCGTCGTCATCTCGCCCGAGACGCGCCGCTGGTACCCGTGGGTGCGCGACGTCGTGCCCTGCGGCACGGACGTGGGCCGGTTCCGGCCCGACGCCGGGCAGCGGGCGGACCACCCCGTGGTGCTCTTCGTCGGCTACTGGCACGGCCGCAAGCGGGGCGCGGAGCTGGCCCGGCAGTTCCAGGAGACGGTGCTGCCGAAGCACCCCGACGCCGAGCTCTGGATGGTCAGCCGGGACGTGCCCGACGACGCCGGGCCCGGCGTCCGCGCGCTGGGCCGGCTGTCCGACGACGAGCTGGCGCTCGCCTTCCAGCAGGCGTGGGCGTTCTGCCTGCCGAGCGACTACGAGGGCTTCGGCATCCCGTACGTCGAGGCGATGGCGTCCGGGCTCCCCGTGGTCAGCACGCCCAACCCCGGTGCGCTGTACGTGACCGACGGCGGCCGCACCGCGGTCGTGGCGCCCCTGGAGGACGTCGGCGCCGCGCTCGCGGACCTCCTCACCGACGACGCCCGCCGGGACGCCCTCGCGCGCGCGGCGCTCCGGCGCGTGCGGGAGTTCACGCTGGAGTCCGTCGTCGACCGCTACGAGGCGCTGTACCGCGCAGCCTGACGCGCCCGCCCGTCAGGACACGGGCTGCGGCGTGCAGTCGGTCAGCGCGACGGTGAACGTCGTGGGCGTGTCGGGCGTCTCGATCATCGCGCCGTCCTCGTCCCCGACCAGCTCGATCGTGTGGACGTCGCCGGGGGACAGGTACGTGGGCCGCCACGTGTCCGTGCCGCGCCGCCACTCGATGACGAGCACCTCGCCCTCGAGGACCTGGATCCGGCAGCCGTCGGCCCACGTGCCCATGTAGGGGTGGATGGTCTCGCCGTCGAGGTCGCGCACGGTGCGGGAGTTCGAGCCCTCGCGCGAGTTCGTGGCGTGGGCCGCCCACTCCGGCCAGGCGACGGCGCCGCCCACCCACGGCGACCAGCCGTCGTCCGCGCACGTCGCGTACGCGTCGCAGTGCCAGAGCGCGAGCGTCGACTCCAGCACGACGGCGTCCGCCGGGACGGTCGGCGTCGGGGTGGGCGTCGGGGTGGGCTCGGGGTCCGGGGGAGTCACGTCGCCCGGGGTGTGCACGTACGTGAACGCCGCGTCGTCGTTCTGCACGGACAGCACCTGGTCCGACGGCAGACCCGTGACGGTGTACTCCTCGCCGGCCGACAGGCGCGCGATGCTGCGGTGCGGGCCGGTGGGCGTCCCGGCGAACAGGGTCGCGGTGCCGGTGATGACGGCGAGGGTGTCCCCGTTGGCCGACGCGGCGGGCAGGTAGACGGCCTCGGACGTCGTGTACCCGTGGCGCGCGGTGATCGCGCCGGACGTCTCGGGCCAGGCGACGGCGTTGCCCGACGTGGACGGGCCCCACGGGCACGGGTCTCCGGTGCACCTCCACGTGACGGGCGCGGACGCGGCACCGGTGTCGGGCGTGGGTGTCGGCGTCGGCGTGGGTGTCGGCGTGGGGCTGGGCGTGGGTGTCGGGTCCGGGTCGGGCGGCGTCCCGCCCGCGGGCGTGAACGTGTAGGCGAACGCCGCGTCGTCGTTCTGCAGGGAGAGCACCTCGCCGTCGGGGAGGTCGCCGACCGTGAACGAGTCGCCGGCGGACAGGCCGGCGAGCGACCGGTGGGGGCTGTCGAGCCGGCCCGCCCACACGCCCGCGGACCCCTCGAGGACGGTGATCGTCGCGCCCTCGGCGACGTCGTCGGGCAGGTAGACCGCCGCCGACGTGGTGTAGCCGTACCGGGACGAGACGCCGCCCTGCGGCCACACGGCGGCGTGGCCCGAGGTGCGCGCACCCCAGGGGCACGGCTCGCCGGTGCACGTCCAGGTCACGGCCTGCGAGGGGGTGCGCCCGGGACCCTCGCCGCCGTCGGCCGCCGCGGGGGAGAACGAGCTCGCCGTCAGGACGAGGGCGGGGGCGAAGATCCGTGCGGCGCGGCGGCGGAGGGTCATACGGCGACGCTATGTCGGACCGTGTCCGCGCAGGCCCGCGACCGGGGTGAACTTGGCCTCCGTCCGGGGTGAAACCAGCCGGGGGTCGACCGCGCCCGCGACGGACGTCACGCACCCGACGAGCAGGAGCGAGCCGAGCACGTCGGCCGGCCGGTGGGCGAACGTCAGCACGTTCACCAGGCACGCGACGACGACGGCCCCCAGCACGGTCTCGCGGACCACCACGCGCCCGTGCGCCGTGCGGTAGGGCCACAGCACGACGATCGAGACGGCCAGCGCGGCGGTCACGGTGACGTGCGTGCTCGGGTACGTGTTGTACAGGTACCCGTAGTCCGGGTCGTGCAGGGGCCGGAGCAGGACGACGTCGCGGAGCGCGACGCTCAGGGCGGTCGAGAGCAGGGTGACCGCGGCGCACGTGACCGCCGACCACCAGCGGCCCCGGACGACCGCGACCACGCCGACGACGACCGCGACGCCCGCGGCGGCGACGACGAGCCCGGTGCGCAGGGCGTCCGCCACCGGGCGGGTGAGCAGCCCGGCGCTGGTCGTCAGCCCCAGGAGGTGGTCGTCGGCCAGCTGCCCCCACGGCGTCACGACGGCGGCCGCGTACAGCCCGACGAAGCACGCCGCCAGGACGGCGGCGCGCCGGGCATGCTCCCGGCGTCCGGCGAGCGCGGGCCACGACATGCTCCCGATGGTTCTCGGTCGGACACTCTCCCGTCGAGAGACCGGTGCGGATGAACTTTGGCGTGAATGGTCTTCCGAGGTCCGCACTTTCACCCCGCCGGGGACCGCGGTTCACCCGACCGAGAGGGCCGGACGGTGGCATTTCGTGGCTAGCGTGGTGGCGTCCCGAAATGGGGAGTGCCGCCGGGGGACGGTGCTGACTCGGCGCACAGGAACGGTGAGCAAAATGCCTCGAGCACTGATTACCGGTATCACCGGTCAGGACGGTCTGTACCTTTCCGAGCTCTTGCTCTCGAAAGGCTATGAGGTCTGGGGTCTGATCCGCGGGCAGAACAACCCGAAGCTCGACCTCGTGCGGCGCACCGTGCCGGACGTGCGGCTCGTGACCGGCGACCTGACCGACCTGTCGTCGCTGCTGCGGGCGCTGGACGCGGCGCGGCCCGACGAGGTCTACAACCTCGGCGCGATCTCCTACGTCGCCTACTCGTGGGAGAACGCGACGCTCACCAGCGAGGTGACCGGCAAGGGCGTGCTCAACATGCTCGAGGCGGTGCGGCTGCACGCGGGCGACGACCCCGCCGCCGTGCGGTTCTACCAGGCGTCGAGCTCGGAGATGTTCGGCAAGGTGCAGGAGGTGCCGCAGCGCGAGTCGACCCTCCTGTGGCCCCGGTCGCCCTACGGCGTCGCGAAGGTGTTCGGGCACTACATGACGATCAACTACCGCGAGTCGTACGGGCTGCACGCCTCCAGCGGCATCCTGTTCAACCACGAGTCGCCGCGCCGGGGGCCGGAGTTCGTCACTCGCAAGGTGTCGCAGGCGGTGGCGCGGATCAAGCTCGGCCTGCAGGACTCGCTCACCCTGGGCAACCTCGACGCCCGCCGCGACTGGGGGTTCGCCGGCGACTACGTCGACGCGATGTGGCGGATGCTCCAGCAGCCGCAGGCGGACGACTACGTGGTCGCGACCGGCCGGACCCACTCCATCCGCGACCTGCTCGACGCGGCCTTCGGGTGCGTGGGCGTCGAGGACTGGTCGGGCTACGTCACGCAGGACCCGCGCTTCATGCGGCCGGCGGAGGTCGACCTCCTCATCGGGGACCCGTCCAAGGCCCGTGACGTGCTGGGCTGGGAGCCGCGCGTCGACTTCGAGCGGCTGGTCGCGATGATGGTCGAGAACGACCTGGACGAGCAGGCGGAGCTGGCCGGGATGCGCCCGTGACGGTCGCCCTCGTCACCGGTGTCGCGGGCCAGGACGGGTCGTACCTCGCCGAGCGGCTCGCCGCCGAGGGGGCCGAGGTGCACGGGCTGGTCCGCGCCGGCGAGCGCACCGTCGGGCTGCCCGCCGGGGTCCGTCTCCACCAGGGCGACCTGCGCGACGCCGAGGGGCTCGCGGAGCTCGTGCGCCGCACGGGTCCGGACGAGATCTACAACCTGGGCGGGATCAGCTCGGTCGCGTACTCGTGGCGGCACCCCGTCGAGACGGGCGCCGTGTCGGGGCTCGGCGCGGTGGCCCTCTACGACGCGGCGTGGCGCCTCCAGGAGGACACGGGGCGGCCCGTCCGGGTGCTCCAGGCCTCGAGCGCGGAGATCTTCGGCACGCCCGACCGTGCGCCGCAGGACGAGGGCACGACGGTGCGGCCGTCGTCGCCCTACGGCGCCGCCAAGGCGTACGCCCACCAGATGGCCGCGGTGTTCCGGCTCCAAGGGCTCGGCGTGTCGACGTGCGTGCTCTACAACCACGAGTCGCCGCGCCGCCCGGAGACGTTCGTGACCCGCAAGATCACCGCCGCCGCGGCCCGGATCGCACACCGCGGCTCCGGCACCCTGGCGCTCGGCAACCTCGACGCGCGACGCGACTGGGGCTGGGCGCCCGACTACGTCGACGCGATGGTGCGGTCGGTCCGGCACCCGGTCGCGGACGACTTCGTCGTGGCGTCCGGGACGACTCGTTCCGTGGCCGACTTCGTGGCCGCCGCGTTCGCCGCGGCCGGCGTCGACGACTGGGAGCCCCACGTCACGGTCGACCCGCGGTTCGTGCGCCCTGCCGACCCGACGGAGCAGGTGGGGGACGCCCACCGGGCCCGGACGGTGCTGGGATGGGGCGGCACGCTCGCGTTCGAGGAGATCGTCGACCGCATGGTGCGGCACGACCTCGCCCTGCTCACGGCCTGACCGCGCTCACTCCTCGACGAGCAGGCCGCGGTCGCGGAGCGCGTCCACGAAGGCCTCGGCGTCGCGCCGCGCGACGTCGGCGGGGAGGTCGTACTCGACGGCGAGCGCGTCCGCGAGGTCGCCGGTGGTGCGGTCCTCCTGCAAGAGCTTCGCGGTGAACGCGCCGGAGCTGTTCGTCGTGAGGTACGTCGACGAGTCGAGGTCCAGGATGACCAGCTCGCCGTCGATCTCCTGCCAGGTGACGCCGTCCTCGCGAAGCCGCATCTCATGCCTTTCGCCGCGGGTACGAAACCCGGTCGTCTCACCCCCGACGGTGCCGTCGGACGAAAAAAGGATAGGGCGTCGAATATGTGTCCCGCCGGGAATGCGGTGCCTTTCACCCGCTTCTCATCCGCTACCGGATGAAAGGGCAGGAGATCGTGGGTGATATCTCTTCGGCACGCTTGACCGGGCCTCGCGCGCGGCGCGACGTTGAGCCCGTCCTGCAGGAACACAGAGAGAGGGGAACCTCTGATGTACGAGGCACCGCGCATCACCGAGGCCGGCAGCGTCCGCGACCTCACGCTCGCCCAGGGACTGGACGGGAACGACGACCGTTTCCTGTTCTTCACCTGGGGTGAGGAGCCGAGCAAGACGTCCTGACCGTGGGGGTGCGGGGGCACGAGGTCGCGTCCCCGCACCCCTGCGTTCCGTGTCCGGCCGACGGGAGGGGGACGCTGGTGCGCACGACCGCAGGTGACGCTACGCAGGACGCCGAGCACGACGCCGTGCCGGTGCACCGGGAGCCCGGGGACGGCCTGGAGCGGCTGGGACCGGTCGAGGTCGCCGTCGGGATGCCGCTCGGCCCGGGGCGCCGCGACGCAGCGCCCGAGCCCGCCGCGGCCCACGGCCGCGGGGGTGCCCGAGCGGTGCTCGAGTCGCTCGTGGCGGACGCGCTGCGTGCCGGACCCGCCGTCGTCTCGTTCTCCGGAGGGCGGGACTCGTCGGCGGTGCTCGCGGTCGCGGCACACGTGGCGCGGCGCGACGGCCTGCCGCTGCCCGTGCCGGTGACCCTCGTCTACCCGGGCCTGCACGAGGCCGACGAGTCGTCGTGGCAGCACGCCGTGCTCGACCACCTCGACCTGGCCGACCGGCTCGTCACCGTCCCCGTCACCGACGAGGAACGCCTCCTGGGCGCCCGCGCCCGCTCCTCGCTCGCCCGGCACGGCCTCGTCTGGCCCGCCGCGGCCCACGCCAACCTGCTCGTGGAGAGCCTGGGCAGCGGCACCCGGCTGCTCAGCGGCGAGGGCGGGGACGAGGTGCTGGGCGCCCGCCGGGTGACGCCCTGGACCGTGGCGCGCGCGCACGGTCGCCCGCAGGGGCTCCGGCACCTGCGCGAGCTGGCCGGCACGATCGGCGGCCCCGCGCTCCCGCTCGGCCCGCTCGCCTCGCACAACCCGTGGATCGGCGTCCCGCCCTGGCTGCGGCCCCCGGCCCGCGCGGCCCTGCGCCGCCACGTCGCCGGGATGACCCGCACCCCGTGGCGGTACGACCGGGCCACCGCCGCGATGACGGGGCAGCGGGTGCCCCAGGTGCTGGCGCGCAACGTGCAGGCGCTCGCGGCCGACCGCGGCGTCCGCTGGCACCACCCGCTCCAGCACCCTCGCTTCGTCCGCGCCCTCGCGCACGACGGCGGGTCGTGGGGCTTCCGGGGCCGCACCGACACGATGCGGTTCCTGTTCGCGGACCTGCTGCCGGACGCCGTCCTGTCGCGGCGGTCCAAGGCGTCGTTCAACGGCAGCCGCTTCGGGGACGACGAGCGCGACTTCGCCGCGGGCTGGGACGGCAGCGGGGTCGACGACGGCCTCGTGGACGTGCGCCTGCTCCGCGACCTCTGGCTGGGGGAACGCCCGCCCGGGGTCACGGGCCTGCTGCTGCACCAGGCCTGGCTCGCCCGGGGGGAGCCCCGATGATCCGCGTCCCCTCCGCCGCGCGGTGGTTCGGCCGGGTCCCCGTCGCGCTGGGCGCGGCGGGCACCGTCGTCGTGGTGGAGGCCCTGCTGCGCACGACGCGGCTGCCCCGGACGGCCCGCGTGATGGGCGCTCCCCTCGCGAGCGCGCAGGAGGCGTCCGCCGCTCCCGTGGCGGCGCTGCGCCTCACCGCGGCGGAGGCGCGCCGGCTGCGTGCCGTGGGCCGCGTGCTGCGGCTCTCCCCGTTCGGTTCCACCTGCCTGCGTCGTGCGCTGTGCGCCGGGCACGTGCTGCGCGGGCGCGACCCGCGGCTCGTCGTCGGCGTGGCCAAGCACGACGGCGTCGTCTCGGCCCACGCCTGGCTCGTGGTCGACGGGGTCAACCTCGACCCCGACGGCTCGGCCGACTTCCTGCCCCTCTCCCTCGGCGAAGGAGCCGTGCCCGCATGACCTCCCGCGCGACCTACCGACACGACGTCTACGGGCTGCTGGTCGACAGCGACGTGGACCTGCACCTCGACCGCGCCGGCCGCGACGCGCCGACCGGGCGCACGCCGGACCTGGTGGTGCGGCGCGGTCCGGGGAGGGGGGAGCAGGCGCCGCTGGCGGGCCGGACCGTGCTCGAGCACGTGCGCGACGGGCAGTGCTGGTACCGCGCGGTGCGGCTCGACGACGGCCGGGTGGTGCTGCGCTTCGACGGGGTGCTCGACGTGGAGCTCGCCCCCGGCGGGGCGCACGCCACCTGGCGTCTCGCGCCCGACGGCGACGAGGGTGTCGCGGCGGTGCTCCTGGCGGGCGCGTTCCTGGCCTTCGTGCTGACCTGGCGGGGAGACCTCGTGCTGCACGGGAGCGCGGTGGACCTCGCCCGGGACGGCGGCTCGGCGACGATCGGCTTCGTCGGGCGGTCCGGCATGGGCAAGTCGACGATGGCGACCCTGCTGTGCCGCGCCGGCGGGACGCTCGTGACGGACGACGTCCTGGTCCTGGACCGGGTGGGCTCCGCTGACGGGGCCGTCGTGCCGCGGCGCGGGGCCGCCGAGGTGCGGCTGCGCGACGGCGCGGCGACGCTCGCCGACGAGCTCGAGGCCGCGGGCGCGCCGGTGCGCACCAGCGGGGACGCGCGGCGCGCGCTGCACCTGGCCGACCGTGTCGTCGAGGGGGGCGGGCGTCCGGCGCCCGGCCCGCTCGCCGCCCTCGTGATCCCGTTCCCGGACCGCACGCACGACGAGCTGCGCGTGCAGCGGCTGCTCCCCCGGGAGGCGGCGCTCACGCTCCTGCGGTTCCCCCGGCTGTCGGAATGGCGCGACCACGCCGTCACCGCGCGGCACTTCGCCGACCTCGTGCGGCTCACCGCCCGGGTGCCGGTGCTGCTCGCACGGGTGCCGTGGGGCCCGCCGTTCCGGCCCGCGGTCGTCGAGGAGCTGATCGGGACGGTGCTGTCGGGTGCGCTGCCGGGTGCGGAGACGCTGGTGCCGGCCGGCGCTCAGGCCGTGGGCTCGGTGTAGGCCGCGGCCTGGATCGTGAACAGCTCGGCGTACAGCCCGCCGAGCGCCATGAGGCTCGCGTGGTCGCCCGCCTCGACCACCCGCCCCGCGTCCATGACGTAGATCCGGTCGGCGGAGCGCACCGTCGAGAAGCGGTGCGAGATGAACACGGCGGTCCGCCCGGCGAGCACGTCGCGCAGGGACGCGAAGAGCTCGTGCTCCGCCCGCGCGTCGAGCGCGGACGACGGCTCGTCCAGCACGACCAGCGGCGCGTCGCGGTAGTAGGCCCGGGCCAGGGCCACCCGCTGCCACTGACCGCCGGACAGCTCGCGCCCGCCCCGGAACAGCCGCGACAGCACGGTGCGGTACCCGTCGGGCAGGCCCTCCAGCGCCCGGTCGGCGCCGGTGGCGCGGGCCGCCGCCCGGACGCGGTCGTCGTCGTGCGGGCTCCCGGCGGTGATGTTCTCGGCCGCGGGGAGCGCGTACCGGACGAAGTCCTGGAAGATCACCGCGACCCGCGAGCGCAGGCTCCGGCGGTCGAGCGTCGCCTGGTCGACGTCGTCCCATCGCACCGTCCCGGCGTCCGGCTCGTAGAGGCCGGCGAGCACCTTGGCCAACGTGGTCTTGCCCGACCCGTTCTCCCCGACGACGGCGACCACCTGGCCGGCCTCGACCCGCAGGGAGACGCCGTCGAGCGCGGGGGCGGCACCGCCGGGGTAGGTGAACGAGACGTCGTCGACGTCGACGGCGTCGAACCGCTCGGGGGCCGGGTCGCCCTGCGCCTCGACCCCGGCCGCCTCGCCGGTGCGCAGGAACTCCTCGACGTCGTCGAGGAAGAGCCCGGACTCGAACACGGACTGGACGCCGGCGAACACCGCCTGGATCTGGCCCTGCAGCATGCGGATCGCGACGATGGCCGCGCCGGCGTCGGCCACGCCCAGCTCGCCCCGGGCGATGAGGAGCACGAGGACGCCGAGCGTGGCGGCCAGCACCACGGCCGTGCCCAGGGTGCCGAGGGACGAGAGCACGGTCCGCCGGCGGAGGTGGGCGCCGAGGGATCCGAGGTACGTCCCGTACGCGTCGTCCATGCGGCTCCCCAGGGGGCCGCCGAGGTCGAACGCCCGGATCTCCTTGGCGGAGTCGCGGTCGGTGAGCACGTACGTGAGGTAGGAGCGCAGGCGCTGGTTCGGGGTCTGGTCGACGTCGAAGTCGAACTCGAGGCGGCTTTCCCGGCGGCTGGTCAGGACCAGCGGGACGCCGCCGAGCAGCAGCAGGGGGAGCAGGACCGGGGCGATCCCGACCAGCGTGGCCCCCACGGCGACGGCGGAGACGCCCGACCCCAGCGTGGTGAGGATGCCGCGCGTCACCTGGTACGGGCGGCTCAGGGCGTTCGCCTGCACGCGGCGCAGGCGGTCGTAGAAGGCGGACGACTCGAAGCTGCGCAGGGGCACGGCGGTGGCGGCCCCGAGCACCCGCCGCCACATCGACCGGGCGACGCGCTCGCCGAGGTAGCGGGAGAGGGAGGACTGCACCGAGGACGTCAGGGCGGTGAGCGCCGTCAGCACGGCGAGCAGGGCCACGGGACCGACCAGCGCCGTCGGCCGGACGTCGCCGTCGGCCGTCCCCAGGATGGCGTCGAGCAGGATCTTGACCGACCACACCTGGCCCGCGAGCAGCAGGGCCGCCGCCACCTGGAGCACCACCGACCCGGCGAACGGGCGAGGTGCGGCCTCGCGGACGAGCCGCAGCGACCGCCGGCACAGGGCGAGGAGGCGACGGGGGGAGCGGCGACCGGACCGGGCCTCGACGCGCAGGTCGACCGGGTCCACGAAGTCTTGGGTCACCCGGAGACCTCCCGTCCCTGCCACCGCTACCGCGATCATCGTGCCACCGGGGACCCGTGCGAGGGCAGGGTGATCCCTGTCCCCGGAGCCTGTTTCACCCGGCGACGGCCTCGGCGCTGCCCGAGTCGCTGCCTACGCTCGACGGCGTGACCGGACGTCCGTCCCTGCGGCCCGTGGCCCGCCTCCTGGTGGAGTCGGTGGCGTCGTCGCGGCCCGGGGACGGTGCCGGCACCGGTCGCGACGAGGTGGCGCGGCTCGCGGCGGAGGTCGACGTCGACGCCGCCGCCCGTGCGGCGTCCGAGCACCGCGTGCTGCCCGCGCTGGCCCGGCTGCTGGCCGACCAGCCGACCACCCCCGACGCCTGGCGTCCGGCGCTGCTCCGGGCGCGGCGCCAGCAGGCGCTCCGCCACCTCGGGACGGTCGCGGAGGCGGTCCGGCTGGGCAAGGTGCTCGACGACGCGGGAGTGCCCTGGCTGGTGGGCAAGGGGCCGGTCGCGGCCGCCGGGCTGTGGCCCGCGGCGGACCTGCGCCAGTACTACGACCTGGACCTGTACGTGCCGCGACGGGCCTTCGCCGACGCCGTCGCCGCGCTCGAGGACGCCGGGTGCAAGGGCGTGGACCGGAACTGGCCGCTGCTGCTCGCCGAGATGCGCGCCGAGTACGCGATCCGTGCGCCCCAGGGGGCCCACGTCGACCTGCACTGGGACTACGCCGTCCCCGCGGCGCTGCGCGCACGGTTCCGCACCGACCTGGACGGGATGATCGCGCGGCGCCGGCGGATCGACGTGGGCGGGGGGCAGTCGCTGTGGTGCCCGGACCCCGCGGACACGGTGCTCCTGCTCGCGTTCCATGCGGCCCAGGCGGCGGCGAACCGCCTCGTGTGGCTCGCGGACGTCCGGTACGCGCTGCTCGCGGCCGGCGCGGAACGGGGCGCGCTGGCCGACGTCGTCGCGCGCGCCTCGGCGTGCCGGGTCCAGCGGCCCGTCGCGCTCGTCGTCGCGCGCACGGCACGGGTGCTCGGGCTCCCCGAGGACGTCGTCGCAACCGTGGCCCCCCTCGTGCGGCGCGCGGGCGTGCTCGGGCGGGCCGCCGAGGTGCAGGACGCCCGCAACCCCTTCCCGTGGCTCCCCGGCGACCCGCACCGCGGGGGTGCGCTGTACTCGGCCGCGCGGCCCCGGCTCGTGACCACCGCCGGAGCGCTGGTTTCGGGCGCCGTCCGCACGAGGAGCATCGAGAAGCAGGTCCGGCGGTCGCCCGCCGCGGCCGAGAAGGAGCTCCGCCGTGACGTCCCTGACGCATCGGCCCGGCGGGAGTACCTGCTCCGGACGACCGGTGGTTGAGGCGGTCGGCGGCCGACGCGGCCGGCGGGCCCCGGGGACGACGGCTCAGGCCGTCGTCGCGCGCAGCGTCCGGTCCAGCTCCGCCTCGACGTGCCGCGCGATCTCCAGCGACGCGGTGGCGGCGGGCGAGGGCGCGTTGATGACGTGCACCTGCCGGGGCGCGGTGCGCACGAGGAAGTCGTCCACCAGCCGCCCGTCGCGGTGCAGCGCCTGCGCGCGGACGCCGGCCGGGGCGGGGTGCAGGTCGTCGGCGGTGGTGCCGGGCAGCAGCCGCGCGACGGAGGCGGCGAACAGCGTGCGCGACACGGAGCGGGCCACCTCGGCCGCGCCGGGCACGAGGTTGCGCCCGGCCAGCCGCCACAGCCCGGGCCACGAGGCGGCGTCGACGACGTCGCGCCAGGCGACGTCGCGCCGCCGGTAGCCCTCGCGGGCGAGGGCGAGGACGGCGTTGGGCCCGGCGTGCACGTCGCCGTGCACGCCGCGGGTGAGGTGGACGCCCAGGAACGGGAACCGCGGGTCGGGCACGGGGTAGACCAGGCCGCGCACGCGGTCGGCCGCGCGCGGGGCGAGGTCGTAGTACTCGCCGCGGAACGGCACGATGCGGGCCCCGGGGTCGACGCCGCAGGCCTGCGCCAGCCGGTCGGCGTGCAGGCCGCCGCACACGACGAGGGCGTCGGCGACGAGCTCGAACCCGGCGTGCTCGCCGACCTCCTCGACGTCGACCCGCACCTGCGTGCCCACCGTGCGGGCGCCGCGCAGCGCGCGGCCGAGCAGGACGGCGCCGCCGGCCTCGGCGACCTGCCGTGCGAGGACGGCGCACACGGCGCGGTAGTCGACGACGCCCGTCGTCTCCACCCGCAGCGCCCCGACGCACGCGATCTCGGGCTCGTGCTCGCGCGCCTCGACGGGGTCCAGCTCGCGCACGGGCACTCCGTTGGCGGTGCCGCGCTCGGCGAGGGCGCGCAGCCGGTCGCGCTCGCCGGCGTCGGTCGCCACGACGAGCTTCCCGGTCACGGCGACGGGCACGTCGTGCTCGGCGGCGAACCGCGTCATGGACGCGGCCCCCGCGGTGCCGAGGCGCGCCTTGAGGCTGCCCGGCGCGTAGTACAGGCCGGAGTGGATGACGCCCGAGTTGCGGCCCGTCTGATGGCACGAGAGCTCGTGCTCCTTCTCGAGGACGGTCACGTCGTCGCCGCGGCGGGCGAGCCGTGCGGCCGTCGCGAGCCCGATGATCCCGCCCCCGACGACGACGACCCGCATGCTGCCTCCTCCGGACGGTGGTGGCGGGCCTGGTCCCTGGCCGGGCCCGCCGCTCTCAGGATGGCAGTCCCGGTGCGCTGCGGGGAGGGGTCCCCAGGGTGAACGGTGAGGTGAACCCGCCTGCGCCCGCGTCCTCCGGCATAGTGGGAGGAGCGGGGACGGCCGGCCCGGCCGTCGCGCCTCGCCGACGAGGAGGAACCCATGACTCACGACGACGGCACGCAGCCGGGCCCCGACGAGCCGCGGCCGGGCGAACCCGGTGCGGACGCGCGGCCCGACGGGGTGGGACCGCCCGCGCCCCCGGACCCGTACCGGCAGCCCGCGGAGCCCCCGCCGTCGGGAGCCACCCCGTCGCCGGGGGCCGCCCCGCCCCCCGACCCGAACCAGCCCGGGGTGCAGCAGCCGCCGCCGGGGTATCCGCAGCAGCAGCCCCCGGGATATCCGCAGCAGCCGTACCAGCAGCAGCCCCCGGCCCAGCCGTACGCGCAGCCCTCCCCGCAGCAGCCGTACGCGCAGCCGTATGCCCAGCCGTACGCCCAGCCGTACGCGCCGTCGGCGGGGACGGACGGGTGGTCGATCGCGGCGCTGGTCACGGGCATCCTCGGCCTGGCGGTGGTGCCGATCGTGCTGGGGATCATCGGCCTGTCGCGGATCAACCGCACGGGTCAGCAGGGCAAGGGCCTGGCGATCGCCGGCATCGTGCTCGGCGCGGTCGGCGTCGTCGTGTGGGTCCTGGTGCTCGTCTTCGCGGTCGCGCTGGTCTCCCAGCTCGACCCGAGCGACTTCGAGTCGTTCGACGTGTCGATGGCGCTGCCCCTCCTGGTCGCGCGGTAGGAAGTTTCGTTCAGCCGTTGCCCTTAATGTCGTCGGCGCCCTACGGTGTGCCCGACGGCGCGCGGACGCGCCGTCGGCCCCGGGCGCCGGCCGAGCCGTCGCCAGGGCCCCACCGATCGCGAGGGAGCGACGATGAGGCAGCGGGTGAGACGGGCGGTCGCCGGTACGGTGGCCGCGGCGGTGATGGCGAGCGGCGCGGTGGTGACCGGCGTCGTGGGCGCGAGCATGGCGGCGGGGGACGACTCCGTCGTTCTCGAAAACGATTTCGACACGTCCTACGACCCGTGGGGCCCGCGGGGCGCGGTCACGCTCGAGATCTCGGACGACGCGCGGACGGGCGCCGGGGCGCTGTCCGTCACCGGGCGGACGGCCGAGTGGAACGGCCCGGCCACCGCCGTCGGCGGCCTGTTCGCCGCGGGCGGGGACTACGACGTCGAGGCCTGGGTGAAGCTCCCGGCGGGGACGGCGGGCAGCGCGGCGGTGCACTTCACGGTCCAGGAGACCTCGGCCGGCGGGGACGCCTACACCTGGGTGGGCGGCGCCGTCGACGCGACCGCCGACGGCTGGGTGCGCGTCGGCGGCACTTACACGATGCCGGCCGACCTCACCGCGGCCCAGCTCTACGTCGAGGCGGCGCCGGTCGGCGGCGCGCACCCGTCGTTCCTCGTGGACGACCTCGTCGTCACGGGCGGCGAGCGCACGTCCCCGCCGGTGCAGGACCTCACCGGCGTCAAGGAGACGGTGGACTTCCCTGTCGGGGTGGCGATCGACCAGCGCGAGACCACGGGCGACGCCTCCGAGCTGCTGCTGCGCCACTTCGACCAGATCACGGCCGAGAACCACATGAAGCCCGAGGCCTGGTACGCCGACGGCCGCACGTTCCGCCCCGACCCGCAGGCTGTGGCGCTGATGGACTACGCCGCCGAGCACGACCTGCGCGTGTACGGGCACGTGCTCGTGTGGCACTCGCAGACGCCGGAGTGGTTCTTCCAGGCGGAGGACGGCACGCCACTCACGACGTCCGACGCCGACCGGGCGGTGCTGCGCGAGCGGCTGCGCACCCACGTCTTCTCGGTGGCCGGCTGGCTCGCGGAGCGGTACGGGCAGTTCGGCGGCGACAACCCGCTCACGGCCTTCGACGTCGTCAACGAGGTGGTGAACGACGGCGCGACGAGCGACCCGGACGACGGCCTGCGACGCAGCGAGTGGTACCGGATCCTCGGCGAGGACTTCATCGACCTCGCGTTCGGGTACGCCGACGAGGCGTTCAACCACACCTACGCGGCCGAGGGCGCCGACCGGCCGGTGGCGCTATTCATCAACGACTACAACACCGAGCAGTCGGGCAAGCAGGACCGCTACCTCGCGCTCGTCGAGCGGCTCCTCGCCCGGGGCGTGCCGGTGGACGGCGTGGGCCACCAGTTCCACGTCTCGCTGTCGATGCCGGTGGGCCAGCTCGAGGCGGCCGTCGAGCGGTTCGCCGACCTGCCCGTCACGCAGGCGGTTACCGAGCTCGACGTCACGACCGGCACCCCCGAGACCCAGGCGAACCTCGTCGAGCAGGGGTACTGGTACCGCGACGCCTTCCGCATGTTCCGCGCGCACGCGCAGGACCTGTACTCCGTCACCGTCTGGGGGCTCACGGACGACCGGTCGTGGCGCGCGGACAGCGGGGGGCCGCTGCTCTTCGACCGCGACCGGCAGGCCAAGCCGGCCTACGTCGGCGCCGTCGACGGCGACGTCCCGCCGCGCCTCAAGGCGGCCCGCGTCTTCGCCGGCGACGTGCCGCTCGACGCCGACGCCGCGTCGTCGGCCGTGTGGGACCGCCTCCCGCGGCACACCGTCACGGCGGACGGCAGCGGCGAGGTCGTGGCCGACTTCCAGCTCCGCTGGGCGCCCGACCACCTCACCGCGCAGGTGCGGGTGACGGACGGGACGGTGGGCACCGGAGGCGACGACGCCGTGACCTTCGACGTCGACGGCGCGACGACCACGGTCGGGCGGGACGGCACGGTGACCGGGCCGGACGGCGCGGCGGCCGTGGTCGAGGCGGTCGACGGCGGATACGTCGTCGTCGCGCACCTGCCGCTGGCGGGCGCCGCCCAGGGCGACACCGCGGGCCTCGACGTCCAGGTCGCCGACGGTGCGACGACGTCGGGCTGGAACACCCCGGGCTCGCTCGGCACCCTCACCCTCCTGGAGGAGCTGAGCTACCTCGAGGTGGCCGAGGCGGCGACGCCGCCGCAGGTCGACGGCACGGTGGACGAGGCGTGGGCCGACGCGTCCGCGGTGACCACCGACCGGCAGATCGAGGGCGAGGGCGGCGCCACGGCGACCGTGCGCACGCTCTGGTCCGGGGACACCCTGTACGTGCTCGCGGAGGTCGCCGACCCGACCGTGGACGTCAGCGGTTCCGACCCGTGGGTGCAGGACTCGGTCGAGATCTTCCTCGACGCCGGCAACGCCAAGAACGGCTCCTACCGGGACGTCGACACGCAGATCCGCATCAGCGCCGAGAACGTCACGTCGTTCGGCACCGGCGACGAGGCCGCGCAGGCCGCCCGCCTGACGTCGGCCACCGCGACGGTGGACGGCGGCTACGTCGTCGAGGCGGCGGTCGACCTGCTCGGCACCGGGGGCGCGGGCACCTTCCACGGGCTCGACTTCCAGGTCAACGACGGCACGGCCGGCGCGCGCACCGCGGTGCGCGACTGGGCCGACCCCACGGGCACGGGCTACCAGTCCACCGCCCGGTGGGGCGTCGGGAAGCTCGTGGCGGCGGTGCAGCCCGAGCCCGAGGGGCTGGTGAACGTCGTGGCCCCGGCCGTCGTCCCCGACGACCGGAAGGGCACCGCGCCCGGCGCCGTCCTCGTGGCCGACCCGGGGGAGTGGACCGCCCCCGGCGGCGAGCGGGTGCGGTACACGTACCGGTGGCTGCGCGACGGCGAGCCCGTGCGCCGGCCCCTCGGCGCCCTGACCGACCTCGCGCGTCTGCTCGACCTCACCGGTCAGGTGCTGCGCGGGACGGCCGAGCCGGAGGTGCTCCTCTCCGTCGCGGGCTCCACCTACCGCGTCGGCGGGGCGGACGTCGGGCACGAGGTGAGCGTCGAGGTGACGGCGCACGCCCGCGGGCTGGACGACGTCACGGCGGTCTCGGCGCCGGTCACCGCCGCGCGGAGGTAGTCCTGCGCGCCGGCCGGCGGCCCCGCCCGCGCAGGTGGGGCCGCCGGCTGCCGGTCGTGTGGGGGTCCGGCGAAGACGCCGGTCGGGACGCCCGCACGGCCGCCGCGGGTGGGTAGCATCGCGGACCGGACGCAGGGCCGGACCGTCCACGACGCCGAGGCCGACCGTGACGTCGACCATGACGTCGACCATGCCGCCGACCACGACCCAGGAGGACCATGAACCACCCGCGCGGGTACGACCCCCACGACGCACCGCCCACCCAGGCGATCCCGCCGCGCGAGGACGGCACCGGCGTGCTGCCCCCGACCCAGGCGATCGGGTCGCGAGGCGGCGAGGGCACGACGGTGCTGCCGGCCGCGCAGCCGACGGACGGGTACGACGAAGGCACGACCGTGCTGCCGTCCGCGCACGAGTTCGGCGGGTACGTCGACGGGACGGCGGTGCTGCCGCAGACCCAGGGGTGGGGCGGGTACGACGACGGCACGCAGGTGATGCCGCCGTCGCAGGCGCACGGCGGGTACGACGACGGCACGCAGGTGATGCCGCCGTCGCAGGCGCACGGCGGGTACGACGACGGCACGCAGGTGCTGCCGCCGACGCAGGCGCACGGCGGGTACGGCGACGGCACGGCGGTGCTGCCGAACGCCGCGCCGCCGCGGCGCACGTCCTCGCGTCCGGTCGGGTCGCTGTCGGCGCCGAGCGCGACGCCCGCCCCGCACGCGCCGCCGGCCCGCCCGGCGCCGCAGCAGCCCGCCGCCCCGGTTCCGCAGCCGGCGCCGCAGCGCGCGGCCGCCCCGACGCCGTGGGGCGCGGCTCCCGCGCCCGCGCACGGGGGACCCGCGGGCCCGGGCCGTGCCGCCCCCGAACCCGCGCGGCGCGGCACGGAACCGACGGCGGTGGCGGCGCTGGTCACCGGCATCCTCGGTTTCGTCGTGCCGCTGCTGGGCGTGCTCGCGATCATCCTGGGCGGCATCGGCCTGGACCGGACCCGTCGCCGTCGCTCGGGCGGGCGGGGCATGGCCAAGACCGGCATCGCGTTCGGCTCGATCCAGGTCGTGTTCACGGCGCTCGTGGTCATCGCCGGGCTGTGGCTCTGGAACACCTACGGCGACGACATCCAGCAGGCCCTGGACGAGGCGGAGCAGCTCACGCAGACGGACCTGTCCGTCCCCGACCTGCTGCTCGGCGGGCTCACCGGCGACCTCTCCTTCGGCGACCTGCAGGACCTCGCCGGCACCCTCGGCGACGCGGACCAGCTCCAGGAGCTCGGCGGCCAGTGCCAGGCGGGCGACCCCGTCTCCTGCGAGGACCTCCTGGACCGCCTGCCCGACGGCATCCTCGACCAGCTCCCCGAGGACCTCACCAGCCGCATCCCGGGGAGCTGACTCCGAGACACGGCGCCGAGACCGCGAGGTGGTCCCGCATCTGCCGAGGTAGTACCGGTCTCCGCGAGGTAGTACGGCTCTCCGCGAGGTAGTACGAGATCCCGCGAGGTAGTACTACCTCGGCAGGGTCCGTGCTGCCTCGCGGGGCGACGTCGGAGGGTCGGCGTAGTCTGGTGCGGCACGCCCGGCACCCCGCCGGTCGCACGGTTCCGAGGCCCAGTGACCCCAGAACCCCGTGCGTCCCGGGGAGAGCTGGGCCTGTCGTCGTGCCCGCACACGACTGCCGCGCCGCAGACCCCGCCCGAAGGACCCGCATGAACCTCACCGGCATCGTCCCCGCCCTCCTCGCCGACCCCGGCGCCGCTGCCGCGCTCGAGCACGTCCGGGCGCGCGGCTTCGCGGACGTCGTCGGGCCGGTCGGCGTGCGCGCCCCGCTGCTCGCGGCGGCGGCCGAGCGGCGGCCGCTCGTCGTCGTCACCGCGACGGGCCGCGAGGCCGACGAGCTCGCCGCCTCCGTGCGGGCCTACCTGCCTGACGACCGCGCCGACGACGTCGCGATGCTGCCGTCGTGGGAGACGCTGCCGCACGAGCGGCTGTCGCCCCGCGCGGACACGGTCGCCAAGCGGCTCGCGGTGTTCCGCCGGCTCGCGCACCCGGACCCGGAGCCCGGCCAGACCGGTCCGGTCCGCCTGCTCGTCATGCCCGCCCGCGCGCTGCTGCAGCCGGTGGTCGAGGGGCTGGGCGAGCTGGTGCCGGTCGAGCTGCACACCGGCTCGACGGCGGACCTCACGGACGTCGCCGACCGCCTGGTGGGCGGCGCCTACACGCGCGTGGACATGGTGGAGCGCCGCGGCGAGTTCGCGGTGCGCGGCGGCATCCTCGACGTCTTCCCGCCCACCGAGGACCACCCCCTGCGCATCGAGTTCTGGGGCGACGAGGTGACGGAGATCCGCTGGTTCGCCGTCGCCGACCAGCGCTCCCTGGAGATCGCCGAGCACGGCCTGTGGGCCCCGCCGTGCCGCGAGATCCTGCTCACCGACACGGTGCGCGAGCGCGCGGCGGGCCTCGTGGAGCGCCTGCCCGGCGCGATCGAGATGCTCGACAAGCTCGCCGCGGGCGTCGCCGTCGAGGGCATGGAGTCGCTCGCGCCGGTGCTCGTGGACCGCATGGTGCCGGTGCTGGAGCTGGTGCCCGACGACGCGCTGCTGGTCATCGACGAGCCCGAGCGGGTCCGCCGCCGCGCGCACGACCTCGTCGCCACCACCGAGGAGTTCCTCGCCGCCGCCTGGACGGGCGCCGTCGCGGGTGGGGCCGCGCCGATCGACCTGTCCGCCGCGTCGTTCGAGACGTTCACGGAGGTGCGCGACGTCGCCGCCCGCCGTGGCCTGGGCTGGTGGACGCTGTCGTCGTTCGCGCTCGACGCGGGGGGTGACGAGGGCACCGAGCCCGAGGCCGAGGTGGACGGCGTCACGACCTTCACCGTCGGCGCGCGCGACGTCGAGTCCTACCGTGGCGACCTCCAGCGGGCGCTGGACGACGTGCAGACGCTGCAGCGCGCGGGCTGGCGGCTGCTGCTCACCACGGAGGGCCACGGGCCCGCCAAGCGCATGGTCGAGCAGCTGGCCGCGCAGGACACGGCGGCGCGCATGGTCGCCGAGCTGGGGGAGGAGCCCGAGGGCGGCGTCGTCCTCGTCGCGCCGGCGCTGGTGGGCAAGGGCTTCGTCGCGACCGACCTGAAGCTCGCGGTGTTCAGCGAGTCGGACCTCACGGGGCGGCAGGGCTCCACCACCCGCGACATGCGCAAGATGCCGAGCCGGCGGCGCAACGTCGTCGACCCGCTGCAGCTGCGCGGCGGCGACTACGTGGTGCACGAGCAGCACGGCGTGGGGCGGTTCGTCGAGATGGTGCAGCGCACGCTCGGCGCGGGCGCCAACGCGGCGACCCGCGAGTACCTCGTCATCGAGTACGCGTCGTCCAAGCGCGGGCAGCCGGGCGACCGGTTGTTCGTGCCGATGGACCAGCTCGACCAGGTCACCAAGTACACGGGCGGCGAGGCGCCGTCGCTGTCCAAGATGGGCGGCGCGGACTGGAAGAACACCAAGGCGCGCGCCCGCAAGCACGTCAAGGAGATCGCGGGCGAGCTGATCCGCCTGTACTCGGCGCGCATGGCCACGCAGGGGCACGCCTTCGGCCCGGACACCCCGTGGCAGCGGGAGCTGGAGGACGCGTTCGCGTACGTCGAGACGCCCGACCAGCTCGTGACCATCGACGAGGTCAAGGCCGACATGGAGAAGGCCGTGCCGATGGACCGCCTGGTCTGCGGCGACGTCGGCTACGGCAAGACGGAGATCGCGATCCGCGCCGCGTTCAAGGCGGTGCAGGACGGCAAGCAGGTGGCCGTGCTGGTGCCGACGACGCTGCTGGTGCAGCAGCACTTCGACACGTTCTCCGAGCGGTACGCCGGGTTCCCCGTGACGGTGCGGGCGCTGTCCCGCTTCCAGTCCGACAAGGAGTCGGCCGAGACGGTGGAGGGGCTCGGCAAGGGCACCGTCGACATCGTCATCGGCACGCACCGCCTGCTCACGGGGTCGGTGCGGTTCAAGGACCTCGGCCTCGTGATCGTGGACGAGGAGCAGCGGTTCGGCGTGGAGCACAAGGAGACGCTCAAGCAGCTGCGCACCAACGTCGACGTGCTGGCGATGTCCGCGACGCCGATCCCGCGCACGCTCGAGATGGCGGTCACCGGCATCCGCGAGATGTCGACCCTCGCCACCCCGCCGGAGGAGCGCCACCCCGTGCTCACCTACGTGGGCGCGTACGAGGAGAAGCAGATCGGGGCGGCGGTCCGGCGCGAGCTGCTGCGCGAGGGCCAGGTCTTCTACGTGCACAACAAGGTGGAGACCATCCAGAAGACGGCGTCGCGGCTGGCGGAGCTCGTGCCCGAGGCCCGCATCGGCGTCGCGCACGGCAAGATGAGCGAGCACCAGCTCGACCAGGTGATCCGCGCCTTCTGGGAGAAGGAGCTGGACGTGCTGGTCTGCACGACGATCATCGAGACCGGGCTGGACATCTCCAACGCCAACACGCTGATCCTGGAGCGCGCGGACGTGCTGGGCCTGTCCCAGCTGCACCAGCTGCGTGGGCGCGTGGGCCGTGGCCGCGAGCGCGCGTACGCGTACTTCCTGTACCCGCCGGAGCGGCCGCTCACCGACACCGCGCACGACCGGCTGTCCACGATGGCCGCGCACACGGACCTCGGCGCCGGCATGCAGATCGCCATGAAGGACCTGGAGATCCGGGGCGCGGGCAATCTGCTCGGCGGCGAGCAGTCGGGCCACATCGCGGGGGTCGGCTTCGACCTGTACGTGCGCATGGTCGGCGAGGCGGTGGCCGCGTTCCGCGGCGAGCGCGAGGAGGAGCAGCCCGAGGTCACCATCGAGCTGCCCGTGGACGCCCACCTGCCCGAGTCGTACATCGCGACCGAGCGGCTGCGCCTCGAGGCGTACAAGAAGATCGCCGCGGCACAGGACGCGACCGCGCTCGCGGAGGTGCGGGCCGAGCTGGTGGACCGCTACGGCAAGCTCCCCGAGGTCGCCTCCGCCCTGTTCGACGTCGCCGACTTCCGCAACCACGCCCGCCGTGCGGGCCTCGCGGACGTCACGGCGCAGGGCAAGTTCGTCCGGTTCGCGCCGGTGGACCTCGCCGAGTCGGCGCAGCTGCGCCTCAAGCGGCTGTACCCGGGCACGATCCTCAAGCCCGCGATCCGCGCCTTCCTCGTGCCCTTCCCGACGACGGCGCGCATCGGCGGCCGCCCCCTGCGCGGCGCCGAGGTGCTCGCGTGGGCGCGGCAGCTCATCGACGCGGTCGTCCTGGGCGAGGTGTCCGCCGCGGCGAGCGTCGGCACCGGGTCGCCGAGGTAGTCCCCGGCACGGGGACCACCTCGGCGGGGGCGTCAGACGCCGGGGCGGTTGCCGTCGGGGATGGTGATGGGCGTGGTCTTGCCCGACTCGCCCTTGTTGAGGAACGCCATGCCGAGCGCCTTGACGAACTGGTCGAACAGGCGGAACGACACGGGCGCGACGGGGATGAGGCCCTCGCGGAACTTGATGTACGCCGGCCAGACCGTGCGGATGAGGGCTCGGGAGGCCGGGTCGCGCTTGAGGTTCAGCCACTCGGCGACGTCCTCGCCCAGCTGATAGACCACGAACTCGTTGAGGAACCCGCGCGTGACGCCGAGGTCGACCTGGGCGGTGAGGCCGAGGAGCACCTCGGCGAGGTCCTTGCCCTCGGGCGTGGGCGCCAGCAACGGCGTCAGCACCTGCTCGGACTGGGCGTGCGCGTCGGCCCAGGTCGCGGGGATGTACTCGTCCCTGACGCCCAGGAAGTGCAGCGCCACCTGCCAGTGGTGCAGGAACGCCTCCTCCTCCGCCGCGGACATCCTGATGCCCCACTTCTTCATGGTCTGGTGGGCGAAGGTGCCGGTGCTGTGGAAGGTGACGAGGATGTCCATATTGCTGATCGGGATCGTCTCGTCCGCGACCGCCTTCCAGTACGGGGACTGGGGCAGGAGGTGGCGCACGGCCGCGTGCACCATGCGGGTCTTGTTCGCCGTGACGATCATCTGGCCGTCGGGCTCGTAGGCGTTGAGGTCGGTGAGGTCGTAGCCGAACGTGAACGTCTTCGCCGCCCGGTCCTGCATGTCGGCCCCGCCCTTGGACCAGTACACGGACTTCGCCTCGCGCGGGATGACGGTGCTCATGATGCCGCCGCCGAGGCCGTAGATGAGGAAGAGGTACAGGTCCTTGCGCCGGTTGAAGTCGGCGGCGAGGCGCAGCTTGTCCCGGTCGGCCCAATCGGGCAGGCGGGTCGAGCGCTGCAGGAAGGCGGCCAGGTCGGCCGGCAGGCCCGCGGGGACGGGGTGGTCGTTGTCCACCCACGGGCCGATGGCGTCGTTCACCGCGGGAACCTTGCCCGCGTCGAGCACCGACGCCATGATCGCGTCGATCTCGTCGTCCCAGACCCACAGGGGGTCGACCCCGGTGCCGCTGCGCGCCACCGATCGCGACGGGGACCAGGACCAGGCCGCGCCCGGCGCCGCCACGCTCGTCAGGCCGAGCGCCGCGCCCAGGGTCAGGAGGGTGCGTCTGTTCATCTCGTTCACGGGGACCACCTGTTTCCGACGGGGACGGGGCCCCGCGGCGGCATCGTCGTCGACGCCGTCCGGGGGCGGGGCGCCCGTCCGGACCGATGTGCTGGCCGGTTGTTCACATGTGATTCGCCGTTAACATATGACCGTTGGCGGCGCGGCACAACCCCTGGCCGGGACACGGTGGCCCTCGACGTGCTCGCCCCGTCAGCCGAACGACTGCGCGGCGGCGTGCTCCACGTCGACGAGGAAGGCGACACGCTCCTCCCCGCGCGGGTAGTCGGCACCGGTGTGCACGCGGGCGATCCTGTCGACGACGGCCCACCCGCGATCGCCGTCGAGCACCTGAACGACGCGGCCGCGCAGCATGGCCATCTCCCAGGGACGCTCGGTGTGCGTCACGGACACGGCGACGCGCGGGTCACGCCCCACGTTGCGTGCCTTCTGCGAGCGCGGGCCCGTGAGGAACGCGAGGTGGTCGCCCTCCCACGCCACCCACAGCGGCACGCTGTGCGGCGAGCCGTCGGCCAGCAGCGTCGCCAGGTGTGCCACGTGGGGCTCGGCGACGAGACGGCGGGCGGTCTCGGGCAGGTGGGCGGGACCGGGCAGCGGGTCGAGGCGGGGCTCGGGTGCGGTCGTCATGACGGGTCGACCCACGCGGGCGCCGGGAATGAGCGCTGGTGCCGCACCCGGGTGGATTTGCCGTCCCGCCAGGTGGAGCGCGGCTTCCGTTCCTAGCATGAGGAGCGGACGGCGCGGCGCGGGCTGGCCGCGCCCTCCGCGAGGGCCCGCGACCCGCGGGCCGGGCACGGGGCGGCGGACGGGGACGCGATGAGCGGCACGATCGACGACGGCGGCACCGGGGTGCCGGGCGACGCGGCGGCTAGGCTCGCCGCGCTCGAGCGCGAGAACGCCGAGCTGCGCGCGCGGCTCGCGGCGGTCGGCGGCCAGCCCGTCGTCGTGGCCGCGGCACCGGCGGCGTCCCGCGAGCCGCGCCACCGCGGCCGGGCCGCGGCCGCCGTCGTGCTCGTCGTCCTCGGCGCGCTGCTGGCGCCCGTCGCCGTGGTGGCCGCCTGGGCGGAGCGCACGCTCACCGACACGGACCGGTACGTCGCCACGGTGGGGCCGATCGCCTCGGACCCGGCGATCCAGGGCGCCGTCGCCGGCCGGCTCACCGACGTCGTGATGGAGCAGATCGACGTGAACGCCATCGTCGGCACGGTGGTCGACGGCCTGGAGGAGCGGGGGGTCGGGCCGCGGGCGACGGAGGCGCTCACCCAGCTCGAGGGCCCGCTGACCAGCGGCGTCGAGTCCTTCGTGCGTCGCGCGGCCGACGGCGTCGTGACCAGCGACGCGTTCGAGGACGCCTGGGTGCAGGCCAACCGGGTCGCCCACCAGCAGCTCGTCGCGACGATGCGCGGCGAGGGCGGGGAGCTGCTGCAGATCGGGCAGGACGGCCAGCTCACCATCCAGCTCTCCGGCATGATCGACCTGCTCAAGCAGCGGCTCGTCGACCGGGGCCTCGGCATCGCGGCCCGGATCCCGGAGGTGAACGCGACGTTCACGCTCATGCAGACGTCGCAGCTCGTGCAGGTGCAGAACCGGTACGCGCAGGTCGTGGCGCTCGGGACGTGGTTGCCCTGGATCTCGCTCGGCCTGCTGGCCGCGGGCGTGCTCGTCGCGCGGCACAAGGCGCGCGCCCTGGTCGTCGCGGGCCTGGCGCTGGCGGCCGCGATGGTGGTGCTCGCCGTCGGCCTCGCGATCGCGCGGGGGATCTACCTCGACGCCCTGAAGGACGTGGTGCTGCGGCTGGACGCGGCCGAGGTGCTGTTCGACCAGGTGGTGTCGTTCCTGCGGGTCACGCTGCGCACGGTCGGCGTGCTCGGCCTCGTGGTCGCGATCGTCGCGTACCTGGGCGGGAGCAGCGCATCGGCTCGGTCGCTGCGCGCGGGCGCGGGCCGCGGGTTCGCGCGGCTGCGGGACTACGGCGAGGGGCGCGGGGTCTCGACCGGGCCGGTGGGCGACTGGCTGGGCCGGTACCGCACCGTGGTCCGCGTGGCGATCATCGTCCTCGCCGCACTGGTGCTGCTGCTCGCGGGCAGCCCCACCCCGGGGCTCATCATCGGCACGGCGCTGGTGGCGGGCGTCCTCATCGCCCTGCTGGAGCTGGTGGCGCGGCCGCCCCGGCCCGACGTCGAGGCCGCGACCGGCGCGCCCGACGTCCCCGACGTGGCGCAGCCCAGCCGCTGACGGTCGGCGCCGCGCCGACGCCGGCCGCCTGAACCGCGCGCGCCGGGCAGGTGCCGGCCCGGGTCCCTACCGTGGTCCCGTGGACCTCACCGCCGACGCCGTCGTCGCCGACCTGCACGCCGTCGCGGACCCGGCGGCGCACCCGAACCGGCACTACGCCGGGAGCGGCGAGGTGCTCGGCGTCCGGATGGGCACGCTGTTCGACGTGGCGAAGGGGTACGCCGCGATGCCGCTGGACCAGGTGCACCGCCTGCTCGACGAGCCCGCTTACGAGCCGCGGCTCGCCGCGTTCTGCGTGCTGGACTTCGCCGTCCGGCGCCCGCGCGTCACCGACGCCGAGCGGGAGGCGCGGTACCGCACCTACCTCGACCGGCACGACCGCATCGACACGTGGGACATGGTCGACCGGGCGGCGCCGCGCGTCGTCGGGCTCTACCTGCGCGACCGTTCCCGCGAGCCGTTGTTCGACCTCGCCCGCTCGGACGACCCGCTGCGCCGCCGCACGGCGCTGACCGCGCCGCTGGCGTACACGCGGCCGCCGCACCCCGCCGGGATCGCCGACCTGCTGCGCCTCGTCGAGCTGCTGCACACCGATCCCGACCCGGTGGTCCGCAAGCCGGTGGGCATCGCCCTCAAGCACGCCGGCGGTGCCGATCCCGCGGCCGTCCGCGCCTTCCTGGACCGGATGGGCGACGCGCTCGCGCCGCCCCTGCGGCGCGAGGCCCGGCAGAAGCTGCCCGACGAGCGCTGACCGGTGCCGGCCCGGGCGGGTCAGTCGCCCGCGGCCCGCCCCAGCTCGCCCGCGATGCGCTGCTCGAGCGCGTCGGTGGCGGCGTCGGGCAGCACGACGATCCCCTCGAGCTCCTTCATGGCCCGCCGGTACGCGGACTGCCGCTCGGCCTGCGACGAGCCCTCGTCGTCGGCCATCGCCAGGAGCTTCTTCGCCCGGTCGAGGGCCTGCCGCTCGGCGGGGGAGAAGTCGGACGCGCGGCGCCGCTTCGCCTCCCGCTCCGCGACGTCGAACCGGACCTGCATCTCGCGGACCGCGTCGCGGTAGCGGTCGAGGCGGCGGCGGTCGCGCAGCTCGACTAGGTCGTCGGGTCGGAGGTCCTCGGCCGCCCGGCGGGCGCGGTGGAAGTCGACGGTGACCTGCTCCCGCATGTCGGACATCAGGGGGTACTCGAGCGACTTCACGGCGTCGAGCTCGTACGCCAGCCAGCGCTGCTGCGTCGCGTCGTGCGCGGCCACGGTGCGCTCGATCTCGCTGGTCAGGGCCTCCTCGTCGGCCTGCGCGGCCGGGGCGGCGGGCGGCGGGGCGCCGTGCTTGATGCGGTACATCTCGAGCTTGTCCTGGCGGCGCTGCCGGTCCCAGCTCGAGATGCCCCGCGCGGCACCGCCGACGGCCGGGCCGACGAAGAAGATCAGCCACCAGTACGAGCCGAGGAAGTCCCAGACGCTGTCCACGGGGTCCACGCTATCGGCGCGACCGTGACCGCTGGGTGGTCGAGGGAGCCACCGGGTGGACGCCGGTCTAGGCTGGGCGGGTCAACCCAGCACCGTCGCGGGCGTCAGCGGCCCCGGGCACCTTCGCCTGGGCCTTGCCGCGCGGTCGCCCGCGAGCCCCGTCTGAAGGAGCAGCCCGTGGCAAGCATCGAAGCCGTTGGAGCACGCGAGATCCTCGACTCGCGCGGCAACCCCACCGTCGAGGTGGAGATCGCGCTGGACGACGGCACGTTCGCCCGTGCGGCGGTCCCGTCGGGCGCCTCGACCGGCGCCTTCGAGGCCGTCGAGCGTCGTGACGGCGACAAGGGGCGCTACCTGGGCAAGGGCGTCGAGGGCGCGGTCAACGCCG
Source organism: Isoptericola sp. NPDC056573 (assembly GCF_042793335.1). Lineage (NCBI taxonomy): Bacteria > Bacillati > Actinomycetota > Actinomycetes > Micrococcales > Promicromonosporaceae > Isoptericola > Isoptericola sp. NPDC056573. The sequence goes on from NZ_JBHTUY010000001.1 coordinate 367,624, forward strand.
TCATCGACGACATCGCCCCCGAGCTCATCGGCTACGACGCCGAGGAGCAGCGCATCATCGACCAGACGCTGATCGAGCTGGACGGCACCCCGAACAAGGGCAAGCTGGGCGCCAACGCGATCCTGGGCGTCTCGCTCGCCGTCGCGAAGGCTGCCGCCAAGTCGGCCGGCCTGGACCTGTTCCGCTACGTGGGCGGCCCGAACGCGCACGTGCTGCCCGTGCCGATGATGAACATCATCAACGGCGGGTCGCACGCCGACTCGACGGTGGACTTCCAGGAGTTCATGATCGCGCCGATCGGCGCGCCGACCTTCAAGGAGGCCCTGCGCACGGGCACCGAGGTCTACCACGCGCTCAAGAGCGTGCTGAAGGGCAAGGGCTTCTCCACGGGCCTCGGCGACGAGGGCGGCTTCGCCCCCGACCTGCCGTCGAACTCCGCCGCCCTGGACCTCATCGTCGAGGCGATCGAGAAGGCGGGCTTCACGCCGGGCTCCGACGTCGCCATCGCGATGGACGTCGCCGCGACCGAGTTCTTCAAGGACGGGGCGTACCACTTCAAGAACGGCGAGGTGCACTCCACCGCGGACATGATCAAGCTCTACGAGGGCCTGGTCGCGAACTACCCGATCGTCTCCATCGAGGACCCGCTGTCCGAGGACGAGTGGGCCGCCTGGACGCAGTTCGTCTCCGAGGTCGGCGACAAGGTGCAGGTCGTCGGCGACGACCTGTTCGTCACCAACCCCGAGCGCCTCGCCCGCGGCATCGAGGAGAAGGCCGCCAACTCGCTGCTGGTCAAGCTCAACCAGATCGGCACGCTCACCGAGACGCTCGACGCCGTCACGCTCGCGCAGCGCAACGGCTTCACGACGATGACCTCGCACCGCTCCGGCGAGACCGAGGACACCACCATCGCCGACCTGTCCGTCGCGACCAACGCCGGCCAGATCAAGACCGGTGCCACCGCCCGCGGCGAGCGCATCAACAAGTACAACCAGCTCCTGCGCATCGAGGAGGCGCTGGACGACGCCGGTCGTTACGCCGGCCGTTCGGCCTTCCCGCGCTTCCAGGGCTGACGCCCCCGGACGCCGCACGACGACGGCCGGTCGCTCCCGCGGGGGCGACCGGCCGTCGTCGTCCCGTGAGGTAGTACGAGCCGTGCCGAGGTGTGGTCCCACCCGCTGCCTCGGCGCGATCCGGACTACCTCGGCGCGATCCGGACTACCTCGGCGCGATCTGTACTACCTCGGCGCGATCCGGACTACCTCGGCGCGATCCGGACTACCTCGGCGGGTCTGCTCGCGGGCGCGCCGACGACGGTCCCCGGCCCGGGCGGTGCGGCTCGGCAGAATCGGGGCGTGCCTGCCCGTCGCCCGACCTCGCCCGCCGCCCGCCGCCCGGCGTCGCGGCCCTCGGGGGCGCGCGGCGGCTCCGCACGGCCCACGACGACGTCGAACGCGTCGGTGGGCACCAAGCCCAAGGCGCCGGCGAAGGGCACGAGCAAGGCCGCGAGCAACGGCACGAGCAAGGGCGCCGGCAGCGCGAAGGGTGCCGCCCCAGCCTCCGGCAAGGGCTCCGGCGCGAGCACCGGCAAGGGCACGGCGAGCGGGCGACGCGGGTCGCGTCGGCCGGCGGGGCCGGCGCGCGAGGACCGGCGCCGCAGCCGTTACGGGCTGGTGCTGCCGGAGGTGCTCACCGTCCGGCTCATCGTGCTGTCGGTGGTGGTGCTGCTCGCGGTGGTGCTCCTGCTGCCCACGGTGCGCGGCGCGGTGACCCAGGCGCACGAGCTGGACCGGCTGCGCACGGAGCTGGCGCAGAACCGGGCCGAGCGCGACCGCCTGGAGGTGGAGCTCGGCCGCTGGGAGGACCGGTCGTACGTCGAGGAGCAGGCGCGGTCGCGGCTCAGCTTCGTCATGCCCGCCGACAAGGTGTGGCGCGTGGTCGACCCGGACGCCGCGGGGGACGACGACGTCGACCCGGTGACGGGCGAGGCCGTCGGCTCCGGGCCGGTGGGGACGTCCACCGGGCCGAGCGTGCCCTGGTACCAGTCGGTCTGGGAGTCGGTGCAGGTGGCCGACGGCCCCGCGGCCACGGACGACGCCACGGACGATGCCACGGACGACGCCACGGACGATGCCACGGACGATGCCACGGAGGACGACACCGCGGGCGACGGTCCCGAGCCCGGCGGCTCGGTGACCCCGTCGTCCGGGGCCGGCTGAGCAGCAGGACGCGCCGGGCGTGATCCGCTGGGCCGGGCCGCGGACGGCCCCACGCTCAGCGGCCGCCGGGGCGGTAGCCGAGCCCGGCCGCGACGGCGGCGGCGGCGTCGAGCACGACGGGCACGAGCGACTCGACCCGGGCCGGCGGCATGTACGGGCGGGTGGCGGAGACGCTCACGGCGGCGGCGACGGCGCCGGAGGCGTCGCGCACGGGCGCGGCGACGCAGAGGATGCCGGGTTCGTTCTCCTCCAGGTCGAACGCGACGCCCCGGCGGGCGGACGCCTCCATGACGGCGACGAACTCGTCGGGCGTGAGCACGTCCGCCGCGGGGCCGTCCGAGGCGTCCCCGCCGACGCGCCGCTCGGCGACGAACTGCTCGCGCCACCGCTCGGGCTGGTCGAGCAGCAGGGCCTTGCCGACCCCGGTACGCGTGAGCGGCATCCGGTGCCCGACCCGCGAACGCATCTCCGCGCCGCGGGTGCCGGGGATCTTGTCGAGGTAGAGCACCTGGCCGCGGTCCTCGATGGCGAGGTGCACGGTGTCCGAGACCCGGGCGGCGAGCGCCCGGAGCGGCCCGGCCGCGACGTCGGCGACCGGGTTCTCCTGCAGCGCCTGGTAGCCGAGCTCGATGAGCGCGGGGCCGAGCGCGTACCGTCCGTCGTCGAGGTGGCGCACGTAGCCGGTCGCGAGCAGCAGCTGCAGGAGGCGGTGGGTGGTGCTGCGGCCGACGCCGGTCTCGGCGGCGATGTCGCGCAGGCGTCCGTGCCCGCGCGCGACGGCGTCGACGACGGCGATGCCGCGGGCCAGCGTCTGCGTGCCGGGGGGCGGGGGCGCCGCCGGGGCGCGGGTGCCGGCCCGGGCCCTGGGAGGGGGCGCGGGGGCGTCCGGGGAGGCGGAGGGGCTCACGGCGAGGAGCGTATCCCGATAATAGGGACGCGGTTCTCATAGTCGGGATCGGCTGCCTACCGTTCCCGATCATGGCCGATGACGCACCCCGGCGCGACGCAGCGCTCGTCGCCCTCGACTGGGGCACCTCCAGCTTCCGCGGTTGGCTCCTGGACGCCGCGGGCGGTGTCCTCGACGAGGTCCGCACGGACGACGGCACCCTCCGCTGCTCCGCGGGAACCGGCTCCGCGCCCGAGCGCGCCGCCGCGTTCGAGCGGACGTTCGCGCGCCTGTGCGGACCCTGGCTCGAGCGCCACCCGGACCTGCCCGTGCTGGGCGCGGGCATGGTGGGCTCCAACCACGGCTGGGCCGACGCGGGGTACCTCGACGTGCCCGCCCGGCTCTCGCGGCTCGCCGACCACCTCACGCCGGTGCCGGCCGCCGGTTCCGTCGTGCACCTGGTGCCCGGCCTGCGGGTCGTCGGACCGGACCCCGACGTGCTGCGCGGGGAGGAGGTGCAGCTGCTCGGCGCGCTGGAGGAGACCCGCGAGGAGGGCGGGGCGCCGCTCGCCACGGCGGTGCTGCCCGGCACGCACTCCAAGTGGGTGCGCCTCGACGGCGACCGCGTCACGGGCTTCGCCACCGTCATGACCGGCGAGCTGTACGGCCTCCTGCTGCGCGACAGCATCCTGGCCCGCCTCGCCGAGGACGGCCCCCACGGCGACCCGGCGGCCGGGCGGGATGCCGTCGACCAGGAGGCCTTCGACCGGGGCCTCGACACCGACGCGCGGCGGGGGGACGAGCGCGGGCTGGCGGCCCTGCTGTTCACGGCCCGCACCCTGGTCATGGCCGGCGCGCTCCGGCCCGCCCAGGTGGCGGACTACGTGTCGGGCCTCCTCGTCGGCTCGGAGGTGCGGCACGCGCTGCGCGCGGACCCGGCCGCGCTCGTCACGGTGTGCGCGTCACCCGCGACCGCGCGGCGCTACCGCCGGGCGCTCGAGCGCCACGGCGCCGTGGTGCGGGCGGCCGGGGAGGACGTCGCGGTGCGCGGCCTGTGGCGCGTCGCCCGCGACGCCGGGCTCGTGACGGGCGCGCCGCTCCCCGGGGCCCGGACTTCCGAGCGCACCACGACCCTGTCCAGCACCGAGGAAGGAACCTCATGACGCACCGACCCACCGGCCTCGTCGCCATCCTGCGAGGCGTCACGCCGCCGGAGTCCGTCGACGTCGCGGCCGCCGTCCTCGAGGCGGGGTTCGACGCCGTCGAGGTGCCCCTCAACTCTCCCGACCCGCTCGGGTCGGTCCGCCGCATCCGCGACGCGGCCGGCCCGGACGCCCGGGTCGGCGCGGGCACCGTGCTCACGCCCGAGGACGTGCGCCGCGCCGCCGACGCCGGAGCCTCGCTCGTCGTGTCGCCGAACACGCGGCCCGACGTCGTCGCGGAGACGGTGCGCCTCGGGCTGGAGAGCTATCCGGGGGCGGCGACGCCCACCGAGGCGTTCGCCGCGCTCGACGCCGGGGCCACAGCCGTCAAGCTCTTCCCGGCCTCCGCGGTCGGGGTGTCGGGCCTGCGCGCCTGGGCGAGCGTGCTGCCGACCGGCACGGCGCTCGTCCCGGTGGGCGGGGTCGACGCCACGAACCTGGGCGAGTGGGCGCGCGCCGGCGCGGCGGGCGCGGGCCTGGGCACCTCGCTGTACCGGCCGGGCGACGCCGCCGAGACCGTCGCCGCGCGCGCCGCCGAGCTCGTCCGCGTCTGGGCCGACCACACCGACCACTGACCACGCGTCACACGCTGAAAGGCAAGCCGTGAAGATCACGTCGTTGACGACGTTCGTCGTCCCGCCCCGCTGGCTCTTCCTGAAGATCGAGACCGACCAGGGGATCGTCGGCTGGGGAGAACCCGTCCTGGAGGGCCGTGCCGCGAGCGTCGCGGCCGCCGTCGAGGAGCTGTCCGACTACCTGGTGGGCAAGGACCCCCGGCAGATCGAGGACCACTGGACCGTGCTGTACCGCTCCGGGTTCTACCGGGGCGGCGGCGTCCACATGAGCGCGCTGGCCGGCATCGACCAGGCGCTGTGGGACATCAAGGGCAAGGCGCTCGGCGTCCCCGTGCACGAGCTGCTGGGCGGGCGGGTGCGCGACCGCATCAAGGTGTACTCGTGGATCGGCGGCGACCGGCCGGCCGAGACCGCCGCGGCCGCGCGGGAGGCCGTCGGTCGCGGCTTCTCCGCCGTGAAGATGAACGGCCCGGAGGAGCTCCAGTACCTCGACACCCGGGACAAGGTGGAGAAGGTCGTCGCCAACGTCGCCGCCGTCCGCGAGGCCGTGGGGCCCGACGTCGGCATCGGCGTCGACTTCCACGGGCGCGTGCACCGCCCGATGGCGCGCGTCCTCCTCGAGGCGCTGGAGCCGTACCACCTGATGTTCGTCGAGGAGCCGGTGCTGTCCGAGCACGTCGACGGCATCGCGGACGTGCTCCGCGCGTCGAGCACGCCGATCGCCCTGGGGGAGCGGCTGTACTCGCGGTGGGACTTCAAGGACGTCATCACGTCCGGCGTCGTCGACGTGATCCAGCCCGACCTCTCGCACGCCGGCGGTATCACCGAGGTGCGCAAGATCGCGGCGATGGCGGAGGCCTACGACATCGCCGTCGCCCCGCACTGCCCGCTCGGGCCGATCGCGCTCGCCGCCTGCCTCCAGCTCGACGCCGTCGCGTACAACGCGGTGATCCAGGAGCAGAGCCTGGGCATCCACTACAACACCTCCAACGACCTGCTCGACTACGTCGTCGACCCGACCGTCTTCGCCTACTCCGACGGGTCCGTCGAGATCCCGCGCGGCCCCGGCCTCGGCATCGAGGTGGACGAGGACTACGTGCGCCAGCGGGCCGCCGTCGGGCACCGGTGGCGCAACCCCGTGTGGCGGCACGCCGACGGCTCGTTCGCGGAGTGGTGAGCGGGCGCACCCCGGCAGCGGCGCGACCGGGGCCGGGCCCGGGGGAGAATGGGGGCTGCCCCGCCCGCGAACGCCCCGAGGACCGCCCCTATGACCGACCACACCGCCCCCGTCGGCGACGCCGACCCGACCGTGGTCACCGAGCGCGACCTCGAGGTGCTCGCCGAGCAGCTCGGGCGCGAGCCGCGCGGCGTCGTCGGCATCGCCGCCCGATGCGTGTGCGGTCGCCCGCTCGTCGTGCGCACCGCGCCGCGGCTGCCCGACGGCACGCCGTTCCCGACCACGTACTACCTCACGCACCCGGGGGCGGTCGCGGCCGCCTCCCGGCTGGAGGCGGACGGCGTGATGAAGGAGATGACGGCGCGCCTCGCCGAAGACGAGGAGCTCGCGGACGCGTACCACCGGGCGCACGAGCACTACCTGGCGCGGCGCGCCGAGCTCGGGCAGGTCGACGAGATCGAGGGCATCTCCGCCGGTGGCATGCCCACGCGCGTCAAGTGCGTCCACGTCCTCATGGGCCACGCGCTGGCCGCCGGTCCGGGCGTGAACCCGCTCGGCGACGAGGCGCTCGCACTGGTGCGCGACCAGTGGCGGCCCGACCGCTGCAGCTGCTGAACGACGTCCGTCACACGTCCCGGTCCCGAGAGGCGTGGCGTCGGTGTCGGATGAGATCGTGTCGCCCGTGACCGAACGCCCCGCGCCCTCCGCACCCTCCACGTCGACCCGGGTCGCCGCGATCGACTGCGGCACCAACTCCATCCGCCTCCTGGTCGCCGACGTCGCGCCCGACGGCACCCTCACGGAGGTCGACCGGCGGCTGCGCATCGTGCGCCTCGGCCAGGGTGTGGACCGCACGGGCGAGCTCGCCCCGGAGGCGCTGGCGCGGACGCTGGAGGCATCGCGCGAGTACGCCGCGGTGATCGCCGAGGCAGGGGCCACGCGGGTCCGCTTCGTGGCGACGTCGGCCACGCGCGACGCGCGCAACCGGCGGGAGTTCTTCGACGGCGTCCACGCGGCCGTGGGCGTCGACCCCGAGGTGGTCTCCGGGCGTGAGGAGGCGGAGCTCTCCTTCCGCGGCGCCACCGCGGGCGTGGCCTCGCAGCACCCCGGGCCGTACCTGGTGGTGGACCTCGGCGGCGGCTCGACCGAGCTGGTGCTCGGCACGACGACGCCGGAGGCCGCCCTCTCGCTCGACGTCGGCTCGGTGCGGATGACGGAGCGCCACCTGCACTCCGACCCGCCGGCGCCGGCCGAGGTGGAGGCCGCCCGCGCCGACGTGCGCGCCGCGCTCGACACCGCCGCCCGGACCGTCCCGTTCGGCCGGACCATGACGCTCGTCGGCCTCGCCGGCTCGGTGACGTCCGTGACCGCGCACGCCCTGGGGCTGGCCGAGTACCGGCGCGACGCCGTGCACGGCGCCGTCCTGGGCGTCGACCGGGTGCTCGCCGCGTGCGACGACCTGCTGCACCGCAGCCGCGAGCAGCGCCTCGCCCTCGGGTTCATGCACCCCGGCCGCGCGGACGTCATCGGCGCGGGCGCGCTGGTCTGGGCGGAGGTCGTGCGGCGGGTGCGCGACGACGTCGCCGCCGCGGGCGGCGAGCTCGCGGACGTCGTCACCAGCGAGAGCGACATCCTGGACGGCATCGCGCTCTCCCTCGCCTGAGCGCACACCGGCCGAGACGCGCCGACGGCTCGTCGGCGCGTCGCCTGTACTACTGCGCATCGCGCACTAGTGTCTGTCGCGAAGCAGTCGGGAGGAGAGGTCGATGGACACGACGCAGCTGCTCAAGGGGGTGCTCGACGCGGCGGTCCTCGCCGTCGTCGAGGACGAGGACGGGTACGGGTACGACGTGGTGCGGCGCCTGCGCGCCCGAGGGCTCGACGACGTGGGCGACGCCTCCGTCTACGGGACGCTCCGGCGGCTCTACGCCGCAGGGTCTCTCACCAGCTACGTGGTGCCGTCGGGGGCGGGCCCGCACCGCAAGTACTACGGCATCACCGCGCACGGGCGGCAGACGCTCGCGATCCAGCGCAAGGAGTGGCAGGAGTTCGCCGGCACCGTCGGCGGCCTCCTCGGGAAGAGGGACGAGGCAGCCTGATGACCAGCATCGCGCCCGGCGAGGACGCCGGCACCGCCACGACCGCGACGTCGCTCGCCGACGTCCTCGCCACGCACGCCCGGGGCTACGCCCAGGCGGTCCGCCTCAACCTGGCAGACCTCGGGCCGGAGGTCGTGGACGAGCTGACCGACGGGATGGAGGCCGACCTCGCCGAGGCGTTCACGGAGGCGACGGCGCCGCTGAGGGCGGGGCGGGCCCGGTCCGACGACGACGACGTCGCGCTCGACCTCGTCGCGCACTTCGGCCCGGCCGCGGACTACGCCGCCGAGCTGCGGGCAGCCGCCGGCCTGCCCGCCGAGCTGCCGGGCGCACGGAGGCGTGCGGGTGCGCGGCCCACGCTCGCGGCCCGGCGCGTCCTGCTGGGCGAACGGTGGCGCCGGGCCTGGCAGCCGGTGACCAGCACTCCCGCATGGGCGCGGCTGCGCGGGCTGGGCCGGGACGTGCGGCCGGCGTGGTGGGTGGCGCGCGGCTGGATCGTCGGCGCGCTGCTCGTCGCCTTGTTCACGCGGTCGACGGACGGTCAGCCGTCGCTCGTCCCGGAGGGAGCGGGAGACCTGTTGGTCATGGGCGGGTCCGCCCTGGTGAGCGTGCAGTGGGCGCGCGGTCGATGGCTCCCGCGCCGGTGGCAGCCGCGGCTCACGGTCGCGGCGTCGCTCGCCGCGGTGCTGCTGGTGCCCGCCGTGGCGGTCGCGACGCACGACGAGTCCGTGCGGGGCTCGGCCTCGGGCGGCAGCTCGTACGACGCCGGCTACAGCGCCGGGCACTCCGACGCGCTGAACGTCGGCTACGGCGACGGTGCCGAGGGCGACGGCGTCTGGGTGGACGGCGAGCCCGTGGCCAACCTCTTCGCCTTCGACGCGAACGGCGACCCCATCAAGAACGTCCAGCTCTTCGACGACCGCGGGCGGCCCGTGCGCACCGTGACGACGGAGGGAGACGAGCAGGCATGGTCGGTGCCCGACCTCGACGGCATCTGGTACTTCCGGCCGGCGACGGCGGACGACGGCCGCAAGCGGTGGAACGTCTACCCGATGCGCGCCGTGCCGGAAGAGGGCATGGAGTGGTCGGAGGACGGCGGATCGTGGCAGCCGCAGGTCGGCGTGCAGCCCGAGGACATGCCCTGGCCCTTCCTCAAGGCACCGACCGCGATCGGCGAGCGGACGGGCGGCGCGACGGAGGAGGACCCCGCGCCGGAGCCCTCCGCGGAGAGCACCGCCGGTCGCTCGGGCGGCGCCGTGGCCAGGACGACGGCCGCCGTGGCGCCGGGTCGCTGACCTGCGGCTCCGTGGCGCGTCGGCACCCGCGCCGGCGCACCACGGAGCGGGGGAGGGTCACGGGCTGGACGGCCCGACTGCATGCCCCCGGCACGGTCGTAGAATGGTGTTCATGCCTCAGAACGTTCTGTCGTCGGACACCTCTGTCCAGGACGCGCCCGCCGCGGCCCCGCGGCCCCGCAAGGTGCCCCGCATCGTCGTCCTCGGCGGTGGTTCCGTCGGCCTCTACGCGGCGCGTCGCCTGCGCCGCAAGCTCGGCAAGCAGGACGCGGCGATCGTGGTCGTCGACCCGCGGCCGTACATGACCTACGCGCCGTTCCTGCCGGAGGCCGGCGCGGGCTCGATCGACGCCCGCGACGTCGTCGCCCCGCACCGCAAGGCGCTCAAGGGCATCGACGTGCTGCAGGGCCTGGTCAACCACATCGACCACGCCGGCCACAAGGTCACGATCCACCCCGAGGAGGGGCCGGACTACGAGGTCTCGTACGACCAGCTCGTCATCGGCCTCGGCTCGGTGTCCCGCACGCTGCCCATCCCGGGCCTCGCGGAGAACGCGATCGGCTTCAAGAACGTGGAGGAGGCCATCGCGGTCCGCAACCACGTGCTCAACCGCATGGACGTCGCCTCGTCCACCTGGGACGCGGACGCGCGCAAGCGCATGCTGACGTTCACGTTCGTCGGCGGCGGGTTCGCCGGTATCGAGGCCCTGGCCGAGATCGAGGACATGGCGCGCTACGCCACGCGCAACTACCCGACGATCGACGCCGAGGACCTGCGCTTCGTCATGATCGAGGGCTCGGGCCGCATCCTGCCCGAGGTCTCCGAGCCCATGGGCCTGTGGGCGCTCGACGAGATGAAGAAGCGCGGCATCGAGTTCCACCTCAACACGTTCCTGTCGTCCTGCGTCGACGGGCACGTCGTCACCTCGACGGGCGTCGAGTTCGACACCGAGACGATCGTGTGGACCGCGGGCGTCAAGGCGAACCCAGTCATCAAGGAGGAGTCGGACCTCCCGTTCGACCGGATGGGCCGCGTCATCGTCAAGCCCACGCTCCAGGTCGCGACGGAGGACGGCGAGATCGTCCCCGACGCCTGGGCCGCGGGCGACTGCGCCGCCGTGCCGGACGTGCTCAACCCGGGCCAGTTCTGCCCGCCGAACGCGCAGCACGCGATCCGCGAGGCCACCAAGCTCGCCGACAACCTGGTCGCCGTCCTCAAGGGCCAGCAGCCCGAGGACTACGCCCACAAGAGCGTCGGCGTCGTCGCGTCCCTCGGCCTGTACAAGGGCGTCGCGGAGCTGTTCGGCTTCCTCAAGCTGCGCGGCCCGCTCGCGTGGCTCGCGCACCGCGGCTACCACGTCATGGCGATGCCGACCGGCAACCGCAAGGTGCGCATCCTCATCGGCTGGATCGGCCAGTTCCTCATGGGCCGCGAGATCGTGTCGCTCGGCTCCCTGCACGACCCGCGCGACGAGTTCCGCAAGGCGTCCGTGCCGCCGAAGCAGCCGGGCGAGAAGGTGGAGCAGAAGGCCGAGTCGTCGGCCGCACGCGCCGAGAAGGGCTGACCTTCCCCGGTACCGTGAGCGGGCGTCGGCGATCTCCCTCGAGAGGTCGCCGGCGCCCGCTCCGTCGTCCCGCCCCCGTAGCCCAACTGGCAGAGGCAGCCGGCTTAAACCCGGCCCAGTCCCGGTTCGAACCCGGGCGGGGGCACCCTCTCTGGCCCTCGTCGCCCTGTCCGTGGCGCGTCGCGCCGGCGTTCCGTGCACCGGACGTCGGCGGGCGTGTGCGCGGGGCAAGTGTCACGATCCGAGATATCGACTCGCTCGGAGGGGGCAGTGATGATTTCTCGACGCACGCAGTCGCTCAGGGTGGCTGTCGCGATCGCGGCGGCCGGATTTCTTGTCGGGTGCGGCTCTGCGGACGACGGTGACTCGCCGGAACCCGCGGAGTCCGTGGCCTCGGAACCGGCGGCGGAGTCGCCCGAAGCCGGTGACGAGAAGGACGACGCGACGGTCGCGCAGGAGAACGCCGTGGCGAGCGCCCAGAGCTATCTCGAGATGGGTGGCTTCTCGAAGCAGGGCCTCACGGACCAGCTGAAGTTCGAGGGCTACTCGAACGCTGACGCGAAATACGCCGTGGCGCACGTCGACGTCGACTGGAACGTGCAGGCGGAGATCGCTGCCAAGAACTACATGGACACGCAGTCCTTCTCGCGTTCGGGTCTCATCGAGCAGCTCGAGTTCGACGGTTTCACCGCGAAGCAGGCCGAGCATGGAGCCGATTCCGTGGGGCTTTGACGTCACGTCATCTCGCGGTCACCCCGCACCACCGGCCGTCTCCGCTTCGACGTCGGCGCCGGCGCGGCGGAAGGCGTCGACGACGCGGCGCACCGCGAGCCGCTCGGCGCGGTCGGGGCGGAGGACGGCGGAGACGTGCCGCGCGGACGCGATGTCGGCGAGCTCGCGCAGCACGAGCCGGTCGCCGGTGGGCGTGGTGAAGCGGGGCAGGACGGCGACCTGGTCGCCGGCGGCGACGAGCGCCTCGATGAGGCGGTTGTCGCGCAGCCGCTGGACGACGCGCAGCTCGGCCCCGGTCGCCTGCTCGATGGCGAGGCGCACGGTGTCGAACGGGTAGCCGAGGGGCACGCCGATCCAGTCCTGGTCGACCAGGTCCGCCGGCCGTACGCGCGGCAGGCGGGCCAGCGGGTGCCCCGCGGCCATCGCGATGTCGAGCGGCTCGCGGGCCAGCGGCACGACGGTGAGCCCCTCGGCCCCGGCGGGCCGCACGCTGGTGAGCGAGTGCGCGACGACGACGTCGTGGTCCGCGGTGAGCGGACCGTACTCGGCCTCGGCGATGTCGACGTCGACGCACCGCAGGGTGAGGGCGGTGCCCTCGAGGTCGGCTATGGCGCGGGGGAGCAGGAACGTGGCGGCGCTGGCCAGGGCCGCCACGGTGACCGTGCCGGACGGCTCGCCCTGGAACTCGTCCCAGCGGGCCTGCACCTGCGCGAGCGCGGCGGCGACGCTGGCCCCGCCCTCGGCCAGCAGCCGCCCGGCGTCCGTGAGGCGCAGCCCGCGGCCGGACGGCTCGACGAGCGGGGCGCGCAGCTCGCGCTGGGCGGTGCGCAGCTGTTGGGAGACGGCCGACGGCGTGCGGTGGGTGGCGCGGGCGACGGCCGTGACGCTGCCCCGGTCGGCGAGCTCGCGGAGCAGCTCGAGGTGCCGGACATCCATGAAGTCAGCCTACAGACACGATGAAGCAACTTTCGCTTGTCCTTCACCGTGCCGCCGGGTGAGGCTGGGCGCATGCCCGCCCGCCACCGGCTGCTCGCCGTCCTCGTCGCCCTCCTGTGGGGGTTGAACTTCATCGCCATCGACGCGTCGCTGCAGCACTTCCCGCCGATGTTCCTCGTCGCGCTGCGGTTCGCGCTCATCGCGCTTCCGACCGTGTTCCTGGTGCCGTGGCCGGACGTCCCGGTGCGCTGGGTGGTCGGCTACGGGCTCGGGTTCGGCGCGCTGCAGTTCCTCTTCCTGTACTGGGGCATGGCGGCCGGGATGCCCGCCGGGCTCGCGTCGCTCGTGCTGCAGATGTCCGGCCCGTTCACCGTGCTGCTCGGCGCCACGTTCCTGCGCGAACGCGTGAGCGGCCGGCAGGTGCTCGGCATCCTCGTGGCCGTCGGCGGGCTCACCCTGGTGGCGTGGCAGCAGGCCGCGACCGCCACCGTCGTGCCCTTCCTGCTCACCCTGGCCGGCGCGTTCGGCTGGGCGATCGGCAACATCTGCAACCGGCAGGCGAAGCCGCAGAGCCCGCTGCGCCTCACCCTGTGGATGTCGGTGGTTCCGCCCCTGCCGATGCTCGCGCTGTCGCTGCTGGTCGAGGGGCCGGGCGAGATCGCGCACTCCCTCACGTCGTGGGACGACCCGGGGGCCGTGGGCGCCGTCGTCGGCCTCCTGTACACGGTGCTCGTCGCGACGGTGCTCGGTTCCGGCGTGTGGACCTGGCTCATGGCCCGCCACCCCGCGGGCGTGGTCGCCCCGTTCTCCATGCTCGTGCCCGTGGTCGGCATGTCGGCGGCCTGGCTGCTGCTCGGCGAGCGGGTGACCCCGCTCGAGGGGGTGGGCGCCGTCCTCGTCGTGGGCGGGGTCCTGTACGGCAGCGGCCGGGCCGCGCGCCGCCTTCTGCCGTCAGCAGAACGGCCGACCGCGGAGCCGCTGGCGGAGCCGTCGGCCGCCGGTCGCGGGTAGCGTCGTCGGCATGACGGCGGACACGGGGTTCGGCACGACGACGACGGAGCACGTGCGCGAGCCGCTGCTGCGGCACCTGGTCGGGGCGATCCTGCGCCGGGCGCGCCTGGCGCAGGGCCGCACGCTGCAGGAGGTCTCCGGCACGGCGCGCATGTCCACCGCGTACCTGTCCGAGGTGGAGCGCGGGCGCAAGGAGGCGTCGTCCGAGGTGCTCGCCGCGGTGTGCGCGGCGCTCGGCATCCGGCTCGTCGACCTCGTCGCCGAGGCGCACGACGCGCTCGCCGCGAGCGCCGAGCACCAGGAGCGCGTCCGCGTGCTCACGTCCCTGCGCGACCGGTCGCCGTCGTCGTCCCGGCACGTGCGCTCGGCGACGGCCGTGCGCACGACGACGTCGGACGTCGTCGCCCTCGCCGCGTAGCGCCAGCGCCGAGCATGGAGTTCTTCGTCTACCACCGTGACCGTGCCGGGTCGATCGCCCTGCGCGAGGCGCTCAACGACGAGCACCTGGCCTACATGGACCGGTTCGCGGACGGGATGATCGCGCGTGGTCCGACGACGACGGACGGTGGCGAGACGCTCACCGGGAGCGTGCACGTCCTCGACCTGCCCGGGCCCGAGGCCGCCCGGGCGTTCGCGTTCGACGAGCCCAACTACCAGGCCGGCGCGTACCGCGACGTGCTGCTGCGCCGGTGGCGCAACACGCTCGGGCGCACGATGTGGGACTACCCCGGCGGGCCGGAGGGCGATCCCCGGTACCTGGTCCTCGGGCTCGGGTGGCGGGGGACCGGCGAGCCCCTGGTCGCGCCGGGAGCGGGGGTCGGCCTGGTCGCGGCGGGACCGCTCCTGTCGGACGACGGCGCCGCGGTCCTCGGCGCCGCCGTGCTGGTCGAGGCCGCCGGGCCCGACGACGCCCGCCGGGTGCTGGTCGCGGACGACTACGCGGACGTCGAGGTCCACGACTGGCACGTCGGCGGCCGCCCGGTGCCGGGGGACGGCTAGGCCGCGGCGCGGTCCGACAGCTTGCGCGAGGTGACGACCGCGTCCGCCACCCCGTAGTCGACGGCGTCCTGGGCCGACAGGATGAGGTCGCGGTCGGTGTCGGCGCGCAGCCTTTCGGCGGTCTGCCCGGTGTGCCGGGCCAGGAGCTGCTCGGTCTCGGCGCGCAGGCGCAGCACCTCGCGCGCCTGGATGGCGAGGTCGGACACGGTGCCCTGCCCCTGGGTGGACGGCTGGTGCAGCAGCACGCGGGAGTGCTCCAGCACCGTGCGCTTGCCGGGCGTGCCGGCGGCCAGCAGCACCGCGGCGGCGGACGCCGCCTGCCCCATGCAGGTGGTGGCGACGTCGCTGCGCACGTACTGCATGGTGTCGTAGATCGCGGTCATCGCGGTCGCGGAGCCGCCGGGGGAGTTGATGTACAACCCGATCTCCTGCTCGGGCGCCTCGGACTCCAGGTGCAGCAGCTGCGCCATGACGACGTTCGCCACGCCGTCGTCGATCTCGGTGCCGAGGAAGATGATCCGGTCGCGCAGCAGGCGGGAGAAGACGTCGGAGTAGCGCTCTCCCAGCGGGGTGCGCTCGACGACGTTCGGGATCGTGTAGCTCATCCGCTCGTCCATCACAGCCCCGCCTTCCGGCCGCCGGCCGACGGCCGCACGTCCTCGACGCTCTCGACGATCCGGTCGACCATGCCGTACTCGACCGCCTCGGTGGCCGTGAACCAGCGGTCACGGTCGCTGTCGGTGGCGATCTGCTCCACCGTGCGGCCGGTGTGCTGCGCGATGAGCTCGTGCATCACGCGCTTGGTGTGCTCCAGGTTCTCCGCCTGGATCGCGATGTCGACGGCGGTGCCCCCGATGCCGGCCGACGGCTGGTGCATCATCACCCGCGTGTGCGGCAGCACGTAGCGCTTGCCCTTGGTGCCGGTGGTGAGGAGGAACTGGCCCATGCTGGCGGCGAAGCCGAACCCGACCGTCACGACGTCGTTCGGCAGCAGCCGCATGGTGTCGTAGATGCCGAGCCCCGCGGTGACGGAGCCGCCGGGGGAGTTGACGTACAACGCGACGTCGGACCGCGGGTCCTCCGCCGACAGCAGCAGGAGCTGCGCGACGACGCGGTTGGCGACGGCGTCGTCGATCTCGGTGCCGATCACCACGATGCGCTGGTGCAGCAGCCGCGCGGTGAGCTGGTCGTCGAAGGCGGGCGCGGCGGGCGGTGCCGGGGTGCTCAGGGTCGGGGTGCTCTGGGTCGGTGTGCTCATGTCCCCACCGTCCGACGACGGTGGCCGCAGCGGGAGGGTTCTCTGCCGGGAGCGCATCCGCTCAGGGCAGATCCGGTGGGAACCCTCTGGCGGGGCGGGCGGTCAGAGTCGCGGGAACCAGCGTCGTCGGACACCGACGAGGACGAGCCCCACGAGCACCAGGACGATCGCCGCCACCATCAGCCCGGCGTCACCGAAGCCGGTGGATGCCAGCGCGCCCGGCAGCGGGGCCTGGGACGACGGCGGTGCGTCGGCGTGCGGTGCCCCGGGCCGTTCGTCACCTCGACCGGCGGGCCCGTCGGAGGCATCCGGGGGCACCGCGTCGTCGCTGCCGTCGCCACTGTCGCCACTACCGCCACCGCCACCGCCACCGCCACCACCGCCGTTGCCACCGCCGTTGCCACCGTCGCTACCGCCATCGCCCGGCGGGTCGGTCGGGTCCGGCTCGTCCGGCGGGTCGGTGGGCTCGGGCTCCTCGGGTTCGGCGAGCGTCCCGCCGCCGAGCCATGCCGTCGTGGTCGCGTCGTCGAGCGTGCCGACCTCGTCCCCCTGCGGCGCCTGGACGCCCACGGGAAGGCTCGTCGCCTCGAACCGAGCGCTGCGGACGGTACGTGGCAGCTTCGGGTGGTCGCGCTCGAACTCCGCCTTCGGCGTCAGGTCCCGCGGCGCGTCGGGGAGCACGATGCCGCCGAAGATCTCGATGTAGAACTCCTGCTCGCCGTGCTCGTACTCGTAGCGGTACTGCACGGTCTTCAGCAGCTCGCGGTACTCGTCGTACACGTCCTTCGGGTCGTACTCGGTGCGCGCCGGCCAGGCGCTGACGTCGCCCGAGCCGATGACGTCGTGGAAGGCGCCCGGGCGCTCCGCGTCGCGGTCCTTGATCCACTCGGCGGCGACCCGGGCCGTGTAGACGCGGCGCAGGTCCGCGTACTCGGGGGCGGAGTTGACGTAGTCCTCGAGCGGTTGCTCGAAGTCGTCGACGATGCGCTGCGTGTTCCGCTCGACCATCTTCGGGGGAGCGTCCTGGCAGACCTCGTTGCCGGGTACCTCCCAGTCCACGTCGAACGGCTCGATCTGGACCTGCAGCGGGGCGTCCAGGATGTAGAGCTGGTCGTCCTCGACGCGCACCTTGGCCGGCTGCGGATCGATCCACAGCCGGGTCCAGTCGGAGCAGATCAGGCCGTCGTCGGTGCGCTCCAGCGACTCCCAGTGCTTCTTGCCCTGCTCCGTCTCGGGGCGCATGAGGTCGTTGAGGCTCTGCTTCATCTCCAGGTCCGCCTCGAGCAGCACGCGACCGGCGTCGGTGGAGCCGAACTCCTCGTCGACGATGGTGTCCGGCGTGTCCGGGTTGAGGTTCACCCAGAACTGCTCGGGGTCGAGCGCGAGCCACGTCATGAGGGCGTCGGAGGACAGGTCCAGCGCGGCCTCGCCTCCGTACCCGGGTTCCGCCACGCCGTCGTCGGGGAGCTCGTCCGCCGAGAAGGCGTACCCGTAGTCGCCCGCCTTCGGGTCATCGGTGACGTAGCGCAGCTCGAGGGAGCGCCAGTCGATCCCGCCGGGGCTGCGCGGCATGAACCCCTGCCGGCGGCCGTCGGCGCCGAACGAGGCCTGCATCCGCTGGCCCTCGCGGGCGAGCGCCGGGGTGCGTCCCGACCGCTGGGCGAGATCCTTCGCCGGCCCCGCCGTCGCGCGGCGCGGGCACGTCGCCGAGAGCGTGGACGGGCCCGCGGACTTCGGGGCGGGCCCGCACGTCGGGTTCATCGCGGTGCTCGACGACGGTGACGGGTTCTTCTGGACCGCGGTGGAGCGCAAGGTCGTGTGCTCGACCTTGTGCGTGCGCATCTGCTCGAGCTGCTTCGGTGTCGGCTCCTTGCTGAAGATGTAGACGACGCGCCAGCCCTTCGCGCGCAGCGCGGCGTCGGCCTTGAGCTGGCTGGCGCGCAGCGAGGAGTTCCCGGACTTGACCTCGTACGCGATCTTGAGGGTCCGGTTGACCGAGTCGTAGCGGCGGTTGGAACCGAGCTTCTGCTCCTTCGCCAGCTTGGTGTCCTCGCACATCCAGCTCGGGCCGCCGAGCTTGAGCCGCCGACCCACGTTCCCGTGGAACGCGTCGCCGCGGGCGTCGTTGGCCTGGTTCGGGATGTAGGAGTTGCGCCACTGGTCCCACCCCCACGTGCCCTTGTAGACGTTCCATCGCCGGATCATGCGGTCGCGGGAGCCGACCGGGAACGTCTTGTAGCTCCCCTTGAGCTTCTTCAGCTCGGCCTTCGTCGGCTCCTTCTCGCCGCTGAGGTGCTCGGCCGGGTTCTCGTACTCGTAGTCGGCGATCGTCTCGGCGTGGCCGCTGGGCAGGCCGCCGCCGGGCAGGTCGACGGGATCTGCCGCTTCCGAGATGCCGTCGATGAGCTCGTCGCACTGGACGTTGAACTTGGGCGCGCCCTCGCTGGCGAGTCCGGGCACCAGCACGAGGGAGACGGCGAGCACGAGGGCTGTGGCCACGGCGGACGCGACGGCGCGTCGCAGGCGGTCGCGTCGCAGCACGGCGGCGGTGGACTCGTCGACCTCGTTGGCGTGCCTGCTCACGACGCTCTCCTTCGACGCGGGGTGGGTCTGCCGCCGGGGTGGTCACACGTCTGTGACGCAGGCAACCCTCCCGACGGTAGCCAGGAGCGACCGGTTCCGCGCTCGTGACAAATATTGCGTGAGGCAACCGAGTGTCGCGACGGTCAGGCCGGGGGCGTGTCCCGCTTGTAGGCGTCGAGGTCGGCGTTGAGGCGCTCGACGAGCTCGGCGAGCAGGGTGCGGTCGGCGGGGCTCCAGTCGGCGAGCACGGTGGAGTAGGTGGCACCGCGCCGGCGTCGCTGCGCGCGCAGGGCGTCCCGGCCGCCGGCGGTCGCGGAGACGAGGACGGCGCGCCCGTCGTGGGGGTCGCGGGAGCGCTGCACGTGGCCCGCCCGTTCGAGGGCGACGACCTGGCGCGTCACGGTGGAGGCGTCGATCCCGAGGCGGTCCGCGAGCGCCTGGACGCGCTGGGGGCCGCCGTCGCGCAGGGCGTGCAGCAGGAGGTAGCCGGAGCGGTCGAGGTCGTGGCCGCCGGTCCGGACGGTGGTCGCCGCGGTGGTGCGCTCGGCGCGGCGCAGCAGCTGGGCGAGGCCGAGCTCGACGCGGGCGACGACCTCCGCCGTCGCGGCGTCGTCGCCCTGGTCGGGGCGCTTCTTCTCGACATTGTTTCCCCGGGAAGCGGTCATAGGTGTATCCTACAGGTAATTACCTGCACCATGCAGGTATTTCGGCGCCCGAACGGCCCGTGGCCGGCGACGACGACGGCGCAGCAACCAGCAGACGACGCCCGCGACCGACCGTGGGGCAGGAGTGAGGAGTCCGTGGCAGGCACACGCAACGAACCGAACAAGACCGCGATCTACGCGACCGCGCTGACCGCGTTCTTCGCGATCGCCGGCATCGCCGTCGTCGACCCGATCCTCCCGGTGATCGGGGAGGCGATCGGTGCCACCACGTGGCAGATCGAGCTCCTGTTCACCGCGTACATCGCGGTCATGGCCGTCGGCATGATCCCGGCCGTGCTCGCCACCGGGAAGTTCGGCTACAAGAAGATCCTGGGCGCCGGCGTCACCATCGTCGCGATCGCGGCGATCCTCGCCGCGCTGAGCACCTCGATCGGCCAGCTCGCTGCGCTGCGCGGTCTGTGGGGCCTCGGCAACGCCATGTTCTTCGCCACCGCGATGGTGCTGCTCGTCTCGCTCGCCAACGACCGCGAGTGGGTGGTCGGCATCTTCGAGACCTGCGTCGGCCTCGGCTTCGCCGTCGGCCCCCTCATCGGCGGCCTGCTCGGCAGCATCAGCTGGCGCGTGCCGTTCCTCGCCTGCGGCCTGTTCATGATCGTGGCCCTCGCGATGTCGATCACGAAGCTCAAGGACCCGGCCGAGAAGCCGGCGCCGCTGCACGTGGGCCAGGTCTTCGGGCTCTTCCGCAAGCCCGCGTTCCTCGCGCTCGCGGTGGTCACCGCCACCTACAACTTCGTGTTCTTCGTCATCCTCGGCTACACGCCGATCTTCCTCGGGCTCGACGTCATCCCCCTCGGCCTGGTCTTCACCGCCTGGGGCCTCGGGCTCGCGTTCGGCATCCTCGTCGTCGGCCACAAGCTCGCGCACACGATCGGCGCCGTGCAGACCCTGGGCGTCGCCGTCGCCGGCGTGCTCGTGATGACCCTGCTGCTCGCCCTCGGGCTCCCGACGGCGGCCTCCATCGTCGTGCTCGTCGTTGCGGGCGTGTTCATGGGTATCGCCAACGCCATCCTCACCGACCTGTCGCTCGCCCTCGGCGACCCCGACCGCCGCGTCACGACCGGCGCCTTCAACCTCGTGCGCTGGGGCTTCGCCGCCCCCGCCCCGGTGATCGCCGGCCTGCTGCACCCGGTCGGCGCGTCCGCCCCGTACTGGGTCGGCGTCGGCGTGCTGGCCGTGGGCGTGATCGTCTTCCTGCTCACCGCGCACAAGATGGCCGGCCAGCTCGGCGAGAAGGTGCTGTGGGCGCGGTGGAACCGCGCCGCCCGCGCCGTCGAGGGCACGCCCGAGGAGGCCATGTCCGAGCTGTGACACCCCCGTCGCGCACCGGCGCGACGCGGGCACAGGCGGGCGTCGGGCGGGGGACCGCCCGGCGCCCGCCGCCGTCCGCGCGGCGCACCCGTCCGACCTTCGGCCACGGCCGTCAGCCCTTCGGACGATGTCCCGGGGAACTCGGGCGGCGTATCGTCCGTTCAGCCCAAGCGTCACGACAGCGGAGTCGTGCCCCCCTGCCGACCGCCCGTCTGGAGTGAGCGTGTTCCGACTTGCCCGCCTGTCCCTGGCGAACCGCGCCGTCGTCGCCCTGGCGACGATCGCGATCTTCGTCTTCGGGGCGATGAGCCTGGGCTCCCTCAAGCAGGAGCTCATCCCGTCCCTGGAGCTCCCGGCGGGCGCGGTCGTCGCGACCTACCCGGGCGCCTCGCCGGAGGTGGTCGAGCAGCGCGTCACCGAGCCGCTCGAGGCCGCCGCGCAGTCCGTCGAGGGCATCGAGTCCATCGGCTCGACGGCGTCCACCGGCAGCTCGGTCACCACCGTGCAGTTCGAGTACGGCACCGACATGGACGCGGCGACCCAGCGGCTCCAGACCGCCGTCACCCGCATCCAGTCACAGCTCCCCGAGGACGTCGAGCCGCAGGTCGTCACCGGCTCGCTCGACGACCTGCCCGTCATCCAGCTGGCGGCCGCCGGCAGCCAGGACTCGGGCGAGGACGTGGACGCCGCGGCGCTCGCGGACACCGTCGACTCCGTCGTCGTGCCCGCGCTGGAGGACCTGGACGGCGTCCGCTCGGTCGCCGTCACCGGCGGCGAGACCGACCAGGTGCTGGTCGACGTCAAGACGAAGAAGCTCGCGGCGGCCGGCCTGACGACGCAGGACGTCGCCGACGTGCTCAAGGACAACGGCGTCGTGCTGCCCGCCGGCACCATCACCGACGACGACGTCACCTACTCCGTCCAGGCCGGCTCCAGCATCGACAGCGTCAAGGAGCTCAAGGCGCTCCCGCTCGTGCCGGACCCGGCGGCGGCGGCGGGCGCGACGACGGGCGCGGGCGACGCGACCGGCGGCACCACGGGCGAGGTCGGCGACGGCACGGGCGCCCCGCCCGCGGCCGACGGCTCTGCGCAGGACCCCGCGCAGGGCGCCGAGGGCGCCACCACCCCGCAGACCCCGGCCGCCCCCGAGCCCGTCACGCTCGCCGACGTGGCCACCGTGCAGGTCGTGCCGGTCGAGGCGACGTCGCACTCCCGGCTCGACGGCGAGTCCTCGCTGGGCGTCGCCATCACCAAGACCCCCGACGGCAACACCGTCGACGTCTCCCACGCCGTCCAGGACGCGATGGACGACCTGCGGCCCGAGCTCGAGGCCGCCGGGGTCACCACCGCCGTCGTGTTCGACCAGGCGCCGTTCATCGAGGAGTCGATCGAGGGCCTCGCCACCGAGGGCGGCCTCGGCCTGCTGTTCGCCGTGATCGTCATCCTCGTGTTCCTGGTCTCCCTGCGCTCCACGCTCGTGTCCGCGGTGTCGATCCCGCTGTCGCTGGCCGTGACCTTCGTGGTCATGAACGCCACCGGGTACACCCTGAACATCCTCACGCTCGGCGCCCTGACCATCTCGATCGGCCGCGTCGTCGACGACGCCATCGTGGTCATCGAGAACATCAAGAGACACCTGTCGTACGGCGAGGACAAGAAGGCGGCGATCCTCACCGCCGTGCGCGAGGTGGGCGGCGCCATCACCGCGTCGACCATCAGCACGGTCGCCGTCTTCCTGCCGATCGCGCTGGTCGGCGGCATGGTGGGCGAGCTGTTCCGGCCGTTCGCGATGACCGTCGCGATCGCGATGCTCGCGTCGCTGGTCGTGGCCCTGACGATCGTGCCCGTGCTGGCGTACTGGTTCGTCAAGGCGCCCGCCGTCGCCACGGACCCGGCCGAGGCGGAGCGTGTCCGCGAGGCCGCCGAGGCCAAGGAGCGCCGCGGCCTGTGGCAGCGCGCGTACGTGCCGAGCCTCGGCGCCGCGCTGCGCCACCCGTGGGTCACGCTCGTGGTCGCGGTCGCCGTCCTCGGCGGCACGCTCGCGCTGGTGCCGCGCCTGGAGACCAACTTCATCGGCGACTCCGGCCAGGACACCGTCACGGTGACGCAGTCGTTCGAGACCGGCGCGTCGCTCGAGGCGCAGGACGCCGCGGCCACCGAGGTCGAGGACGCCCTGGCCGACGTCGACGCGGTCGAGAGCGTGCAGACCACCGTCGGGTCGGGCGACGCCGCGATGGCCGCGTTCATGGGCGGCGGCTCCGCGCCGCAGGCCACGTTCGCGATCACGCTCGACCCCGACGCCGACGGCGTCGAGGCGCAGACCGAGATCCGCGACGCCGTCGAGCCGCTGGCCGAGACCGGCGTCACCACCGGGGTCAGCGTCTCCGGCGGGGACTCCGGCTTCGGCTCCAGCACCGTGGACCTCGTCGTGCAGGCGAACGACAGCGACGACCTGGACGCCGCGGCGCAGCAGGTCACCGACGCGGTGTCGGGCCTGGACGGCGTGGCCGAGGTGACCAACGACCTCGCCGCCGCGCAGCAGGTCGTGCAGGTGTCCGTCGACCGCGAGAAGGCGGCCGAGGCGGGGCTGACCGAGACCCAGGTCTCCGGGATCGTCTCGGCGGCCATGGGGCCCGAGCAGACCGTGGGCGAGGTCGACCTGGGCGACGGGCCCACCGACGTGGTCGTGAAGACCGGCGACGCCCCGGCCACGCAGGGCGAGATCGAGGACCTCGAGGTCCCCACCGCCGCAGGCATGGTGCCGCTCACCGACGTCGCGACCGTCGAGAAGGTGGACGTGCCCACGTCGATCTCCCGCACCGACGGCGCGCGGTCCGCGACCGTGTCGGTGACGCCCGAGACGCAGGACGTCGGCACGCTCACCGCGGACATCACGGCCGCGACCGACGACCTCGACCTCCCCGCGGGGGCGACCGTCGAGATCGGCGGCGTCGCCTCCGACCAGGCGGACGCGTTCGCCGACCTCGGGCTGGCGCTGGTCGCCGCGATCGCCATCGTCTACCTGGTGATGGTCGCGACCTTCGGGTCGCTGGTGCAGCCGCTGATCCTGCTGGTGTCGGTGCCGTTCTCCGCCACCGGCGCGCTGCTGGCGCTGCTCGCCACCGACACCCCGCTGGGCGTCCCGGCGCTCATCGGCGTGCTGATGCTCGTCGGCATCGTGGTGTCGAACGCGATCGTGCTCATCGACCTCATCAACCAGTACCGGGACCCGGCGCACGGGCACCCCCGGTCGCTGGAGGAGGCCGTGCGCGAGGGCGCCCGCAAGCGTCTGCGCCCCATCGTCATGACGGCGCTGGCGACGATCTTCGCGCTGACGCCGATGGCGATCGGCCTCACCGGCGGCGGGTCGTTCATCAGCCAGCCGCTGGCGCTGGTGGTCATCGGCGGGCTCATCTCCTCGACGCTGCTCACGCTGTTCGTGGTGCCCGTGCTCTACGAGCTCATCGAGCGCCGCAAGGAGCGCCGGCACACGAAGCGTGACTCGCGCGTCGTGCGCCGGGCGGAGAAGGCCGAGCGGGCCGCGGCGCGCGCCGCTGAGAAGGCGGAGGCGGCCGAGGAGGCCGCCGCCGTCGCCCGCCGTCAGGCGGGTACCGACCCCGCCTGACCGTGCTCGGCGGTGGTGAGCGTGATCGTGGCCCTGTTCCGGTCGTGACCCAGGGCCACGATCACGCTCACCACGAGCGCGGGTCAGGCGTCGCGGCGCCTGAGCGTGATCGCCGCGGCGACGAGCAGCACCACGGTGTACCCGACGAGGACGGCGTAGCCGACCCACGGGTCGAGCAGGGCGTCCGTCTCGGCGCCGCGGGAGATGATCCGCTCGCCGGCCACGCTGGGCAGCAGCTTGTTCACCCAGTCCGTCCACGCGGCGTCGGACGCCTGCACGACGATGCTGAAGATGAGCGGCACCACGAAGAAGATCGCGACGATCGTGAAGATCGCGCCCGCGCTGTGGCGCATCAGCGTGCCCACGGCCAGCGAGAACGCGGCCACGGTGGCGAGGTAGAGCACGCAGCCGGCCAACGCCCGCACCTGCTCGGAGTCGGACAGGTCCACGCTCATCCCGGCGTCCTCGAGCAGGGGCGCCGTGGCGACGTACGCGATCACCAGGGCGAGGGCCACCACGACGGCGGTGGCGAGCACGATGACGACCAGCTTGCCCCACAGCACGGGCAGGCGGCGGGGCACGGCGGCGAACGTGGACCGCACGGTGCCCGTGGAGTACTCGCTGGTGACGATGAGCGTGGCCAGCACGCCCACGGCGAGCGCGCCGAACGAGTAGCCGAACGACACGATCGTCGTGCCGGTGAGGCCGATCGCCTGGAGCCCCGGGTCCTGCGACATGCCCTCGGCCATCTCGGGGGTGTCGACCATCGTGCGCACGATCGCGGCCATCATGAGCGCCAGCCCCACCATGACGACGGCCGTGATCACCACGGTCCACACCGTGGAGCGCAGGGTGCGGAACTTGATCCACTCGCCGCGCAGCACGCGGCCGAACGTCACCCGCTGCACGACGACGGCCGGCGCGGCCTCGCGGGTGGGTGCGGTGGCGGTCATCGGGGCGCTCCGTCCGTCGTCGCGCCGGTCTCGGCGCCCGGCGCCGGGGCGGCGCCGTCCAGGGCCTCGGCCTGGTACTCGACCGAGTCGGCGGTGAGCTCCAGGTAGGCCTCCTCGAGGGTGGAGGACACGGGGGTCAGCTCGTGCAGGACGACGCCGCCCGCGGCGGCGAGCTCGCCCACCCGGGCCGCCTCGACGCCCGTGACCTCGAGGACGCCGTCCTCGGCCGGGGCGACGTCGCCGCCCTCGCGCCGCAGGACGTCGGCGAGGTCGGCGGCCTGCGGCGAGCGCACCCGCACGAGCCGGCGGGAGGCGCCGTCGACCAGCTGCTGCACCGGCATGTCCGCGAGGATCCGCCCCCGCCCGATCACGATGACGTGGTCGGCGGTGAGCGCCACCTCGCTCATGAGGTGGCTGGACAGGAAGACCGTGCGGCCCTCGCCCGCCAGGAAGCGCGCGAGGTTGCGCACCCACAGCACGCCCTCGGGGTCGAGGCCGTTGACGGGCTCGTCGAGGATGAGGGTGCGCGGGTCGCCCAGCAGCGCGACCGCGATGCCGAGCCGCTGCCCCATGCCGAGGGAGAAGCCGCCCACGCGCTTGCGCGCGACCGCCGTCAGGCCGGTGAGCTCGACCACCTCGTCCACCCGCGCCGGCGCGATCGCGTGCGTGGCGGCCAGCGCCTGCAGGTGCTGGCGCGCCGTGCGGCCGGGGTGCACCGCCTTGGCCTCCAGCAGCGCGCCCACCTCGGCCAGCGGCCGGGCGTGCTGCGCGTACGGGCTGCCGTTCACCGTGACCCGTCCGGCCGTCGGGCGGTCCAGGCCCATGATCATCCGCATCGTGGTGGACTTGCCGGCCCCGTTCGGGCCGAGGAAGCCCGTGACCGTGCCGGGCCGCACGGTGAACGTCACGTCGTCCACCGCGAGCTTGGGTCCGTATCTCTTGGTCAGGCCGTGTGCTTCGATCATGTCGCCCCTGGAGGTCATCTCGGGTGCCGTCGTCGCGGGATCACGGGTCCTTCCCGAGCCTACGTGCTGGTCATCGCCGCGTCACGGGCAGGGAGCGGGTGATCCGGGCGGACAGGGCATGATGCGGCCATGCCGTCCGAGCTGCCGTCCGACCTGCACGACGCCCTGTCCGCCGACGACCTCGACCTGGCGCTGCAGGCGGCGCTCGCCGGCGCCGAGCTGGGGCTGCGGTACTTCGCGCACGTGCAGGAGCTCGCGCGGGACCACAAGCTCGACGGGTCCGTCGTGACCGAGGCCGATCTCGCGGTCGAGGAGCGGGTGCGCGCCGTGCTGCTCGCCGCGCGGCCCGACGACGCGTTCCTCGGCGAGGAGACGGGGGAGCGCGGCGCCGCGCGGCGCCGGTGGGTCCTCGACGGGATCGACGGGACGCTCGTGTTCGTCGAGGGCGACGACCGGTGGCAGACCCTGATCGCGCTCGAGGAGGACGGCGAGGTGACCGTCGGCGTCGCGATCGTGCCCGCTCAGGGACAGGTCTGGTACGCGGCTCGCGGTCGGGGCGCGTTCGTCGCGGACGTCGTCGGCGGGCGCGTCACGGGGGCGCGGCCCCTGCGCGTCGGCGGGCCGCCCGGGTCGCTCCGCTCGGCGCGGACGGCGGTGCTGCCCCCGGTGGCCATGGTGCCCGAGCGGTACCGGGCCGAGGTCGACCGGCTCGTCGGCGCCGTCGAGCCGGCCGACTGGCGCGTGCACGGCGCACTGCTCGTCGCGGCCGGGGAGCTCGACCTCGCGATGCAGGTGGGCGGCAAGGTGTGGGACTACGCGCCGCTGTCCCTCATCGTCACGGAGGCCGGCGGCACCTTCGGCGGCGACCACGGACAGCCGCACCCCGTGACCGGGACCGGGGTGTTCGCCGCCGACGAGGCGACGGCGGAGGCCGCGCGCGGCGCCCTCGGAAAGAGTCGCCGACCTGGGAACGTCTGAGGAACATCGCGCGTTCACTACGATGGAACGCACGGCCAGCGACCCGGCACTGCGCGCGCGACGACCCGTCGTCGGGCACCCGGCAGCCGCGACCAGGAGGAGTACATGACCAACCCCGTCTTCTCGAGCAGCAACGTCTTCGGCGAGCCGCGCCGTACCGGGGCTCGCCGGGGCGGCACCGCCACGGCCCAGCCGCAGTACGGGCAGGTCGCCTACGGTGCGGGCACCGCCGGTGCGCAGACCGCCGACGCCGCGAGCCTCGACGCCATGTACCAGGCGCCGTCCGCCACCACGGCCGACACCAAGCGCCTCACCTACGACGACGTCATCATCAAGACCGGCGGCCTCCTCGCGCTGCTGATCGTGGTGGCGGCCGCGACGTGGAACTTCGCCCCGAACCTGTGGCCGATCGGCATGATCGCCGGCCTCGTGCTGGGCCTGGTGAACGCCTTCAAGAAGAAGCCCAGCCCCGCGCTGATCGTGGCCTACACGGTCGCCGAGGGCGTCTTCCTGGGCGGCATCTCGATCGCCTTCGCGTCGATCGCGGTCGGCAGCTCCGGCGCCCCGCTCTCCGGCATCGTGCTGCAGGCCGTCGTGGCGACCCTGGCCACGTTCGCCGCCGCGCTGTTCCTGTTCAAGTCCGGCAAGGTGCGGGTCACCCCGAAGTTCACCCGCTGGCTGCTCATCGCCATGGTGGGCTACCTCGTCTTCTCGCTCGTCAACGTCGTCCTGACCTGGACCGGGGTCCTCGACGGCTGGGGAATGCGGGGCGGCGCGCTCGGCATCATCGTCGGCCTCGTCGCGGTCGGCCTGGCCGCCGCGTCGCTCATCGTCGACTTCGACTCGATCAAGCGCGGTGTCGAGCAGGGCGTCCCGGCGCAGTTCGCCTGGACCGCGGCCTTCGGGCTCATCGTCACCCTGGTGTGGCTGTACCTGGAGTTCCTGCGCCTGCTGGCGATCTTCCAGAGCGGCGACTGACGCTCCGGCTCGGCTCCGGCAGGCCTCTGACGGTCGAGGCCCGACGGCCGGTCACCCTGCGGGGTGGCCGGCCGTCGTCGTGCCCGGCGCGGTGCCGCGCCGCACCGCCCACGCGACCAGCAGCAGCCCGGCGGCGGCGAGGACGCCGTGCCCGACGCGCACCGCCGGGGTGCCGAAGAACTGCGGCAGATAGAGCAGCAGCCCGGCGGCCAGCGGGACGCCGACCCAGCGCGGCCGGCCGCCGCCGCGCCACAGCGCGACGGCCGCGAGCACGCCGGCCGCCGCGACGAGGGCCAGGCCGACGCCGAAGAGCGTCATCGCCGCGGGCTGGAGCCGCAGCACCTCGACGTCGGCGAGCAGCGCTGGGTCGTCCGTGCGCAGCGCGGCCTGCGCGATCGTGCGGATGCCGAAGATCTCGGCACCGAAGTAGAGGGAGCTCAGCGCGGCCCCGGCCCAGGCGGTCGCGACGGCGGTGGTGGCGGCACGGGCGCCAGGGGCGGTGGGCCCCGGGGCCGTCGCCGCGCGCAGCAGCGACCGCAGGCCGAGGAACGTCGGCGCCAGCAGGAAGAGTCCCGCGATCCCGCACAGGTGCGCCAGCACCCACCGGTCGGAGGCGAACGCCTGGGCGAGCGCGAGGCTCGGCACGGACTCGTCGGGCCACGGTCGGAGCACGGGGAAGAGCAGCAGGAGGGCTCCTGCCGCGCCGGCGCCGGTCGCGGTCCAGGCCGCCACGGTGCTGCGGGCCGGGACGTGCGTCGTGGCGAGGGCGTCGGGGGACGGGGCGGTGCGGGTCATGGCTGCTCCTTCGGTGCGGATGACGACGGTGCGTCCGCGAGGGCGGCGACCCCGGCGACGAGCATGTCGACCAGCGCGTCGAAGCTGCGGTCGAGGTCCTCGGGCAGGCGGAACCCGCCGCCGAGCTCGAGGACCACGAAGCCGTGCACCCCGGCGCGCACCACGCGGACGGCGTCGATCGTGCGGTCGTCGGGGAGGCCGAAGCCGTGCAGCACCGCCCCGACCAGCGCGACGACGCGCGCCGCCGCGGTGCGGTGCCCGGCGTCCTCGGGGGCGTCGGGATCCGGCGCGAGCTGGACGGCGGCGTACCGGCCGGGGTGCGCGAGGGCGTAGTCCCGCCACGCGCGGGCGAGGGCGCGCAGGGCGTCGGGGCCGGCCCGGCCGACCGTCGCCGCCGCGCTCGTCGTCGTCAGCTCCTCGAGGGCGACCAGCGCGACCTCCCGGCGCAGCGCCGCGAGCGACCCCACGTGCTTGTAGAGGCTCGGGGTGGCGACCCCGGCGGAGGCGGCGACCTTCGCGAGGGTGAGGTCGGCGAGCCCGGTAGGCCCGCCGGCGTCCACCTGCTCGAGCGCGATGCGCACGACGGCGTCGCGGGACAGGCCCGCCCTAGGCACGGGCACCCCGCTCGTCGGCGCCGTCGCGCTCGTCGTCGTGCCGGGCGGCGGGCAGGCCCGCGAGGAACTCGACGACGGCCGGGGTGACGACCTCGGGCGCCTGGTGCTGCGGGTAGTGGCCCACGCCGGGCACCAGGAGCTCCTGGCCGCCGAGCGCGTCGCGCATGCGGGCGAGCTCGGCTCCGGCGTCCTTGTAGTCGGGGTCGAGCTCGCCGACGACGACGAGCGACGGTGCCTCGACCGAGGGGACCAGCGGCTCGATGACGGAGTGGTCGAGCGCGACGGCCAGGTCGCGGAACGACCGGAGGTGCGCCGGGTCGGCCATGCTGCGCCGGATCTCCGCGACGTGCTGCGCGTGCCCGGGCGAGCGGCGCCCCTTGGCGAACATCGAGGTGTAGAGCCACGCCCACGCCGCGGCGCCCCACGGGCGACGGAACAGCACGCGGTAGAGCAGGCGGTAGGTGCGCAGCGCCCCCGGGGAGGCGACCTCCCGCAGGTGCGGGGCCACCAGCACCAGGGCCCGCACGAGCTCGGGCCGCTCGGCGGCGGCCCACACGGCGGCGGACCCGCCCATGGAGCTGCCGACCAGCACCGCCGGCCCGGCGTCCAGGTGCTCGACGAGCGCGACGAGGTCGGCCCCGGTGGCGATGTCGCCGTGCGTGGTGAAGGTGGTGTCGGAGTCGCCGTGGCCGCGCAGGTCCGCGACGACCACCCGGTGGCCGGCGGCGACGAGAGCGGGGACGAGGTCTTCGTAGGTGGAGCGGAGGTCGCCCATCCCGGGGACGGCGACGACGAGCGGGCCGCTGCCCGCGTCGGTGTAGGCGATCCGCCCCTCGGGGCGGGTGAGGTACCGGACGTCCGGTGTTGTGGTCATGTCCATAGCCACAAAGCTAATACCGTTAGCCAGCGATCGCAAGAGGCTCCTCGAAGAAACTTCTGGGGCGATGTCGATCTCGCGGTTCCCCGTTCGACCTGGGGATGAGAAGGTCGCCACGAGGGTGACCGCGATCACGACAGGGAGCAGGACGATGGCCAAGTACATGCTGATCATGCGGGGGACCGACGAGGGCCAGGCTCAGTTCGAGCAGATGGACTTCACGGAGGTCATCGCGGCGATGGGCCGCTACAACGAGTCGATGATGAACGCCGGCGTGCTCGCCGCGGGCGAGGGGCTGTCCGACGCGTCCGAGGGCGCCGTCGTCGACTTCTCCACCGACACGCCCGTCGTCACGGACGGCCCCTACGGCGAGACCAAGGAGCTGTTCAACGGCTTCTGGATCGTCGACGTCGCCACCAAGGAGGAGGCGATCGAGTGGGCCAAGCGGGCGCCGCTGGGCGGGCCCGGGACCAAGCTCGAGGTGCGCCGGGTCAACGGCCCCGAGGACTTCCCGCAGGACGACGAGTGGATCCAGAAGGAGCAGGGGTGGCGCGAGGAGCAGGCCCAGCGGGCCGAGCAGGCGCAGTGACCCCGAGCGCTCCCGACGGAGGCCGCGCCGACGACGGCGCGGCCTCCCGTCGCGTCGTCGAGGCGGTCTGGCGCATCGAGTCCAGCCGCATCGTCGGCGCGCTCGCGCGGTACACGAACGACTTCGCGCTCGCGGAGGACGTCGCGTCGGAGGCGCTGGCGGAAGCGCTGGTCGCCTGGCCGCGCGACGGCGTCCCGCGCGACCCGGTCGCGTGGCTGCTCGCGACCGGGCGGCGTCGCGCGATCGACGCGTTCCGGCGGCGCTCCGGGCGGGACGAACGGTACGCGGCGCTGGCCCGCGACCTCGGCGAGGGCGGCGCCGTCACGGGCGGGCCGGGCTCCGTCCCCGAGCCCGCCGACGACCTGCTGTGGGACCCGGACAAGATCGAGGACGACCGCCTCGCGCTGCTGTTCGTGGCCTGCCACCCGGTGCTGTCCAAGGAGGCGCGGGTCGCGCTCACCCTGCGCGTGGTGGCCGGCCTGAGCAGCGAGGAGATCGCGCGCGCCTTCCTCGTCCCCGTGCCCACCGTGCAGGCACGCATCACCCGGGCGAAGAAGACGCTGACGGCCGCGCGGGTGCCGTTCGAGGTGCCGGCCGCCGAGGACCGCGCGGAGCGGCTCGGTTCCGTGCTGAACGTCGTCTACCTCATCTTCTCGGAGGGGTCGACGGCGTCGGGCGGCGACGACTGGATGCGGCCGGACCTGGCGTACGAGGCGGTGCGCCTCGCGCGCGTGCTGACGCGGCTCGCCCCCGAGCCGGAGACGTTCGGGCTGCTCGCCCTGCTCGAGCTCACCGCGGCGCGGTTCCCCGCGCGCACCGGGCCGGACGGCGAGCCCGTGCTGCTGGAGGACCAGGACCGGCGCCGCTGGGACCGGTCCGCGATCCGGCGCGGGCGCGACGCCCTGGCCCGGGCCGTCGCCGTCGGCCGCGGGCTGGGGCCGTACGGGCTGCAGGCCGCCATCGCGGAGCAGCACGACACGGCCCGGTCGGTGCCCGAGACGGACTGGGACCGGATCGTGGTGCTCTACGAGGCGTTGAACCGCGTGGCGCCGTCGCCCGTCGTCGAGCTCAACGGCGCGGTCGCGGTGGCGATGGCGTCGGGCCCGGCCGCCGGGCTCGCCGTCGTGGACGACCTCGTCGCCCGGGAGGTGCTGTCCGGGTCGTACCTGCTGCCGTCCGTGCGCGGCGAGCTGCTCGCCCGCCTCGGGCGGAACGACGAGGCGCGGGGCGAGCTGGAGCTCGCCGCGCGCTTGTGCGGCAACGCCCGCGAGCGCGGCGTGCTGGAGGCGAAGGCCTCCGCCCTCTGACCCGCGACCTGTCGGGCCGAGGTGCACGGACACCTGCCCGTGGCTCTGACGGCTCCACGGGCCGGAGGGTTGTCGGGGCCCGGTTCACGTATCGGTGCGCGTCGCCCTGACGGGCCGGCGGGGGAGGGTCGCCACGGCGACGCCCGCCAGGGCCAGCACCCCGCCGAGCAGCACGACGGGAGCGGGCACCTCGTCGAGCAGCGCCCAGGACATCAGCACGACGAGCGGCGGGACGGCGTACGTGGACGCCGCGGCACGACCGGCGCTGACCCGGGCCAGGGCGTATCCCCAGGTGGTGAAGGCGATCGCGGTCGGGAAGACGCCCAGGTAGACGACCCCGAGCAGGGACGACGCCGGCGCGACGGCGGCCTGCGACACGAGCGCGGGCAGGAACGGCAGCGCCGCGACGGTGCCCGCCAGGCAGCCCAGCCAGGTCATGGTGAGCGCGTCGAGCTGGGGGAGCAGGCGCTTCTGCAGGGTCGCCGCGCCGGCGTACAGGACGGCCGAGGCGAGGCCCAGGGCCACGCCCGCGGCGTCGAACCGGCCGGACGTCGTGGCGACGGCGATGACGACCACGCCGCCGAACGCCACGGCGATGCCCACGAGGAGGCGGCGCGGGAAGCCCTCCCGCAGCAGGAAGCCGGCGAGGACGGCGACGAGCATCGGCGCGATGTTGACCAGCAGCGCGGTGGTGCCCGCGTCGAGGTGCTGCTCGGCCGCGTTGAGGGTGAGGTTGTACGCGCCGAACCAGGCCACCCCCCAGGCGAGCACGAGCAGCAGCACGCGGCCGCGCGGGAGGCGCACGGGGGTGCGGCGCCGGGCGCGGGCCACGGCCAGGATGACGGTGAGGGCGGCGGACCCGACGGCGACCCGGCCGAGGGTGAGCGCCCCGGCGTCGAGGTCGTGGCCGACGGCGCGCACGCCCACGAACGCCGACGCCCACAGGACCACGGTCACGGCCATCGCGGCCACGGTGAGCGGGCCGACCCCGAGAGACCGGGCGGGGGCGGTGGTGGCGGGCGCGGTGCCGGCGGCGGTCTGGGCCATGCGGTCGATGATGCCCTGGAACTTTCCGTGAGCACCAGTTCAGATATCTACCGAATGCTTCAGTGTCGCTGTATCGTCGCGAGCATGCTCGACGTCCACCGGCTCCGCGTCTTCCGCTCCGTCGTCGCCAGCGGCTCGGTCGCCGCGGCGGCCGCCAACCTCGGGTACACGCCGTCCGCGGTCAGCCAGCACGTCGCCGCGCTCCAGCGTGAGACCGGGCTGCAGCTGCTCGCCCGGCACGGGCGCGGCGTGCGCCCCACCGCGGCGGGCCAGGCGCTCGCCGCCCAGGCGGACGGCCTGCTCGCCCGGCTGGGCGAGGTGGAGACGTTCGTGGCCGACCTGCGCTCCGGGCGCTCGGGCAGCCTGTCCCTCGCCTACTTCGCCTCCGTCGGGGCGGCATGGCTGCCGGCCGTCGTCAGCGTGCTCAGCACCGGGTTCCCCGGGGTGCGGCTCGACCTCGAGCTGACGGAGGAGATCCCCACCGACCCCTCGAAGCGCGCCGACCTCCAGCTCGCTGTCGCGCAGACGGACTTCCGGCCCGCCGCCGGGACGACGGCGCACCACCTGCTCGACGACCCGTACGTCGCCGTCGTCCGCCAGGACCACCCGTTGGCCGGGCGCGACGAGATCGAGCTCGCCGAGCTGGTCGGCGACCGGTGGATCGACAACGACTTCGCGCGCGGCTGGTGCCGCCGCAACCTGCTCGAGGCGTGCCGCGCCGCCGGGTTCAGCCCGGCGTTCGCGGTCGAGGCGCACGACTACCCGACCGCCCTCGCGTTCGTCGCCGCCGGCATCGGGATCACCGTGCTGCCCGCGCTCGGCTCCGCGCGCCCCGCGGCCGGGACGGTGGCGGTGCCCGTGGTACGGCCGGTGCCGGTGCGGTCCATCTACGCCCTGGTGCAGGACGCCGTCGCCGACACCCCGCCGGTGCAGGCCGCGCTCGCGGCGCTGCGCGACGTCGCCGGGTGCCCGGTCCCGTCCGCCGCGTAGGCTGGACGGCGCAGCTCCGCCGGGCCGGTGCCCGGCGGCCTCTGCACCCCGACTCTGCACGACGACGAAGACGAGGTACCCCTGTGACCACGCTCCCCACCGCCACCGGCGGCTTCGGCGACAAGCCCGAGATCACGTTCCCCGAGGGCGACGCCCCCGCCGGCCTGCAGGTGCAGGTGCTCGAGGAGGGCACCGGCCCGGTGGTCGACGCCGGCCGCACCATCGTCGTCAACTACCTGGGCCAGACCTGGGCCGGCGGCGTGTTCGACAACTCCTACGACCGCGGCCAGACCATCGACTTCCCGATCGGCGTCGGCGCGGTCATCGGCGGCTGGGACAAGGGCCTGGTCGGCCGCAACGTGGGCGACCGCGTGCTGCTGTCCATCCCGTCCGAGCACGGCTACGGCCAGCGCGGCGTGCCGCAGGCCGGCATCCCCGGCGGCGCGACGCTCGTCTTCGTCGTGGACGTCGTCGGCGTGCGCTGACCGCTCACGGCGAGGTAGCTCGATCCGCGGCGAGGTAGTCCCCTCCGTGCCGAGGTAGTTCGTGACACCGTGTCACGAACTACCTCGGCGCGACCCGGGCTACCTCGCCGTTCGGGTCAGCGGCGGCGGGACCGCGTGACCGTGAACTTCGGGTTCTGCGCGACGTGCACGGTGGGCCCGGCGGCGCGGGTCAGCGCGTCCCGGTAGTGCAGCGCGGTGTTGAAGACGCACCACAGCTCGCCGCCCTGGCGCAGCGCGCGGCCGGCCGCGCGGAACATGCGGTGGGCGGCGTCGGTGCGCACAGCCGTGCGGTCGTGGAACGGCGGGTTGAGCAGGATCAGGTCGACGCTCGCGGGCTCGAGGTCCTCGCCCGCGTCCCCGCGCAGCGCGACGACGCGCCCGCCGACGCCGTTCGCCTCCGCCGTCGCCCGGGTCGACGCGACGGCCGCGGCGGAGCGGTCCGTGCCGACCACGCGGGCCTCCGGGTACCGGAGCGCGAGCACCGTGGCGAGCAGGCCGCTGCCGCTGCCCAGGTCGACGGCGTCGTGCACGCGGTCGGATCCCGGCCACTTGTCCGCCGTCGTGAGCAGGAAGCGGGTGCCGAGGTCGAGGGTCGTGCCCGCGAACACCCCGCCGTGCGCGACGACGGTGACGCCGTCCGGGGGCGGCCCGCCGGCCGGGGTCGCGGCCGCGAGCAGCTCCCGGTCGCGCAGCACGGCGCGCGCGGGGAAGGCGGGGGCGGCGTCGCGTGCCTCCGGCCGGACGCCGGTCGCGACGAGCACCCGCGACTTCTGTCGCGCCAGCGTGGCGCGCACCTCGGTGAACGACGCCGCCAGCACGTCGTTCATCGCGCGCGTCATGTGCTTGACCCGCCCGCCGGCCAGCACGACGACGTCGTCCGCGGCGTGCCGGGCGATCGCCTCCGCGATCTCCGTGAGCTCGGCCAGCGAGCTCGGCAGCTGCAGGAGCACCAGGCGCGCGCCGCCCAGCAGGTGCTCGTCGACGCGGTCGCGGACGGCGATCTCCACGGTGGGCCGGTCCCCGCGCACGACGTCGAGGAGGTCGGCGTCGGCCATGTTCCGGTCGAGCGCCGCCTCGGCGGTCACGGTGTCGGCGCACGACCGCACGTCCGGGGCGCCGAGCGTCACGGCGCCGAGGGTGAGCGCGCCGAACCGGTCGCCGATGACGACGACGTCGCCCGGCCCTGCCGTGGCGAGCTGCGGAGCCGCTTCGTCGAGCAGCAGCCGGTCGGTCGCGTCGACGGCGACGGGGCCGTCCGGCCGCGAGCCGTCCTCGGGCCACGGGACGAGCGCGCCGAGGACGGCGGCCAGCCGCGCGGCGGGGTCGAGGGGTTCGGAGGGGGCGGGGGAGTCGGGCTCGGAGGCGTGGTGCACCCGACCAGTCTCCCCGACCCGGCCGGAACCGCCCGACGGTGCCCGGACCGGCGCCCTACCCTGGCGCCATGAGCGAAGCCACCGTGCCGGAGCAGACGTCGACCGCGCGCGTGTCGATCACCTACTGCACGCAGTGCCGGTGGCTGATGCGCGCGGCGTGGGTGGCGCAGGAGCTGCTGCAGACGTTCCGCACGCGGCTCGGCGAGGTCGCGCTGGTGCCGGGCACCGGCGGCGTCTTCCGCGTGGAGCTCGACCCGGGCGACGGCCGCGCGCCGGTGCTGCTGTGGGACCGCGCCGCCGAGGGCGGCTTCCCGGAGATCCCGCCGCTCAAGAAGGCGATCCGGGACGCCGTCGCGCCGGACCTCTCGCTGGGCCACACCGACCAGGTCCGGTCGACGCGATGACCTGATCAGTTCGGCAGGAGATCAATCTCTTCGGCACGACGAGCTGCCGAAGAGATCGATCTCCTGCCGAGCTGATCGAGAACAGGGGTCAGCGCGTGCGGCGGGCCTGGCGCTCGGCCTGCTCGGCTTCCCTGGCCTTGACCCGGTCCTCCTCCTCGCGCACCTTCGCGGCGGTCTCGCGCTCGGCGAGGAGCCACGCGGGCGGCTCGTCGCGCAGCTCGTCGATCTGCTCGGTGGTCAGCGGCTCGGTGATGCCGCCGCGCGCGAGGCCGGCGATGGAGATGCCGAGGCGGCCCGCGACGACGGGCCGCGGGTGCGGCCCCTGGCGGCGCAGCTCGTCGAGCCACTGGGGCGGGTTCTTCTCGAGCTCCTCGAGCTCGGCGCGCGTGATGCCGTGCTCCTGGAACTCGGGCGGGGTCGCGGGCAGGTACACCCCGAGCTTCTTCGCCGCGTTCGTCGGCTTGAGGACCTGCTGGGAGAAGGGGGTTCCGGCCATGGGCACCAGGGTAGTCGCGGCGGGCGGCGCGGCACGCCCACGTAGCCTGGTGCCGTGACTGACCAGCCGGGCGAGGCCCCTGACGACGCCATCGACGACGCCATCGACGACGCCCTCGACGACGCCCTCGACGACGGGCCCGACGACGGGCGTCCCGCCTTCCGTCTG
This sequence comes from Isoptericola sp. NPDC056573, assembly GCF_042793335.1. NCBI lineage: Bacteria > Bacillati > Actinomycetota > Actinomycetes > Micrococcales > Promicromonosporaceae > Isoptericola > Isoptericola sp. NPDC056573. The sequence goes on from NZ_JBHTUY010000001.1 coordinate 404,858, forward strand.
GGGTACGTGCCGGGCGCGACGCCGGGCCGGTGGGCGCGCACGTGGCGGGACCGGCTCCCGGGCGTCCGGCTCGTCCTGGTCCAGGTCGACGTCGCCGACGCGGCCGCGGCGCTGGCCGAGCGGCAGGTGGACGCGGCGATCCTGCGGCTCCCGGTCGACGGCGACGTGCTGCACGCCATCCCCCTGTACACGGAGCTGCCGGTGGTCGCCGTCTCGCGCGACCACCTCCTCGCGGCGACGACGGAGGATGAGGTCGTCACTGCCGACGACGTCGCGGACGACGTCGTCTGGTTGCCCGCGGACGACGTCCTGTACCCGCACGAGCCCGCGCCCGGGCGGACGCCGGAGGCGTACGACGACGGCGCGGGCGGCGTCGTCGAGCCGGAGCGGCCGGCGACGGCGGCCGACGCGATCGGGCTGGTCGCGACCGGGGTCGGTGTCACGGTGGTGCCCATGTCCCTGGCGCGCCTGCACCACCGCAAGGACGTCACGTACCGGGTGCTCGACGGCGGGCCCGGGGCGCCGGTCGGCCTCGCGTGGCTCGTGGACGGCCTGACCGACGACGTCCGCGACCTGGTCGAGGAGATGATCGGCATCGTGCGCGGCCGCACGGCGAACAGCTCCCGGGGCCGCGCCGCGGCCGGGCGGACGGACGCGAAGCCCGTGGAGGTCACGAAGCCGGCGAAGGGGCAAGGCCAGCGGGGCGGGGGCGGTTCCTCCGCCCAGGGGCGCGGCGGCGGTCAGCGCGGCGCGGCGCGGCGCGGCGGGGGCTCGCGGGCGTCGTCGCCGCGCAAGGGCCGCAAGCGCGGCGGCCGCTGAGGGAGCCGACCGCCGCGCCCGGTGGGCGCCCCGCTCAGCCCCTGCGCCGGGCGGCGAGCCGCTCCGCGCCCTTCCATGCCACGGGCAGCAGGCCGGCGACGACGGCGGCCTTGAGGAGGCCCGGCAGCACGAACGGGTAGAGCCCGTTGGCCAGCGTGCCCTGGAGGTCGAGCCCGGCGACGACGGCGAGCCACGGCAGACCGACGACGAACGTCACGCCGGTCCCGGCGACGAACGTGACGAGCGCCTTCGGGAACGTGCGCTCCCAGCTCCGCTCGGCGAGCCGGCCGACGAGGGCGGCGGCCGCGACGAAGCCGACGATGTAGCCGCCGCTGGCGCCCAGCACCACCGACATCCCGCCGCTGCCGTCGGAGAAGACGGGCAGTCCGGCCATGCCGAGCAGCGCGTACAGGCTCATCGACGCGGCCCCCCGGGAGGCGCCGAGCGTCGCACCGACGAGGAGCACCGCCATCGTCTGCCCGGTGATCGGGACCAGCGGCAGCGGCACGGTGACCTGGGCGAGGAGCGCCGTGAGCGCGGCGCCGCCGATCACGAGCCCGACGTCGGTGGCGAGGCTGCGCGGCAGCACCCGGTCGGCGAGCAGGACGGTGGGCGTGGCGACGGTGGTCACGGAGGACTCCTTCTCGGCGGGGTGGTGGACGCGGGCGACGTGCGGCTCGCACGGCAGCACCGACCGTCGACGCTAGCGGCCTGGGGCACGCGGCACAGAGGTGGGGATCCTCCGAGGTTCGTACTGATTCGTTGTGGCCATCGCTCCCTGCATCGCTCCCTGGTGCGGTCAGACGGGTCCGGTCGAGTCGTCCGGAAATTTCACCCTTCCGCCCAAAGGTCGGAATCGCTAGCATTCCGGCGCGGCCGGAGGCCGTACCACCTGCTGAAGCGGTCGATCCCGCCTGCCCCTTGGAGCGTTCGTGCGCACACCCGCCGTTCTCGGAGCCTCGCTCCTCCTCGTCGTCGGCCTCGCAGCCGGCCCTGCCGCCGCGCTGCCCGCGGGCCACGGGGACCGAGGCGACTGGGGCGGGTCCGGGGACTCGCGCACGGGTACGTCCTGGGACGGGGGCTCGGGCTGGGCCGACGGCGAGCGCTTCTCGTGGCCGGACGACACGCGGTCCTGGGACGGCAACGTCTGCCCGCACATGGACGAGCCGAAGACGGACGTCGACGGGGACAAGCAGACGATCACGCTGGTGGCGCCCGAGGGCTCGCTGATCTCCGCGTACTGCGTGAAGGCCGGGTCCGCCAGGCGGGGCGAGGGCCCCAAGATCGTGGAGCTCGACAAGCCCGTCGCGGAGGTGACGATCGCCTACCCGACGGGCGGCAAGTGCCGGGCGATCAGCCACTACGCCGTCGAGTACGTCGACGCCCCGAAGCCGTCCCCGAGCCCGACGCCCGAGACGACGACCACGCCTTCCGCCACGCCGACCCCCACCCCCGCGGAGGAGACGACGGCCCCTGCCGAGGAGTCGCCGACCCCGGAGGCCACCACGCAGGCGCCGCCGGCGGAGCCGTCCCCGACGGCGTCGGAGACCGGGCCCGCCGCCGTCGCCGAGGCGGGCCCGTCCGACGGCGAGACGGTGGGCATGGGCGGTGCGGACTACGCGGACGACGAGACCGAGGCCGTCGAGGCCCGCACGCAGGCCGTGGGCGGCAGCTCCGGCCGCGTGAGCGCGGACCTCGAGGCCGCGGCCGCCCCGGAGTCGCTCCCGGTCACGGGTGCGCAGCTGCTCGGCATCGTCATGGCGGCCGTGGCGCTGGTGGGTGCCGGGGTCGGCGTGCTGATCTGGACCCGCCAGCGGCGCACGAGCTGACGGCCCCGCCGGCTCAGCCGGCCGAGCCCCCGGCGGCCGCCGCCAGGGCGCGCACGGTGTCCACCGTGTCCGCCTCGGCGGCGGTCTTGTCGTCCCGGTAGCGCACCACCCGCGCGAACCGCAGCGCCATCCCGCCGGGGTAGCGGGTGGAGCGCTGCACGCCGTCGAAGGCGATCTCGACGACCTGCTCGGGGCGGACCTGCACGACGTACGACGACCCGTCGGCGGGCGTCGTCGCCAGCTCGGTGAACCGGTCCGTCTGCCACGCCAGCACCTGGTCGGTCATGCCCTTGAACGTCTTGCCGAGCATGACGAAGCCGCCGGTGCCGGGGTCGCGCGCGCCGAGGTGGATGTTGGACAGCCAGCCCTGGCGGCGCCCGGAGCCCCACTCGACGGCGAGCACCACGAGGTCCAGCGTGTGTCGGGGCTTGACCTTGACCCAGCCGGCGCCGCGGCGGCCGGCGGCGTAGGGGGCGCCGAGGTCCTTGAGCACCAGGCCCTCCTGCCCGGCGGCGACGGTGTCGGCGAAGAACCGCTCGACCTCCCCGACGTCGGCGGAGACCAGCCGCGGCACCACGACCTCGGGTGGGAGCACCCGGTCCAGCACCTCGAGCCGCTCGGCCGCGGGCGCGTCGATCAGGTCGGTGCCGTCGTGGTGCAGCACGTCGAAGAACCGCACGCTGAGGGGCACGGCGGCGCTGCCCGCCTCGGCGTCGTGGCTGCCGGTGCGGGCGGCGGTCTCCTGGAACGGGCGGGGCCGGCCGTCGTCGTCGAGGGCGATCGCCTCGCCGTCGAGCACCACGGTGCGCACGTCGAGCGAGCGCGCGACGGCGACCACCTCGGGCAGCCGTTCCGTGACGTCGTCGAGCGAGCGCGTGAACACCACGACGTCGTCCCCGCGGCGGTGCACCTGCACGCGGATGCCGTCGAGCTTGGTGTCGGCGGCGACGGCTGCCCCCTCGAACCGCTCCAGGGCGGCGGCGACGTCGGGCGCGGACGACGCCAGCATGGGGCGCACGGGGCGGCCGGGCTCGAGGCGGAACGCCTCCAGGGCGGGGGCACCGCCGTCGAGCGCCGCCCGTGCGATGGGGCCGGTGAGGGCGCTGAACATCGCCGCGCGGCGCACCACCGGCAGCGGGACGTCGGCCGCGGCGGCGACCGCGTCCAGCAGCAGGGAGTCGAGCGCGCCCTGCCGCAGCTCGCCCAGCACGAGGCGCCGCACGAAGTCCTGCTCGTCGGCGGTGGCGCGGCCGAACAGCTCGTCGACGGCGGACCGGCGGGCGGCCTGCGACCCCGCTCCCGCGAGGAGCTCGAGACGGCCGAGGGCGGCGTCGACGGCGGCGGGGCTCAGGCTGGGCTCGGCGGCGGGCTCCGGCAGGCTGCCCAGCGTGCGCCAGCCCAGGCCGGTGCGGCGCTGCCGCGGCCTGCCCGAGAGGAACGCCGCGACGACCTCCACCTCGTCGCCGGGCTCCGCGGCGCGCAGCGCGTCCGCGAGCAGCTCGCGCTTGCGCAGCCGCGAGCGCGTCCCGGCGACGGCGGCGTGGGTGGTGACCAGCTCGGCGAGCAGCACCCGTCGATCGTCGCACCCGCCCCCGACGCTGTCGCGGCGCCGACGTGCCGCCGCCTGCTGCTGCGGGCGGAACCGCGTGCGTCCACGCCGTCGGGCTGGGAGCGTGACGGCATGGACGTGCGGAGGGGCGAGCTGGGCACCGTGGCGGTGCTCTCGGACGTGCACGGCGTGCTGCCGGTGCTGGAGGCGGTGCTGGACGAGCCGGACGTGCGCGCGGCCGACGCCGTCGTCGTGACGGGCGACCACGCCGCGGGGCCGCAGCCGGTGGAGGTGCTCGACCGGCTGCGCGCGCTGGGCGACCGGGCGGTGCTGGTGCGCGGCAACGCCGACCGCGAGCTCGTCGCGCACGCCCGCGACGGCTCCGGCGCGGTGCCCGACCCGATCGCCCCCTGGGCGGCGGCGCGGCTCCGGCCCGCGGACGTGGAGCTCCTGGCCGGCCTGCCGCACCCCGTCGAGCTGCGGGTGCGCGGGTTCGGGCGGGTGGTGGCGTGCCACGGGACACCGCGCGACGACGAAGAGGTCGTGCTCGTCGACTCCTCGCTCGAGCGGTGGGCCGAGGTGCTGGGCGGCCTCGACGACGACGTGACCACGGTGCTGTGCGGGCACACGCACATGCCGTTCGTGCGGCTGGTGGACCGCCGCCTGGTGGTGAACCCGGGCAGCGTCGGGATGCCGTACGGCCGCCCCGGCGGGTCGTGGGCGCTGCTGCGCGACGGCCAGGTGGAGCTGCGGCACACCGACCTCGACGTCGACGCCGCGGTGGAGGCGGTGGCGGCCGGCTCTGCCTACCCCGACGCGCGGGCGTGGGCGGACGAGTACCTGCGGTCGGCGGCGAGCGACGCCGACGCGCTGCGCGTGTTCGGACCGCGGGACGGGCGGCCCGTTCGCCGCGCCGGCGACCACTAGGCCCGGAGCCGCCCCATCGCCCGCACGCCGAGGACGATGCCGATCAGGGCCATGACCAGCGAGACCGCCAGCCCGATCGCGATGCTCGGGTCGGTGAGGTCGCCGGCGAACAGAGCACGCTGGGCGTCCACGGTGTGCGCCATGGGGTTGACACGCGACAGGGCGTACAGCCAGTCCGGGGCGAGGTGCATCGGCAGCAGCGCACCCGACGTGACGATCAGCGGCGTGTAGACCAGCGTGACGACGCCCCAGAACGCGTAGGCGTTGCGCAGGCCGACGCCGGCGGCCAGCGACAGCAGCGCCAACCCGGCAGCGAGGGCGGCGAGCTCGACGGCGGCCAGCAGCGCGCCGGCCACCGGCACCCGGAGGCCCATGGGCGCCGTCACGGCGACGATGACGAGCGCCTGCACCAGCACGGTCGCCATCACGCGCAGCACTCGTCCGGTGAGGATGGCGGTGCGGTGCGTGGGCGTCACGAGCAGGCGCTCCAGGGAGCCCGCGGCCCGTTCCTCCTGGATCCCGGAGCCGATGAACGCCGAGGTGCTGAAGGTCATGATCACGAGCATGCCGGGCACGAACCACTGCATCGTGCTTCCTGATGCGCCGTCGGGCGCAGCGCCTACCGCACCCGCCAGCGGGGCGAAGAGCAGCAGGAGCAGCAGCGGGTCGGCGAGGGACTCCACGTACGGCCAGGGGGTGCGCAGCTTCGCGCGGACGTCACGGTCGAAGAGGGTGGCGGTGTCGCTCAGGGCGGTCATGGGTCCTCCGTCGTGCGGTCGTGAGGGGTCGGGAGCGGGGCTCTCAGGCCACGGCCTCCTCGCGCAGCCGGCGCCCGGTGAGGGTGAGGAAGACGTCGTCGAGGGTGGGCCGCTGCACGCGGGTGCCGAGCATCCGCACGCCGGCGGCGTCCAGGGCCCGCACGACGTCGGGGGTCACGGTGTCGCCGGCCGCGATCCGGAAGCGCACGCCGTCGCCGTCGCGCTCGACGTCCTGGGCGCCGGGCAGCCGCGCCGCGACACCGGCGGCGGCGGGCACGTCGGCGGCGTCGGCGAGCTCCACCGTCACGAGGTCGCCGGACACCTTGCCCTTGAGCTGGTCCGGCGTCCCGTCGGCGATGATCTCGCCGTGGTCGACGACGACGACGCGGTCCGCCGCAGTGTCGGCCTCGTCGAGGTAGTGGGTGGTGAGCACCACGGTGGTGCCGTGCTCGGTGCGCATCCGGGCGACGTGGTCCCACAGGTGGGCGCGGCTGTGCGGGTCGAGCCCGGTGGACGGCTCGTCGAGGAATACCACGGGCGGGCGGTGCACCAGGCCGAGCGCGAGGTCCAGCCGCCGGCGCTGTCCGCCGGAGAGCGTGGCGACGTCGCGGTCGGCCAGCCCGGTCAGCTCCAAGTCGTCGATCAGCTCCTCACCCCGGCGCCGGGCCGCGCGCCGCGACAGGCCGTAGAGCCGGGCCTGCGCGGTGAGCTCCTCGATGACGCGCAGGCCGTCGAACGAACCGTTGCCCTGGCCGATGGACCCGATGCGGCGGCGCACCGCGACCGGCTCGCGGGAGACGTCGTGCCCGGCCACGGTCGCGGTGCCGCTGGTGATCGGGAGCAGAGTGGTGAGCATGCGCAGGGTCGTGCTCTTGCCCGCGCCGTTGGGTCCGAGCAGGGCGACGGTCTCGCCCTCCGCGACGTCGAGGTCGATCTCGCGCACGGCCTCGACCGTCTCGTGGTCGGTGCGGAAAGTGCGGGTCAGGCTGCGGGTGCGAATCATCGTCGGTCCCCTCGTCCTTGATCCATTACGTGGCGTAACGAAACTAAACTGTAGGGTGGGGGGATGTCAACGGACTTCTTCGAGACGTCGTCCGCCCGGGTCGGCCGGCCGCGGGACGCCGGGATCGACGACGCCGTGCTCACCGAGACCCTCGCCGCGCTCGACGACGTCGGGTACGCCCGCCTGTCGCTCGGCGAGGTCGCGCGGAGCGCTGGCACGTCGAAGCCGGCGCTCTACCGGCGCTGGCCCACGCGGCAGCGCCTCGCGCTCGCCGCGCTGGAGCGGCGGATCGGGCGCGTGGACCCGCCGGACACGTCGTGCACCATGTGCGACCTCGCCGAGTGCCTCGGCCTCTTCGTCGAGGCCTTCGAGCAGCTGCCGCCCGGCGTCCTCGCGCCCCTCCTCGCGGACACGGCCGACGACCCCGCGCTGCGCACCGAGTTCATGGCGCAGCTCTTCGACCCGCCGCGCGACGCCGTGCGGCGCACGCTGTCCGGCGCGCGTGAGCGCGGCGACCTACGGGCCGACCTCGACCTGGACCTCGCCGTCGACCTGCTCGGGTCGTTCGTGCACTACAGGGCGCTGTTCGGGCACGCGACGACGACGCCGGCCGAGATCGAGTCCGCCGTCGAGACGCTGCTGCAGGGGATCGCGGCCGACTACCCCGCGCTGTTCCGCGAGGCCACGGGGCACGATGTCGACGCTGAGGCCCACGCCCTGCACCACCCGTGAGGGCGCGACCGAAGCGGCGTCAGAGCTCCTCGTAGACCGCTGGGTCCTGGTCGGCGGTGCGGCCGTCGGGGCGGCCGAGGCCGGTGATGCGGGCCATCTCGTCGTCGGTGAGCTCGAAGGAGAACAGGTCGAGGTTGTCGGTCTGCCGCTGAGGGCTGGACGCCTTCGGGATCGGCACGACGCCGAGCTGCACGTGCCAGCGCAGGATGGCGCGCACGGGCGAGACGCCGTGGGCCACGGCGACCTCCGCGATCACCGGGTCCTCCAGCATGTCGCTCGCCCGGCCCAGCGGACTCCACGCCTCGGTGACGATGCCGCGCTCGGCGTCGGCCGCGCGCTGGGCGGCCTGCGGGAAGTACGGGTGCAGCTCGACCTGGTTCACGACCGGCGTCACGCCGGTGGCCTCGATGACGGCGTCGAGGTGCTCGGGCAGGAAGTTCGACACGCCGACGTGGCGGATCAGGCCGCGCTCGCGGCAGTCGACCAGCGCCTGGTACGCCTCGACGTACTTCCCGATCCGCGGGTTGGGCCAGTGGATGAGGTACAGGTCGAGGTGGTCGAGGCCGCTGCGGTACACCGACTCCTCGACCGTGGCGACGGCGTCGTCGTAGGCCTGGCGGCGGCCCGGCAGCTTCGACGTGATCAGCAGCTCCTCGCGCGGCACGGACGCCGCGCGGACGGCGCGGCCGACGGTGCCCTCGTTCTCGTAGCTGAACGCCGAGTCGATCAGGCGGTAGCCGGCGTCGATGGCGCGGGCGATCGCGTCGGCGCCGCCCGCGCCCTTGAGCTTGTACGTGCCGAAGCCGACGGCGGGGATCGCGGTGCCGTCGGCGGCGGTTCGGGTGGGGATGTCGGGCGTCGTGCGCTGCTCGCTCATGCCCCCATTCCACACCCGCGGCCCCGTCGGCCGTCCAGCGGGCGCCCTAGGGTGACCCCGTGATCACCGTGCCGCCGTCGTTCCGCGCCATGCCGCGCTGGTGGCACGACGACGCCGGCCGCGGCTGGCTGGAGGACCTGCCCTCCCGGGCGGCGGCGCGGTGCGCGGCCTGGGGTCTCTCCGTCGACGGCGAGGCCGCGCACGGCTCGAACGCGCTGGTCGTGCCCGTGCGCCGGGGCGACGAGCGGCTGGCCCTGCGGCTGACGCCGCCCGGGGACGACGTCGCGGCGGAGGTGCGCGCGCTGCGGTGGTGGGCCGGCCGCGGCACGGTGCTGCTCGTCGACGCCGACGAGGACGAGGGCGCCACGCTCCTGGAGCGGCTGGACGGCGGCCGGTCCCTGGCGGACGAGCCCCTGGACGCCGCGACCGAGGTGCTCGCCGGGCTGACGCGGACGCTCGCGGTGCCCGCCCCCGACGACGCGCCATCGACCGCCGCGATCGCCGCCGGCATGGCGGAGTCGTTCCCGCGCGAGTGGGCCACGCTCGGCGAGCCGATGCCGGCGCGGCAGCTCGACGTCGCGGCCGCGCTGGCCGCCGAGCGCGCGGCCGCGCCGACGTCGTCCCTCGCCGTCGACGGCGACCTGCACCACGCGCAGGTGCTGGCCGGGGCGCGCGCGCCGTGGCTCGTCGTCGACCCCGTCCTGTGGCGCGGCGACCGGGAGGCCGACCTCGCCCGCGCGCTGTGGACCCGCCTCGACGAGCTGCCCACCGAGCCCGCCGTCGTCGCGGCGTTCGAGCGTTTCGTGCAGGTGGCCGACGTGCCGCGCGACCGGGCGCGCGCCTGGGTGGTGCTGCGCGCGACGTCGTACCTGCTGTGGGGGCTGGCGCACGGCCTCACCGAGGACCCCGTGCGCTGCCGGCGGCTGCTCGACGTGTTCGCCTGAGACGCGTGCACGGCCCGCCCCCTGTGCGGAGACGGGCCGTGCGGTGCGGGTCAGCTCGCCCGGGTCACGCGGCGTCGGGGTACGGGACGCCGGTCGTCGCGTGGCAGCGGTACCCGTGCGGGTTCTTGTCGAGGTACTCCTGGTGGTAGTCCTCGGCGTAGTAGAACGGGCCGGCCTCGACGGCCGGTCGCAGCTCGGTGGTGATCGGGTCGTAGCCCTTCGCGGCGAGCACCGTGGAGTACGTCTCCGCGGTCTCACGCACCGCCTGCTCCTGCTCCGGCGTGGTCCAGTAGACCGCCGACCGGTACTGGGTGCCGACGTCGTTGCCCTGCCGGAAGCCCTGCGTCGGGTCGTGCCGCTCCCAGAAGATCTTGAGCAGCTCGGCCTCGGAGACCTTCGCCGGGTCGTAGGCGACGAGCGTGGTCTCGGTGTGCCCGGTGCGGGCCGTGCACACCTCCTCGTACGTCGGGTTCGGCGTCGTGCCGCCCATGTAGCCGACGGCCGTGCTCACCACGCCCGGGACCTGCCAGAAGATCTCCTCGGCGCCCCAGAAACAGCCCATCGCCAGGTACAGCACGCGCGTGCCCTCGGGCCACGGACCCGTGAGGGACGTGCCGAGCACCGTGTGCGGGCGGGCGGCGGGCAGGACGGGCGACTCGCGCCCGGGCAGCGCGTCCTCCGGCGCCACCATGGTGGTCCTGCCGGAGCGGCCGAGCAGCTGGTCGAAGATCGAGTTCATCGGGTTACCTCCTTGGTCGGGACGTGTCCGTCCCGACATGCGCAACGACGGCGCGGGAGCAGGTGTTCCCTCGCTGGGACGGCACGAGTGGCGCTACGGTCCCGTCATGGCCGACGACCGCCCTGACCTGCCCGACCAGCTCGTGCTGCCCGACCCGGCGGGGTGGCGGGCGTGGCTGGACGAGCACGAGGACGACACACCCGACGGCGCGTGGCTGGTGCTGGCGAAGAAGGGCCGCCCGGCGCCGACGACGCTCACGCACGCGACGGCGCTCGAGGAGGCGTTGTGCAGCGGGTGGATCGACGCGCAGATGCGGAGCCTGGGCGCCGACACGATGCTGCAGCGGTTCTGCCCGCGCCGGCCGCGCAGCCGGTGGTCGGTGCGCAACCAGGAGATCGTGGCCCGGCTGACCGACGAGGGCCGGATGCGGCCCCGCGGGCAGGCGGAGATCGACGCCGCGCGGGCGGACGGGCGCTGGGAGGCGGCCTACCACGGGTCCGCGCGGGCCGAGGTGCCTCCCGACCTGGCGGCGGCGCTCGCGGCCAGCCCGGCGGCGACGGCGATGTTCGAGGTCCTCACGTCCCAGAACCGGTACGCGATCCTGCACCGCCTGGGCGCCCTCAAGACGGCCGAGGCGCGCGAGCGGAACGTGGCGAAGTACGTCGCCATGCTGGAGCGCGGCGAGACCGCGTACCCGCAGCGCCGGCGTCCGACGGGCTGAGCGCGGGCGCCCGGCCCGACGCCCCGTCGCGCGGCTCACCGTGCGCCGGGGCGACCGATCTGTGGACGCGCCGTGAAGATCCCGGTCGGTGCCTGGGCACGCCGGCCCGGCGCGCGGGGGCGTCCTCGCGCGTTGTGACCGCAGGACACCTAGGGTTTCCGCGTGAGCTCGGAACGCACCTCTCCCTCCGGCGCGGACACCGTCCCGCTGAGCGTCCGCGCCGCGGCCTCCTGGTCGTGGCGCGTCCTGCTGATCGCCGCCGCCGTCGCCGCCTTCCTGTGGCTGCTCGCGGCGCTCAAGACGATCGTCGTGCCGGTCGCCATCGCGCTGCTGCTGACGATCCTGCTGGCGCCCGTGCGCCGGACCTTGCAGCGGTGGCACCTCAGCAAGGGTCTGGCGACGGCCGTGTCGATCGTCGGGCTGATCGTGCTGGTGGGCGGTCTCGTCACGCTCGCCGGCACGTCCATCGTCAGCGGCTTCCAGGACCTCGCCGACCAGGCCGTCGAGGGCTTCCGCCAGTTCACGACCTGGCTCGCCGAGGGCCCGCTGAAGCTCGACTCCGACCAGCTGTCCCAGTACGGCCAGCAGCTGCAGAGCTCGCTCGTGGAGAGCTCTGGCCTCGTCTCGGGCGCGCTGGGCGCCGCGACCACCGTGGGGCACGTTCTCGTCGGCGCGCTCATCGCCCTGTTCTGCACGATCTTCTTCCTGCTCGACGGCCGCACCATCTGGACGTGGCTCGTCAACCTGCTGCCCGTGCGGGCCCGGGAGAACGTGCACCAGGCGGGCCGTCGTGGGCTCGTCACGCTGTCGGCCTACGTGCGCACCCAGATCCTCGTCGCGTTCGTCGACGCCGTCGGCATCGGGATCGGGTCGGCGTTCTTCGTCCCCGCGCTCGCGCTGCCGATCGGCATCCTCGTCTTCGTCGGCTCGTTCGTGCCGATCATCGGTGCGATCGTCACCGGCGCCATCGCCACCGCCGTCGTGCTGGTGGCGAACGGCTGGGTCGCGGCCCTCATCATGCTCGGCATCGTGCTGCTGGTGCAGCAGGCCGAGAGCCACATCCTGCAGCCGTTCCTCATGGGCCACGCGGTGTCCCTGCACCCGGTGGCGGTGGTGCTCGTGGTCGCGGCCGGTAGCCTCGCGGCCGGCATCGTCGGCGCGCTGTTCGCGGTGCCGCTGGCCGCCGTGCTGAACACGATCCTGCTGTACCTGCACGGGCACGACAAGTTCCCCGAGCTCGGCACCGAGGACCATGTGCCGCTGCTGCGCAAACGCTCGCAGCTGCCCGGTACCCTGCTCTGGTCGGGTCGGGCGTCGTCGCAGGAGACGACGACGGGCGGCACCACGGACGCCAGCACGACCGGCAGCACGACCGTCGCCCCTGCCTCGCCCGACCCGGGCCCGGCAGGAGAGAACAGGTAAGTGGCAGCAGCACACCCCCCGATCGACCACGTCACCCTCGACGACGTCCGCGCCGCCGCGCGGCTGCTCGACGGCGTCATCACCCGCACCCCGGTGCAGGCGTTCCGCGCGATGTCCGAGGCCGCCGGCGCGCCGGTCGTGCTCAAGTGCGAGAACCTGCAGCGCGCCGGGTCGTTCAAGATCCGCGGCGCGTACACGCGCCTGAGCCGGATGTCCGACGAGGAGAAGGCGCGCGGCGTCGTCGCCGCCAGCGCGGGCAACCACGCGCAGGGCGTGGCGCTTGCGGCCCAGATGCTCGGCATCCACGCCATCGTCTACATGCCGGTGGACGCGTCGGTGCCGAAGCTGCGGGCCACCCGCGGCTACGGCGCCGAGGTGCGGCAGGTCGGCGAGAGCGTGGACGACGCGCTCGTCGCCGCCCGCGCGGAGGCCGCACGCTCCGGGCGCACGCTCATCCACCCGTTCGACCACCTCGACGTCGTCACCGGTCAGGGCACGGTGGCCCTCGAGATCCTCGAGCAGGTGCCCGACGTCGGCACGGTCGTCGTGCCGCTCGGCGGCGGCGGCCTGGTCGCGGGCATCGCGACCGTCCTCGCCGAGGCCGCCCCGCACGTGAAGGTCGTGGGCGTGCAGGCCGAGACCGCCGCCGCGTACCCGGGGTCGCTGGCCGCGGGCCGCCCCGTGCCGCGGGCGCTGGGCGCGACGATGGCGGACGGCATCGCCATCGGCACCCCCGGCGACGTGCCGTTCGAGGTGCTGGCGCGCCTCGGCGTCGAGGTGCGCACGGTCTCCGAGGAGGAGATGTCGCGCGCCCTGCTGCTCGTCGCCGAGCGGGGCAAGCTGATCGTGGAGCCGTCGGGCGCCGCCGGGGTCGCGGCCGTGCTGGCCGCCGAGCCCGGCTCGCTGCCGGGCACCATCGTCCCGGTGCTCACCGGCGGCAACATCGACCCGCTGCTGCTGCTGCGCGTGGTGCAGCACGGCCTCGTCGCCGCGGGCCGGTACCTCCAGCTGCGCGTGTGCATCGACGACAAGCCCGGCTCCCTCGCCGAGCTGCTCGACGTCGTCGCGCGCGCCGGCGCGAGCATCGTCCAGGTGGAGCACACCCGCACCGACACGTCGCTCACCGTGGCGCAGGTGCTCGTGAACCTGCAGCTCGAGACCAAGGGGCAGGAGCACTGCGAGGCGGTCGTCGAGCGTCTGCGCGCCGCGGGGTTCGCGGTCGCGTGACCCGACCGGCGGTGACCCGGGCCCGCCCGGGTCACCGCAGCGCGCGCCGGTAGTCGCCGGGCGCGTACCCGCAGATCTGGCGGAAGGTGTCGTAGAAGCTGCTCTGCGACGTGAACCCCGCCGCGTGCCCCACCTCCACCGTGGTGGCGTCCGTCGTGATGAGCAGGCGCTGCGCCTCCGCCACCCGGCACCGGGCGATGTAGGTGCCGAGGGTGGTGCCCACCACCCGCTTGAACAGGGTCATCGCGTGGCTGGGGGAGAGGTGGACGGCGCGCGCGACGTCCGACGGCGCGATGGGGGAGCGGTAGTGCTCCGCCACGAACTGCGCCATCGCGGTGGCGCGCGCGGCCGCGCCCGACGGCCCCGGTGCGCCCGTCGCGTCGCCCGCGGGGCCGGGCGCGCCCGCGGCCTCCGCGGCCGCGAGCGTCCGGCGCACGAAGGCCTGCACCTCGAGCATGACGACGGCGTGGTCCCCGCCCGCGAGGACGTCGCGGTGCCACGTGGCGAAGAGCGCGTCGACGTCGCGGGGGAGCGCGGCGGCGGGCACCACCACGGGCCGGGCACGCAGCAGCACCGCGATCTGATCCGCCCGCAGCGCCCAGCCGAGCACCTCGGTGAGCGGCACGTGCACCCACGACACGGCCGACTCCACCGCGTCGGGGTCGACGAGCTGGTGCGGGGTGCCGCCCCAGAAGAGCGCGACCTGGCCCGCCTCGACCCGCAGCGTCGACCCGCCGAAGAGGTACTCGAGGCGTCCGGCGTGCACGAGGTTGAGCTCGAGGTCGTCGTGGCGGTGCGGGTGCTCCATCACCGGGGGCGCACCGTGGCGCACCCACAGGGCGGCCTCCTCCAGGCGGACGTCGTCGACCGTCAGCGTCATGCGGGGAGCCTAGGGCGATCGAAGGATCCCGGAAAGCGGGGCGACCGATCCGGAGGATCGACCGCCATCCTCGGGCCTAGCGTCGCTGCATGGCTCATTCCCCGAAGATCACCATCATCGGCGCCGGCGGCTTCGTGTTCCCGTTCCGGCTCATCGGTGACCTGCTCAGCTTCCCCGCCCTGCGCGACGCGACGCTCTGCCTCATGGACCTCGACGCCGACCGGCTGGACCGGGTGGCGGGCGCGGCCCGTGAGCTCGTGGACCACCACGGCCTGCCCACCGTCGTCGAGCAGACCACGGACCGGCGCGCGGCCCTCGACGGGGCCGACTTCGTCATCATCACGTTCCAGGTGGGCGGCGTGGAGTCCTACCGGCACGACGTCGAGATCCCGCGGCGCTACGGCGTCGACCAGACCGTGGGCGACACCGTCGGGCCCGGCGGCGTGTTCCGCTTCCTGCGCTCGGTGCGCGCGTACCAGGACATCGCGGCCGACGCGCTGGAGGTCTGCCCGGACGCGCAGTTCATCAACTACGCCAACCCGATGGCGATGGCCACCGCCTATCTCAACGCCCTCGGCCTGCGCACCGTCGGCCTGTGCCACAGCGTGCAGGGCACCACCCGCATGCTCGCCCGCACGCTCGGCGTCCCCTACGACGAGGTCTCCTACCGGTGCGCCGGCATCAACCACCAGGCCTGGGTCCTCGAGTTCCGCCGGGGCGCCGAGGACCTGTACCCGCGCCTGCGCCAGGTCATGGCCGAGCGCCACGTCCGCGGCCGGGCGGCGGCCGACCTGCTCGCCGACGACGGCGACCACTCGGAGGCCGCGCTCGCCGCCAGCACGTACGAGGGCGGCAACGAGCAGGTGCGCACCACGCTGATGAACCACTTCGGGTACTTCGAGACCGAGTCCAGCCACCACGCGTCGGAGTACGTCCCGTGGTTCCGCAAGGATCCCGAGACCGTGCTCGAGTACCTCCCGGAGCGCTGGGACTACTACGAGATCTGCTCCGCCCACGACGAGCAGGGCGACGTGGACGAGCAGCTCGAGCGGCTCAAGGCCGACCTCAGCCCGTCCGTCGAGTACGGGGCGTCGATCGTCAACGCCGTCGTCACGGGCGTGCCCGCCGTCGTCTACGGGAACGTGCCGAACGCGGGCCGGGTCATCACCAACCTGCCCGACGACGCGTGCGTCGAGGTGGCGTGCCTCGTCGACGCCAACGGGGTGCAGCCGACGTCCTTCGGGGAGCTGCCGCCCCAGCTCGCGGCGATCAACCGCACCAACGTCAACGTCCAGACGCTCGCCGTCCGCGCGGCCCTCACCGGCGACGTCGAGCACGTGCACCACGCCGTCGCGCTCGACCCGCTGACGTCCGCGCACTGCACGCTCGAGCAGGCCCGGGCGATGACGGACGAGCTGCTCGACGCCCACGCCGCGCTGCTGCCCGCAGCCCTGCGCCCGGCGTCGTCCGTCTCGTCGGCGGCGTCCACCGTGGAACGGGACCCCGTCCTGGCGCACTGAGCGACCCCGGTGCCCCGGCGACGCGGCCGGGGCACCACCCGCGGGGCCGCGCCGCGGCCCCGACGACCCTCGACGAAGAGGAGACGAGATGCCGAACCGTGCGGTGCCCGGCAGGCACCCGGTCTCGCGCCGGCTGTCCCGGCGGAGCTTCCTGGCGGTGGCCGGGATCAGCGTGGCCGGGGCGCTCGCGGCCTGCTCCGGCGCCCCGACCGGCACGAAGCACCTGCGCCTGTCCTCGTGGAACATCCCCCTGGACCTGGGGTCGTACCAGGCGCTCGCCGACGAGTTCGTGGCCGCCCACCCGGGCACCAGCGTCGCGGTCGAGGTCACGACCGGGCAGTTCCACCAGTGGTTCATCACGCGGCTCGCGGCCGACCTCGCGCCCGACATCATCCGCATCACGCCGCAGCAGATCGGCCGCTACGCCGCCAACGGCAGCCTGGTCGACCTCACGGGCGCCGTGCCGCCGGAGTACCAGGACGACTGGTCGGAGCCGTTCTGGGCGATCGGCGCCAAGGCCGACGGCCTGTTCGGCGTCTTCCAGCACACGGACAACTTCATCACCTACTACGACAAGCGGGTGATCGAGCAGATCGGCGTGGACGTGCCGCAGACCCTCGACGAGGCGTGGCAGTGGGACGAGTTCCTGGAGATCGCCGCCGAGGCACGCAAGATCACGGGGCGGTACGGCTTCGGCTACGGCTGGAGCGGGCCCGAGACGGCGTACCGCTGGATGCCCGTCGTCTACCAGAACGGGGGAGCGTTCCTCGGCGAGGACGGCGAGACGCCGAGCATGGACACCGACGCCGCCGTCGGCGCCCTGGACTTCGGCCGCCGCTGGTACGCCGACGGGCTGGTCTCGCCGGCGAACATGAGCAAGTCGGGCGGCGGCGCCGTCGGGCGCGACCTCTTCGCCACCGGCCAGACCGGGCTGCTGCTCGACAACCCCGAGGCGATCGCCGCCCTCGACGAGGCCCGCCCCGACGAGTGGGGCACCACCTACATGATCCGCAACGGCGGCGAGGCGTCCGACCTCGGCGGGAACGCGCTGGCCGTGACCCGGTCCAGCAAGCACCCCGAGCTGGCGGCCGAGCTCGTCGCGTTCCTCACGAGCCGTACCCACGTCGCCGAGTTCTGCCGGCGCGGCAACTGGCTGCCTGCCCGCTCCTCGCTGGACGCGGCGGACATCGGCTACGACCGGCACGAGGCCACGATGCAGCAGTTCATCGACCAGGCCACCACGATCCCGCTGTCCATGGTGCGCGCCCAGTCGGGGCCGTACTTCAGCTCCCTCAACTCGGTCTTCGCGGACTACCTCGACCTGTGCTTCCTCGGCGAGCTCACGCCTGCCGAGTGCGGCGCCCAGATGACGGAGGCGATGCGCAGTGTCACCACGCGGTGAGACCCTCACGGCCCCGGAGGCGCCCCCCGCGGCCTCCCCGACGGCCGACGTCGCGCGCGCGGCGTCGCGGACGGACGGGCCCGCGGGCCGCCGTCGCGGCCGCTGGGCGCCCTACCTGTTCGTCGGCCCCGCGGGGCTGCTCTTCCTCGCGTTCTCCCTGGTGCCGATCGTCATCGCGGTCGCCCTGTCGTTCCAGGACACCGCCACGCTCGGCGACGGGCAGTGGGTGGGCGCGGACAACTACCGGACCATGCTGTCCGACCCGCTGCTGCGCACGGCCCTGCTCAACACGGTGGTCTTCACCGTCGGCACGGTGCCGACGGCGATGGCGGTCGGGCTGGCGCTCGCCGTCGCGCTCAACCGCCCGCTGCCGGGACGGGGCCTGCTGCGGGCGCTGTTCTTCGTGCCGATGGTCGCGGCCGGCGTCGTGGTCGGCGTGATCATGTCGTGGATCTTCAACCCGGACTACGGGGTCGCGAACAACGCGCTCCGGGCGGTCGGGCTCGACGGGCTGCCGTGGCTGACGTCGCCGCGCACGGCGATGCTCACGCTGGTGCTCGTCGTCGTGTGGACCCGCATCGGCTTCTGCATGGTGATCTACCTGGGCGCGCTGCAGTCGATCCCGTCCGAGCTGCGCGAGGCCGCCGCCATCGACGGTGCGAGCCGCTGGCAGCGGTTCCGGCGCCTCACCGTGCCGATGCTCGCGCCGACCACGTCGATCCTGCTCATCCTCAACGTGGTGTTCTCGCTGCAGGCCTTCGACGTCATCTACGTGATGACCGGCGGCGGGCCCGGCTTCTCCACGACCGTCCTCATCCAGTACGTGTTCCGGTCCGCGTTCGCCGACGCCCGGATGGGCTACGCCGCCGCGCTGGGCCTGCTGCTCGTGCTGATCCTGCTGGTCTTCACGCTGCTGCGGCAGCGCGCGACGAAGAAAGCCGAGGAGCTCCTGTGACCACCACCGCCGTCCCCGCGCGCACCGCTCCCGGCACCGGGCCGGCAGGGTCCCGCCGCTCCCCGCGCGAGCGCCGGACCCACCGCCGCCGCTGGTTGCTCACCGCCGGCCTCACCGCCGTCGCGATCCTCGTCGTCTTCCCGCTGTACTGGATGGTCGTCTCGGCCCTCACCCCGGGCGGGCAGTCGCAGAGCAGCGAGTTCTACCTCTGGCCCGACGCGCCGACCACCGGCAACTTCACCGAGGTCTTCGCGACGCAGCCCGTGTGGCACTGGCTCGGCAACTCGTTCCTCGTCGCCACGGTCGGCACGGCGCTGTCCGTGTGCGTCTCGCTCGGCGCGGGGTACGCGCTCGCGAAGTACCGGTTCCGCGGGCGCGGGCTGCTGTACGCGGTGTTCCTCGTGACGATCATGATCCCGATCCAGGTCACCCTGGTGCCCGCGTTCCTCGTCGTGGCGCGGCTGGGCCTGGTCGACTCGCCGTGGGCGGTCATCCTGCCCACGCTGTTCGACGTCGTCGGGATCTTCATCGCCCGCCAGTTCATGCTGGGCGTGCCGGACGCGCTCATCGAGGCCGCGCGGCTCGACGGCGCGGGGGAGCTGCGCACCTTCTTCCGGGTGGTGCTGCCGTCGTGCGGCCCCCTGGTCGGCGTCCTCGTGATCCTCGGGTTCATGAACCGCTGGAACGACTTCCTGTGGCCCCTGGTGGTGCTGCAGGGCAACGAGAGCCTCACCGTGCCGGTCGGGCTGTCCACCCTGACCAGCAACCCCGCCTTCAGCTCGCCGTGGGGCGCCGTGATGGCCGTGGCGACCGTCGCCGTCGTGCCCCTGCTGGTCGTGTTCCTGGTCTTCCAGAAGACGTTCGTGCAGGGCATCGCGAGCACGGGGATCAAATAGGTGTCGGTCCGGGTCGCCCCCGTTCGTCGTGCTCATGACGCGGCCGCCGGCCGCGGGAAGAGAGGTGGACGATGCGCTTCCTGGACACGATCCTGAAGGATGACCTGGCGGCGAGGCGGTTCCTGGCCGAGGTGCGACGCGAAGGACTGGGCATCGGCGCCTACCGCCCGGTCGACGTGGCGTTCTTCGGACCGATGGTGTTCTTCAACGGCTTCCACGAGGAGATCTGATGCGGTATCTGATGCTGGTGCTGTCCACCCCCGAGGACCCGCAGCTGCGGCCGGAGGACGCCGCGGGCGCGCCGCCCATCGAGGGCTGGGTGGAGAAGTACTACGGCAGCGGCACCGCCGTGCTGGGCGACCGGCTCCGCCCGCCCGCCGACGCGGTCGGGGTGCGGGTCCGGGGCGGGCGCGCACTGGTGACCGACGGCCCGTTCTCGGAGACCAAGGAGGCGATCGGCGGGTTCGACGTCATCGACGCGCCCGACCTCGACACGGCGATCACCATCGCGTCCGAGCACCCCATGGCGCACGAGGGCGCCATCGAGCTGCGGCCGTTCTGGCCGCTCGGGCTCGAGGGCGACGGCGTTGCCGACGAGACGCGCGAGGGAGGCGCCTGATGCGGTACCTGCTGCTGGTGGTCGAGCCGGACGTCCCCGACCGCGGCCCGACGCCCGACATCGTCGACTGGGTGCGCCGGCACGACGCCGACGGGTCCCGGGTGCTCGGGGAGCGGCTGCGCCCCGCGGCCGACGTGCGACGGGTGCGCGTTCGCGACGGTCGCCCCCTGGTGACCGACGGGCCGTTCACCGAGACCAAGGACGTCATCGGCGGGTTCGACGTCGTCGAGGCCCCCGACCTCGAGGCTGCGCTCGCGATCGCCGCCGAGCATCCGGGTGCCTGGGGCGGCGGCACGGTCGAGGTGCACCCGTTCTGGCCGACCGACGGCGTCGAGCCGGCGTGACGACCACGAACGCCGTCGAGGACGCGTTCCGCAGCGAGTGGGGACGCGTCCTCGGCGCGGTGGCGCGCGCCACCGGCGACCTCGACCTCGCGGAGGAGTCCGCGCAGGAGGCGTTCGCCACGGCGCTGCGCACCTGGTCGCGCGACGGCGTCCCGGACCGGCCGGGCGCGTGGCTCACGACGACGGCGCGGCGGCACGCCCTGGACGTGCTGCGCCGCCGGCAGGTCGAGGCGGAGAAGAGCGAGGCCGCGGTGCGGCGGGGCGAGCGCGTCGCCGGGCCCGGACGGGCCGCCGACGGTGTGCATGACGAGGTGGAGCGCGGCCTCGACGACGAGGGGTGGTCGCCCGACGACCCGGACGGCGACCTGGTCCGGCTGCTGTTCACGTGCTGCCACCCGGCCCTGCCGCTCGACGGCCGCGTGGCGCTCACGCTGCGCTCCCTCACGGGGATGACGACGGCGCAGGTGGCCCGTGCGTTCCTCGTCCCCGAGGCGACGATGTCCCAGCGGCTCGTCCGGGCCAAGCGGCGCATCCGGGCCACCGGCATCGCGTTCCGGGTGCCGCCGCCGGGGCTGCTGGCCGAGCGCACCGACGCGGTGCTCGCGGTGCTCTATGTGCTCTTCACCGAGGGCTACGACGCCTGGGCCGAGCCCGCCGACGAGGTGGAGGGGTGCGCCGACCGCCGCGCGCTGGCCGGGGACGCGGTGCGGCTGGCCCGGCTCGCCGCCCGGCTGCTGCCGCAGGAGCCGGAGGCACGCGGTCTCCTCGCCCTGCTGCTGCTGCAGCACGCGCGGCGCGACGCGCGGAGCGGGGGCGACGGCGTCGCGCTGACCCTGGCGGAGCAGGACCGCTCGAGGTGGCGCCGCGACGAGATCGACGAGGGGCTGGCCGTCCTCGACACGGCGCTCGCGGCGCGCCGGCCGGGGCCGTACCAGGTGCAGGCGGCGGTCGCGGCGCTGCACTGCCGGGCGGGCACCGCCGCCGAGACGGACTGGGCGGAGGTGCTGGCGCTCTACGACGTGCTGCTCGACCTGGCGCCGTCGCCCGTCGTCGCGCTCAACCGTGCGGTGGCCGTGGCCGAGGTGCGCGGCGCCGACGCCGCCCTGGCCGCCGTCGACGCCGTCGCCCGCGACCCGGCCCTGGCGGGCTACCACCTGCTGCCGGCCCTGCGGGCGGACCTGCTGACACGCGCCGGCCGGCCCGCCGACGCCGTCGTCGAGCTGCGCCGCGCCCTCGACCTGGTCGACCGCGAGGGCGACCGCCGCCTGCTGCGCGCCCGCCTCGCGGCCCTCGCGCCGAGGTAGTCCGAAACCCGCCGAGGTAGTACGAGAACTGCCGAGGTAGTAACGAGCCCTCGCGAGGGCACGTACTACCTCGGCAGATTCGGTCCTACCTCGGCGGCGGGGCGGGTCAGACCGCGGCGGCCTCCGGCTCGGTGACGAGCGGGTAGACGCCGTTCTCGTCGTGCACCTCGCGGCCGGTGACCGGCGGGTTGAACACGCACACGCACGTGATGTCGGTGCGCGGGCGCACCTTGTGCTTGTCGTGGTCGTTGAGCAGGTACAGCGAGCCGGGCCGCAGCTGGTGCACCTCGCCGGTGCCGAGGTCCTCGATCTCGCCCTCGCCGGACGTGATGAAGACGGCCTCGATGTGGTTGGCGTACCAGAAGAAGCTCTCGGTGCCGGCGTACAGGGTGGTCTCGTGCACGGAGAAGCCGACCCCTTCCTTCGCCAGGATGATCCGCTTCGAGCGCCAGTTCTCGCTCTTGACGTCGGCGTCGGTGTCGGTGATCTCGTCGAGCGTGCGCACGAGCATGGGTGGTACCTCCGGTGGTTCGGGAGCGGTGGGTTCGGGTGCGGGTCAGGCCGTCGGCGCGGGCAGGACGGCGGCCACGGAGTCGCTGATGATGCGCAGGCCGCGCTGCAGCTCGTCGTACGTGATCGTCAGCGGCGGCAGCAGCTTGACGACCTCGCCGTCGGGGCCCGAGGTCTCCATGAGCAGCCCGCGGGAGAACGCCTCGTCGCAGATGCGGCTCGCGGTCTCGCCGTCCGGCGTCTGCAGGCCGCGGGCGAGGCCGCGGCCCTTGGCCACCAGCACGTCGTCGCCGTAGCGGGCGACGAGAGAGTTGAAGTGCGCCTCGACGAGCGCGCCCTTGTCGATCGTGGCGGTCTCGAGCGTGTCGTCCGTCCAGTAGGTGCGGATCGCCTCGGCGGCCGTGGCGAAGGCGGGAGCGAAGCCGCGGAACGTGCCGTTGTGCTCGCCCGGCTCCCAGATGTCCAGCTCGGGGCGCACGAGGGTGAGCGCCATCGGCAGGCCGTAGCCGGAGATCGACTTCGACAGGCAGATGATGTCGGGCACGATGCCGGCCTCCTCGAACGAGAAGAACTTGCCGGTGCGGCCGCAGCCCATCTGGATGTCGTCGAGGATCAGCAGGATGTCGTGGCGCTTGCACAGGTCGGCCAGGCCGCGCAGCCACTCGGCACGCGCGGCGTTGATGCCGCCCTCGCCCTGCACGGTCTCGACGATGACGGCGGCGGGCGCGTTGAGGCCCGAGCCGCTGTCCTCGAGCAGCCGCTCCAGGTACACGAAGTCGGGCACGTCGCCGTCGAAGTAGTCGTCGTACGGCATCGGGGTGGCGTGCACCAGGGGGATGCCGGCGCCCCCGCGCTTCATCGAGTTGCCCGTCACGGACAGCGCGCCCAGCGTCATGCCGTGGAAGGCGTTGGTGAAGTTGATGACCGACTCGCGGCCCGTCACCTTGCGCGCCAGCTTGAGCGCCGCCTCCACCGCGTTGGCGCCGCCCGGGCCGGGGAACACGACCTTGTGGTCCAGGCCGCGGGGCTCCAGGATCACCTCGTTGAACGTCTCGAGGAACTCGCGGCGCGCCGAGGTGAACATGTCGAGCGTGTGCACCATGCGGTCGTCGGTGAGGTAGTCCAGCAGCACCTGCTTGAGCAGCGGGTTGTTGTGCCCGTAGTTGAGCGTGCCGGCGCCGGCGAAGAAGTCGAGGTACTCGGTGCCGTCCTCGGCGTGGACCGTCGCTCCCGAGGCCCGGTCGAACACGACGGGCCAGGAGCGCGAGTAGCTGCGGACCTCCGACTCGAGGGCGGTGAAGCCCATCGGGTCGTCGGCGGCGGACGCCTCGGTGGTGGGGACGGTCGGGGTTGTCACGAAGGACACTCCTTGAGGTGGTGCGCGCCGGTGCGGTGTTGTAGTGGAGAGGGCTGCGTCGTCACCTGCGCGCCGAACCGGCGCAGCCCGAGGTCTAAGGGACCTGAATGGTGGAGTCGGTCAACGGGGAGGGCGGATGCCCTCGATCACCAGCAGCGGCTCGGCCTCGTGGCCGTCGGGGAAGTGTGCGGCCTCGTAGCCCGTCGTCTCGCGCAGGGTCGCGCCGCGCCCGGCGGCCCACCGCGCGAACACGCGCCGGGACGACACGTTGTCCGTGGTCACGGTGGTGTGCAGCCGGGTGACGGCGGGGCCGTCGCCCGCCGCCGTCGCGTCGACGACGGCGTCCAGCAGCCGCCCCGCGACGCGGCGGCCACGGGCCCGCGGGTCGACGGCGACCTGCCACACGAAGAGCGTGGCCGGGTCGGCCGGCAGCCGGTACGCGGAGACGAAGCCCACGGGCTCGCCCTCCGTGTCAGAGCCGTCGGGGCCGTCGGGGTCGTCGGGGAGGAACGCCAGGCGGCAGGTCGCGGCGAAGTGGTCCGCGAGCAGCAGGTAGGCGTAGGAGGAGTTGAGGTCGAGCGAGCCCGAGTCGCGCGCCAGGCGCCACATCGCGGCGCCGTCCGCCGTCGTGGGCGGGCGCACCGTGAGGCCCGGGAGGGGCTCCGCGGCGCGGGACGACGCCGTGGCGTCGGTCGGGCTGTCGGTCGAGCTGTCGTCGGTCGAATGGTTGGTCGTTGCGGTGTCCGTCGTGTCCATACCGCCATCGACCATAGACGTATCGCGGGGGAAAGTTCACCTCGGCCATGACCATTCCTCGACCGGCCGGCGCCGGCGGCGGGTCCCCGATCGTTGGCAGCGCAACGAAAGGTCGCGTTGACCATCGACGGATCATCGACGGTTCTACGGATCGCCATCCGTCTCGGATGCTGAGACCGACGGGGTGAAGTCGCGGATGGCGTCACCCCGGGGACGACGATGGGCGTGCCCGTCGGGACGGGCACGCCCATGGCATGCGTCGGTGCCGGGCGCGGCCCGGGGGAGGTCAGCCCGCGAAGGGCGTGGCCTTGAGGATCTCGACGGGGATCTCGCGACCGTTCGGCGCGGTGTAGGCCACCTTCTCGCCGATGCGGTGCCCGTCGATCGCGGCACCGAGCGGCGACGTCGGCGAGTACACGTCGAGGTCGGTGGTGCCGGCGATCTCGCGGGAGCCGAGCAGGAACGTCATCTCGTCCCCGGCCACGACCGCGGTGACGACCATGCCGGCCTCCACGACGCCGTCGTCCGCGGGCGTGCCGATCTGCACGTGCCGCAGCTTCTCGGTGAGCTCGCGGATGCGGGCCTCGTTCTTCGCCTGCTCCTCGCGGGCGGCGTGGTAGCCACCGTTCTCCTTGAGGTCGCCCTCGTCGCGGGCGGCGGCGATGCGCTCGGCGATCTCGGTGCGGGCGGGGCCGGAGAGGTGCTCCAGCTCGGCCTGCAGCCGGTCGTGAGCCTCCTGGGTGAGCCAGGTGACAGTGCTCTCGGTCACGAGGGCTCTCCTTTCGTGGTGCTCGATGGCCTGTTTCGGCCGTGCGCGGGCGACCGACGGGCGTCGGCACGCGCGTCGGCTGGGGCAGGACTGCGTGTGAATCCCTCAGGATAGCCCGGGGAGGCGCCAGAACCCAGGCCTCTGCCCTGGGCGAACAGCGTGATCCCGGTCGAGACGCGGGATCGGGGCGGTGTCAGGGCGCGTCGGGGACGTCGCAGGACTCGACGACGGCGGTCGTGGCCTCCTCGGACGTGCGGACCGTCACCGAGTACGTCGAGGTCTGCTGCTCGGCAGGCCCGACGGGCACGTCGACGGTGCCGACCTGGGCGTAGCTCTGCGCGAGCGCCTCGACCTCGCAGACCGCCGTCGTGCCGGGCGGCATGTGGACCTGGAAGGTGACGTCCACCTGCTCGGCGTCGCGGACGTCGAAGCCGACCATCTCCACCGTCACCGGGTCCCGGCGGGTCTGCTCGACCGAGAACCAGGCGGCCACGCCGACGGCCGCCGCGAGGGCGACGCCGATCGCCACCTTGGCCCCCGTGCCGAGCGGGCGTCGGCCGTCCTGGCGACCGTCCTGTCCAGCACGCGACGTGCCGTACCGGTCGGCGGGCGGAGTGGGGCTGACGGGCTCGCTCATGGTGCACCATTGTCCCTGAACCTCGCTGCCGACCCGTCACCCCGGGAGGGACCTTGTCCTCCGCCTCCTCCGTGCCGCCCACCCCGCGGTCCGAGCCCCTGCGTCTGATGGCGGTGCACGCGCACCCGGACGACGAGTCCAGCAAGGGAGCCGCGACCACCGCGCGGTACGCCGCCGAGGGCGTCGAGGTGCTCGTGGTGACCTGCACGGGCGGCGAGCGGGGCGACGTCCTCAACCCGAGCTTCCAGGTGCCCGAGGGGCACGAGTTCGACACCATCGAGGGCCGCCTGGCGGTGCGCCGCCTGGAGATGGCGGCCGCGGCCGAGGCGCTCGGCGTGCGGCAGACGTGGCTCGGCTTCGTGGACTCCGGGCTGCCGGAGGGCGACCCGCTGCCGCCGCTGCCCGAGGGCTCGTTCGGCCTGACGCCGCTCGACGAGGCGGCCGCGCCCCTCGTGGAGCTCGTGCGCGAGTTCCGCCCGCACGTCATGACGACCTACGACCCGTCCGGCGGGTACCCGCACCCCGACCACATCAAGTGCCACGAGGTGGGGTTCGAGGCGTACCACGCGGCGGGCGACGCCTCCCGGTACGTCGTCGAGGGCGGCGCGGAGCCCTGGGAGCCGCTCAAGCTCTACTACAACCACGGCTTCTCGATGGCGCGCATGCGCGCCGTGCACGAGGCGATGCAGGGCGCCGGCCTGGAGTCGCCGTTCGGCGACTGGATCGAGTCGCGCGCGGCGCGCGAGATCCCCGAGCGGGAGGCGACCACGCACGTGGCCGTCGCGGACTTCTTCGCCCAGCGCGACGCGGCCCTCGTGGCGCACGCGTCGCAGATCGACCCGGACGGGTTCTTCTTCGCCGTGCCGCGCGACCTCGAGGCCGACGTGTGGCCCACCGAGGAGTTCGAGCTCGCGGACTCCCGCGTGCCGACGTCGCTGCCGGAGGACGACCTGTTCGCCGGCCTGCGGGAGGGCGACCGATGAGCGCCGCCTGGGCGACCCTGCTCGCCGCCGCGCCGAGCCCGAGCCCCAGCCCGACCCAGGGGCCGGACGAGCTCCAGGTGACGCCGGGCCTCGCCGGGTTCGTCGCGACGTTCGCGGTGGCCGTGGCCTGCGTGCTGCTCTTCCTGTCGCTCACGCGGCACCTGCGCCGCGCGCAGCGCAACGCCGAGGAGCAGGGCATCCCGCTCGAGGAGCCCAAGCACTTCGGTCTCCAGGGCCCGGGGCGGGGCCCCGGGGCGCCCGACGGGGGGCCGCGCGACGATGGCACGGGCGACGGTGGCGACGACGGTACCGACGACGACGGCAGGAGCGGCGGCACGGACGGCGAGCCCGGGCGATGAGCACGAGCGTGCGTGTCACGGTCGGACAGCTCGCGATCACGGCCGACCACGACGCCAACCGCGAGGCGGTCGCCGAGGCCTTCCTCGCCGCCGGCCGCGTCGGCGCCGACCTGCTGGTGCTGCCCGAGTACTCCTCCGGCTACGACCCGCACGGCGTCGGCGTCGAGCACGCGGAGCCGCTCGACGGCCCGTTCGTCACGGCCCTGCGCCAGCACGCCGCGCGGTACCGCATCGCGGTGGTGGCCGGCACCACCCTGCCGGCCTACGGCGCGCCGGCGGCGAGCACGGGCCAGCACCCGACGGTGACGGGCGCGTTCCCCGCCGTCAGCGGGGCCTTCCCGGCCGTGACCGGGTCGTTCCCGGCGGTCACGGGGTCGCTGCCCGCGATCACGGGGACGACGCCGACGGTCGGCTCGGCGCCCGAGCCGCCGACGCGCGCCTTCAACACCGTCGTCGCGGTCGACGCGACGGGCTCCGTCGTCGGCGCGTACCGCAAGGTGCACCTGTACGACGCGTTCGGCACCCGCGAGTCCGACCGCCTCGAGGCCGGTCCGGCCGGCGTGCCCCCGCTCGTGCTGCGGCTGGGGGACCTCACGTTCGGCGTCGTCACCTGCTACGACCTGCGCTTCCCGGAGTCGGCGCGCCGCCTCGTGGACGCCGGCGCGGACGTCATCGTCGTCCCGGCGGCGTGGGTGGACGGTCCGCTCAAGGCGGACCACTGGCGCACGCTGCTGCGCGCGCGGGCGATCGAGAACACGGCGGTGGTGATCGGTGTCGGGATGTCCGGCCCCGGGCTGGTGGGCCGGTCGCTCCTGGCCGGGCCGGACGGCGTCGTCGGCCTCGAGCTCGACGAGACCCCGCAGGTGCGCACCGTGGACCTGGACCCGGAGCCGCTGGCCCAGGTGCGTCGGCAGAACCCGTCGCTGGCGAACCGGCGCTACCTGGTGGTGCCCGCGGGCTGAGCCCGCCGGGCCCGGCCGCGTGCGGCGACGTGCGGCGACGTGCGGCTACAGGGCCGCCAGGTAGATCGCCACGGTGTGGCAGGTGAACCCGACCACGGTGAGCGCGTGGAAGATCTCGTGGAACCCGAACCAGCGGGGCGACGGGTTCGGGAACTTGGTGCCGTAGACGACGGCGCCGAGGATGTACGCGATGCCGCCCGAGGCGACCAGCCACGCGACGGCGGCGCCGCCCGCCGCGGAGAACTGCGGGATGTAGCCGACGGCGACGCAGCCCAGCGCCACGTACACCGGGACGTAGAGCCACCGCGGCGCGCTCATCCACAGCACGCGCCCGACGAGGCCGAGGATCGCGCCGCTCCAGACGACGGCGAGGAGCACGGTGGCGGTGCCGCGCGGCAGCAGCATCACGGCCAGGGGCGTGTACGTGCCGGCGATGATGAGGAAGATGTTGGCGTGGTCCAGGCGCCGCAGGACGGCGGCGGTGCGGGGCGACCAGGTGCCGGTGCCGAGGTGGTAGACGGCGCTGGTGCCGAACAGCATGACGGCGGTGAGGCCGAAGATCGCGCACGCGACCTTGTCGGCGGCGGTGTCGGCGAGGACGACCAGCACGATCGCGGCGGCCAGCGCCAGCGGGGTCGTCACGGCGTGGATCCAGCCGCGCAGGTGCGGCTTGAGGAGCGCCGGCTTCCCGGCGGCCGCCGCCGACACGGTCTGCACGGCGTCGCCCACGACGCCCTTCGCCTCGCGGGCCACCTCCGCGACGTCGGACGCGTCGAGGCGGTCGGCCCGGTGGCCGTTCGGCTGGGCGGCTGCTGCCACGGGTGCTCCTTCTCGGTCGGACGGCGAACCTACGCATCCGTAGGTTACGCCAGCGTAGGGGACGCGGCGCGGACACGAGGACCCCGCGCCGTGAAGATCGTGCGCAGGGGTTGCGGGGCGTCGCCGAGCGTCGCCCAGGCCCTGGACCTGCGGGTCCACGGGAGCGGTACCGTTGTCCCGCTCTCCGTCCGTCCTGCCCCCGCCGGGTGCCCGCGCTGTCGCGCGCCCGCGGTCCGGCCCGAACCCCCGAGGTCCCGCGTGCGCATGCCCCACCTGCTCTACGGCCTGTACGAGCGGCGCCTGGCCGCCTCGCTGCCGACGGCGCAGACGCCCCGGCACGTGGGCGTCATCCTCGACGGGAACCGGCGGTGGGCCCGGTCGTTCGGCGAGACCGCTGCCACCGGGCACCGGCGGGGGGCGGACAAGATCGCGGAGTTCCTCGGCTGGGCGGAGGAGCTCGGCGTCGAGGTGGTCACCCTCTGGATGCTGTCCACCGACAACCTCGCGCGCCCCGCGTCCGAGCTGGCCGACCTGCTCGACATCATCCGCGACGCCGTCCAGGACCTCGCCGAGTCGGGCCGCTGGCGGCTGCGCGTCGTGGGCCGCCTCGACCTGCTGCCGGGCGAGCTCGCGGACGCCGTGCGCGGCGCGGCGGAGGCCACGAAGAACGTCCAGGGGCTGCAGGTGAACGTCGCCGTCGGCTACGGCGGCCGGCACGAGATCGCCGACGCCGTCCGGTCGTACCTCAAGCAGGAGTCCGCGACGGGTGCGTCGCTCGAGGAGCTGGCCGAGCGGATCGACGTCGACGACATCGCGGCCCACCTCTACACGAAGGGCCAGCCGGACCCGGAGCTCGTCATCCGCACGTCGGGCGAGCTGCGCGTCGGCGGCTTCCTCATGTGGCAGAGCGCCCACTCGGAGCTGTACTTCTGCGAGGCGTACTGGCCCGACTTCCGCCGGGTGGACTTCCTGCGCGCCCTGCGCGACTTCTCCCGGCGGGAGCGCCGTCTCGGCCGCTGAGCGGTGCCCGGCGGTGCCGACCGCCCGGACCCGGCGCTTCGACAGGCCTGACCGGCGGGGAGTGCGGCACACTGCCACGGTGACCCCGCCCGAGCACGAGACCCGCCCCACGGCCGACGTCCGCCTCGCCGCCGAGGCCTGGGAGTCGCTGTTCCGGGCGCAGGTCACGCTCATGCGCCGCTTCCAGGCCGACGACATCTGGCGCGACCTGTCGATGCGGGAGTACGACGTGCTGTTCACCCTGTCGCGCGCCCCGCGGGGCGAGCTGCGGCTGCGCGACCTCAACGAGGGGATGCTGATCGCGCAGTCGTCGTTGTCGCGGATGGTCGAGCGGCTCGAGGGGCGCGGCCTCGTGGCGCGGTCGGTGCCCGCCGACGACGCCCGCGGCACCCTGGTGCGGCTCACCGCGGAAGGCGCGCGGCGCCAGCGCGAGACCGGGCTCGCGCACGTGCGCACCATCGCGGAGTACGTGAGCCCGGCCCTGCCGGGCGAGGAGCTCGAGCACCTGCGCGACCTGCTGGACCGGCTGCGGCTCGCGCAGGCGGACATCCCCGACCGTCCGGCGTCGGGCTGACGGGACGGTTGTGCGGGACGTCGGCGACGAGATGACAACGCGTTCCTTCAACGTCACGTCGGCCGGAGCACGTTCTCGGCGGGCCGGGCCCTGAGCCGGTGCCATGATGGCAGTCATGTCGCTGACCCCCCAGTCGGCCGATGCCGGCCCGTACGACGCCCTGCTCCTGTACTCCTTCGGTGGCCCGAACAAGCCGGAGGACGTCGTCCCGTTCCTCCGCAACGTGACCGCCGGCAAGGGGATCCCCGACTCGCGGCTCGAGGAGGTCGGCGAGCACTACTACGGCTTCGGCGGCAAGAGCCCGATCAACGAGCAGAACCTCGCGCTGAAGGCGGCGCTCGAGGCCGAGCTCGCCGACCGCGGTATCGACCTGCCCGTCGTGTGGGGCAACCGCAACTGGGAGCCCTACACCACCGACGCCATCGACGAGCTGGAGCGTCTCGGCGCGACGCGTGCCGTCGCGCTCGTGACCTCCGCGTACTCCTCGTACTCCGGCTGCCGCCAGTACCGCGAGGACCTCGCGGTGACGCTGGAGAAGCGCGGGCAGCTCGGCTCCGAGGGCTCCACCGGCGTGCAGTTCGACAAGATCCGCTCCTACTTCAACCACCCCGGCTTCGTGGCGGCCAACGCCGAGGCCGTGCTCGAGGGCTACGAGGCGCTCGAGGCGAAGGGCGGCGACCCGGCCGCGGCCAAGCTCGTCTTCGTCACGCACTCCATCCCCGACACGATGGAGGCCGCGTCCCGCGTCTCGCACGCCACGTACTCGGCTCAGCACCTGGACGTCGCCGCCGTCATCGCGGCCGTCGTCTCCGAGGTGCGCGGGCACGCCGTCGAGTGGGAGCTCGCGTACTGCTCGCGCTCCGGCCCGCCGTCGCAGCCGTGGCTCGAGCCGGACGTCAACGACCTGCTCACCGAGCGGGCCGGCGAGGGGCTCAAGGACGTCGTCCTGTCCCCGATCGGCTTCGTCTCCGACCACATGGAGGTCGCCTACGACCTCGACACCGAGGCGATGGCCACCGCGGCCGAGCTCGGCATGACCGCGGTGCGCGCGGGCACGGTCGGCACGCGCCCGGTGTTCGTCTCCGGCCTGGTGGACCTGCTCCTCGAGCGCGCGGCGATCGCCCGCGGCGAGGAGGTCGCGGAGGAGACGGTGGGCAACCTGCCCGCGTTCCGCTCCGTGTGCGCCCCCGGCTGCTGCCTGCGGCGGGACGAGGAGCCCAGCGGCATCCCCGCCCTGTGCAGCGTCGACCTGCACTCCTGACCCGGACCGAGAGGACGTCATGACCGACAGCCACATCCACGGCGACACCGGCGAGACCGTCGACGCCGCCGCGATCAACGAGTCGATCCGGTACGCGATGATCGCGGTCTTCTCCACCGCCGAGCCGCTGCCCGTGGGCGACGCCGAGCGCGCCGAGATCGCCGCGGAGGCGGAGGCCGCCCTCTGGGACGGCCAGCCCGACGACGCCCGCGACCCCGCCCGCGCCGAGGGCGACGTCGTCGTGCGCGGCGTGTACGACGTCGCCGGCCTGCGCGCCGACGCCGACCTCATGGTGTGGGTGCACGGCCCGACCGTCGAGTCGGTGCAGGGCGCCTACCAGCGGCTGCGCGCCTCCCGCCTGGGGTCGGCGCTCGCGCCGGAATGGTCGGTCGTGGCGCTGCACCGCGCCGCCGAGTTCAACAAGGGCCACGTGCCCGCGTTCCTCGCCGGCGAGCGTCCCCGCGACTACCTCTCGGTGTACCCGTTCGTGCGTTCCTACGACTGGTACCTGCTGCCCGACGCCGAGCGCCGCACGATGCTGCGCGACCACGGCATGGCCGCGGCGGGCTACAAGGACGTGCGCGCCAACACGATGAGCACGTTCGCGCTGAGCGACTACGAGTGGCTGCTGGCCTTCGAGGCCGACGAGCTGCACCGCATCGTCGACCTCATGCGCGACCTGCGCGCCACCGAGGCCCGCCGCCACGTGCGCGAGGAGGTGCCGTTCTTCACCGGCCCGCGCGTCACCCTCGCCGACTGGGCGGAGAAGCAGCCCCGCGCCTGACCGCGGGTCAGGTGACGGTGGCGACGACGACGGTGCCGCCGGTGGCGTCGTCGGCGTCCGGGTCGTCGTCGGTGACGACGGTCGCCCGCAGCCCGTGCGCCTCGACGAGCGCGGTCGCGCCCTCGACCTGGCCGGTGCCGACCTCGAAGAGCAGCGACCCGCCCGGGGCGAGCCAGCCCGGGGCGGCCGCCACCACGCGGCGCAGCACGTCGAGGCCGTCGGCCCCGCCGTCGAGCGCGACGGCGGGCTCGTGGTCGCGGGCCTCGGGCGGCATGGTCGCGATGGCGCCGGTGGGCACGTAGGGCGCGTTGCACAGCAGCAGGTCGACGCGTCCCCGCAGCATCGCCGGCACGACGGACAGCAGGTCCCCCTCGTGCACGGCGGCACCGAGCGGCCCGAGGTTGCGACGGGCGTGCACGACGGCGGCGGGCTCGACGTCGCTCGCGTGCAGCACCGGCGCGGCGCCCGCGGCCCGGAGCCCCAGCAGCACGGCGCCGCCCACCGCGCCGCAGCCGCAGCACAGGTCGAGCACCGTGGCCGGGGCGGGGAGCGCGAGCGCCGCGCCGACCATCAGCTCGGTGCGGCGCCGGGGCACGAACACGCCGCGCCCCACGGACCAGGAGCGGCCGGCGAACTCCACCCGGCCCAGCACGTGCTCCAGCGGCTCGCCCGCCACGCGCCGGGCGAC
Source organism: Isoptericola sp. NPDC056573 (assembly GCF_042793335.1). Classification (NCBI taxonomy): domain Bacteria; kingdom Bacillati; phylum Actinomycetota; class Actinomycetes; order Micrococcales; family Promicromonosporaceae; genus Isoptericola; species Isoptericola sp. NPDC056573. The sequence continues at coordinate 437,804 of NZ_JBHTUY010000001.1, forward strand.
CAGCTCCTCGAGGCGGTCGCCGTCGACGGCGTCGGCACCTCCGCTGCGGCGCCGAGCGGCCGGCTCCGGGCGCGCGGCCGCCTCGAGCAGCAGCGCCGCCTCGTCCTCCGCGAACACGCAGCCGGCCGCCCGCAGCCGCGCGACCAGGGGTTCCAGGTCGCCGGCCGCGGGCGCCGCGGGGTCCGTCCGGTCGGTGCTCAGGGGTACAGCCCCCGGATGCGGTGCGCCTCCGCGGTGCGCTGCACGCCGATGACCAGCGCGGCGTCGCGCAGCGACAGGCCCTCGCGCTTGGCGAGCGCGGAGACGTCCCCGTACGCGGAGGTCATGCGGTGCTCGAGGCGGTCGGCGATCTCCTGCTCGGACCACCAGTAGGTCTGGTTGGCCTGCACCCACTCGAAGTAGGAGACGACGACGCCGCCGGCGTTGGCGAGCACGTCCGGCACGACGGTGACGCCGTTCGCGGCGAGCACGCGGTCGCCGTCGGTGGTGGTCGGGCCGTTGGCGCCCTCGACCACCCAGCGTGCCCGGACGCCCGCGGCGGTGACGCCGTCGAGCACGCCCTCGACGGCGGCCGGCACGAGGACGTCGACGTCGAGGCCGAGCAGCTCGGTGTTGGACAGCGGGTCGGCGCCGTCGAAGCCGACGACGGAGCCGGTGGCGGCGACGTGCGCGAGGAGGCGGGGGACGTCGAGGCCCGCGTCGTTGCGGAGCCCGCCGTACTGGTCGCTCACCGCGACGACGGTCGCGCCGCGCGCGGCGAAGATCGCGGCGGCGTGCGAGCCCACCTTGCCGAAGCCCTGCACGGCGACGGTGACGTCCGTCAGCGGCACGCCGGCCTCGCCGAGCGCGGCCGCCGTGGCGTGCACGATGCCGGCGCTGGTGGCGGTGCCACGGCCGCGGGAGCCGCCCAGCGCCAGGGGCTTGCCGGTGACGACGGCGGGGATCGTGTACCCGCGGTTCACGGAGTAGGTGTCCATGACCCATGCCATCGTGTGCTCGTCGGTGCCCATGTCGGGCGCCATGATGTCGGTGTCCGGGCCGATCATCGGCATGATCTCGGAGGTGTACCGGCGGGTGACGCGCTCCAGCTCGGCCGTCGAGTAGTCGCGCGGGTCGATGGCGACGCCGCCCTTGGCACCGCCGTACGGCAGGTCGACGATGGCGCACTTCCAGGTCATCCACATGGCGAGGGCGCGGACCTCGTCGATGTCGACGCCGGGCGCGTAGCGCAGCCCGCCCTTGCCGGGGCCGCGGGTGATGTTGTGCTGCACGCGGAAGCCGTGGAAGAGGACGGTCTCGCCGTCGTCGCGCCGCAGGGGCACGGCCACGTGGATCTCGCGGCGGGGGGTGGCCAGCATCTGTCGCTGGCCCTCGTCGTAGCCGAGCACGGCCACGGCGCTGGCGAGCTGGCTGTGCGCCGTGTCGAGCGGGGAGCTCGCCCTCGGCGCGGGGGCGGCGGCCGGTGCGGCCGGGGTGTCGGGCAGGGGTGTCGAGGTCATCGACGTCGTCGTCGTCACGGGTCCTCCAGGACACGGTGCCGAGGGCCCCGGTCAGGGGCCCCGGCAGGGGTGGCGCGGCCCGGGATGGTGGGCCTCGGCGCCCACCGTAGCCGCTCCCGCGCACCCTCCAGCGGGCGAAACCCGCCGCCTTACGGAGCCGTGTCCGGGCGTTGACCCGACGATGCCGCCGGTTGAGCGTGTCGAGACCGAGGGACGGCGCTTTCGACACGCTCGACCGGCGGTGCGTCAGCGCACGAACCGCCAGGCGGTCGGCAGCAGGGCGGCCGCGAGCGCGGCCTTGAGCGCGTCGCCGGGCAGGAAGACGACAACGCCGGAGAGCAGTGCGGCGCCCACGGGCATCCCGGTGCTCACCGCGAGCCACGGCACGCCCACCGCGTAGACGGCGAGGGTGCCGAGGGCGTAGGTGCCGACGGTGGACAGCACGCGGCGGTCGGCGCCGCGGCGCGCGAGCGCCCCGACGACCACGCCCGCCAGGAGGAAGCCGACGAGGTAGCCGCCGGACGCGCCGGCGACCGACTCCCAGCCCGCCGTCGCGCCGGCGAACACGGGCAGGCCGGCGACGCCCGCGGTGAGGTACACCGCCTGGGCGGCGGCGCCGCGCCACGGCCCGAGGGCGGCGGCGCCGAGCAGGACGGCGAACGTCTGGCCGGTGAGGGGCACCGGCAGCCCGGGCACGGGGATCACGACCTGCGCGGCCAGGGCGGTGAGGGCGGCCACCGCGACGACGAGCACGGCGTCGCGGGCGAGGGCCCCGGGCAGCAGGTCCGCGAGGACGCGGCGCGGGCGGGCGGGGGAGAGGGAGAGGGTGGCTGCGGTCATGACGACGACGCTAGGTGCTCGGCCCGGCCGCGGTCATGGCCGGACGTCGCCAAGAGCGCAGGGCACGGATTTGTACGACTCATACACAGGCGCGGTGTCCATCGGCGTGCTGGGGCCGTCTGATTGTGGGATTCGTGCACGGCCCGGGACGGCGAGATCGGACCTGCCCGGCATGTTTCCGATGCCCGCAACACCCGTGCGGTAGCCTCCGGCGACATGGCTGACAAGGACGTCGCATCTCCCGCCCTCGACCACGAGCTCAGGGACGAACGCCCACGCTGGCGCATCGTCGGCCCGGGCCTCGTCGTCGCCGCCACCGGCATCGGCGCCGGCGACCTGGTCGCGACGCTCGTCGCGGGCAGCCGCTTCGGCTACACCCTGATGTGGGCCGCCGTCCTCGGCGTCCTCATCAAGATCGTGCTCGTCGAGGGCGCCGGGCGCTGGTCGCTCGCCACGGGCCGCACGATCTTCGACGGCTGGAAGTCGCTGGGCGCGTGGGCCAGCGTCTACTTCGGCATCTACATCGTGGTGTGGGGCTTCAGCTACGGCGCCGCGGCGATGTCGAGCTCGGCCCTGCCGCTCGTCGCGCTGTTCCCGCAGGTCGACCTGATCTGGTTCGCGATCATGTCCGGCCTCATCGGGGCAGCGGTCGTCTGGCTCGGCAAGTACAAGATGTTCGAGTACGTCATCGCGGTGCTCGTCGGCGTGATGTTCGTGACGATCGTCGGCTCGGCGGTCCTCACCCTGCCGAACATCGGCGAGATCCTGGGCGGCCTGGTGCCGCGGATCCCCGAGGACTCGATCATCTACACCCTCAGCCTCGCCGGTGGCGTCGGCGGCACGATCACGCTCGCGGCGTACGGGTACTGGCTCAAGGAGAAGGGCTGGCACACCCCGCGCTGGATGAAGGTCATGCGGATCGACAACGCCATGGCCTACGTGATCTCCGGCGTCTTCGTGATCTCCATGCTGATCGTCGGCGCCGAGCTGCTCTACTCCTCCGGCATCACCATCGCCGACGGCGAGGGCGGCCTCGTCGACCTCGCCGACGTGCTGGCCGAGCGCTACGGCGCGTTCATGGCGCCGCTGTTCCTCGTGGGGTTCTGGGCGTCGTCGTTCTCGTCGGTGCTCGGCGTGTGGAACGGCGTGTCGCTGATGTTCGCCGACTTCGTCGCCACCGCGCGCGGGCTCTCGGAGGACGACCCGCGGCGCAAGGCGGGCGGCTCGTACTACCGCCTCTACATCCTGTGGCTGACGTTCCCGCCGATGCTGCTGCTCCTGCTCGACCAGCCGATCGCCCTCGTCGTCGCCTACGGCGTGCTGGGCTCGCTGTTCATGCCGTTCCTCGCGATCACGCTGCTGTTCCTCATGAACTCCTCGCGGGTGCCGGAGCGGTGGCGCAACCGGCCGCTGACCAACGTGGCGCTCGTCGTCATCGCCGGCATGTTCGTCGTGCTGGGCGTGCAGCAGCTCGTCCAGGCGCTGGCGCCGGTCCTCGGCTGAGGCGCCGGCTCAGCCGGCGGCGCGGGCGCGCCGGCGGAACGACGACGGCGTCTCGCCCGTGAGCCGGGCGAAGGTCCGCGTGAACGAGGGCTGGTCGTAGAAGCCCGCGGCGGCGGCGACCTCGGCGAGCGGCGTCGTCGTGGACGTCAGCAGGTGCGCGGCGCGGTCCACGCGCGTGCGCAGCACGAGCTGGCGCGGGGAGAGCCCGAAGACCTTGCGCACCCGGCGGTCCAGGACGGCGGGCGTGCTGCCCGACAGGCGCGCCAGGTCGGCCACGGACAGCGGGTCGCCGGGCGAGGTGTCGAGGTGCCGCTCGACGGCGGCGACCAGGCGGGCCATCGCGTCCATCGTCGCGTCGTCGGCGTCGCCCGAGCGCAGGTCCTGCGACACGGAGACGAGGCCGACCACGCGCCCGGCGCCGTCGCGCACCGGGAGCTTCGCCGTGAGGAACCAGCCGGGTGTGCCGCCCACGCGACGGATGAGCTCCAGCTCGTTGCGCAGCGGGCGGCCCGTGCGCACCACCTCGGCGTCCTGGGCCTCGTAGCGCTCGGCCAGCTCGGGCACGAACAGGTCGACGGCGCGGCGGCCCAGCACCTGGCGGCGGGAGCGCTCGTTGGTGCGGCGCACGAACACCTGGTTCACCGCGAGGTAGCGCCCGTCGGCGTCCTTGGCGCAGAACATGACGTCGGACAGCTCGTCCATCAGGTCCACCATCACGGGGGACAGGGCGGCCATCAGGGCGGCGGTGCCGGGAACGTCCGTGGACGCGTCGTCGCGGGCCGGCGAGGGGTCGCCGAGGGCGCCGCTCGAGGTGTCGCCCGAGGCGTCGCCGGTGTTGTCGGAATCTGCGCCCATCGCGGGCCCGATCGTACAAGACGGGCCCTGGGCCGAGGGCGCACCCTGGTGGCATGAGTACCTCCGTTCCGGCGCGCGGCGGCGCCACCCCCTCCGCCGTGCGCAGCGCCGACACCGTCGCAGGCCAGCAGGGCGCCGAAGCCCTCGTCGAGGACGCCGTCGCCCTCGCCCACCACTGGATCGCCGTCGCCTCCGGCTCGTCCGGCCAGGCCGGGTCGACCACCCGCGCGGACCGGAAGACGCGCGCCACCGCCGAGCGGCTCGGCTCGCTCGTCTCCGACCCGGCCGGGCTGGAGCTCGCCGTCGGGTTCGTCGACGACGTCGCGCGCCCCCAGGACGTCGGCGTCGCCGCCACCGCGCTCGCCCGCCTCGGCCGGGACGCCGGCTCGGCCACCTTCCTCGGCCCCGTCGACCGCACGCTGTTCAAGGTCGGCGCCGTCGTCGCGCCCGTGCTGCCCTCCGTCGTGGTCCCCGCCGCCCGGGTGCGCCTGCGCCAGCTCGTCGGCCACCTCGTGGCCGACGCCGGCAAGGGGCTCACCCAGCACCTCGCCCGCACCCGCGCCGAGGGCTACACCCTCAACGTCAACCTCCTGGGCGAGGCCGTGCTCGGCGACGACGAGGCCGCCGCCCGCCTGCAGCGCACCATCGACCTCGTGCGCCGGCCCGACGTCGACTACGTCTCCGTCAAGGTGTCGTCCGTCGCGGCCCAGCTCGTCACCTGGGACCTGGACGGCTCGCGCGAGCGCGTCGTCGAGCACCTGCTGCCCCTGTACCGGGCCGCGCGCGACCACGGCGTCTTCCTCAACCTCGACATGGAGGAGTACAAGGACCTCGCGCTCACCACCGCGGTCTTCACGCAGGTGCTCGACCGCGACGAGTTCCGCGACCTCGAGGCCGGCATCGTCCTCCAGGCGTACCTGCCCGACGCGATGGGCGCGCTCGACGAGCTCACCGAGTTCGCGCAGAAGCGCGTGGCCGACGGCGGCGCGCGCATCAAGGTGCGCCTCGTCAAGGGCGCCAACCTGGCGATGGAGCACGTCGAGGCCGAGCTGCACGACTGGGCGCAGGCGCCCTACCCGACCAAGCCGGACGTGGACGCCAACTACGTGCGCATCCTCGACCACCACCTGCGCGCCGACCGCACCGCCGCCGTCCGCCTCGGGGTCGCGTCGCACAACCTCTTCGACGTGGCGCTCGCGGTGCTGCTCGCGCGCGGCCGCGGCGTCACCGAGGGGCTCGACATCGAGATGCTGCAGGGCATGGCCCCCATCGAGGCGCGCCTCGTGCGCGACGAGGTGGCCAAGGACGGCGGCCACGTCGTGCTGTACACGCCGGTGGTGCGCGACGAGGACTTCGACGTCGCGATCTCCTACCTGGTGCGCCGCCTCGAGGAGAACGCCGCCGAGCAGAACTTCCTGCACGCCGCCTTCGCTCCCGCCGGCGGCGACGACGGCGTCGAGGCCACGGCCATGGAACGCCAGGAGCTCGCCTTCCGCGCGTCCGTGAGGCACGGCGTGCACTACCAGCCGGTGGACGTCGCGCCGCGCCGTCGCGACCGGTTCTCCGGCGGGGGCACCGCGCCCACCGCCGCCGGCTGCCCCTCCGCGGAGCCGTTCCGCAACGCCGTCGACACCGACCCGGCCGTGGCCGGCCACCGCGCGTGGGCCCGCAGCGTCGTCGGGCCGGACTCCGGGTTCGTCCCCGTCCAGGCCCCCGAGATCACCTCGACCCAGGCGATCGACGACGCCGTCTCCCGCGCCGTCGCCGCCCAGCGCGCCTGGGCCGCCGTCGCGCCCGCCGACCGCGCGCGCGTGCTGCGCGCCGCCGCCCGCGAGCTCGAGGCGCGCCGCACGGACCTCGTCGCCGCCATGGTGCACGAGCCGGGCAAGACGGTCGCCGAGGCCGACCCCGAGGTCAGCGAGGCGATCGACTTCGCGAACTACTACGCCGCGATGGCCGAGGCCCTGGAGCAGGTGGACGGCGCCACGTTCACACCCGACGGCGTCACGCTGGTCACCCCGCCGTGGAACTTCCCCGTCGCCATCCCCGCGGGCGGTGCGCTCGCGGCGCTCGCGGCCGGGTCCACCGTGCTCGCGAAGCCGGCCCCCACCACGCCGCGCTGCTACGAGCTGGCGATCGAGGCCGTGCACGCCGGGCTCGACGAGGTCGCGCCGGAGATCGGGCTCGACCCGCAGGTCGCGCGCGACGTCGTGCAGTTCCTGCGGGTGCCCGACGGCGACCTCGGCCAGCACCTCGTGACGCACCCGGACGTGGCCCGCGTGATCCTCACCGGCTCCATCGAGACGGCAGAGCTGTTCGCCTCCTGGCGGCCGGAGCGCCCGGTGCTCGCGGAGACGTCGGGCAAGAACGCGCTGGTCGTGACGCCGTCGGCGGACCTCGACCTCGCCGTCGCCGACCTGGTCAAGAGCGCCTTCGGCCACGCCGGGCAGAAGTGCTCGGCCGCGTCGCTGGTCATCCTGGTCGGCTCGGTGGGCGACCCGTCCACCGAGACCGGCAAGCGGTTCCGCCGCCAGCTCGTCGACGCCGTGCAGTCGCTCGCGGTGGGCTCGCCCACCGAGCTGTCGACCGTGATGGGGCCGCTGACCGAGCCCGCGCAGGGCAAGCTGCTGCGCGCGCTCACGACCCTCGAGCCGGGGGAGTCGTGGCTCGTGCGGCCGCGTCGCCTGGACGACGCGGCGGCCGCCGCCGGGGTCGAGGCCGACCGGCTCTGGTCGCCGGGCCTGCGCGACGGCGTCGCGCCCGGGTCGTTCTTCCACCTCACCGAGGTGTTCGGCCCCGTGCTCGGCATCATGACCGCCCAGGACCTGGACGAGGCGATCCGCCTGCAGAACCAGGTGGACTTCGGTCTCACCGCGGGCATCCACTCCCTCGACGACGACGAGATCGCCACCTGGCTCGACCGCGTCGAGGCGGGCAACGTGTACGTGAACCGGCACATCACCGGCGCCATCGTGCAGCGGCAGTCGTTCGGCGGCTGGAAGGCCTCGGCCGTGGGCCCGGGCGCCAAGGCGGGCGGCCCCAACTACGTCGCCGAGCTCGGCGCGTGGGCGGACGCCGACGGCGTGCCGTCGCGCACCCACGACCCCGAGGGCTGGCTCGCCGCGGCGCAGGCGTCGGACGACGCCGCGTGGGCGGCCGAGATCGGCGTCGGGCACGACAAGTCCGGCCTGCGGGTGGAGGAGAACACCTTCCGCTACCGGCCCATCGACCGCCTGACCGTGCGCGTCGGCGACGGCGCCCTGCCGATCGAGGTGCGGCGGGTGCTCGCCGCGGCGAAGCGGGCGGGCGTGCCCGCGGTGGTCGTGCCGGACACCGACAGCGGCTGGGGCGTGCCGCACGAGGCGCCGACGTCCCACGCGGACTTCGCCGCCGCCGTCGCGGCCGGCCGCGTCACCGGCCGCGTCCGCGTGGTCGGCCGTGCGCCGGGCCTGCGCGAGGCGGCCGCGACCCGCCTCGGCACCGTGACCGTGCTCGACGCGCCGGTGGTCGCCAGCGGCCGGCGCGAGCTGCTCGCCGTCGTGCGCGAGCAGGCCGTCAGCCGCACCCGCCACCGGTACGGGCACGTGCACGCCTGAGCGGCCCCGCCGCGACCCCGCTGCGAGCCCGCCGCGGGACGGACACCTCCGTCCCGCGGCGGGCTCGCGCGCTATCCTGGCGCGCGACACACCCCCACGACGTGTCCGCGCGCATCGAGCGGCACCCGAGCCGAGGATCCCCATGCACCAGACCCGGACGCGCGCTGCCCTCGTGGCCGGCGCGCTCGTCGTGGCCGTCGGTGTCCTCGGGGCCTGCTCGCCGGAGGCCGACGAACCCGCCGCCGTCCTGCCGGCCAGCCCGAGCCCCTCGCCCACCGTGGACGCGGCCGAGCAGCAGGCTGTCGAGGCCGCCGAGCAGACGCTGCAGGACTTCTACGACCTCGGTGCGAAGGTCGGCAACGACGGCTTCGCGAGCTGGCAGATGATGCAGGGCTTCTGGACCGACGACGAGCAGTGGCAGGCCCAGCGGACGACGTACGAGCAGCGCGTCGCCGACGGCTGGAAGACCGAGGGCGCCGCGACCTTCACGGACGTGCAGGCCAGCGACTTCGACCCCGGCGGGGACTCGCCGGGCGACGAGCGGGTGACCCTCGAGGTCTGCAACGACACCTCCGGCGTCACGACCCTCGACGAGGACGGCGCGAAGGTCCCCCGGGCCGAGGGCGTGCCGGAGCGGTTCACGGTCGTCTACACGATGAGCGCGCGCGGGGAGGACCGATGGGGCATCGACAGCCGCGAGGCGGACACGGAGCAGTCGTGCTGAGGCGGGTGGCGCGGGTCCTGGCCGTGCTGATGCTGTTCACCGGCGCGGCCGTCGCGCCGACGGTCGCGACCCCTGCCCCTGCCGTCGCCGCACCCTGCACGGGTGGGGGAGGCGCCGACAACGACGGCAACGTCGGCGGCGAGGTGACCTGCCCGGGCGACGACGGCGACGACGGCTCGGACCCCGGTGGCGGAGGTGGGGACGGGTCCGTCCGCGAGTGCAAGTACGGCTCGCACGTCATCCCGTGCAAGAAGGGCAAGGCCGTCTACAACAGCGAGCGCGGTTGCTACATGGCGCTGGCCAACCCGCAGCCCCCGAAGGACGACAAGATCTGGGACGGCAAGACCGAGGGCTACATCGTCGCCTGCGTGCCGCCGGAGGACGAGTGCCTGGACGACGTCGAGGGCTACACCTATCTCTGCGCCCCGTTCCGCCTGTGGCAGGAGGACCCGCCGCCCACGGAGGTCGGCCCGTCGCCGCTGGAGCTGGCGGAGCGCGCGTACGCCCGCATGCAGCTGACGATGGGCGAGATCGGCTCGACGCCGCCGACGGCAGAGGTGGACGGGGCCGCGATCGGGATCGTGGGGATGCCGGTCTGGCTCTGGGTGGCGAACCCGGCGGCGAACACCACCGGCCCCATCACGGAGTCCGAGACGGACGGCGGGCTCACCGTCACCGTCGAGGGGCGGCTGGACCGCATCGTGTGGACGCTGACCGACGACGACACCGGCGAGGTCTACGCCACGACCACCTGCGCGGGCTCGCGCGCGCCGGGCACCCCCTGGTCGGAGGCCGTGAGCAGCGACGCCCGCCCGTCCCCGACGTGCGGTTTCGACGGGGCCGAGAACCGGCGCTCCGGGAACATCACGGTGGCGGGGACGGCGTACTGGACCGCGGAGTGGGATGGCGGCGGCCTGGACGGCGAGATCGACGTGCCCGCCCAGACGCGCGAGTCGACCCTCGCCATCGGCGAGGCGCAGGTCCTCGTCCAGTAGCGCGACCCGTGGTGCGGCGCTGACGCCGTCCCGATGCCGTCGGTGCGACGTCGTGGCACGATCGCGGCCATGACGGTGGCGTTCGTGCTCGGCGGCGGCGGGGTGCGCGGGGCGGTCCAGGTGGGCATGCTGCAGGCGCTGTTCGAGGCGGGGGTGACGCCCGGCCTCGTGGTCGGCACGTCGATCGGCGCGATCAACGGCGCCGCGGTCGCCGCCGACCCGAGCATCGCCGTCGTCGACCGCCTCGGTGCCGCGTGGGCGTCCCCGACGGCGAACGAGGTCTACGGCGAGGCCTGGTACCGACAGCTCGGCCGCCTCGCCAAGTCCCGCACGCACCTGTACGACCCGGCCGCGCTGCGCCGGCTCATCGCGGGCACCTTGGGGGAGCGCACCACCTTCGAGGACCTGACCGTGCCCCTCGTGGTCGCCGCGGCGAGCATCGAGCGTGCGTCGGAGCACTGGTTCGACTCCGGGCCGCTGGTCGAGGCGGTGCTCGCCTCGGCGTCGGTGCCGGGCGCGCTGCCGCCCACCGAGATCGGCGGCGAGCACTACGTGGACGGCGGCATGGTGAACTCCATCCCGCTCGGCGAGGCCGTGCGCCGCGGCGCGACCACGGTCTACGTGCTGCAGGTGGGGCGGGTCGAGGAGCCGCTCACCGTCCCGTCCAAGCCGTCCGACGTCGCGCGCGTGAGCTTCGAGATCGCGCGGCGGCACCGCTACTTCCGGGAGCTGGAGGAGGCCCGCCGGGTCGCGACCGTGCACGTGCTGCCGACCGGCGGCGCGCTGCCGGGGGACGAGAAGCTCGGCGCGTTCCGGCGCATGGACTCCACCGCGTCACGCATCGCCCAGTCGTACGCCGCCGCGCGGGACTACCTCGCGGCAGCCCCGCCGGGACCGGCACCGGGGCCGACGCCGCCGGACGCGGCAGGGCAGCCGTGATCGCGCCCCCGCCCCGCTGGGTCCGGCGGGTCGTGCTGGCGCCGCTCGTGGTGCTGCTGGCGGTGCTCCTGGTGCCGACGTCGATCATGCTCGCGCTGGTCGTCGGCGCCGCGCTGACCTGGCTGCTGCCGGGCCGGCTGCGGGTGGTGCGCCTGCTGTGGATGCTGTCGTTCTACGTGCTGTGGGACGCCGCCGCACTGGTGGTGCTGTTCGGGCTGTGGGTGGCGTCCGGGTTCGGGCTGGCGATGCACCGCCCCTGGGTGCAGCGGGCGCACGTCGCCGTGGCGCGGGCCGCGCTGGCCGTCCTCTTCTGGCAGGTGCGGTGGACGCTGCGGCTGACCATCGTCGTCGAGGTCGAGAAGGGGGCGAGGCTGCCCGACGTCCCCGTCCTCGTGCTCAGCCGGCACGCCGGTCCGGGGGACTCGTTCATCCTGGTCGACGTCCTCCTCGGTCGCGCCCACCGCGCGCCCGCCATCGTCCTCAAGGACACGCTCCAGTGGGACCCGGCGATCGACGTCCTCCTGGGCCGGCTGCCCGCGGCCTTCGTCACGCCCGTCGCGCGCCGGAGACCGGGGCAGCCCGGCGCCGCGGAGACCATCACGCGCATCTCGGCCGACCTGGGGCCCGGCGACGCCCTCGTGCTGTTCCCCGAGGGGGGCAACGTGACGCCCCGGCGCCGCGCGCAGCGGATCGACGCGCTCCGTGCCCACGGCAAGGACGCCCTCGCCGACCGGGCCGAGCGCATGCCGCACGTCATGGTGCCGCACACGGGCGGTTTCCTGTCCGCGCTCGACGCCGTCGCGCCCGACGCCGCCGTGCTGGTCGTCGCGCACACGGGCCTGGACCGTCTCGTCACGGTCAAGGACATCTGGCGCGAGCTGCCGATGGACAAGACGATCGTGCTCGGCGGCACCCTGGTGCGCGTCGGCGACCTCCCTGCCGACGTCGAGGGCCGGGAGCTGTGGCTCTTCGAGCAGTGGGAGCGCGTGGACGCCTGGATCACCGCACGCTCCGCGGACCTCGACGCCGCCAGGCCGTGACCGTCGTCCCGCGGCTCCTGCGGGCCGACGACGCCACGCACGCCGTTCTGCGCGCCGGGAGCGGCCGACTGGGGGATGGTGGTGACAAGGCGAGCAGCGCTGAACACCCCGTTCACGGAGGCAGCCGGGCGGTGTAAGGTCTCCCGGCCGCCGAGACCCGGTGGTACAGACCACTCCAGTAAGGAGCCTCAACGATGCAGCTCATGCGGAGGCGCTCGATCGAAGCCACGATCGCGGCGTCCGACGAGCCCCAGCGCCAGCTCAAGCGGACCCTCGGCGCCTGGGACCTCATGGTCCTCGGCATCTCGGTGGTGATCGGCGCCGGAATCTTCTCGAAGGCCGCGCAGGTGTCGGCCACGCAGACCGGCCCGTCGGTCGTGATCTCGTTCGTCATCGCCGGCGTCGTGTGCGCCCTGGCGGCGTTGTGCTACGCCGAGTTCGCGTCGTACATGCCGGTGGCGGGCTCCGCGTACACGTTCTCGTACGCGTCGATGGGCGAGCTGCTCGCGTGGATCATCGGCTGGGACCTCATCCTGGAGATGTTCTTCGCCGCGTCCGTCGTGGCGAAGGCGTGGGGCCTCTACTTCGACAACTTCCTCAACGTCTTCGGCCTCGGCGGCGTCGACTCCGAGGGGGTCGCCTCCGGCATCCACAACACCGTGAGCCTCGGCGGCGTCTCCTTCGACTGGGGCACCGCGATCCTCATCGTCGTGCTCGCGACGCTGCTCGCCGTCGGCACCAAGCTCTCGACGCGTGTCACCGGCGTCCTCACGGCCATCAAGGTCGCGATCGTGCTGCTCATCATCGTGGTCGGCTTCGCGTTCTTCAGCGCGTCCAACCTCAGCCCGTTCGTGCCGAGCCCGGAGTCGTTCGGCGAGTCCACGACGCACAACACCACGATGACGCAGACCCTCTTCTCCTGGATGGCCGGCGCCGAGCTCTCCGTGGGCGGCGTGATGGGCATCCTCGCGGGTGCCGGCACCGTGTTCTTCGCGTTCATCGGTTTCGACGTCGTCGCCACCGCGGCGGAGGAGACCAAGAACCCGCGGCGGAACGTCCCCCGCGGCATCCTCGGCGGCCTCGCCATCTGCACCGGCCTCTACATCGCCGTGTCGATCGCGCTCTCCGGCATGGCCACCCCGCAGCAGCTGCGCGACGCCACCCCCGACGGCGGCGCGTCCGCGACGATCATCACCGCGTTCCAGCTGCAGGAGAACGCCCCCACCTGGGCCACCCAGGTCATCACGGTGGGCATCCTCGTCGGCCTCACCACCGTGGTCATGGTGCTCATGCTCGGCCTCACCCGCATCGTCTTCGCGATGAGCCGTGACGGCCTGCTGCCCCGCGGCATGTCGAAGACGTCGGAGAAGCGCGGCACCCCCGTGACGATCCAGGTCGGCACCGCCGTGCTCCTGGTCGTCGTCACCTGCTTCTTCTCCGTCGACGTGCTCGGCAACATGGTGAACATCGGCACCCTGTCGGCCTTCGTGCTGGTGAGCTTCGGCATCCCGATCCTCCGTCGTCGCCAGCTCAAGGCCGGCGGCGGGGAGGTCAAGGCCGACCACTTCAAGGTGCCGTGGTCGCCGGTGCTGCCGATCGTCTCGGGCGTGCTGTGCCTGTGGCTCATGCTGCAGCTGGACGTCGAGACGTGGCTGCGGTTCCTGGTGTGGCTCGCGCTCGGCTTCGCGATCTACTTCCTGTACGGCTACCGCAACTCGCAGCTGGGCAAGAACCCGTCGCAGCTCGCCGCCGACTACCGCGAGGCCCTGCAGACGGCCATCGGTGTGGACGACGACACCCCGCGGCGCGACTGACCGTTCGCGCCCGGCACACCACGGCGGCCCGTCAGAGCACTCTGGCGGGCCGCCGTCGTACGCGCCGGGGCGGGAGGCCTCTCAGCCGGCGAGCGACTCCAGCACCTTCGCGACACGGCGGTCCCGGGTCTCGTCAGTCCTGGCGCCGTCCACGCTGAGGGCGTGCGCCTTCTGCCTGCTCGGCGACAGCTTGCCCCAGGCGGCGGTGGCCGCGGGGTCGGCGGCGAGCGCGGACGCCAGGGCGGGCGGCACCTCGACCGTGCGGGGCGCGTCGTCGACCTCGAGCCGCACCTCGACCTCGTCGCCGGCGCCGCGGCCGGTGGCCGCGCGGGTCTCGGCGTTGAACGAGACCAGGAAGCGCCCGCCCATCGACGACACGGTGGTGCGGTAGGTGTAGCCGCCGTCGACCGTCACGACGACCGGGACCCGCCGGCCGCGCCCGAACGCCGCGACGACGGTGTCCGGCACGGGCAGCCCGACGTTGTTGCCGCCGGTCGCGAGCAGGGTGGTGGTGAAGGTCTGGACCGCGGGCGCGTCGCTCATGGGCACGACCGTAGCGACGGTCAGGCCGACTCGCCCTCGACGAGGCGCGGCACGAAGATCTGGGGCTCGGCGGGCACGTCGGCCCCGCCGAGGACGTCGAGCAGGGTCGCGGTCGCGGCCGTGACCATCTCGACGACGGGCTGCAGCACGGTCGTCAGTCGCGGCGTCGTCCGCTCGGCGCCGAGGGCGTCGAACCCCACCAGGGCGACGTCGTCGGGCACCCGCCGGCCGGACTCGCGCAGCACCTGGAGCGCGCCCGTGGCCATGAGGTCCGACGCGGCGAACACGCCGTCGACGTCGGGGTGCCGCGCCAGGATCCGCTCCATCGCGGCCGCGCCGCCCGCCACGGTGAAGTCGCCGTTCTCGACGGCGGTGGCAGGCAGCCCGGCGTCCTCGAGCGTGTGCTGCCAGGCGTCGTGACGGTCGACGGCCGCGGTCATGTCGAGCGGGCCGGTGATGGTGGCGACCCGGGTGCAGCCTCGGTCCACGAGGCGCTGCGTGGCGGTGCGCCCGCCTGAGGCGTTGTCCACGTCGACGAAGTGCAGGGACTCGGTGTCGAACGGCCGCCCCACGAACACCGACGGCAGGTGCGAGCGCATCAGCTCGGACTCGAGCTGGTCCTCCCGGTGGTGCGACGCCACGATGACGCCGTCCACGTGCCCCGACCGCAGGTAGCGCGCGATGTGGCCCGGCGGCTCGCCCGGCCGGGCGAGCAGCAGCACGAGCTGCAGCTCCGTGCCGGTCAGCCCCTCGCTGACGCCGCGCAGCACGCCCGCGAGGAACGGGTCCGTGAGGATGCGGGCGTCGGGCTCGGGCACCACGAGGGCGATCGAGTCGGTGCGACGGGTGACCAGCGAGCGGGCCGCCCGGTTCGGGGCGTACCCGAGCCGGGCGACGGCGTCGTCGACGGCGGTCTGCGCCTCGGGCGACACCCGGTCACCGCCGTTGATGGCGCGCGAGGCCGTGGACCGCGAGACCCCCGCGGCCCTGGCGACGTCGTCCAGCGTCGGGCTGGCATGCTCGATGACCACGTCCGGAGACTACTCTGCGTCCGCGCCGTCGCGTGCCGGCACGACGCCCGTGCGGGCGACCTCGCCGTACCAGTGTCCGGAGGACTTCACGGTGCGCTCCTGCGTCTCGTAGTCGACGTGCACCAGGCCGAAGCGCTTGGAGTAGCCGAGGGCCCACTCGAAGTTGTCCAGCAGCGACCACGCGAAGTAGCCGCGCACGTCGACGCCGGCGTCGATCGCGTCACGGACGGCGCGCAGGTGCACGTCGACGAACGCGAGGCGGTCCGGGTCGTCGACGCGGCCGTCGGCCTGCACGACGTCGGGGTACGCGGCGCCGTTCTCGGTGACGTACATCGAGGTGCCACGGGGGCCGGTGTAGTCGCGCTGCAGCCGCGTCAGCAGACGGGTGAGGCCCTCCGGCTGCACCTCCCAGCCCATGTCGGTGAGCGGCAGGCCGCGGCTGTGGTGGTAGATGCCGTCGGGCACCGGGTTGGGGGAGCGGGTCTCCCACACCGCGGCGTCGACGCGCTCGCCGCCGGGGTCGGCCGTGCCCGCGGGCGTCTCGCCCGCGGCACCCTGGGGTCGGGCGGAGACGGCGCCGCCGTTGTAGTAGTTCACGCCGAGCACGTCGATCGGCGTGGAGATCACGTCGAGGTCGCCCTCGCGCACGACGTCGGCGAACCCGAGGTGCGCGACGTCGTCGAGCAGGTCCTGCGGGTAGGCGCCGCGCAGGATCGGGTCGAGGAAGAAGCGGTTGAACATGCCGTCGTCGCGGCGCGCGACGTCGACGTCCGCCGGGTCCGTCGGGTCGACGGGGTCGGAGACGGTGAAGTTGAGCGTGAGGCCGAGCACGGCCTCCGGGTCGCGCTCGCGCAGCGCCCGGACGGCACCGCCGTGGGCGAGCATGAGGTGGTGGGCCGCGGCGAGGCCGTCCGCCGGGGACTTGCGACCGGGGGCGTGCGCGCCCGCGGTGTAGCCGAGGAACGCGGAGCACCACGGCTCGTTGAGCGTCGTCCAGACCTTCACCCGGTCGCCCAGGGCCTCGTGCATCGTCACGGCGTAGTCGACGAAGCGGGCCGCGGTGTCCCGGTTCGGCCAGCCGCCCAGCTCCTCCAGCGCCTGCGGCAGGTCCCAGTGGTACAGCGTCAGCCAGGGCAGCACGTCGGCGGCGAGCAGCTCGTCGACGAGGCGCGAGTAGAAGTCCAGGCCCTCCTGGTTGACCGTCTTGCCGTCCGGGACCACCCGGGCCCACGACGTCGAGAACCGGTACGCGTCGAGGTTCAGGCGCCGCATGAGCGCCACGTCCTCGCGGTAGCGGTGGTAGTGGTCGTCGGCCACGGACCCGTCGTCGCCGTTCACCACGGCGCCGGGGATGCGGCAGAACGCGTCCCAGACCGAGTCCTCGCGGCCGCCCTCCGTGGACGCGCCCTCGATCTGGAAGGCGGCCGTGGCGGTGCCCCAGAGGAAGCCGTCGGGGAACGTGACCGCCCCGGTCGCGTGCGGGGAGCTCGTGAGGGGGGCGCTGGGCGTGAACGGCACGGTCGTGCCGGGGGCCGCCCGGCGCGCGCCGGGGGTGGGGAGGGTCATGAATTCGGATCTTTCCATCGGTGGTGGGCCCACGCAGCCGCACGACGGTGCGGCTGCGTGGGCGTGACGTCAGGCGGGGGCGCCGGCGGGTCAGCCCTTGACGGCGCCGGCCATGATGCCCGCGACCAGCTGCTTGCCGACGAAGGCGAAGATCACCAGCAGCGGCAGCGTCACGAGGAAGATGCCGGCCATCACGAGCGAGTAGTCGACGAAGAAGTTGGCCTGCAGCGACTGCACCACCAACGGGAGGGTCGGGTTCTCGCTGTTCAGCACGATGGACGGCCAGAAGAAGTTGGTCCACTGCTGGACGAACGTGAACAGGCCGAGCATCGCGGCGGCGGGTCGCGCGGCCGGCAGGGCCACGGACCAGAACGTGCGGATCATGGACGCGCCGTCAACGCGGGCCGCCTCGATGAGCTCGTACGGCAGCGCCTCGGACAGGTACTGCGTCATCCAGAAGACGCCGAACGCGGTGACGAGGGCGGGCACGATGACGGCCTGCAGCTTGCCGATCCAGCCCAGGTCCGTCATGAGGATGTACATCGGGATGACGCCGAGCTGGGTGGGCACGGCCATCGTGGCGATGACGAAGACCAGCAGGGGGCCACGACCGCGGAAGCGCAGCTTGGCGAACGAGTAGCCGGCGAGCGTGGAGAACAGCACCACCGACAGCGAGGTGAGCACGGAGACGATCACCGAGTTGGTGAGGGCCTTCCAGAAGTTGATCCGGGTGGACTCGATCACGGTGGCGAACTGCTGGAACAGGCTCGAGTCGGGCAGCCACTGCGGCACCGCGTTCTTCGCGATCGTGACCGGGTCGGACGACCCGAGCAGCAGCGTGAAGTACAGCGGGAAGATCGAGATCAGCAGCGTGACCCCGAGCAGGGCGTAGGTGACCCAGCCGGGACGGCGCTGTGCGCTGCGGGTGGCCCGCGAGCCGCGGTTCCGGCGCTTGGTGGCCGCGCGGGCGGCGCCCCGGCCGGCGGTCTGGGCGGTGACGGCGACGGAGCTCATCGGCGGTCCTCCCGGTCGGTGGTCGAGGTGGTCGGGGGGAAGGTGGGCGGTCGCGGGGGCCCCTGGTTCGCGCCCCCGCTCGCGGGGGCGGTCGCACCGGTCGCCTGCGCGACCCGGGCGTCCGCCGCGAGGCGACGGGTGTGCCGGCGGCCCACCTTCTCCTTCTTCGGGCCGGAGGTCGCGATCCGCTGCGTGATGAGGAAGTTGACCATGCCGATGACGATGATCAGCAGGAAGAGCAGCAGCGCGACCGCCGACGCGCGGCCGAGGTTCTTCTGGTTGCCCCACGCGACGTCGTACAGGTAGACGACGGTGGTCATCCAGTCCTGGTCCGGTCCGCCGAGGCCCTTCGGGTCGAACATGCGGACCTCGTCGAAGATCTGCAGGCCACCGATGGTCGACGTGATGACGACGAAGATGATCGTGGCGCGGATCTGCGGCACGGTGATGGAGAAGAACTGCCGCGCGCGGCCCGCGCCGTCGATGACGGCCGCCTCGTAGAGCTCGCGGGGCACGGCCTGCATGGCGGCGAGGAAGATGAGCGCGTTGTAGCCGGTCCAGCGGAAGTTCACCATGCTGGCGATGGCGACGTGGCTGGCGACGCGGTCGGTGTGCCAGCCGATCGGGTCGACGCCGACGAACCCGAGCAGCTCGTTGATGAGGCCGTAGTCGTCGGCGAACAGCCGTCCGAAGATCATGGAGACCGCGACCGGCGCGACGACGTAGGGGATCAGCACGCCCATGCGCCAGAAGGTGGCGGCGCGCAGGTTCTGGTCGAGCAGGGCCGCGATCGTGATCGCGAGGATCACCTGCGGGATGCTCGAGAAGACGAAGATCGAGAACGTGTTGACCAGGGACTTCCAGAACAGGGGCTGCGCCAGGACGGCGGCGTAGTTCTCCAGCCCCGTGAACTCGCCCTGGCCGCCGAGCAGGTTCCAGTCGTACAGCGACACGAACAGCGTGTACCCGAGCGGGAACAGGCCGGTGAGCGCGAACAGCAGGAAGAACGGCGAGATGTACAGGTACGGGGAGACCTTCACGTCCCAGCGGCCGAGGCGCTGGGTGAAACCGACGCGTCGGGGAGGACGTGGCCCGGTCGCACCCCGTCGGTGCGTGGGCTGGGTGGGGGAGAGGACGGCCATCTGCTGCTTCCTGTGCTCGCCGGTCCGCCGGCCGCCGGGCGGGCCCGCCGAGAGCGTGTCTCGGCGGGCCCGCCCGGCGGTGCGGCGGGGGTCAGGGACTGGTCAGGGGGTCAGAGCCCGAGCGAGGCGTACTCGTCGAGGGCGCCCTGCCAGCTCTTCTCCGCGTCGTCACCGTTGAGGTCCACGCGGTTGAGCGCGTTCTGCACGGCCGTGTGGATCGCGAAGTAGTTCTTGCCCTTGAACGGGGCACCCTCGATCGCCTGGGCGCGGGCCGAGAAGATCGGGCCGACCGGAGCGTCGTTGAAGAAGTCGTTCGTCGAGTCCTGCACGGCGTCGGACGCCTGGGCGTCGAGCTGCGACGGGAACGTGTTGGCGTTCTCGTACGCCTGGGTCTGGACCTCGGGCGAGGTCAGCCAGGCAGCGAGCTCCTTGGCCGCCGCGGCGTTGTCGCCGGAGGAGGGGACGGTGAGGAACGAGCCGCCCCAGTTGCCGCCGCCGCCCGGGAAGACGTCCGCGACGTCCCAGCCCTCGACGCCGCCGGCGTTCTGCTCGATCGACGCGGTCATCCACGGCGGGCAGAGCATGGTGGCCCAGGCGTTGTTCTGGAAGCCGGCGACCCAGTCGTCGCCCCACTGCTCGAGGCCGGCGGACAGGTCGTCGTCCACGGACGCGGTCAGGACCTGGTCGTACAGGTCCTTGATCTCCTGGTTGGTCTTGAGGTCCTTGGGGTCACCCGTCGCCGGGTCCTCGTAGGCGCCCTCGAGCTGGTTCACCATGCCCTGGTACGTCGGCACCGCGCCGTCGAACCAGGCCGAGTCCGACTTGGCGACGAACTTCTTGCCGGCCTCGAAGTAGTCCTCCCACGTGGCGTCCGCGCCACCGAGAAGGTCGGCGACCTCCTCGCGGTCGGTCGGCAGGCCGGCCTTCTCGAAGAGGTCGGCGCGGTAGCAGATGGCCTCGGGGCCGATGTCCGTGCCGTAGCCGATGAGCTTGCCGTCGGGCGTCGTGGCCTGCTGGACCTTCCAGTCCACCCACCGGCCGTCGAGGGCCGGGTCGCCCAGGTCCTCGAACAGGTCGGGGAACTGCATCAGCTCGGGCAGCCAGTCGACCTCGATGCCCTCGATGTCGGCGAGGCCCTCGCCGCCGGCGGCGAGCTTGGTCGTGAGGTTGTTGCGCGCGTCCTCGGACGTCGCGGCGGTGACCTGCTTGACCGTGACGTTCGGGTGGTCCTCGGTGTACGAGGCGAGGAGCTCGTCGGTGTACCCGAACTGGTTGAAGGTGGCGACGGTCAGGGTGATCTTCTCGTCACCGGAGGCCGCGTCGTCGCCGTCGTCCGAGCCGCCGCAGGCGGTCAGGGCGAGGGCGAGGGTCGCGACGCCGGCGGTCGCCGCGACGACGCGACGGGTTCGGCGGGTGGGTCGGGTGCTGCTGAGCACGGTGACTCCCTTGTCTGGGTCGGGCAAAGACGGAGGTTTGGTAGCGCTCCCACCTCCATGGTGGTAGCGCTCCCACGGCCAGGTGATGATGCTGGCCGTCGGTGGTGACGAAAGTCAAGCCCGCTGAGGGCGTCGATGCCGTTCTGTGACGGAGCGCGCGGCGTCTGTGCAGGTCAGTGGCCTGCGCGCCGAGCGCGTGTCCGGATCGTTACCCGTCTTCACCCGGTCCGGTCGACGCCGCGAGCCACTCCTGACCGGCCGCGCCCTCGGCCTCGAGGGTCGAGCGGACCGCCCGGGCGGCGGCCTCGGCCACCGCGGCGCCGAACAGGGGAACCGTCGCGCGGACCTCGCCGTCGTACACCTGGCGCGTGCCGCCGTCCGCCGTCGACTCGAGGCGCACCGTCCCGGTCACCCGTACGGGTGCCCCGGCGATCTCGACGGCGATGGTCCCGGTGCGCAGACCGCCGGAGGGGGCCTCCCACACCTCCGCCTGGCGCACCTCGAGGTGGTCGCCGACGAACGGTCGCACCTGCGCGGGGATGAGGTCCGTGGGCAGGGTGCGCCGCACCGCGATGGTGAAGCCGTCGGCCGGGCTGCCGGTCACGTCCGCCTGCTCGACGCGGCCGCCGGGGCCGCGCAGCGCCCGCCAGCGGATGAACGCCTCGTCGGCGAGCATCGCGACGACGGCGTCCGCGTCCGCCGCGTAGGTCAGCTCCACGGTCAGGTGCACGAGGTCACCCTACCGAGGCGGGGGCGGGGGGAGAGCGCCCGTAGGCTGGTGGGCGTGTCCGCCATGAGTGACCTCATCGCCCAGAACGCCGACCTCTCCGAGGAAGACGCCGAGTGGCTGCACCTCCTCGTGGGCGACTGGCAGCTCGTGTCCGACCTCGCCTTCGCCGACCTGGTGCTGTGGCTCCCCACGTCCGACGGCGGCTTCGTCGCGCTCGCCCAGTGCCGCCCGTCCACCGGGGCGACCGTGCACTACGACGACATCGTCGGGTCGTTCGCGCCCGACGGGCAGCGTCCGCAGCTCGCGGCCGCCATGACGGAGGTGCGCGCGCAGCGCTCCCGCGAGCCGCGCTGGTTCGGCGCCTACGCCGTCCGCGAGGAGGCGGTGCCGGTGGTGCACGACGGGCGGCCGATCGCGGTCGTCGCGCGGCAGACCAACCTGGGGTCCGGGCGCACGCCCAGCCGGCTCGAGCTCAACTACGTGGAGTCGGCCGACGACATCCTCGCGATGATCGCGCGCGGCGAGTACCCCGCGACCAACGCCGCCACCGGGCCCCGCCGCGGCGCACCGCGCGTCGGCGACGGGCTGATCCGCCTCAACTCCGAGGGCGAGGTGCTCTACGCCAGCCCGAACGCGCTGTCCTGCTTCCACCGGCTCGGGGTCATCGGGCCGCTCGTCGGGCAGTCGCTGGTCGAGGTGACCGCCGACATCGTGCAGTACCAGGACACGGTGGACGAGTCGCTGCCGCTGGTCGTCATGGGCCGCGCGCCGTGGCGCACCGACATCGAGGCCAAGGGCGTGGCGCTGTCCCTGCGCGCCCTGCCGCTCACGGACCACGGCCAGCGCATCGGCGCGGTCCTGCTGTGCCGCGACGTGTCCGAGCTGCGCCGTCGTGAGCGCGAGCTGATGACCAAGGACGCGACCATCCGCGAGATCCATCACCGCGTGAAGAACAACCTCGCCACCGTGGCCGCGCTGCTGCGGCTGCAGGCCCGCCGGATGGACGTGCCCGAGGCACGGGCCGCGCTGGAGGAGGCGATGCGCCGGGTCGCGACCATCTCGATGGTGCACGAGTCCCTGTCGCAGACCCTCGACGAGAACGTGGAGCTCGACGGCATGCTGAGCCGCGCGCTGCGGCTCGCCGCCGACGTCGCCTCGACGCGCACGCAGGTGCGCACCCGCCAGTCCGGGTCGTTCGGGATGGTGCCCGCCCAGGACGCGACCCCGCTCGCGCTCGTGCTCACCGAGCTCGTCACCAACGCCGTCGAGCACGGCTTCCCCGGCCGGGAGTCGGGCAACGTCGAGATCGACGTGCAGCGCGACGGCGCGTCGATGCGCGTGGTCGTCGCCGACGACGGCGTGGGGATGCCGGAGGGCATCGCGAGCCTCGGCCGAGCGTCGCGCAGCGGCCTGGGGTCGCAGATCGTGCAGACGCTCGTGACGAACGAGCTGGGCGGCACCATCGACTGGGAGGCGCGCGAGGGCGGCGGCACCCAGGTGGTGCTGGAGCTGGAGCTGCGCGACGGCCAGGCGCCGCGATAGAGAAGCTCCGCGCGAGACGCAGAAGGCTCCCCGCACGAGAAAGGGGGCGGACCGCAGGCCTGCGGTCCGCCCCCTCTCGCGGGGAGCCTTCTCCGTCTCGCGGAGGTGCTCAGCCGGCGCGGCGGGCGCGGGCGGTACGGCGCTTGAGCGCGCGGCGCTCGTCCTCGCTCATGCCGCCCCAGACGCCGGCGTCCTGGCCGGACTCGATGGCCCACTTCAGGCACGTGTCGACGACGTCGCAGCGACGGCACACGGCCTTGGCCTCCTCGATCTGCAGGAGGGCGGGGCCGGTGTTGCCGATGGGGAAGAAGAGCTCAGGGTCCTCGTCGAGGCAGGCGGCCTTGTGGCGCCAGTCCATGTCATCTCCTCGGTGCAGGGGGACCTGGTCCGTCAGAGGGGCGCGCGCGAGGGCGCGCCAAACCGGGTCCGGTGGGTGGGGGTTGATCTGCCGTCCAGCGTCACACCTCGTGAAGCGCCGCACAAGGGGTTACGTGAAAGTTTCTCCTGCGTGAAGCGTGAGTGCTTCATCACACTGTCGTGAAACCGCAGGTCGCACGTATTCTGACGTGTCATGCGCGCTTCTGTCACCCCCTCGTCCGACGCCGACGGTGTCCCGGAGGGCTCACGCCCGCCGGGCCTGAAGGTCGTCGCCGCGGGAGTCGTGATCGAGGCCGTCCTCCTCGTGGGCGGGGCCCTGCTGGTCGGGGTCGAGCTCGTCCGCGGCGCCTCTCACAGCGTAGCCGTGAGCGTGTTCCTCGTGCTCTTCTTCCTCGGGCTCGCATGGCTGCTCGTCGGGTCCAGCCGAGCCCTGTGGGCGGGGCGTCACGGCGGCCGGGCGCCCATCGTGGTGTGGCAGATCATGCAGGGCCTCGTCGGCGTCAGCCTGCTCACCGCGGGCGTGCTCTGGGCGGTGCTCGCCGGCCTCGGCCTGCTGCTCGTCGCCGGCACGGTGCTCGTCGCGGTGATGTCGCGCCGGGTCGTCGAGTCGACGTCCGGCTGAGACCGCCGGGGTCGGGTCCGCGTCCGCCGGCCTGGCCACCTGCACGACCCGTACCCGCCCCGCCTCCACGAGTGCGCCGCGCCCCGCGCGAGCCGGTCCGGGGTCGACGGCGTCCGCGAGCGGGACGCCCCACAGGTCGTCCGCCCCGCGCTCGCCCGGGTGCAGCACCACCCCGGTGCGCCGCGCGCGGAGCTCGGCGAGGGCGCCCCGGTGCGCCAGCGCCGTCCCCGTCGAGCTCGCCGCCGCCACGAGCGCGAGGCCGGTGCCGTCGGTCAGCGCGGCGATCCGTTCCGCCTCGAGCGGGTGCTGCTGGGCGAGGACGTCGAGGTCGTCCACCACGAGCACGTCGTGACCCCGGTGCGTGACGGCGGCGTGGTCGACGAGCCCTTCGCCGGTCGCGCGGCCCGTCAGCCCGTCCTGAAGCCCGTCGAGGAGTCCGGGCAAGGACGCCGGCGACGGCGCCACGGCCGGCGCGTCGCCGGCGTCGCGGCGCAGTGCGGCGTCCCGCGAGACCACGCCGGCCAGCCGTCCCGCCGCCGCCAGCCGCCGGACGACGAGGCGCAGGACGGTCGTGCGGCCGCTGGCGCGCGGTCCGGTGACGAGGGCTCCCTGCGCGACGTCGAGCGCGACCGGGGCTGCCGCGTCGCCCCCGATCCCGACCGGGACGAGGAGCGCGCCGCCGTCGGGCGGGTCGGCGGCGCGGTGGCGGGGCCCGCGCCCGGGCGCCGGGGCCAGATCGGCCTCCTCGACCGTCGTGGGCAACGGCCGGACCCGCAGCGGCGCAGGGGTCGCGCGTTCCGTGCGGCCGCCGGGACCGGCGTCCGGGACGGACGGTTCGCCCGGCAGCAGGACCTGGCACAGGACCGGCTCGCGCGCGAGCCACGCGGCGCGACCCGCGAGCCCGCCGCGTCCGGCCAGCCCCGACGGCGCGCCGAGGAGCACGTCGGCGTGCGCCTCGCTGCCGAGCAGCACCAGCCGCGGCCCGACCCGCGCGGCGAGCCCGCCGAGGGTCGCGCCGTCGGACGCGAGCGCGAACGCGACGCCGACGGCGGCCAGCGCGCGCACCAGCGGGTCCCACGGGTCCGGCCCGGCGAGCGCGGTGCGCAGCTCCTCGACGCCGTCGACCACGACGAGCGTCCGCGGCCGTGCGGGCACCGCGTCCGCCGCCAGCAGGCGCAGCAGCCGTGCCGCGCGCCGGGGCGACGCGGGGCCGGCGAGGGTGCCGAGGCCCGGGTGTCCCGTGAGGGCGGCGTACCGGGGGAGCGCGGCGGCCGGTGCCAGCACGTGCACGTGCCACCCCTCGTCCAGCGCCGCCCCCGCCAGCGTCAGGAGCGTCGTCGTCCTGCCCGAGCGCGCCCGTCCCACGACGCCCAGGTGCCCCGTGCCCGGGTCCCAGCGCACGACGGTACGGCGCTGGCGGTCGGGGTCGTCGCCGAGCGCGAGGCGGAGGCCGGCGGAGTCGTCGTCGACCTCGGGGAGGTCCCGCGCCCGGACGCGGCCGGGCAGCGGGGGCAGCCACGGCGGGGCGCCCGGGCGGAGTCCGCGCGCGGCGGCGGCGTCCACGCAGGCGTCGACGAGCGTGCCGACGCGGCACGACCGCGCGCCGGCCTCCGCGAGGCGCTCGTGCGGGTCCGGCCCCGACGGTGCGGCCGCGGGCGGCGTCCCCCAGGCCGGGGCGTGACGCACCCGGCCCTCGGGCGTCGTGGGGTGCCCCGCGGCGTGGGCGCACTGGAGCGCCACCGGGGGTTCGGCCCCGCGGCGCAGGACGGCGCGCCCCGGCGTGCCCGGCAGGATCCGGGCGGCCGCGGGCGTCTCGACCACGTCGAGCGAGTCCGCGGCGTCCACGACCCGCAGCGCGAGCCGCGCCGAGACGTTGGCCCGCACGTCGGCGCTCACGGCGCCCGCGGGCCGTTGCGTCGCGAGCACGAGGTGCACGCCCAGGGAGCGTCCCTGCGCCGCCACGCGCAGCAGGCCGGGCAGGAAGTCCGGCAGGTCGTCGGCGAGGGCGCGGAACTCGTCCACCACCACGACCAGCCGCGGCGGGGTGTCGGGCAGCCCCGGGGGCAGGGCGGCGAGGTCCGCGACCCCGTGCCGGGCGAGGACGTGCTCACGCCGGCGCAGCTCCGCCCGCAGACCGGCCAGGGCGCGTCCCGCGAGCCCGGGGTCGAGGTCCGTGACCTGGCCGACGACGTGCGGCAGCCGCCCGCACGCGCCGAACGACGCGCCGCCCTTGAAGTCGACGAGCGCGAGCGCGACGTCGCGCGGGGACCGCCGCGCCGCGAGCCCCAGCACGAGCGACTGCAGCAGCTCGGACTTGCCCGCTCCCGTCGTGCCGGCGACCAGCAGGTGGGGGCCGTCCGCCACCAGGTCGAAGGTCACGGGGCGGCCGCGGGCGTCACGCCCGAGCGGCACGGCCCAGCCGGCGGCGGTGTCCCAGGCGGGTCCGGGGTCGGGCCGGCCCTCGAACAGGTCGACCAGCGGGACGGCGGCCGGGAGCCGCGGGTCGGTCGGGTCGCCGTCGTCGCCGGGCCCGCCCGCCTCGTCGTGACCGTCCGCCGAGTCCAGCGCGACCAACGACCGTCGCAGTCCCGCCAGGCCGGCGACGAGCCGCGCGGCCTGCTCCGCCCAGGCCGCGTCGACGCCGACGAGCGGGCCGGCCGTGGCCGAGCCGTCGGGCGCGGCCCTCCGGACCCTGCCCGCGCGCACCCGCCACGTCGTGCGGCACCACGACGGCACGGGCGCCCCGTCGGGCAGGCACAGCAGCACGGCGCCGCCTCGCGCGAGCACGTCGTCGGGTCGCCCGGTGACCGCGGCGAGGTCGGACACGTCGGGCACGTCGACGACGAGCAGGGGCGGGCCGACGGTCGGCAGCCAGCGGCACCACGACCAGGCGTCGAGCGCCCCGACGACCTCCACCGACGCGCCCGCCGCGGCGAGCTCGGCGACCACCGACCGCGCGGCCGCGAGCACCTCCGCGCGCGGCCCCACCACGGCGACCGAGCCGTCGGGGACCAGCCGGGCGAGCGCACCGGCCGCCGCCCCTCCCGCCCGGCGTCCACGACCGGAGGTCCCGGCGCCGGCGCCCCGGGGCGTCGTCCCCGCGAGGGGGCCACCGGCGCGGGCCCGGGACGCGGCCCGCGCGCACGCGTCGTCCCACGCGCCGTCGGACGCCTGGTGGGCCGCGACCAGCCGGGCGATCAGGGGGCCGGGGGCCTCGCCCACGACGCGGGGCGGCGCCGCACCGGGCTCCGGCGCTCCACCGGGCACGTGGACGGCGGCCGGGCCGCCCGGGGCGGACGACGCGCCGGCCCCGCCGCGGCGCCGCCGCCGCGCGGCGAGGAGCTGGGGCACGAGGGTCGCGACTCCGAGCAGGGAGAACAGCGCGTAGGCCGGCTGCCGCAGCACCGCGGCGAGGACCAGTGAGCCCACGACGGGCAGCGCCGCGGTGGCGAGCATCCCGGCGCCGGGCCCGGACGGCGACGCGCCCTCGGCGGCCTCGGCACGGCCGGGGGTGGCGTCGAGCCAGGCCGCCACGGTGCCCGAGCGGTGCAGCGTCCACGAGCGCGTCCCGTGCGGTCCGGTCACCTCGAGCACGCCGCCGGGGCGCCAGCGGCGCGGCCGACGCCCCACCGCCCGCGGACGCCGTCGCGCCGGGCCCGTCCCGCGGACGAGCCGCGCGGTCGGGCGCGGCCCGCGGGCACGCCCGTCGCCGGACGGTGGCGTACCGCTCCTCGCGCCCGGGGACACCGTGCTGCCCCGACCGGTGCGCCGCACGGTGACACGGTCCGGCCGCCGAGGGTCCGCGCGCACCACGACGCCGTGCTCGGGAGGCGGGCCCGCGTCGTCGGGCAGTGCCGTCGACGTGCCCGGTGAGAGGGCGACGGTCGCCCCGGCGGCGGGGCCGTCGGCGCGGGCGGCGAGCCACGGCCCGTCGAGGATCGCGGCCGCCGGGCGGGCGGTGTCGTCGCGCAGGGCGACGACGGCCCCGGGCAGGAGCGGGCGGTGCCCGACGACGTCGTCGTCGGACACGAGGACGCCGCCGGCGTGCACCGGGACGTGCCGCAGCTCGGGCCGGCGCAGCAGGTCGGCGAGCCCGGCCCGGCACGCGCCGAACGGCAGCCCCGCGGGCAGGAGCACGTCCTCTCCCGGGCGCACGGTGACGCGGACGTCGCCCGCCCGCCCCCGGCGGAGGCCGGGCGCGGGGACGACGAGGGCGGGCACCGCGGAGGTCGACATGACCTCCAGGGTGCCCGCCCGGGACGGCCGTCGCGGACGGCCTGTGGACAACTCCCGCTACTCGCTCGCCAGCGCCTCCACCGGCGAGGTCTTCACCGCCGTGCGGGCGGGGGCGACGGACGCCACCAGCCCCGCCACGGCGGCCACGACGAGCATCACCAGCACGTCGCGCCACGGGACCACGATGACGGGCGTGCCCGCCCAGCCGAGCGCCGCCGCGGCGCCGGCCCAGCCGTAGACCAGGCCGAGCAGCACGCCCAGCACGGCGCCCACCAGCGCGATGAGCAGGCCCTCGACGGCGAGCATGCCGCGCAGCTGGCCCTTCGACAGGCCGATCGCCCGCAGCGTGGCGGACTCCCGGCGTCGCTCGATGACCGACAGCGACAGCGTGTTCGCCACGCCGATCAGCGCGATCACGACCGCCGCCGCGAGCAGGCCCACGACGATCCCCAGCGCGGTGTCGATCACCTGCTGGAAGCCGGCGCGCTCGACCGCCGCGCCCATGACGTCGGCGGGCGCCTCGGTGTCGGCCACGGCGTCCTGGATCGACGGCACCACGGAGGCCGCGTCGGACGGGTCGTCGAGACCCACCCACAGGCTGGTCACCGGGGCGTCGGGGTCGAGGGCGGACAGGTCGTCCGGCACCACGACCAGGCTGCCGTCGGCGAGGTCGGTGACCGCGGCCCTCACGTCGAGCGACCCGTCCGGGCCGGTGAGCGTGAGGGTCTGGCCGTCGTCGACCCCCCAGACGTCGGCGACGTCCTCGGGCACGACGACCGTGCCCTTCGCGAGCGGCGCGACCGTCTCCGTGCTGCGCATCACCGACGCCGCGTCGTCCGGCGTCACGCCCCGGACCGTGAGGGCGAGGCCCTCGTCCACGCCGTCGCCGGTGACCGTGGCGGCCGTGGCCGGGGTCTCGACGACACGGGAGACGCCGGTGACGTCGCCCACGGTGCCGGCGAGCGCCGACGGGACGGGGGTCACGGCGGCGTCGCCGGCGGCGACGCTCGTCGGGTCGCTGGACAGGTCGGTCGAGACGGTGACGTCGACCGGGTAGCGAGAGTCGAGCTCGGAGTCCATCGTCACGCGGGCGCTCGCGGCGCCCGTCGACATCATCCCGACGAGGGTGACGCCGATGAGCAGGGCGGTGGACGTCGCCGCGGTGCGGCGCGGGTTGCGCAGCGTGTTCGCGGCCGCGAGCCGCGCCGTCGGGCCCGACGCCCCGACCAGGCGACCGGCGAGCGCCACCACACGGGGCAGCCAGAACACCGCGCCCACGAGGACGCCGACGAAGGACAGGACACCACCCGCGAGGGCGACCAGGAGTCCGGTGGTGGGCTCCTGGCCGACCGTGCTCAGCGCGACGCCGCCGCCCAGCAGGGCGAAGCCGATCACGGAGACGAGGATCGACAGCACCAGGCGCACGCGGCCGGCGCCGCGGGCCGCCGACGGCGCGTCGGCGGGGCGGAGCGCCTCGAGCGGGGCCACGCGGGTCGCGGCCCGGGCGGGGGAGAGCGCCGCGACCAGCGTCACGAGGGTGCCCACCGCCAGCGGGATGAGGACGACGGCGGGGGTGATCGTGACCGTCGCCGGCAGCGGGACGCCCAGGTCCATGCCGCGGCCGATCGTGAGCGCGGCCTGCGCCAGCCCGACGCCGGCCACCAGGCCGACCGCGGAGGACAGCAGACCCAGCACCGCCGCCTCGAACAGCACGGACCGGCGCAGCTGGCCCTTGTCCGCGCCGACGCAGCGCAGCAGGGCGAGCGTGCGGGTGCGCTGGGCGACCAGCACCTGGAACGTGTTCGCGATGACGAGCGCGGCGACGAGCAGCGCGACGGCCGCGAAGACCAGCACGAACAGCGTGAACATGACGTTCTCGCCGCCGGTCATCTCGCTGGCGACCGCCTCGGCGTGCTCCTTGGGCGTCACGACCTTGAGGTCCGCGGTGTCGGCGCCCGACGCCGCGGCCGCGTTGGTGAGCGCGCCGGTGATGGCCGTGCGGGCCTGCTCGACGTCGGCGGGGTCGTCGAGGGTGACGAGCACGGTCGTGGGCTCGAGGACCTCCTCGCCCGGGGCGTAGAGGTCGGCCTCCCAGCCGGCGACGTCCGACGCGGGGGCGACGGCGGCGCCGCCCTGCATCGAGTACGCGCCGAACGGGTCGGTGAGCGTGCCCGACACGGTGAGCTGCTCGCGGACCTCGGTCCAGGCGTCCTCCTCCGAGCTCTGGTCGCCCTCGAGGACGTTGCGCACGAGGGTGACGGTGTCGCCCGGGGACGCGTCGAGGCGCTCGGCCACGTCGACCGGCAGCGCGATCTCGCCGGAGGCCCCGGGCAGCGCGCCGTCGGCGACCTCGAGCGGCAGCACGCCCGTGTCCGTGGGCTCGGCCAGCACGCCCTGGTAGATGGTGCGGCCGCCGGACTCGAGCTGCTGGTACGTCATGAGCTGCGGGTCGGCCGTCGCCACGCCGTCGGCGCCGCGCACCGCGTCGAGGGCGGCGTCGTCCGCGGGGACGCCGCGGACCACGAGGTCGGCGCCCGTGAACTGGGCGGCGATCGAGTCGTAGGTGGTGCGGGTGATGACGTTGCCCGCCACAAGGGTGATCGCGACGAACGCGGTGCCGATGACGATCGCCAGGCCGGCGGCGGCGAGCCGACCGGCGCTGCGCCGCATCTGCGACAGGGTGAGGCGGATCATCGCGAGGCCACCGTCCGCAGCGCGTCGAGGCCGGCCAGGGCGGACTCCGGCGTCGGGTCGGTGATGTCGCCCGCGATCTTGCCGTCGGCGATGAGGACGACGCGGTCCGCGTACGCGGCGGCCGCCGGGTCGTGCGTGACCATGATGATCGTGCGGCCGAGCTCGCGGACCGAGCGGCGCAGGAAGCTCAGCACCTCCGCGCCGGAGCGGGAGTCGAGGTTGCCGGTCGGCTCGTCCGCGAACACGACGTCGGGCTGGGCGATGAGGGCGCGTGCGATGGCGACGCGCTGCTGCTGGCCGCCGGACAGCTCGCTGGGGCGGTGCGTGAGCCGCTTGCCGAGGCCGAGGGTGTCGACGAGGGTGCCGAGCCACTGCTTGTCGACGGTGCCGCCGGCCAGCTCGACCGGCAGGGTGATGTTCTGCTCCGCCGTGAACATCGGCAGCAGGTTGAACTGCTGGAACACGAAGCCCACGCGGGTGCGCCGCAGCGCGGTGAGGGCCTTGTCGTTCAGCCCGGTCACCTCGGTGGAGCCGATGAACGACTGCCCGCTCGTGGCCGAGTCCAGGCCGGCGAGCAGGTGCATGAGGGTCGACTTGCCGGAGCCCGACGGGCCCATGATCGCGGTGAAGCGGCCGGCCGTGAAGTCGACGTCGACGCCGTCCAGCGCGCGCACCTGCGCCTCGCCTCGGCCGTACGTCTTGGTCAGGGCGCGCGCCCGCACGGCCGGGGTGACGGTCGGTCGGGCTGCGGTGCCCTCGTCGGGGATCGGGACGTACACGGTCGTGTCCACGGAAGCTCTCCGGTGTCTCGGGGTGGTGGTCCGGGAGCTCCGTGGAGCACTCGGACCAGGACACCACCGACGCTACGGAGAGCCCGGGTCGCCGACATCGGCCCGAGGGTGGGTCCTCGCGTGCTCCCAGGTCATCCTCAGGTATGACACCGACCCTGACCGGCCCCTGAACCGTCCCTGACCTGCACCCTCGCGACGTGTCAGGACCGGTGCGGGGTATACCTCGCGCCCATCCTGACAACTCGTAGGCGCCAGGAGGTGTCAGGGTGGGCGCGGCCTATACCCCGCGCTCGTCCTGACAGGTCGGGGGTCAGGAGCCGGGGCGGACCAGGCCGGTCTCGTAGGCGGTCACGACGGCCTGCACGCGGTCGCGGGCGTCGAGCTTGGCGAGGATGCGCCCGACGTGCGTCTTCACGGTGGCCTCGGCGACGAACAGGTCGGCGGCGATCTCCGTGTTGGACCGGCCGCGGGCCATGAGCACCAGCACCTCGCGCTCGCGGTCGGTGAGGCCGGCGAGCGCGTCGCGCTGCGGCGCGGCCTCGTCGGCGGGCAGAGCGGTGACCAGGTGCTCCAGGAGCCGGCGGGTGGACGACGGCGCGATGACGGCGTCCCCGGCGTGCACGGTGCGGATCGCGGCGAGCATCTCCTCGGGCGGGGCGTCCTTGAGCAGGAACCCCGACGCCCCCGACCGGATGGCCTCGAGCACGTACTCGTCCAGGTCGAACGTGGTGAGCACGATGACGCGCGGCGCGTCGGGCGCGGCGGTGAGGCGGGCGGTGGCGGTGAGCCCGTCGAGGTGCGGCATGCGCACGTCCATGAGCACGACGTCGACGCGGTGGTCGGCGAGCAGCCGCAGCGCCTGGGCGCCGTCCCCGGCCTCGAGCGCGACCTCCAGGTCGGGCTGCGAGTCGATGACCATGCGGAACCCGGCGCGCACGAGCTGCTGGTCGTCGACCAGCGCGACGCGCACGACGCCTCCCGCGGGTCCGGGCGTGGGGCCGGGCGCGGGCGGCGCGACGTCGGCGGGCGGGGTCATGCGTCCTCCTGGGTGGTGGTCGGCGCGGGCGGGGCGGTCACCGGCGCCCCGGGCAGCGGCAGCTCGAGGTGGACGCGGAACCCGCCGCCCCGGCGGGGCCCGGTCTCGAGCGTGCCGCCGTACAGGTTGGCCCGTTCGCGCATCCCGCGCAGCCCGAACCCGGGGTCGTTCCCCGTCGCGGCGGCGCCGCGGCCGTCGTCGAGCACCTCGAGCTCGACGGTCGAGGTCGTCCAGCGCACCGCGACCGTCACGGCCGGGTCGGGGCCGGCGTGCTTGCGCACGTTGGTCAGCGACTCCTGGCACACGCGGTACAGGGTGAGCCCCATGCCCGCGGGCAGCGTGCGCGGCTCGCCGACGCGCACCAGCGACACGCGCTGCCCGCCGTCCCGCGCCTGCGCGACGAGGTCCTCGATCTCCTCGACGCCGGGCTGCGGCGCGGGGCGCGCCTGGCGCGGCTCGTCGGCGGCGGCCGACGCCGGTCGTGCGCCGCCGGCCGCGGGGCCGGTGGTGAGCGCGGGCGTCGCCCCCGAGCCGGGCGACGCCTCGTCGCGGGCGGCGTCCTCGTCGTCCTGCGAGCGCAGCACGCCGAGGAGGCGGCGCATGTCTGTGAGGGCGGTGCGCCCGGTCTCGCTGATGGTGCCCAGCGCGCGGACGGCGGCCTCGGGGTCGGACGCCGCGGCGTACCGGCCGCCGTCGGCCTGCGCGACGACGATGGACAGGGAGTGCGCGACGATGTCGTGCATCTCGCGGGCGATGCGGGCGCGCTCGGCGGCGGCGCTGATCCGGGCCTGCTGGTCGCGCTCGATCTCCAGGCGGTGCGCGCGGTCGCGCAGGGCGTCCATGGTGACGCGGCGGGACCGCCGCACGAGGGCGAACGCCCACACGGCGAGGCCCGTGACGAGGCAGAAGATGCCCACGGGCACCATCTCCGCGACGCCGGAGGCGCCCAGCCCGCCGCGGACGGCGACGGCCACGGGCAGCACGATCACGCTCCCGACCGCCGTCGAGCAGATCGCGGTGACGTGCGACCAGGTGGGCCCGTAGACGGTCACGGACCAGAGCGCGACGAGCACCAGCAGGTCGCCGGGCATGATCATCGGGTAGCCGGCGAGGATGTGGGCGAGCGCGACGCCGAAGACGCCGACGGCCGACGCCACCGGCCGGGTCCGCCGCCACGGGAGCGGGGCGAGGAGAGCGACGGTCCAGGCGATGGACTCGCCCCGGCCGAGGTCGGGCTGGGAGGAGTACAGGTCGGTGGCCGCGACGAGCATGACGCCCGCGAGCAGCACCGTCGTCGTCAGGTCGACGCCGAAGCGGTGCGCCTCGAACCAGCGCCCCATCCTCTCGATCCAGCTCATGTCCGCCAGGGTAGGTGGGCGCCGGAGCGGCCGCGTCCGCCCGGGGGCGGACCGCGGGCGCCGCGCGTCGTCCCCCAGGGGGACCGGCCGTCGTCGCAGGTCGACGACGGCACGGGTGCCGCCGTCGTGGACGACGACGTGCCGGGGCGTCATCTCCATGTCACACCCGACTGGCCCCGACGCGGCGTGGGGAGGGGTCCAGGACCAGCGACGTTGCCGCTAGCATGAGGGAATGACCCACGTACTGCTGGCCGAGGACGACCCGGCTATTGCCGAGCCTTTGGCGCGGGCTCTCACGCGTGAGGGTTACGACGTCATCGTGCAAGGAACTGGTCAAGGAGCCGTCGACAACGCCGGGAACGCGGACATCGTCGTCCTCGACCTGGGCCTTCCGGACATGGACGGCCTGGACGTGGCGCGGGAGATCCGCGGGTCCGGCCTGACCGTGCCGGTGCTGGTGCTCACCGCCCGCGCGGACGAGGTGGACCTGGTCGTCGGGCTCGACGCGGGCGCCGACGACTACGTGACGAAGCCGTTCCGCCTCGCGGAGCTGCTCGCCCGCGTCCGGGCGCTGCTGCGACGCACGCACGGCGAGACGGGCGAGGACGAGGAGCTGCGCGCCCAGGACGTGCGGGTCGACGTCTCCGCCCACCGCGCGTTCCAGGGCGACCGCGAGCTGCACCTGACCACCAAGGAGTTCGACCTGCTCAAGGTGCTGGTCGCGAACGCCGGGTCGGTCGTGGTGCGCGACACCCTGATGCGCGACGTCTGGGGCTCCGACCCGGTCGGCTCGACCAAGACGCTCGACATGCACGTGTCGTGGCTGCGCCGCAAGCTCGGCGACGACGCCAACGCCCCGCGCTACGTCTCCACCGTGCGAGGGCTCGGGTTCCGCTTCGAGCTCGGCGCGAGCTGACGCCGACGGGACAGGGCTGACCTCGTGCGTCGCCGCGTCCTGCTGGCGACCATCTCCGCGGTCGCCGTCGCCGTCCTCCTGCTGGGCGTCCCCCTGGGCATCTTCGGTGCCCGGTACGTCCTGGCCACCGAGGAGCAGCGCGTCACCAACCGGGTGGACACGCTCGCGCGCAGCGTCGACAACACCCTCGAGCGGGGCGACGTCGTCGAGGAGGCGACGGTGCAGCGCGCGGCCGAGGGCAGCGAGGGCGACCTGCCGGCGTACGTCGTCGTCACCCTGCCCGACGGCACCCAGCTGACGGCGGGCGAGCCGGTCTCCCCGCCCACGATCGACAAGGCGAAGCTCACCGACAAGAACGTCGGTGTGTCGATGACGGTGTCGGCCATCGGCGCCTACGTGAAGTCCGCGCAGACGGTGGTGCTCGTCATCATCGCGGGCATCGTCGCGATCGCGGCCGGCATCGCCGTGGCGGTGTGGCAGGCGAACCGGCTGTCCGCGCCGCTGGTCTACCTCGCGGCGTCCGCGGAGCAGCTGGGGTCGGGGCAGGTGCGCCCGCGTCTCGAGCCGTCGGGCGTCGAGGAGATCGACCTCGTCGCCGCGGAGCTCGCGCGGTCGGCCGACCGGCTCGCCGGTCGGCTCGCGGCCGAGCGGCAGTTCACCCAGGACGCGTCGCACCAGCTGCGCACGCCGCTGACCGCGCTCACGATGCGGCTCGAGGAGATCACGCTCGCCTCCGACGACCCCGAGATCGTCGAGGAGGCGCGCATCTCGCTCGAGCAGGTCGAGCGGCTCGTCACCGTGGTCGACGACCTGCTCGCCGCGTCGAGGCGGTCGCAGGGCGGCACGACGGAGGCCGTGGTGCTGGCGGACGTCGTGCACCAGCAGGAGGAGGAGTGGGCGCCGACGTTCGAGCGGGCGGGGCGCCGGCTCGTCATCGAGGTGCCGGACGGGATGCAGGTGCTCGCGACGCCGGGTGCCCTGGCGCAGATCATCGCCACCCTGCTGGAGAACTCGCTCAAGTACGGCGACGGGACGACGACGGTGCGCTCGCGCCCGTCGGGCACGACCGGCGCGGTCGCGATCGAGGTCTCCGACGAGGGGGAGGGCGTGGCCGACGACGTCGCCACCCGCATCTTCGAGCGCGGCACGACGACGGGCGGCAGCACGGGCCTCGGTCTCGCCCTGGCGCGCGACCTGGCCGCCGCCGACGGCGGTCGGCTCGACCTCGTGCAGCGCCGGCCCCCGGTCTTCGCGCTCTTCCTCGCGGGCGTGCCGCGCACGCTCGACCCGCACCTGGTCCTGCCGCCGGGGACGACGATCTCGTCGCGCGGTCGCCGGCGGGGCTGGCTGCACCACCACGGCGACTGAGCCGGCCGGTCCGCTGCGGACGGCCGGTGACCGGCGGCCGGTATCCTCGGTGCCCGTGACCGGACCCACCTCAGCCCCAGCCAGCCCTGCCAGTGCCGCCCCTGTCGTCGCCGTCGTCGGCGGCGGCCAGCTCGCCCGCATGATGGCCCCCGCCGCCGCCGAGCTGGGCGTCGGCCTGCGGGTGCTGGTCGAGGACCCGGCGTCGTCGGCCGCGCAGGTGGTCACCGACGCGCCGGTCGGCGTGGCGAGCGACGACGGCGCGATCCGTGCCCTCATCGCCCCGGACGACGGGCGTGCCCCCGCCGCGGTGCTCACGTTCGAGCACGAGCACGTGCCCAACGCCCTGCTGCAGGACCTCATCGACCACGGCACGCCCGTGCGCCCCGGCCCCGACGCGCTGGTCCAGGCGCAGGACAAGATCGTCATGCGGCGACGCCTCACCGAGCTGGGGCTGCCGTGCCCGCGCTGGGCCGCGCTGCCGACCGACCCGGCCGCCGCACGCGACGCGCTCGCCGCCTTCCTCGCGGACGAGGCCGGGCACGAGGCCGTGGTGAAGACGTCCCGCGGCGGCTACGACGGCAAGGGCGTGCGCGTCGTGTCGTCGCCCGACGACGTCGTGGACTGGTTGCAGGCCGCGGCCGACGGGGCCCCGCCGCTGCTCGTGGAGCGGAAGGTGCCGTTCGTGCGCGAGCTCGCGGCGCTCGTCGCCCGCCGCCCGTCCGGCGAGGTGCGGACCTGGCCGGTCGTCGAGTCGGTGCAGCGCGACGGCGTCTGCGCGGAGGTGGTCGCCCCGGCGCCCGACCTCGACCCGGCGGTGGACGCCGAGGCGCGCCGGATCGCCGTCGAGGTCGCGGAGGGGCTGGGCGTCACGGGCGTCCTCGCCGTCGAGCTGTTCGAGACCCGGGAGGACGACGGCACGGCCGCGGTGTGGGTCAACGAGCTCGCGATGCGTCCCCACAACTCCGGCCACTGGACCATCGACGGCGCGGTGACGAGCCAGTTCGAGCAGCACCTGCGCGCGGTGCTCGACCTGCCGCTCGGCGACACCGCCGCCCGCGCCCCCTGGACCGTGATGGCGAACGTGCTCGGCTCGAGCCTCGACGCCCTCACCGACGCGCTGCCCGACGTGCTCGCGCGGTTCCCCGAGGCGCGCGTCAACCTGTACGGCAAGGGCATCCGCCCGGGCCGCAAGCTCGGGCACGTCAACGTCAGCGGCTCGGACCTCGACGAGGTGCGCCGTCGCGCCCTCGACGCGGCCGCGCTGCTGCGCGGAGAGAGCACCACCACGGCGACCGCCACGAGCACCGCCACCACCAAGGAGCACGCATGAGCACGCCTGCCGTCGGCATCGTCATGGGGTCGGACTCGGACTGGCCGGTCATGGAGGCCGCCGCCGACGCGCTGGCCGAGCTGGGCGTCGAGGTCGAGGTCGACGTCGTCTCGGCGCACCGCATGCCGACCGAGATGATCGACTACGGCCGCACCGCGTCCGAGCGGGGGCTGCGCGCGATCGTCGCGGGCGCCGGCGGCGCCGCGCACCTGCCGGGCATGCTCGCCTCGGTGACGCCGCTCCCGGTGATCGGGGTGCCCGTGCCGCTGCGCTACCTCGACGGCATGGACTCGCTGCTGTCGATCGTGCAGATGCCCGCCGGCGTCCCGGTCGCGACCGTCTCGATCGGCGGCGCGCGCAACGCGGGCCTGCTCGCCGCGCGCATCCTCGCCGCGGGGACCGACGCCGGGTCGCTCGCGCTGCGCGAGCGGATGGTCGCGTTCCAGGCCGAGCTCGCCGACGTCGCCCGGGCCAAGGGGGACAAGCTGCGGGCCGCCCGCGAGGGCGCGCGCCGCACGGGCTTCTCGGCCTGACGCCGCACGCAGAAGGCCCCGCGAGCCGTGCAGGCTCGCGGGGCCTTCGTCGTGCTCGCGGCCGCGGTCGGTGGGCCGCCGCGACCTCAGCCGGGCATGCCCCCGACGGTGCTGCCGGGCTTCAGCTCGCCGTCGCGGACGTCGGCCCAGAACTGGTCGACCTCGTCCTCGTCGAGCAGCACCGTCGAGCCGACGCCGGTGCCCGGGTCGTACCCCGGGTCGGCGATCGGCGGGGTGCCGGTGACGCCCTCGGGGCCGGTGGCGGCCTTGAAGGCCAGGCCGAGGCGGCCGAGGTCGACGATGCCCGTCTTCTCGTCCACGGTGAGGGCGTCGGTACCGGCGTTGACGAGCTGCACCTGGTTGACCGGGTTGAGCAGCACGCTGGGCTTGACGACCTTCGCGGCGACGGCGGCGATGACCTGCTGCTGCCGCTCGGCCCGGCCGATGTCGCCCTTCGGGTCGGAGTAGCGCATGCGGGAGAACGCGAGCGCGGTCTCGCCGTCGGCCATGTGGCAGCCGGCCTCCCACGTCAGTTCGCTCTTCGGGTCGTCGACGTCGCGGTCGTAGCAGAGCTCCACGCCGCCGACGGCGTCGACGATCTCCTCGACGCTGCCGAACCCGACCTCGACGTAGTGGTCGATCGTCAGGCCCGTGAGCCCCTCGACCGTCTCGACGAGCAGCGGAGCGCCGCCGAACGAGTACGCGGCGTTGATCTTGTTCGGGTCGTGGCCCGGGATCTCCGTGTACGTGTCGCGGGGGATCGAGATGAGGGAGGCGGGCCCGCTCCGCGGCTTCTGGAGCACCATGATCGTGTCGGTGCGGGCGCCCTCGGTGCCGTCGTCGGCGACGCTGCCCGTGCCGCGCGCGTCGGACCCGGCGAGCAGGTAGGTGGTGCCGGGCGTGCCCTTGGCGTCGGACAGGGCGTCGACGTGCTGGATCTTGCCGTTCGCCCAGACGACCAGACCGATCGGCCAGGCCAGGAGCAGCACCAGGAGCAGCACGAGGACGAGGGCCGCGATGCGGCCCTTGCGCACGCGGAACCCGCCGCCCCCGGCGGTGGCCGCCGCGGCGCCCCCGTCCCTGCCGGGCGGGGGAGTGCGGCGCGCCGGGCCCGGGGCCGACGCGGGCATCACGCGCGTGCCCGAGCCCTGCCGGGCCTGGGGAGCGCGCGACTGGGGCGCGCGGGAGGCCGGGGCCGACGCCGAGGATCCGCGGGGCGCGAACGACCGGGGCTTCTGCTGGGCGCCGCCGCGCCGCTCGGGCGGCGTCGTCGGGATCTCGCGCGACGACTGGCGGCGCACGCGCGGCTCGACCGGGGCGGCGTCGTCCCGCCGGCCCACGCGGCCGCCGGTGGGCGGGGCCGAGGGCCGGGAGCCGCCGCCCACGGGGATGGCGTCGCCGGAGCCGCTGGGCCGGTCGGACCGGCCGCCGGACGGCGTGAAGCTCGGCGGGATGCGCTGGTCGTCGTTGCTCATGGTTCCCCCGCGCTCATCCGCAGACCGACGTCACGTCGGCGCCCGTGAACGCCTCTTCGCCGGCGTCGCGGGTCCGCTTCGGCTCGGGGTCCTTCTTGCCGTCGCCGGACCCGTCCGTCGTGTCCTCGGTCGACCCGGTGTCGTCGTCGGCCACCGGGGTGGCGTCGACGTCGTCGGTGGACTCCGCGTCCTGCGTGCCCGTGCCGGCGTCGTCCTTCGCGCCGTCCTTCTCGCTGTCCTTCGCGCCGTCCTTGGCGTCGTCGGCGGGCTCCTCCGCGATCGCGTCGCTCAGGGGCTCGTCGTTGTACAGGTTCTTCCAGACCTCGTCCGCCTCGTCCGTGAGCAGGACGTTCGCCGCGTTGTTCGGGTCGTACTGATACGGCGCGGTCATGAACGCGATGGTGTCAGGGCGGACGTTGCGCGCGCTGTACGCGAGCCCGGCGAGTCCCTGGATGGACGCGAAGTTGCTGCTCATCGTCATCGAGCCCGTCACGGCGCCGAGGAACTTCAGCGACTTGGTCGGGTCGGCGAGCGTGCCGGCGCTGAGCACCTGGCGGGCGACGGCGGCCAGCAGCTCCTGCTGGCGCGCGATGCGGCCGAGGTCCGAGCCGTCGCCGAGCCCGGGCCCC
Organism: Isoptericola sp. NPDC056573; assembly: GCF_042793335.1. Taxonomy (NCBI): domain Bacteria; kingdom Bacillati; phylum Actinomycetota; class Actinomycetes; order Micrococcales; family Promicromonosporaceae; genus Isoptericola; species Isoptericola sp. NPDC056573. The sequence continues at coordinate 477,979 of NZ_JBHTUY010000001.1, forward strand.
TTGCGCGCTCGCGCGTACTTGAGCGCTGTCTTCCCGTCGAGCTCCTGGAGGCCGGCCGACAGCACGAGGTGGTCTGCCTGCGGGGCGTCGATGTCGTTCGGGATGCACAGCTCCACCCCACCGAGCGCGTCGACCATCTTCTCGAAGCCGGCGAAGTCCACGACGACGAACCCGTCCATCTGCACGTCGGTGATCGTCTCGATCGTCTTCATCGTGCACAGCGCCCCCGACTCGACGTCGCCGCCGGTCATGACGCCCTGGGCGAAGGCCGCGTTGAACTTCGAGCCGGACAGCGGGGAGGTCTGCCCGCCGGAGGCGGTCGGGCACGACGGGACGTCGACGGTGGTGTCGCGCGGGATCGACAGCATCTCCACGCGGGACCGGTCGGACGAGATGTGCATGATCATCGTCGTGTCCGAGCGGGCGCCCTGGGTGCCGTCGCCCACGATGTCGGCGTTGTCGCCGCCGCGGCTGTCCGAGCCCATCAGGACGATGTTCAGCGGCATGTCCGCGTTCGGGTCCTCCGGCATCTTCTTCTCGGGCCGGGCCTCACCGAGCAGCTTGTCGGAGTCGACGGCGGTGATGTTCCCGGTGAGCTTCACCGCCGCGGTCGCGCCGCCGACGGCGACGAACGCCAGGACCGCGGTCAGCCCCATCCCCAGGGCGCGCGCGACCGTGTGCCGGCGCAGCGCGCGGGCGTGCGAGGGCCCCGTGGTCGTGCCGGGGCGCGAGGCGACGTGGCGTGGGGTGGTGCGGGTCACGGGAAGCGAGCATAGAGGGTCGGTGTTACGCCGCTGCGGTGCCCGAGGACCGGGACGGTAGAGGAAATGTGTGGGTCGAACGTCGGCGCTGGTCCGACGGTCCGCCGGCGGACGGCAGATGAAGAGCGGGCGAACCCTCGCGGCCGGGCGCGGCGGCACGGGGCCGGCGGCCACCAGGTGGGGGACACTGTGGTCGTGACGGACACGACGCCGCACGCGCGCCCGGCCCCCGCGGCGACCGGCACCCCTGAAACCCGCACGGGCGCCGCGCGGCCCCCCGCCGGCCGCCGCTACCGGCGCGCCGTCGCCGCGCTCACGCTCGTCGTGGCGGCGTGGACGGTGGTGTGGGCCGCGGTCACGCCGATGTTCCGGTCGCCCGACGAGCAGAACCACGTCAACAGCGTGCTGCGGATCGCCTACGGCGGCGGCTGGCCCCCGCCCGGGGACGCCTACTTCTCCCCGGCGGTCACGGCCGCGGTGGACGAGGCCGCCTACCCCGCCGACCTGCCGGGCCGGTGGCAGCACCGCGCGGACGCCCGCCAGTTCGTCGACGTCGTCCCCGTGCCGCGCGAGGACCGCACCCGCGTCGACGCCGGCAACGCGCTGGGCGACGCGTCGTCGGGCACCGAGGTGGACCAGATGACGCAGCACCCGCCCGCCTACTACGCGCTCGGCGCGGGCATGCTGCACGTCACGGGCCTGACGGACGCCCGCTGGGACCAGGTCACGCTCGCGCTGCGGCTGCTGGACGCTCTGCTGCTCGCGCTCGTCGTGCCGCTCGCCGCCGAGTCGGCCCGGCGCGCCAGCGGGTCGCCGTCGGCGGGGCTGGTCGCCGGGGCGTTCCCGCTCCTCCTGCCGCAGCTCGGGCACGTCATGGGGTCCGTCAACAACGACGCCCTCGTCGTCCTCGCGTGCGCCGCCGCGACGTACCTCGCCGTGCGGGTGGTGACGGGCGACCTGCGCTGGCGCGTGGCCGTGGCGATCGGCGTCGTCCTCGGCCTGGGGCTGCTCACCAAGGTGATGCTCGCGTTCGCGGTGCCCATGGTCGTCGCGGCGTACGCGCTCGCGCGCGGCCGCCGCTGGCCCGGTCGGCTCGGCCGCCTCGCCGTCGCCGGCGCCGTCACGCTCGCCGTCGGCGGGTGGTGGTGGGTGCGCAACGTGATCACCCTGGGCGCCGTGCAGCCGGTCGGGCGGCCCCGCGAGCTGAACATCCTCGCGACCGTGCCCGACGCCGACGTCCCGTCGATCATCGCGGGCCGCCTCGCGCAGTCGTTCTTCGGCAACCTGTCGTGGCTGGAGGTGCACCTGGCCGGCGCGTGGGTGGTCGGGGGCACGGTGGCCCTCATGGCCGCGGCGCTCGCGGCGCTCGCCCTGCCCGGCGCGCGCCGGGCCGCCGTCGTCGTGCTGCTCACCCCCGCGGCGCTCGCGGCGGGCGTCGCCTACAACGCGTGGGACTTCCACGCCGAGACCGGGCGCCTGGTCGCGATCCAGGGGCGGTACGTGTTCGGCGGCGTCGTCGCGCTCGCGACGGCGGTGGCGATCGCGGCCTGGCAGCTCGCGCGACGGTCGGACCGGCGCCTCGCGCGCGGCGTGCCCGTCGTCGTGACGCTGGCCCTCGCCGCCGCGGTCGGCGGCCTGCTGTGGGCGTTCGACGCGTTCTACCGGGGGCCCGGCGAGGCGTTCGGCGACGCCGTCGACCGGTGGCTGGCCTGGAGCCCGCTGCCCGGGCCCGCGCTCGTCGTGCTGCTGGCGGTCGCGGCCGCCGTGCTGGTCGGGGGTCTGGTCGTCGGCCTCCTCTGGCCCCGTAGACTCGCGGCGTCGTCGACCGACGCGGCCCCCGGCGCCCTGCCGTCGGCGGCCCCTGGCGCCCCGAAGGATGCGCGATGAAGCTCTTCGTCCAGATCCCGTGCCTCGACGAGGCCGGGACGCTCCCGCTCGTGCTCGCGACGATCCCGCGCGAGGTCGAGGGGTTCGACAGCGTCGAGGTCCTCGTGATCGACGACGGGTCGACGGACGGCACGGCGGAGGTGGCGCGCCGCCTCGGGGTGCGGCACGTCGTGCGGCACACCAGCACGCGCGGGCTGGCGCGGTCGTTCCGCGACGGCGTCGACTACGCGCTCGCCCACGGGGCCGACGTCGTGGTCAACACGGACGGCGACAACCAGTACCCGTCGGAGCGCATCGGCGACCTCGTCGCGCCGATCGTCAAGGGCGAGGCGGACATCGTCGTCGGGGACCGCCAGACCGCGACGATCGAGCACTTCTCCCCGTTCAAGAAGCGGATGCAGCGGTTCGGCAGCCGCGTGGTCAGCGCGGCCGCCGGGACGTCGCTGCCCGACGCCGCGAGCGGCTTCCGCGCCTACTCGCGGGCGGCGCTGCTGCGGCTGAACGTCGTGACCCAGTTCAGCTACACCATGGAGACGATCATCCAGGCGGGGAACAAGCGCCTGCGGATCGCGAGCCTGCCGATCACCACCAACGCGAAGACGCGCGAGTCGCGCCTGTTCACCAACATCTGGCAGCACATGAGCAGGTCCGGGCGGGCCATCGTGCGGTCGGCGATCATGTTCCGGCCGCACCTGGTGTTCCTCACGCTCTTCGCCGTGTTCTTCGTCGCGGCGGCCGTGCCGGCGGTGCGCTTCCTCGTCTTCCTCGCCCAGGGAGACGCCGGCGGCCACGTGCAGTCGCTCGTCTTCGCCGGCGCGATGCTCGTCGGCGCGCTGCTCTGCCTCGCCCTGCTCGTCATCGCCGACTTGCTGCGGACCAACCGCACCCTGATGGAGGAGACCCTCGAGCGGGTCAAGGAGCTCCAGTACCGCCCGCGGCCCGACGACGGCGCCCGCGACGCGGAGCGGCGCGCGGCGCGGGACGACGAGGACGCGCACGCGTGATCGTCGCGTTCGGCACGTACGACGCCGCCCGGCACCCCCGCGTCGGCGTGCTCGTCGCAGGCCTGCGCGACCAGGGGTACACGGTCCACGAGCTCGACCGGCCGCTCGGCCTGAGCACCGCCGAGCGTGTGCGGATGCTGCGCCAGCCGTGGCGCCTGCCCGGCCTGCTCGTGCGGCTGCTGCGCTGCTGGGCGCTGCTCGCGGGGGACGTCGCGGCGCACCGGCGGGCGCACGGCCGCCCGGACGCGGTGCTCGTCGGCTACCTCGGCCACTTCGACGTCGTGCTCGCGCGCCTGCTGTTCGGCCGTACGCCCGTGCTGCTGGACCACCTCGTCTTCGCGGGCGACACCGCCGCCGACCGGGGCGCCCGCGGGGCACGGGTCACGCTGCTGCGCGGCCTGGACCGCGTCGCCACGTCGTGCGCCGACGTCGTGCTGCTGGACACCCCCGAGCACCTGCGGATGCTCGGCGAGCTCGTGCCCGCCCGCGCCCGCCGCGGGCTCGTGGTCCCGGTCGGGGCGCCGCAGGCGTGGTTCGACGCCGCGCCCGTCCGCACCGGCCCGGCCGGCGACGGCGCGACGGACGACGGCCGACCCCTGCGCGTCGTCTTCTTCGGCCTGTTCACCCCGCTCCAGGGCACCGACGTGCTCGCCGAGGCGCTGGCCGTCGCGCTGCCGCGGGCGGCCGAGGAGGCCGCGCGCGGCGGGCGGGGCCTGGAGGTCACGCTCGCCGGGTCCGGCCAGGACCTGCCCGCCGCGCGCGACCGGCTCCGCGGCACGCCCGGCATCACCTGGCACGACTGGGTGGAGCCCGCCGACCTGCCTGCCCTCGTCGCCGCCCACGACGTCTGCCTCGGGATCTTCTCCGCCACCCCCAAGGGGCTGCGCGTCGTGCCGAACAAGGTGTTCCAGGGCCTCGCGGCCGGCTGCGTGGTGGTCACCTCCGACACCGAGCCGCAGCGGCGGCTGCTGGGCGACCACCTGGAGCTCGTCCCGCCCGCCGACCCGACGGCGCTCGCCGACCGGCTGCTCGCCCTGCGCGACCCGGACGCCCTGGCCGTCGCGCGTGGCCGCGCGGCGGCCGGGCGGGACCTCGCCCGGCCCGAGGCCGTCACCCGTCCGCTAGTCCGGCTGCTCGCGGCGCGCGGGGTCCGGCCGTGACGGGCGACGCCGCCGGGGACGCGGCGGGGGAGGCCGGCGCGTCGTCCGGGCGGCTCGGCCGGGCGCTCGCGGTGCTGCGGTCGCCGTGGGTGCGCTGGGGCTTCCTCGTCCTCGCGCTCGGGCTCGCGGTCTACGCCGTCGTGGCCGCGGGGGACGACCTCGCCCGCGCGGCGACCGAGCTCTCGTGGCAGCGGCTCGCCGTCGCGCTCGTGCTGTCCGTCGCCTTCGTGGGGTGCACCTTCGTGTCGTGGCGCGTCGTCCTCGCCGACCTCGGCGCCCCGACCTCGCTGCGCGTCGCGCTGCGCGTGTTCGGGCTGAGCCAGCTCGGCAAGTACGTGCCCGGCGGGGTGTGGAACGTGGTCGCGGCGGCCGAGCTCGGCGTCGACCACGGCATCGCGCGCCGTACCTCCGTGACGACGACGGCGGTCGCCACCCTCGTCGGCGTCGTCTCCGGGGCGGTCGTCGGCCTGGTCGCGCTGCCGTTCGTCGCGACCGGCTCGCTCGGTGCCGCCGGGCCGGTGCTGTGGGCGCTGCCCGCCGTCGCCGTCGTGCTGCTGCCGCCCGTGCTGAACCGCCTGGTCGCGTGGGCGCTGCGCGTCGCGCGCCGGCCCCCGCTCGACCGCCCGCTCGGGTGGCGCGGGCTCGGCGCCGCCACGCTGTGGTCCGTCGCCGGGTGGCTGCTCGCCGGCGCGCAGGTGTGGGTCCTGGCCGTCGGTCTCGGGATGTCCGCCGACCCGCGAGGCGTCGCGCTCGCCGTCGGCGGCTACGCGCTGGCGTGGGTGGTCGGGTTCCTCGTCGTCGTCGTGCCGGCGGGCGCCGGTGCGCGCGAGCTGGTGCTGCTCGCGGTGCTGGCCGGGGCGCTGCCGCACGCCGCGGTGCTGCTGCTGGTGCTGGTCAGCCGGGTGCTGGTGACGCTCGCCGACCTCGCCCTCGCCGGCCTGGGGGCGCTCGCCCGGCCCAGGTAGCACCCCGGGAGAGGCGCCGCCCCTCGGCGGGGCGTGGTGCCGCCACGGCCGACGCGCTGGCAGGCTGGCCCCGGCCGTCGTGCAGCCGCACGGAGCCGCTGGACACCGCCGCCCGAGCCGTCGAGGACGAAGGAACGCCCGTGCCGAACCCCGCCGCCGCCCTGCCCCCGCTCACGCTGTACGGCAGCCTGCGGTGGGACGTCGTGGAACCGCTGCTGCCGGGCGCCGCGGGCCGCGTGCTCGAGGTGGGCTGCGGCCAGGGCGCCGTCGGCGTCCGGCTCGCCGCCCGCGCCGCGGCGTACACGGGCGTCGAGCTCGACGCGGACAGCGCGCGCACCGCCGAGCAGCGCCTCGTCGAGGCGGGCGTGCCCGGGACGGTCGTGCAGGGCCCGCTCGACTCCCTGCCCGCCGCCGAGCGCTTCGACCTCGTGTGCGCGTTCGAGGTGATCGAGCACATCGAGGACGACGCCGCGGCGCTCCGCGAGTGGGCCGCGCGGCTGCGGCCCGGTGGCACGCTGCTGCTGTCCACACCGGCCTGGCAGCGCCGGTACGGACCCATGGACGAGGCCGTCGGGCACTTCCGCCGCTACGACCCGGCCGCCCTCGTGGCCCTGCTGCGCGACGCCGGCCTGGCCGACGTCGGCCTGCGCCTGTACGGCGTGCCCCTCGGGTACGCGCTGGAGGCGGCGCGCAACCAGCTCGCGCGACGTCGCCCCGGCCTGCGCGAGGAGGGCAGCACCGCCGACCGCACCGCCCGCAGCGGGCGCCTGTTCCAGCCGTCGACGGCGGCGCAGGGCTCGCTCGTGGCCGCCGCGACCTGGCCGTTCCGGGTCGCGCAGCGCGCGTTCCCGCGCACGGGCACGGGGCTCGTCGCCTGGGGCCGCGCCGCCTCCTGACGCAGGAGGAGACGGGCGCTCACCCGAGCACCGTGACCGTCAGGCCGTGATGCGCTCGCTCTCGCGCAGGCGGTCGAGGCGGGCGGGGTCGGCGGCGAGCCCGGCCGCGGTGGCGGCGGACGCGAGCACGACGGAGCCGCCGGCGGCCCAGACGGCGAGCAGCTCGCGCAGCAGGACGCCGAGCGGGCGGGCTCCGTCGACGAGCACGCGGGCTCCCGGCGTGCCGTCGGCGGGCACCAGGTCCGCGAAGGCGACCGGGCCGGTGCCCGTGCCGTCGTCGAGCGCCACGGCGGTCGGGTCGGTCTCGGGGGCCCACCCGATGACGTCGCCGTACGTCATCACCGCGCCCGCGGCGTCGACGGCACCGGGGGGCAGGTCGCCGTCGAACGACCGAGCGAGGGCGGGCAGCGCGACCGCCACGAGGTCGGCGGCACCCGGTCCGGACAGCACCTCGGCCCAGGCGGCGGGCCGGGAGGTGACGACGACGTCGCCGCCCGCCGCGGGGGAGCCGCCCACGAGCTCCACCGTGGCGCCGCAGCGCCACGCGGCCAGCGCCCAGAGGACGCCGCGCCAGTGCGCCGGCAGGTCGAGCGTCACGACCGTGCCGGGCGCGGCGTCGAACTCCTCCACGAGCAGGTTCACGGTCTTGCTCACCCAGTTCTGCAGGACGGCGCCGGACAGCTCGACACGTTCGCCCTCGTCGCCGTACCAGGTGAGGCGGGGACGCCCCGGGTCGGACAGGACGAGATCCATCACCTGAGAGATCGTCGTGGGGGTGCGACCGGCGGCGGGGAGCGGATTCACGCAGGTCAGCCTACGAGTGCCCGGGCTAGCACAGGACGCCAGGCTTGTGAATGGGCAGTGGAGATCGCAATCACTAGCACATTTCGACTTGACGCCTCCGAAGGACACGCGTGTAATTCCAGGTATGCAGTTTCCCTAGAGAACGGCATGGAGGGGCACGCCATGTGGAACTTGCTCGATGGGGACCGGGGGGTCTTCCCGTCAGACGTCGGCCGAGAGCCCGAGCGCGTCGCGCCGGTGCTTCCGCTGTTCGGCGACGCTACGACCGACGACGAGACGCTCCTGGGATGGCAGGAACGGGCGCTGTGCGCCCAGACCGACCCGGAGGCCTTCTTTCCGGAGAAGGGCGGGTCCACGCGTGAGGCCAAGAAGGTCTGCACGTCCTGCGAGGTCCGGGCCGAGTGCCTGGACTACGCGCTCGCGAACGACGAGCGGTTCGGCATCTGGGGCGGGCTCTCCGAGCGGGAGCGCCGCAAGCTGAAGCGCCGCGCCGTCTGACCCGACGCTCGACGGGATGTCCGGCCCGACACGCTCGGGACGGATATCCCACGACCGGATCGGGGCCCGTCGCATCATGGCGGGCAGGATGACTGCTGCGCACCCGATCCCAGCCCGCCCCGGCGGGGAGGTCGCCCCCACGGGCGCGACCGTCGCCGTCGCGCCCGACCGCACGCTCGACGGCACCGGCGCCGTCCCGCTGGTCGTCACGGTGACGGCCGTGGTCGTGACCCGTGGCCGCACCCGCTTCCTCGACGCCACCCTCGACGCGCTCGCGCGGCAGGAGCGCGGCGCGGACGAGGTCGTCGTGGTCGACGTGGGCGCGTCGGAGTCCACCGCGCACCCGGACCTGCGCCTCGGCGGCGCCCGCTTCGTCACGGCGTCGGGGGTCCGCAGCCTCGGGGAGGCGGTGGACCGCGCCCAGGAGGTCGTCGGCGTCCCGGAGACCGGCTGGCTGTGGATCCTGCACGACGACTCCGCCCCCGAGCCCGACGCCCTGTCGCGCCTGCTGCGCGCCGTCGAGCACTCGAGCGCCGTGGCCGTCGCGGGCTGCAAGCAGCGCCGCTGGCCGGTCGCCGCCGACGGCACGCCCGCCCCCGACGCGAGCATGCTGATCGAGGTGGGCAGCACCGTGTCGCCGCTCGGTCGCCGCATGACCGGCATCGACGACACCGAGATCGACCAGGGGCAGCACGACGCCCGCGAGGACGTCCTCGCCGTCGGGCTGGCGGGCGCCCTGGTGCGGGCCCACGTGTGGGCCGAGCTGGGCGGCACCGACCCGGAGCTCGGCCCGTTCGGCGACGGCCTCGACCTGTGCCGGCGGGCCCGGCTCGCCGGCCACCGCGTGGTCGTGGTGCCCGACGCCGTCGTGAAGCACGCGCAGGCCTCGCTGCTCGGCCTGCGCGGGCGCGAGGCCACGACGCCCGACCTCGAGGCGTCCCGCTACGCCCGCCGCCGCAGCCAGCTCTACCTGCGGCTCGTCGAGACCCCGCTGCCCCTGCTGCCGTTCGTCTGGCTCGCCACCCTCCTGTGGGCGCCGTTCGCGGCCATGTACCGGCTGGCGCTCAAGCGGCCCGCGCACGCCCGCGACGAGCTCGTGGCGGCCGTGGTCACGACGCTGCGCCTGGTGCCGCTCTACCGCGCCCGACGGCGCGCGGCCCGCACCCGGCGCCTCCCGCGGCGGGTGCTGACGCCGCTGCTCGGCACGTGGCGGCAGGTGGCCGGCGAACGCCGGGACGCGCGTCTGGCCCGCGCCGAGGCGCAGCGCGCCCGATGGGCGCCGAGCGAGCTGGAGCGCGCCGACCTGCGGCGGCTCGGGCGCACGCGCCGCACGGTGCTGGCGGTCGTGGTGGTCGCCGTGGTGGCGCTCGACGTCGCCCTCTTCGGCCCGTGGCAGGGCGTGCTGGCCGACGGCGGCCGGGTCGTGGGCGGCGGGCTGCTGCCGGCCCCCGGCACCGTGGGCGACGTGTGGGAGGCCGCGACGTCGGGCTGGGTGCGCGACGGTCTCGGGGTCCGCGCGCCGGCCGACCCGCTGCTGCTGCCGCTCACGGCGTTCGCCGTGCTGGCCGGCGGCGGGCTGCAGACGGCGGTGAACGCGCTGGTCCTCGTCGCGCTGCCCCTGGCGGCCCTCGGCGGCTGGTTCGCGGCCGGCGCCCTGACGCGGTCGGTCGTGGTGCGGGCGGTGGCCGCGCTCGCCTGGGCCGCGGCGCCCGGCTTCCTCGCGTCGCTCGGTTCGGGTCGGCTGGGGGCGGTCGTCGTGCACCTCACGCTGCCGTGGCTGCTCGTGGCCGTGCTCCGCACCGTGGGGGTGCACGCGCGGGACGTCGCGCTCGCGCCCGGGCGGCGGCGCGGCTCCCTGGGCGCGGCCGGCGCCGCCGGTCTGCTGCTGGCCGTCGCCGTCTGCGCGGCCCCGGTGCTGCTGCCCGTGGCCGCGGTGCTGATCGGGGTCGGCGCGCTGCTGGTGCGCCGCGCGTGGCGCGCCCTGCTGCTGGTGCTGCTGCCGGCCGTGGTGGTGCCGCTGCCGTTCTGGGGCGAGGTGCTCGGCACGTGGTCGGACGGCGGCTGGCGGCTGCTCGTGGCCGAGCCCGGGGCCCCGCTGGTCGCGTCCGGCACGCCCACGGCCGTGGAGCTGCTGCTCGGCCTGCCCGGGGACACCGCGTGGTTCGAGACCTGGCTCGGGACCGACGGCGCGCTCGGCCGCGCGGCCGTGGTGGGCCCGGCCCTGCTGGGCGGCGCCGTCCTGGCGCTGGCGGCCGTCGCGCTGGTCCGGCCCCGGGCGGTGCGCGGGGTACGCCTGGCGTGGCTCGCCGGGGCCGCGGGGCTGACGACGGCGGTGCTCGCCGTCGCGACGGCGGTGGCGAGCGGGTCGGCGGCCGACGGCACGGCCGCGAGCGTGACCGGCTGGCCCGGCGTCGGGCTGTCGGTGCTGCTGCTCGGGCTGGGCGCCGCCGCGATCTGCGCGCTGCCGTCGGCCGGGCGGGTGCCGACGGCGGAGCCGGTCGCCCGGGAGACGCGCGGGGCAGGGCGGGCCGCGACCGCGGGCGTCGTCGTCGTCGCCGTCGTGGCCCTCGCGCTGCCGGTGGCTCAGCTCGCCTCGTGGGCGCTCGGCTCCTCCGGCGGCCGGGTGGGCGACCTGCGCGCGGCCGAGACCGCCGTGGTGCCCGCCGTCGGCACCCAGATGCAGGCGCCGCCGCGGTCCGCCCGGGTGCTGCAGGTCGACCGGGTGCAGCCGGGCGGCGAGGCCGACGCGTCCGGCACGGCGGTGGTCGACTACGCGCTGCTGCACGCGGACGGCACCCGGCTCGAGGACTCCTCCACCGTGGTGCGTGCCCGGGCCGCCGGCCTGGTGGGCGGCGCCGAGCGCACCGACACCACGCTGCTGGACCAGGTCGTGGCGGAGGTCGCGACCGGGCGCTCGACCGACGTCGTCGACCGGCTCGCGGCGCTCGGCATCGGTGCCGTGCAGGTCCCCGCCGGCGGCGACGCGGAGCTCGCCACCACGCTCGACCTCGTGCCGGGCCTCGCGCGCGTGACCGAGGAGGGCACGCTCGTCTGGCGCGTCACGACCGACGGGCCCGCGCCGGGCTGGGCGACCGTGCTGAAGGACGACGGCACCGACGACGGCACCGACGACGCCGCGCAGGACGGCGCGCCCACCCCGTTCTTCGCGCCGAAGGACGCGGTGCGGACGGTCCCGTCCGACGGGACGAGCGCCGGCGGCCGGCTCGCCGAGGGCGGCGAGGACCGCACGCTGCGGATCGCGGAGACGGCGGACGCCGGCTGGCACGCGACGCTCGACGGGCGGCGGCTCCCGGCCGTGGACGCCGGGGGGACGCAGGCGTTCGCGGCCGGCCCCGAGGCGGGCCACGTGCGGGTGTGGTTCGAGGCGCCGCACCGCACGGCCTGGCTGGCCGCGGCCGGCCTGGTGCTCCTGGTGCACGCGCTGCTGGCGCTGCCGGTCGGACGGCGGCGGGGACGATGACGGCGCCACGGAAGCGCGCCGGGAAGGCGGACGAGGACGTGCGGACCACCCGGGTGCGGCGCGGCGTGCGCGCGACGGCGGCGGCGGTCACCGGGGTGGCGGCCGTCGGGGCGCTGGCGGCCGTGGCCGTGCTGGGCGACCAGTGGGCGCAGTCGTGGACGGGTGCGGAGCAGCAGGCCGTGGCCGCGGGGACGCGCACCGTCGGGGTGCAGCCGGCGGACGCCACGCTCGTCTGCCCGACGCCGGTCGCGCTGCCGGACGGTGCCGACGTCGGCGACCAGCAGTTCGACGCCACGCCCGTGCCGACGACCAGCGGCCTGGGCGCGCTCGTCCTGGGCGACGCGGAGGACGGCGCGCGCACCACCGCCCTCGGCGGCAAGGACCCGGAGGCGCTCACCACGGGCGAGGCCGCGGCCGCCTGGCAGGGTGGCGTGGACGCCACCCGCGTGCTGCGGGCGACTCCGGTGGCCGACGAGCCGTTCCGCGCGGCCGGGACGCTGGGGTCGGTGACGACGCAGGGCGACCTGCGCGGGCTCGGGGCGGGCGTCTGCACCGCCCCGTCGACGTCGCAGTGGCTGGTGGGCGGCAGCACGGAGGTGGGGTCGACCGCCACGCTCACGGTGCAGAACCCGTCGGAGCAGCCGGCCACGGTGGCACTCGACGTGTACGGGCCGGGCGGCCCCGTGGCCCTCGGCGGTCAGGGGACGTTCACCGTCGCGCCGCACGAGCAGGTCACGACCCGGCTGGAGTCGGTGGCGCCGGAGCAGGACCGGCTCGCGGTCAACGTGCGCGCGGCCGGGGCCCGGGTCAACGCGAGCCTGCAGACCCAGGCCATCGACGGCCTGCTCCCGGCCGGGGTGGACCTGCTGACGGCCGGCGCGTCGCCGCGGGAGTCGCTCGCGGTCGGGGCGGTGCAGAGCCGGGGCGAGGCCGTGGACGACCCGCACGCCCCGCGGCTGCGGCTCCTGGCGCCCGGCGAGCAGGGCGGGACCGCGCGGGTCACCGTGTACGGGCCGTCGGGGCCGGTCGTGCTGCGCGGCGCCGACGAGGTGGAGCTGGACCCCGGCGTGGTGACGGACGTGCCCCTCGGCGGTCTTCCCGAGGGCTGGTACACGATGGTCGTGGACGCGGACGTGCCGGTCGTGGGCGCCGCACGGACGGACCAGCCGGGACGGCAGCCGGACGACGCCGTGGTGGACGGCACCCCGTACGACGTGGCGTGGTCGGCGGCCCAGCAGGTCCGCCGCTCGGACGGCGCCGGGCCCGCGGGCCAGCTGGCGGTGCCGGGGGGCGTGCGGGCCGGCCTCACGCTCGCCGCCGCGCCGGACGACCGCGGCCCCGACGTGGACCCCGAAGGCACGGCGGGCGTCACGGTGAAGGTCTACGACGCGTCGGGGGACGAGATCGGCAGCGAGGACGTCGAGCTCACCGCAGGGGTGACGACGCCCGTCGCGCTCGAGGACGTGGCCGCGGAGGGCACGGTGCCCGCCGGGGTGAGCGTCGACCGCGCCGACGGGGGCAGCGGCGACCTGGCCGTCACGTGGGCCGCGGTGCTCCGCGCCGACGACGGCACCGACGACTCCGGGACCCTGCTGGCCGCCGTCGCGCCGACCGCGGCCGTCACCACCCCGGGCGCCGTCGAGGTGCGCACCGTCGACGCCGGCTGACGACCCGGCCCGACGGACCCCGCGCGGTCAGGAGTCGTAGCCGGGGTCGATCTCCTCGGGCGTGCGTGCCAGCAGGTGCGCCACCTGCTCGACGACGACGTCGCGCACGAGGTCGGCGCGGTCGGTGTCGTCGGCGGCGCGGAAGTCCACCGGGCGGCGGTACACCACGACGCGCGCTGGCCGGCCGGACTCGGCCGGGAAGCAGCGGCCCAGCGGGACGCCGTCGGACTCCCACGGCGCGGGCTCGGACGGCGGCACGTCCTCGACGGCGAACTCCGTGCCCGCGAGCTGCGGGCCCCAGCGGCGCTGCAGCAGCTCGACGACGTCGAGCACCAGGTCGTCGAACTGCTCCGCGCGGGTGCGGTACGCCGGCATCCCGGGCGGCAGGAGCGGCCCGCGCACCCCGCGCCCGCGGCGGTCGCGGCGACGTGTCGGCGGCACGACGGGAGCGGGTCCCGGCTCCGGACGGGGCTCGGGGCGGTCGTCGGGGCGGGAGGCGTGGTGCACGCGTCGAGCCTATGCCGGTGCCGATCCCGGTGCCGATCCCGGTGCCGATGCCCGGGTCACGGTGCGGTCACGACCCGCACCGACCGGCGAGCCCCGCGCACGCGCCCCCGACCGCGGCGTATTCTCCCCGCGTGAGATCGGTGAGGCAGTGCTCGCGCACGGCATGCACGCATGCCGCGGTCGCGACGCTCACGTACGTGTACGCGGACTCCACGGCCGTGCTGGGTCCGCTCGCGCAGCACGCCGAGCCGCACAGCTACGACCTGTGCGCCCAGCACGCCGAAGGGTTGACCGCGCCCCGCGGGTGGGAGGTCGTGCGCCTCACCCCTGCGTTCGAGGAACCGGCGCCGTCCCCCGACGACCTGTCCGCGCTGGCGGAGGCCGTCCGCGAGGCGGGGCGGGTGCGCCAGGAGCCGGCGGGCGAGCCGTCGTCCGTCACCGAGACCGCCCGTCGTGGCCACCTGCGCGTGCTGCGCGAGGCCGACTGACGCGTCCCGGTCGTCCGCACGGTCCCGTCAGGGGACCCACGCGCACACCGCGTGCCCGGAGCCGGACAGCCGCAGCTCCCCGGCGTCGTGCGGCACGAACACGGAGCCGCCGCGGTGCAGCGTCGCGGGGGCGGGGCAGGCCTCGGCGGTGAGCTTGAGGTCGCCGGAGAGGCACAGCACGATGCGGGGCCCCTCGGCGGGCAGGTCGACGTCCTCGGCGGGGTCGACGTCGGCGACGGTGAGCGCGAACTCCCGCACCGGGGCGCGGTAGGTGGTCACCTGACCCCGCCCGCCGGCGGGTCGCGTGCGGGGCGGCTGCGGCGGTCGCGGCACGAACGACGCGCACTCGACGAGCGCGACCTCGTCGACCAGCTTGGTGGTGAGGCCGGCCCGCAGCACGTTGTCGGACGACGCCATGATCTCGACGCCGAGGCCGGACAGGTACGCGTGCACCTCGCCCGCCGGGAGGAAGAGGCCCTGGCCGGGGTCGAGGGTGACCCGGTTCAGCAGCAGCGACGCGAGCGCGGCCGGGTCTCCGGGGTGCTGCTCGGCGAGCTGCAGCACGGTCGCGTCGGCGCGCGACGACGGCGAGCCCCCGGCGAGGCGCGCGGAGACGGACGCGACCGTCGTCGAGACGTCGGCCGGCGCGCCCGGGTCGCGGCGCGCGGCGACGAGGCGGGAGAACGCGGCCTTCACGCCGCCGGGGGAGCGGTCGGCCCGCAGGACGGCGCGAACGGCGTCCACGAGGTCGCCGTCGAGCCCGTCGAGCAGGTCGAGCACGGCGCGCGGCGCCCGGAAGCCGGCCAGCCCGTCGAACTCGGTCAGCGCGACGACCATCTCGGGCTTGTGCTGGTCGTCGTGGAACGAGCGCCCCGGGTCGCCCGGGGGCAGCCCCCGCCGGTTCTCCCGGTTGAACCCCGCGCGTGCCGCGTGCGGCTTCGGGTGCACCTGGAGCGACAGCGCCCGCTCGGCCGCGAGGACCTTGAGCAGGTAGGGCAGCCGCGGCCCGTACTCGTCGGCGACCCGTCGGCCCAGCATCGCGTCCGGGGCCGAGCGCACGAGCTCCAGGAGGGAGCCGTCGCCGTTCACCCGGGACGGTGCGCTGGGATGGGCGCCCAGCCAGAGCTCGGCGGCCGGCGTGCCGTCGGGCTCGGTGCCCAGCAGCTCCTGGATCCGCGTGCGCGACCCCCAGTCGGCGTGCTGGACGGTGTTCTCCAGCGGGTAGAGCTCGGGCACGGGACCACCCTTCCACACGCGCGCCCCCGCGGCGCCGCGCGGGGCGGAACTCCGCCCGCAGAACCACCCGCCCCGGGGAGCGGCAGGCACGTACGCTGTGGGTCGTGACGATCGACCTGGCCCGAATCATCAAGGCGTACGACGTGCGCGGCACCGTGCCCGACCAGCTCTCGCCGGACGTGGCCCGCGCGATCGGCGCCGCCTTCGCCCGTGTGGTGGCGGCGCCGGAGGGCGCGACCCGGGTCGTCGTCGGGCACGACATGCGCGAGTCCGGGCCGGAGCTGGTCGACGCGTTCACCGCGGGCGTCACCGCGGCCGGCGTCGACGTCGTGCGGATCGGCCTGTGCTCCACGGACGGGCTCTACCACGCGTCGGGCGCGCTGGACGCCCCGGGCGCGATGTTCACGGCGTCGCACAACCCCGCCGTCTACAACGGCATCAAGCTGTGCCGCGCGGGTGCCCGACCGGTCGGGCAGGACACCGGCCTGGCCGACGTCCGCGAGCTCGCGCAGCGCCTCCTCGACGACCCGCCGGCCCCCGCCTCCGACGACGACGCGACGGCGACGCCGGGGTCGGTCGGCGACGTCGACACCCTCGCCGACTACGCGGCGTTCCTGCGCGGCCTCGTGGACGTGTCGGGGATCCGGCCGCTCAAGGTCGTCGTGGACGCGGGCAACGGCATGGCCGGGTACACCGTGCCGGCGGTGCTGGGCACGGCCGCGGGCCTGCCGGCGCTGCCCCTCGACGTCGTGCCCCTGTACTTCGAGCTGGACGGCAGCTTCCCGAACCACGAGGCCAACCCGCTGGACCCGAAGAACCTCGAGGACCTGCGGGCCGCCGTCGTCGAGCACGACGCCGACCTGGGACTCGCGTTCGACGGCGACGCCGACCGCTGCTTCGTCGTCGACGAGCACGGCGACCCGGTCTCGCCGTCCGCGGTCACGGCGCTCGTGGGGCTGCGCGAGGTGGCCAAGGAGCTCGAGGCGGGCCGCACGCCCACCGTGATCCACAACCTCATCACCTCCCGCGCCGTGCCCGACCTGCTGCAGGCCGCGGGCGCGACGACGGTGCGCACCCGGGTGGGCCACTCGTTCATCAAGGCGCAGATGGCGCAGCACGACGCCGTGTTCGGCGGCGAGCACAGCGCGCACTACTACTTCCGCGACTTCTTCTTCGCGGACACGGGCATGCTCGCCGCCCTGCACGTGCTGGCGGCGCTCGGCGGCCAGCCGCACCCGCTGTCCGTGCTCGCGGAGATGTACTCGCCGTACGTGGCGTCCGGCGAGATCAACTCGACGGTGGCGGACGCCGCCGCGGCGACGGCGAGGGTGCGCGAGGCGTACGCCACGGCCTACCCGCAGGCGGACGTGGACGAGCTTGACGGCCTCACCGTGGCGCACTGGGACGGCCACCCGCAGTGGTGGTTCAACCTGCGCGCGTCGAACACGGAGCCGCTGCTGCGGCTCAACGTCGAGGCCGCCGACGACGACATCATGGTGAAGGTGCGCGACGACGTCCTGTCGCTCGTGCGGACGGAGGACGCATGACCATCTCCATCGACCCCTGGGTGCGGAGCATCCTGCGCTGCCCGGTGACGGGCGCCGAGCTGGTCGACGCCGTCGGCCCGGACGGCGAGCCCGAGCTGCGCTCGACCGACCCGGACCGGCCCCTGGCATACCCCGTGCGCGACGGCGTCCCCGTGCTGCTGGAGAGCGACGCCCGCCCCCTGTGACGCGCCCGGTCGCTAGGACACCGCGGTGATCTTCGTGATCCACGCGGCGGGCATCGAGCCCGCCGTGGTGCGCTTGCCCACCGTCGACCGGATCGTGTCGGCCTTACCGGTCACCTTCGCCGTCTTCCCGGTCGACGACGTCGCCGTGAGCGTGCGCGCCTGACCGCTCGACCACTTCGCGGTGACCTTGATCGACTGCACGTTCGACAGCCCGAAGAGGGCGCGGGCCTGCGCCTGCGTCAGCTTGCGGGACCACGATGCGTACGAGTTGCCCGGCGCCGACTTCGAGTACGGGTCGGACACCGACCGCTCGTAGGCGATCTTCGACGACCACACGTCCTCCGAGTTCGCCGTCCGCCCGCCGCTGGAGGAGAAGTAGTGCGCGGCGACGGCCTTGCCGCCGTAGGTCAGCACCCGGGCCCGGGTGCGGCTCGAGGTGGTGGCGTCGACGCCCTTCTTCCAGACCTTGCCGTACCGAGCGTCCGTCCCCTCGCTCTCCTTCTTCCAGCCGGAGTAGTACTGGTCGCGCACGTCGTCGACGACGTTGCACCGGCACGCGGCGAGGAGCGGCTTGGTCATGACGTACGAGCGGGCGGTGATCGCCTGCGCCGCCAGGGCGGACAGGCCGCCGTTGAGCCCCCACGACGACGGCATCTCCGCGATCCCGTAGAGGTACTCGGTGTTGAGCAGCACGTCGTTGGTGATGTTGGGGACGCCGCCGCGGGCCGTCGTCGTGAGGCGGCCGTGCTTGTACGAGCCGTGCGCCCCGGACACCGTCGCGACCGCCGTCTTCCCCGTGGGCTTGTAATACCGGGTGCCCGACCAGGTGATGCGCAGCAGCTGGTCGTAGTACTTGTCGCCGTTCACCGTGATCCGGGACCGGCCGCCGGCCGTGACCGTGACCGCGAAGGTCTCCGTGCCGGAGCCGGAGGCCAGCGTCTTGCCGTCCTCGTCCGCGAGGCGCCAGTCACCGCCGCGCACCGTGACCGTGGTCGTCGTCTTCGTGTCGCCGTACCCGGACCGCCCGAGCGGGTCCTTGCCGTAGACCTGGACCAGGATGTTGTTGCCGGTCGTGTCCTTCCAGGCGACCTTCCCGCCGGCGTAGTAGTGCTGGAGGACGTCCCAGCTGGGCGCCCCCCGTCGCGCCATCTCGTAGGCGCCGTACTGCGACATCCCCACGCCGTGGCCGAAACCCGAGCCCGTCAGCGTGAAGGACGACGGCACCGCGGCCTCCGCGGACGTCGCCGCCACGACGGTGCCGCTCACCGCCAGGACACCGGCGACGACCGCGGCGAGAGCGGTCCGCGCCCGGCGCGGTCGGCGGGTCGCGGCCCGCCCGGTCGAGAATTCTTGCGTCATGGTCATGCACCCCCTCAAGCACTGTGCACCAGGGGCCGCGCGCCAGCATCCGGAGGCGCGGAGCAGCCCGAGCTCCCGGGTTCGAGGTGCTGACAGGCCGATCCGTCCCTATCGTCGTGCGGGTCAGGTGCCCGGCGCGACGATGCGCCACGCGGGTCGACCGAGGCCCGTCGGTCCGGTCAGACCGATCGGCGATCGACCAGAGCTGGACGAGCGGAGACGAGCATGACGACGACACCCAGGGCTCGACGGGCGGCACGGACCGCCGTCACGACGTCGACCGTCGTGGCGCTGGCCCTCGCGGGGGTTGTGCTCCCCACGGTCTCCCTCCCCGTCCCGAAGGCGCACGCCGTCGCCCCGGACGTGGAGGACGTCCTGGTGCGGGGCATCGACCCCGACGCCCGGCACGAGAAGGGAGCCCTCGACGACGCCGTCGGGCACGAGCACGACGCCGCGGCCGAGACCGCCGGGGACACCGCCGCCGTGGAGGGGGCGGAGACGCTCAGCGACGTCCCCGCGCCCGAGCCGGACGAGGGGGCGCTCGCGGCGCTGAGCGAACGCACCACCACGCAGGACTTCATGGTGGCCGGGGTGACGTGGGACGAGGCGTCGACCGCGACGGTGACCGAGGTGGCGGTGCGGGTGCGGGAGTCCGGGACGTGGAGCGAGTGGCAGTCGCTCGGGATCGACGACACCGACGTGGCCGGCGGGCGCGCGGGGACCGAGCCGCTCGTGACGGCGGGGGCCGACGGCGTCCAGGCCCGGGTGCGCACCGACAGCGGGGCACCGCCCACCGGCCTGAAGGTGGACGTCGTGGACCCGGGGACCTCGCGGGCCGACGCGTCCGTGGGCCAGGAGTCGGCCCCCGCGGCGTCGGCCGACGCCGGCACCGGGACCGAGATCCGTCCGAAGATCGTCAGCCGTTCCGGGTGGGGGGCGGACGAGTCCCTCTCCGGCCGGTGGCCGGAGCTCTCGGGCAAGCTCAAGGCCATCTACATCCACCACACGGCGGGCACCAACAGCTACAAGGAGAGCCAGTCCGCGGCGCTGGTGCGCGGCGTCTACGCGTACCACACGAAGTCCCGGGGCTGGCCGGACATCGGCTACCAGTTCCTCGTGGACAAGTTCGGCAACATCTTCGAGGGACGCAAGAAGTCGCGGTGGGACAACCCGGTCGGCGCACAAGCAGGCGGCTACAACACCGGCACCATCGGGATCTCGGCGATGGGGAGCTTCGACACGGCGCAGCCGTCGAGCGCCCTCGTCACCGCGCTCGCCCGGGTCGTCGCCTGGAAGAGCTACACGTACGGGATCAACCCGCGCGGGACGGTGGTGCTGCCGACCGGCGGGAGCACGGGCTCGGGGACGCGCGCCAAGCCCGGCACCGACGTCCGGGTGCCGACGGTGCTCATGCACCGCACCACCAACCTGACGGCCTGTCCGGGGCAGTACCTGGCGGCCAAGATGGGCACGATCCGCGCGGGCGCCGACTCGCGGCGCGACGCCGCGATCAAGAAATACGGCTCGATCGTCCCGAAGGTCAAGGCGCCCACGCGCGTCGATCCGACGTCGAACCAGGTCCCGGTGCAGTGGAACGGCAGGTCGACCTACCGGTGGAAGCCCGTCTCGGGCGCGGTGAGCTACCAGGTGCTGCAGCGCTACGCGAAGTGGAACGAGGGCATGCCGTACACGTACTACTGGCGGGAGGTGAAGCTGACGTCCGCGACCTCGATCACGCTCAGCCAGAGCACCGGTCAGTCCCGCGAGCTCGCCGTGCGCGCCGTCGACTCGGACCATCGCCGTGGACCGCTCACCAGCCTGGCGCGGACCAACAGGGCGGTCAGCCCCTCCAGCTGGAAGCGGTCGTCCGGGTGGAAGAAGGTCACCAGCTCGTCCTACTTCGGCGACTACGCGTACCGCACCACGACGAAGGGCGCCTACGTCCAGCTCCCGGGCGCCAAGCAGGTGCGTCGCGTCGTGATCCGCGGGGCGACCAGCCCCTCGGACGGACGCCTGCAGGTGCGCGTCGGCGGGAAGGCGATCGAGACGTTGGACTTCGGCAGGGCGTCCGACGGGGACCGGATCTTCACGGTGTGGGTACCGAGGACGAGCGGCACGGTCACGCTCAAGACGCTGGACTCCGGCAAGCCGGTGCGGATCAGCAAGATCGCCGTGGCGAGGTGGTAGCGGGCGGGGCATGAGGGGCCGGGAGGCCGGCCCGGCCGGCGGCGGACGCTAGGGTCGGGCGCGTGCACCTGGCGCAACAGCTGATCCTGACGCTCCCACCCGACCGCCGAGCCCTGACCGTGGAGGAGGGGCCCGCCGTCGTCGACGACGGCGCGGTCCGTGTCCCGGCGGGCGCGAGCCAGGGGTTCGCCACGTACTTCTCCGCGTTCCCCGCCTCGTACTGGGTGCGCTGGGCCGGCGTGGGCACCGTGCGGCTGGAGGCCGCGGCCGCCGGCGCCGGCACGCTGCGCCTCGTCCGCTCGGACGCACGGGGCGTGGCGTCCGTCGTGGCGTCCTCGCCGGTCGACGGCGGCACGGTGGTGCTCGACGCCGACGTCTCGGGCATGGCCGACGGCGGCTGGCTCTGGTTCGAGGTGGACGCGGGCGACGCCGACGTCGTGGTCACCGGCGCGCGCTGGCTCGTGGACGTCGCGCCGCGGCGGACGGGCGACGTGTGCCTGTCGATCACCACCATGGACAAGCCGGAGTACTGCGTCGCGACGCTGCGCCGGATCGCGTCGTCGCAGGTGCTCCGCGACGCGGTCGGGACGGTGTTCGTGGTCGACCAGGGCACGCGACGCCTGGTCGACCACCCCGACTACCCGGAGGTCGCCGCGGCCCTCGGCGACCAGCTCACGGTCGTCGAGCAGCCCAACCTCGGCGGCTCCGGCGGGTTCTCTCGCGGCATGCTCGAGACGCTGGACCACGACGGCGCGGACGCCGTCCTCATCCTCGACGACGACGTCGAGGTGGAGCCCGAGGCGCTGCTGCGCGCGATCCGGTTCCACCGCGCCGCGCGCGAGCCCGTCGTCGTGGGCGGGCACATGCTCGACCTGAACCGCCCCACGGTGCTCAACTCGTTCAGCGAGGTAGTGCACGAGCGGAGCTTCAACTGGGGCCCGCCCGAGGCCGACCAGCAGTGGCACGACCTCGCCGCCGCGCCGCTGCGCGACACCCCCTGGCTGCACGCGCGTGGCGAGAGCGACTTCAACGGCTGGTGGATGTGCCTCATCCCCACCGCGGTCCTGCGCGACGTCGGGCTGTCGCTGCCGCTGTTCCTCAAGTGGGACGACGCCGAGTTCGGCCTGCGCGCGCGCGACGCCGGCCACGCCACCGTGTCGCTCCCGGGCGCGGCGCTGTGGCACGTGGCGTGGACGGAGAAGGACGACACCGTCGAGTGGCAGGCGTACGTCCACGTGCGCAACCGCATCGCGGCCGCGCTGCTGCACGCCCGGCGCCCCCGCGGCGGCCTGCTCCTGGCGACCCTGCTCGCCACCGACCTCAAGCTGCTGCTGGGGATGCGGTACTACCCGGTGGACCTGCACGTCCGGGCGCTGCGCGACCTGCTCACCGGCCCTGGCGACCTGCACGCGGGGCTCGGCGACGTCGTCCCCGCCTCACGCGCGGTGGGCGCGGCCTACCCCGAGACGATCACCTACCGGCCGGGGGAGGCGGTGTTCGACGCCGCGGCCGCACGGCGCTGGACGGCGCCGGCCCGACCGAAGCCCACCTCGGCGGGGGCGCTCGTGCGGCTCACGCTGCGCGGCCTGGCGCGCAACCTCCGCCCCGCACCCCGGGGGATGCCGCGGGGCGCGCTGAGCCGCGACCAGGCCACCTGGTGGGAGGTGCCCGAGCACGACTCCGTGCTGGTGCTGGCGGGCGACGGCGCCTCCGGGACCTGGCTGCGCCACGACCGGCGCCGCGCGTGGCGCCTCGCGGGCGCGACGGCGGTGGCCCACGTGCGTCTCGCGGCGCGGTGGGGCGCGGTGTCCCGGCGCTGGCGCGCCGCGGCCCCGGCACTGGCGGCACCGGCGACGTGGCGCGCGACCTTCGCGCGTTCCGCGGACGCCGCGCACGACGGACCGGGCGGGGACCACCGCCCCGCCGAGCACCACTAGGATGTGCGGGATGTCCACTCCCACCGTCGTCGCGGTCGTCGTGTCGTACAACAGGGCCGCGCTGCTCGTCGCGGCCCTCGACGCGCTGGCCGCCCAGAGCCGGCCCGTCGACCGCGTGGTCGTGGTCGACAACGCGTCGACCGACGACGCCCTCGAGGTCGCCCGCACCCATCCCAGCGCCCCCGACGTCGTGGCGCTCCAGCGCAACACCGGCGGCGCGGGCGGGTTCGCCGTCGGGCTCGCGACCGCCGTCGCCGACCTCGACGCCGACCTCGTGTGGCTCATGGACGACGACACCGTCCCCACCGAGACGGCCCTCGAGGCCCTGCTCGGCGCGCGCGACGCCTATGCCGGCGACGTCACCGCGATGGCCAGCCGCGTCGTGTGGACCGACGGCAGCGACCACCCGATGAACACGCCGCGCAGCCGGCCGGGCGCGTCGCCGGCCGAGCTGGCGCGGGCGCGCGCCGCCGGCGCGATGCCGGTGCGGTCCATGTCGTTCGTGTCGATGCTGGTCGACGCGCACGCGGTGCGCGAGCACGGCCTGCCCGTCAGCGACTTCTTCATCTGGAACGACGACTTCGAGTACTCGACCCGCCTGCTGCGCCGCGGCACCGGTCTGTACGTCCCGGGCAGCGTCGTCGAGCACCGCACCGCCCGGCTGGTCGGCACCGACCACGACCCCGGCCCGCGCTTCTACTTCGAGGTGCGCAACAAGGTGTGGACGTTCACGCGCTCCTCGGCGCTCGCGCCCTCCGAGCGGCTGCTCTACGGCGGCTCCACGCTGCGGCGCTGGGCCCGCACCGTCGTGCGCTCCTCCGCCCGCGGCACCCTCCTCAAGGCCGGCGGCCGGGGGCTGTGGCACGGGATCGTGCGGCGGCCGCGCGCCGACACCGAGGTGCTCGCCGGGGTGGGGCCCGCCGCCCTCAGCGTGGCGCGGCTGGAGCTCGGGCAGGACGACGCCGCCGGGCGACCGGCCGCCCGCAAGGCCGCGGCGACCACCGTGCGCGCCGTCGTCCGCGGCGCCCTCGACGACCACCGGTTCTCCGTGCTGCTGCCCGTGTACGCGGGCGACGACGCCGCGCACCTGGAACGCGGCTTCCTGTCCGTCACGCGGGACCAGACGCTGCGCCCGGACGAGGTCGTGGTCGTCCGCGACGGGCCCGTCGGCGACGACGTCGCCGCCGTGCTCGGCCGCCTGCACGAGCTCACCGACGTCCCCGTGACCCTGGTGCCCCTGGAGAAGAACGTCGGCCTCGCCCGCGCGCTGGAGGCCGGGCTCGAGGCGTGCAAGCACGAGATCGTGGCGCGCGCCGACGCGGACGACATCTCCCGGCCGGAGCGGTTCGCCGTGCAGGTGCCGCTCGTGGCCGCCGGGTGCGACATCGTCGGCTCCGCGATCCAGGAGTTCGACGACGACGAGCACGCGCCCGGCATGGTGCGCGTGCCGCCGACGGGCGCGGACATCGCGACCACGGCCCGGTTCCGCGACCCCTTCAACCACCCGTCGGTCGTGTACCGGCGCTCCGCCGTCGCCGCGGCGGGCGGGTACGAGCACCTGGACCTGATGGAGGACTACCTGCTCTTCGCCCGCATGATCGCGGGCGGCGCGGACGCGGAGAACGTCACCCGGCCGCTGGTCCTGTACCGCGTCGGCGCCGGGGCGTACGCGCGCCGCGGTGGCCGCCGTCTGCTGGCGTCCGAGCTCGCGCTCCAGCGCACGCTGCACGCCGAGGGCTTCCTCACCGGGCCGCAGATGGTGCGCAACGTCGTGGTGCGCGCCGGCTACCGCGTGGTGCCGGAGTCGGTGCGCAAGGCCGGGTACCGCGCGTACACCCGCCTGCGCGGCGGCTACGAGCCCGACCGACCGACCCCCTGACCAGGAGGACAGCATGACCGACCTCGTCGTCGTCGGTACCGGGCTCTTCGGCCTGACCGTCGCCGAGCGGATGGCCGAGCAGGGGCGCAAGGTGCTCATGATCGACCGTCGTGACCACCTGGGCGGCAACGCGTACAGCGAGACCGACCCGGACACGGGGATCGAGGTGCACCGGTACGGCGCGCACCTGTTCCACACGTCGAACGAGCGGGTGTGGGAGTACGTCAACCGGTTCACGTCGTTCACGTCGTACGTGCACCGCGTGTACACGACGCATCGGGGCGAGGTGTTCCCGATGCCGATCAACCTGGGCACGATCAACCAGTTCTTCCGGTCGGCGCACGGGCCGGACGCGGCGCGGGCGCTGGTGCGCGAGCAGGCGGCGGAGCTCGAGGGCCGACGCCCGACGAACCTGGACGAGCAGGGCGTGTCGCTGATCGGTCGGCCCCTGTACGAGGCGTTCATCCAGGGGTACACGGCCAAGCAGTGGCAGACGGACCCGCGCGAGCTGCCGGCGTCGATCATCTCGCGCCTGCCGGTGCGGTACACCTACGACAACCGGTACTTCAACGACACGTACGAGGGCCTGCCGACGGGTGGGTACACGGCGTGGTTGGAGCGGATGGCGGACCACCCGAACATCGAGGTGCGGCTGTCCACCGACTTCTTCGACGACGCGCAGCCGGTGAGCAAGCAGGCCGTGGTGGGTCAGGTGCCGGTGGTGTACACGGGGCCGGTGGACCGCTACTTCGACGACACCGAGGGGTCGTTGTCGTGGCGGACGCTGGACTTCGAGCGCGAGGTGCTGCCGGTGGGGGACTTCCAGGGCACGCCGGTGATGAACTACGCGGACACGGAGGTGCCGTACACGCGCATCCTGGAGTTCCGCCACTTCCACCCGGAGCGGGAGTACGCGGGCGACAAGACCGTCATCGTGCGGGAGTACTCGCGCTTCGCCGAGCGTGGTGACGAGCCGTACTACCCGGTGAACACGCCCGCCGACCGGGACCGGCTCAAGCGGTACCGCGAGCTCATGGCCGACGAGCCGGACGTGCACTTCGGCGGCCGGCTGGGCACGTACCAGTACCTCGACATGCACATGGCGATCGGCTCCGCCCTGTCCATGGTGGACAACAAGCTCACCGCCTGACACCGAACGAACCCTCCTGCTGCCGAACAGGCGGTTGACACCGTTATGGGCGCCACTCGACACCCATAACGGTGTCAACCGCCTGTTCGGCGGGCCGCAGCGAGAGCATGGCGGACCGCGCTGCCGACCACCCCGCGGGCGACGTGCCCGCCGTCGAACCTCAGCAGGTGGATCCCCAGCACGGTGAGCGAGTTGTCGCGGTCGCGATCCCTCCGGTCACCGCCGGGGAGGTCGTCGTGCCAGGCACGCCCGTCCGTCTCGACGACGAGCCATCCGCCGGGCACCCGCCATGCGAGGTCGCCGACGGCGAGGAGACGACCCGTCCGGTCGTGCACGGGAAGCTGGAGGGTGTCCGGCGGCACACCCTCCTCGACACACTGCCAGCGAGCCATCGACTCCAACGGGGACGCGGCGCGCGGGTCGGCCAGGTCCCACAGGTCGTGACGGGACGCGACGCCGCGGCGCCCGCGGGCGTGGTCATGGGAACGCCCGAGGTCGTGGCGGTCGACGGCCTCGAGCCGCAGCGCCGAGTCCAGCACCGCGAGCGCATGCGCCATCGGGAGCTCCGGAACCGCTTGGGCGAGGGCCCACGGGACGGTCACGATGCGGCGGTGCCCGGTGCGACGATCGCCGAACTCCACCGTCGAGAGTCCGTCGTCGAACTGTCGCAGGGGCACTCCGGGACGTGAGGCACGTCGGGACGCCGACGGCAGCGCTGCTTCCGGACGGGTCACGATCGGCAGCCCTTCCACCCCGTGCATCGCGAGCGCGGACGTCCCGACAGCGATGGCGTCGGGTCCGTAGGCGAGCATGCCGATCCACGCCTCTCTGCGACGCAGGTGGCCGTGCAGGATGTCGCCCGGTGACTTCGGCGGCCATGGCGCCAGGAGCGGCACACGGGCGGTGGCGAGCGGTGGGACCGCGCGCCGGGGCACGTCGGACGCGGTCCGCGCACGCGGGGGGACAGGCACGACGTCGAACACCCCACGCACCACGGCGTGCCATCGGCCGGCGGCGACGAGCCGCGAACGGCGCGCCGCACCGACACCGTGCCGTTCGCACTGGGAGGAGCCGAGCAGTCCCTCCTGGGCGTCGGCCACGTCCTGGAGCAGAGGGGGGATCCCGGCGAATGTGCGCATCCCGCCACCGCACCACCTGTAGCGAGACGTCAGCGGTGGCCGGGCGCGATCTGTGGACGGTCGGTACCTGTGGGCAGCCTCCGCACCTTGCTGCCGATCAGGCGGTTGACACCGTGATGGGCGCCGAGGAGCGTCCATCACGGTGTCAAGCGCCTGTTCGGCGCTGGGGGAGGGAGGCCGGTCAGACCGGGAGGCCGACGTCGCGCAGCTCGCGCTCGAGGTAGGGCGTCATGGTGAGCGCGTACGTGGCGGTGAGGTGGTGCGTGTCCCGGTACACGTTGACGCCGCCGATGACGGCGGGGCAGGTGCCGTCGTCGCAGTAGAGCGACGTGAGGTCGACGAACGAGGCGCCGGGCACCTCGTCGGCGGCCTCCTCGTACACCTGCGGGTCGGGGAACGCCTGGTCCTCGGGCAGGTCGCACCGGGTGGGGTCGGCGGCCAGGCCGCCGTCGAGGCACTGCGACGGCTCCTGGTCGTGCTGCGGGTTGTCCGAGAGGGCGACGACGGGGACGCCCCGCTCGGCGACGGGCCGCCACGCGGCGGCGAGGTCGGACGCCTGCCGGTCCGGGCTGCCCGAGAGGAAGTCGAGGTACCCCGTGGTGACGACGGCGTCCGTGGACCCGGCGTTCCGCTCCAGCCACGGCTCGAGCCTGTCCCGCCACTCCTCGCAGGTGCGGGCGCGCTTCCCGTCGGCGTCGACCGGCCCGGTCGTCCAGGCGCACGAGTTCTTCAGGTGAGCGGTGACGCTGAGCCGCCCCTCGGCGGCGAGCTGCCGGAACGCGGGGAGCAGGGCGCGGGCGTGCGAGTCGCCCACGAGCACGACGTGCGGCACGTCGGGGTCGTCGACCGGGCCGAAGGAGCAGTCCGCCAGCGCGGTCCCGTCGACGTCGACGAAGCAGTCCCGGGGCCCGGCGACGTCGTCCGCGACCGCGACCGGCGCGGGGACGACGACGTCGTCGAGGGCGGGGTTGTCGCAGGGCTGCTCGGTGTCCATCTCCTCGGCGCCGAAGCAGGACGGCGGGTCCGCGACGATCCGGTCGGCGATCGCCTCCTGCTCCTGCGCGTGGTGCTGTGCCAGGGCGAGCCCGCCCCCGGCGACGAGGGCGAGCGCGGCGGTCCCGGCGGCGGTGACGCCGAGGGCACGTCGGGGGACGTGCAGGCTCCAGCGTTCCGTGAAGCGCGCCGGGTCCTCCACCCAGCGCTTGGTCGCCGCGGCCAGCAGCACGACGCCGGCGAGCAGGACGACCCGTTCGACCAGGCCGGCCTCGTGCCCCAGCACGAAGGGGGCCAGGACGATCGCGGGCCAGTGCCACAGGTACAGCGCGTAGGAGATCTCGCCGGTCTGCTGCACGGGCCGCCAGGCGAACAGGGACGTCGGGGCGAGCCGCCCGGACGGTGCGCCGGCGGCGATGACGGCGACGGTGCCCAGCACCGGCACGAGCGCCGCCGTGCCGGGGAACGGCGTGGAGTCGTCGAAGGCGAGGGCGCACGAGACGAGGACGGCCAGGCCGGCCCAGCTGAGCACGGTGCGGGCACCGTCGCCCGTCGGGCGCCGTGCCGGCCGCGAGAGCCAGAGGGCGAGCAGCGCGCCGGCGCCGAACTGCCAGGCGCGGGTGGTCGTGGCGAAGTAGGCGGGCGCCGGGTTCGCCGACGTCAGCCACAGCGAGTACGCGAACGACGCGACGGTCGCGGCGACGAGCAGCAGCGACGTCGTGCGGCGCACGGTCGCCCCCCGCCGGGCGGCGACGACGGTGCCGAGCACCACGAGCAGGGGCCAGACGAGGTAGAACTGCTCCTCGGTCGACAGCGACCAGTAGTGCTGGACCGGCGACGGGTCGCCGTCCGAGGCGAGGTAGTCCACGGCGTCGCCGGCGAGCACCCAGTTCTCGACGTACAGGGTGGCGCCGAGGGTCTCGCGGAACCACTGCTGCCACAGCGACTGCGGGGCGAACAGCACCGCCGCGACGAGGGTCGCCGCGAGGACGAGGTACGCGGCGGGCAGCAGGCGGCGCGCCCGGCGCGCCCAGAACCGCGCCAGCCGGATCCGGCCCGTCGACTCCGCCTCCCGCAGCAGGTGGCCCGTGATGAGGAAGCCGGAGATGACGAAGAAGACGTCGACGCCCACGTAGCCGCCCGGCAGGCGGCCGGGCCAGAAGTGGTAGAGGACGACCAGCCCCACGGCCAGCGCCCGCAGCGCCTGGATCTCCGGGCGGAAGCGTCGCGGCGGGCGGCGGGTGTCGCCGTCCGCCGCGGCGGGCGGGCCGGACGGTTGGTCGCGGACGAGCGTCGTCATGCGCAGGGGTCACCGTGGAGATCGGGGGCGGAGGGCCGGAAAGGCTAACCACGAACCCGATGCCGAGGGCAAGCCGGCTCGCGCACGGGGGCCTCGGGAGACGCCGGGCGCGGACCGACGTGGTCCCCGCGGGTCACGAGGCGGCGGGCAGGACGACGCGCGGGGGCGGGCCGGCGACGGGGGCGGCCGCGGCGTGCACCGCGAGCTCGTGCGCGGCACGGAGGCGGTGACGCTGCTCCGGCGTCGCGCGGTCGGTCCACCAGGCCTCGGGGACGGCGTGCGGGGTGACGGTGACGCCGCGCGGCACGAGCAGCCGCGAGAGCGTGAGGGCGGCGGCCGACGGCAGCGTGACCACGCGCTGGCCGGGCCGCAGCCCGCTGAGCCGGATCTCCACCGGCGCGCCGGGTGCGTCCACCTCGATCCCCGGAACCTGCTCGAGGAGCGCCGTGACACGGGGGTCGTGGCGGCGGTGCGGCACGTAGCGCACCGGTCCGTCGGCGGCGACGCCGCGCACCCACGCCAGGTACCGGTCGGGGTGCAGCAGGCCGTCGGCCGCCAGCGCCGACCCGACCACCACCGTCCGCTCCGCAGGCGCCTCGGCCGGGGGCCTGCCCTGCAGCCACTCGAACCCGTGCTCGAGCACGTCGATGCCCAGCAGGCGGAGCCAGGCGCGCAGGTCCGGGTCGAGCGGGAGGGCGGTGCACAGGCTCAGCCCGCCCGCCTCGGCCACGCGTCGCATCCGGAGCGCCGCCAGCGCGCCGAGCCCGAAGCGCAGCGACCCGGGCGGGGCGCCGATCCGCACCAACGAGCTGCCGGACGTCAGGCGGTGGGCGAGGTCGAGGGTGGCGAGCCCGTCGTCCACCACGACGATCCGGGTCGGCGGCCGCAGCGTCCGGACCAGCGCGGACTGGAAGGCTCCGGAGAAGGGGTCCCCGACCACCACGACGTCGTGCGGCAGGTGCCGCGGCACGGGTGCCAGGTCCACGTCGAGGTCGCCGGGCAGGCCGAGGGCGCGCACGGCGTCCACCCCGGCGGTGAGAGCGGGGACGTCGGCGCGCGCCAGCACCCGGGTGCGGGGACCGGCGTGCCCGGCGGCGTGCGCCTCGACGGCGCACAGCAGCTGGAGCGGGGACTCGACGAACGCGGTCACCTCTCCACTGTCACCGCGTCGGGCGACGAGCAGGGGACGTCGGCGTGGCCGGGGGATGAACGCTCGGTGCTCGTCCGGGGGCGCACCCGTGGCTGCCCGGCAGTTCCTGAGGTTCGATGGGTACATGTCCGGACGGAGCGTGCGAGACCGGTTCGTGGCCGCGCTGCGCGGGCGGTCCGCGTCGGACCGGGCGGGCCGTGACGAGGACGCCGCCGCGCTCCGCGCGGAGCTGGACGCGCGCAGCGCCGAGGTGCGCCGGCTGCGCCGCCGGGTCCGCGAGCTGGAGGCGGGTCTGCTCGACGACCTGCCCGAGCAGGTCGGCGCCGTCGCGCGCGCGGTGCGCGCCGAGCACCTGACGCTGCTCGGCGCCCGCCCGCTGCACGACCTCGCGCACGCCGTGCTCGACGCCGAGGCGCGGGCCCTGCCCGGCGTGCTGATGGAGTGCGGCACGGCCCGCGGTGGCTCGGCCGTCGTGATGGCGGCGGCCAAGGCGCCCGGGCGCCGGCTCTTCGTCCACGACGTCTTCGGCCTCATCCCGCCGCCCACGCAGGAGGACGGCGCGGACGTCCACGCCCGGTACGCCACGATCGTCGAGGGGCGTGCGAAGGGTCGTGGCGGGGAGACCTACTACGGCTACCGCGACGACCTGTACGGCGAGGTGCGGGACTCGTTCGCCCGGCACGGTCTGCCGGTCGACAGCTCCGGCGTGACGCTCGTCCGGGGGTTGTTCGAGGACACCCTGACGGGCGACGACCCGGTCGCCGTCGCGCACCTGGACGGCGACTGGTACGCGTCGACCCGCACCTGCCTGGAGCGCGTGGTGCCGCGCCTCGTCCCGTCGGGCCGGGTCGTCGTCGACGACTACTTCGCGTGGTCGGGCTGCCGCAGGGCGGTCGACGAGTTCCTCGCGCGCGACGGCGCGAGGTACGGCCTGGTGCGCGAGATGCACGCGCGCCTCCACCTGGTGCGCGCCGGCTGAGTCAGCGCCCGGCGGTGTCGAGCCCTCTCTCGAGCCCGGACCGGACGCCCTGGCGCAGGCGGTCGTGCACGCGGTTCTCCACGAGGTGGTGCAGCACGACCGCGAGGGCCAGGGAGAGCGCGGTGGCGAGCCCCAGCACCACCCAGCGGGGCGCGTCGTCGTGCAGCACGTCGATCACCGCGAACCCGAACTGGCCGTGCACCAGGTACAGCGGGTAGGTGAGGGCGCCGAGCGTCGACAGCACCCGCCAGTCGAGGTGCCGCAGCGGCCCTGCGCTGAGCGCCCAGAGGAGCGCCACCATCGCGACCACCGCGGCAGCGCAGACGACCGCGGAGACGGGCGCGCCCACCAGCTCGGAGGCCCGGTCGGCGTAGAGGTACGCCTGGCGCACGCACAGCACGCTCGTCAGGGCGACGGCCAGCCACACCGCGAGGTCGCCGCCGTCGCGGTAGACGAGGAAGAGCAGCATGCCGACGGCGAAGTAGGGCGCGTAGGAGGGGATCAGCACCGCGCTCAGCAGGTCGGCGTCGTTCGCCCTGGCGAGCTGCGCGACGAGCGGCCACAGGACCGCGAGGGCGATGACCCGGCGGCGGGTGATCCCCACGAGGATGAACGCCCCCACGATCAGGTAGAAGAGCATCTCGAACCAGAGGGTCCAGAACGGGCCCTGCACGTCGGTGGCGTCCCAGGCGTTCTGGATCATCGTGAGGTTGAGCAGCGAGTCCACCGCCGAGGCGTCCCGCCCGTCGTGCCACACGAGATGCAGCATCACCGTCAGGACGACGGCGGCCCAGTAGGCCGGGAACAGCCGGGCGACGCGCGACGCGGCGAAGGCGCTGACCGGGCGGCCGTACGCCGTCATGAGGATGACGAACCCGCTGATCATGAAGAACAGCTGGACGCCGAGGAACCCGTAGCGGGTGACCTGGTTGAGCCCGGGGAAGACGTCGGACGGCGCGGCGCCCCAGTGCGGCATGCCGATCCCCGTGTAGTGGTAGCCGAGCACGAGGAGCGCGGCCAGGAATCGCAGCCCGTCCAGTCCGCGGAGGCGCGGACGGGACCCCACCCGTGCTGGGGTGGAGCTCCCGGCGGACGGTACGGACGTGGTCGGCAGGGAGAACATGGGCGGCGACGATACCTGGTCCGGTGACCTGGGCGACCATCCCGGGAGGAGAGCTCGGACGAGAGGTGGTGCGGCGCGGTTACCGAGCGGCAGGGTGCACGGACCCTGTCACCCGCTCGTGCCACAGCTCCTGACGCGCGACGTAGGCGTCGTCCCACGGCTTGGTCGGGTCGGCCCAGTGCACGAGCCGTGCCGGGGCGTCCGGCAGGTCCCGCGTCGGCACGTGGTCCCAGGCCGCGTCGAGCTCGGTGCGGTGCGGCCCGACGTACAGGTGCAGGGCCTCGCGCGCGTCGATCCGGAACTCCCGCATCGCGACGAGCGACTCCGCCGCGTACCCGTCGGCCCGCAGCCGCGCGAGGTCGAGCACCAGCACGTCGGCGTCGAACGCGTTGAAGTCGAAGACGTGCCGGGCGTGGATGCGGCGGTAGAAGTCGTACGCCGTCGCCGGTGCGTCGTCCAGGCGGCGGGCCGCCCGGTACAGCAGGCCGAAGCCGCTCGGGTCGGCGTGCGACGTGTGCCGGGCCGCGACGGCCGTGGAGCCCAGGTCGACCGCCGCGAGCTCCGCGACGTCGTCCAGCACGACGGCGTCGACGGGCAGCACCACCGCGCGGTCCACGCCGGGGAGCAGGTGCGGCAGCAGCACGTGGTGCGCCCGCTGCGACGAGTCCAGGCCGAGCGAGCCGACGTCCAGGGCCGTGGTGGGCACCCGGTGCACGGAGGTGCGCTCGGAGAGCTCCGGCAGGCTGAGCGTGGCGACGCCCGGCCCCACGAGCCAGACGCGCAGCGGCACGGACGCGGACGAGTCGAGCGCCCGCACGGCCTCCGCGACGTGGGGGAGCTGGGGGCGCCGGGGCAGGAGGACGACGTCGACGGCGCCGTCCACGGCAGGGGCCGTGACCGCGGCGGGGGCGGCCACCGTCGCCGGAGCGGCGGGGAGCGCCGGCAGCGGTGTCGCCGCGGCGTGCCGGGCCCGGGCCGCCTCGACCTCGGGTGCGACGGTCTCCCGCCACAGGGCGTAGACGTGCTCGGCGTCGCGGCCCTCGAAGACCGCCGTGAGGACGGGCTCGAGCCGCGCGATCATGCCGGTGCGGATGGCCTCGAAGCCGTCGTGGTCCAGCGGGTGCAGACCGCTGAAGCGCACGTCGGCGAAGTTCGCGGGCTGGAAGTCGACGTCCAGGCCCAACGACGTCGTGGGCAGGTAGCAGTGCAGCCGCTTCGTCACCACGTGCGTGAACGACGTGCGGTACCACTCGAGCAGCCGCACCGCCTCGCGCATGTTCTCCACGAACGTGCGGTCCTTCACCTCGCGGTAGCTCTGCTTGATGTTGTCGTGCCCGTCCGGCACGGGCTCGCGCACGGCGTCGACGTACACGGTGGCGGGCGCCGGGCGCTGGTCGAGCTCGGGGAAGACGGTGCTGACGGTGGTCGTGAGGCAGCCGGAGAAGAAGGCCGGCACGTCGAGCGACAGCAGCAGGTCGACCGTGGTCCAGTCGCGGCAGCCGACCGGGCCGTGGGCGCGGAGGTAGTCGAGCACCTCGGGGGTCAGCAGCCCGCGCTTGTTGCAGTGGAAGGAGACGAAGATCGGCCGCAGGTTCTCGTGCATCGGGAAGTCCCAGACGCCGGTGCCCGCCAGGTCGTGGGAGTGCCAGCCGAACTCGAGCAGCCAGGTGCCCTCCGGGAACGACTGGAACGACGACCCGTCGCGGTCCACCCGGTAGAGCTCGACGTCGGTCGCCTCGCCGTCGAGCCGCAGCTCCGGGCGCACCCGCTCCTGCATGTCCTGGGCGAGGCCGACGAGGTCGTCCCGGCCGTGGAAGCGCAGGTTCTGGCGGCGCACGACGTGCCCGAGGGAGGACAGCGTCTGCACGTGGTCGCCGATGTTCTGCGACGACTTCCCCTTGCCCGGCTGCACGTAGTCCATCACCGCGAAGGGCACGCGGGTGCCGGGAGCCGGTGCGGTGGTGTGCCGGTCGGCCCCGCGCCAGCGCTCGAGCCACGCGACCTCGGCGGCGCCGCCGGGCCACTGCTCCTCGTTCCCGCGGTACGCCGCGACGAACCGGTCGTGCACCGCGTGCCGCAGGGCGTCGTCGCCGTGCGCGAAGACGTAGCGCAGCGCCGCGTGCCAGGTCCGAGCGCCCGGGGCCGCGCCGGCGCCGTCGAGCCAGGTGCGCACGAGGGCGAGCCCGCGCTGCGGGTCGACGCGGAAGAGCGACTCGACGTAGGGCACGGGCGCCACGGCCAGTGCGTCGCCCGCGCGGTCGAAGAGGTCGAGCGCCCGCTCGTGCAGGTGGCGGCGGTGCGCCACCAGGCCGCCCGCGACGAGCGCGTCGGGGCCGGGGGACGGCGCGGCCAGGGCCTCGTCGACGCGCGACTGCGCGCCCTTGAGGTCCTTGGCGTGCAGGAGGCCGCGGACCTCGTGCACCACCGGGTGCGTCCGGGCGAAGACTTCCCGGGCGGAGGGTTCCGGCCGTCCGAGCGCGGCGCGCAGAGCGCGGCGGGCGCCGCGCAGCAGGGTGGCAGGGTGCAGCGGGCGAGAGGGCATCAGATCTTCCGGTTCCGGGACGACGGGCCGGCCGATACTACATCGGACGACTCGGATTACAGTGGCCTCGTCTCGTCCGTCCACCGCGGGCGGCCCCGTGTCCGGAGGGGCGCCGCGGAAGAAGGACCGAGTGAACCTCAGACCCTACGATGGGCCGGTGCCCCACAGCCACGGACCGACGACGACCCGCCTGCCCGACGGCGGGCATGCCGCCGCGACCTGGTCGATCCCCGCGGACTTCGGAGGGATGACGTCGGCCCTGCTCCGGCGCTCCCGGGCGTTCGTGGAACAGGGCGGGGCGCCGGTGCGGGTGCTCACCTTCGACCCGGCGCTCGACCTCGACGCGGCTCGTGCCCGCCTCGAGGAGCGTGGCCAGCTCGTGCCGGGCGTGACGCTCCACAACCTGTGGGCCGACGTCCGCGCGATGTCGGACGAGGAGGTCGGGGCGCGCGCCGGCGCCGCCCCGCGCCCCGACCTCCCGCGCGGAGCGCCGGGGGAGCGGGCGCGCCTGGAGAGGAGCGGGGAGACCACGCGGCACCTGCACTTCCGGCCCGACGGCTCCGTCGCGGCGGTGGACGAGAGCACCCCGACCGGTCGCGAGGTCAGGTTCTACACCGGCGACGGGCGCCCGGGGCGCCGGTGGTCCACCGTGTGGGCCCTGTACCGGCACTGGGTCGGCACCGTCCTGACCGAGCGTCCGACGTACGTCGTCGTCGACTCGAAGGCGCTGACCAAGTTCTTCGCCAACCTCGAGATCAAGG
This sequence comes from Isoptericola sp. NPDC056573, assembly GCF_042793335.1. NCBI lineage: Bacteria > Bacillati > Actinomycetota > Actinomycetes > Micrococcales > Promicromonosporaceae > Isoptericola > Isoptericola sp. NPDC056573. The sequence continues at coordinate 513,564 of NZ_JBHTUY010000001.1, forward strand.
GGATCTACACGCTGCACCTGGTGCACGGGGCGCACCTGACCGCTGCGGCCACGGACGCGCACGGGCCGCTCGCCGGGACGCGTGCCCCGATGATCGAGCACGTGGGGGACTACGACGCGGTGGTGTTCCTCACCGAGGGGCAGCGGCGCGACGTCCACGACCGGGTGGGCGCACGGGACAACACGTACGTGGTGCCGAACAGCACCGACCTGCCCGACGGCGCGCTGCCCGCGCACGCCGACCGCTACCGCGGGGTGATGCTCGCCAGCCTCAGCCGCCGCAAGCGGGTCGGCCACGCCATCGCGGGGCTGCGCCGCGCGAGGGCCGGCAGCGGCCTGCCGCTCACCCTCGACGTCTACGGCGAGGGACCGGAGCGGGAGCGTCTCGAGCCCCGCGCGGCGAAGGTTCCCGGCGTGACGCTGCACGGGTACGTCACGGGCGCGGCGGACCGCCTCGCCGACGCCTCGTTCCTGCTCCTCACCAGCAGGGCGGAAGGGCTGCCGCTGGTGTTCGCCGAGGCGATGGCGCGCGGCTGCGTGCCGATCGCGTTCGACGTCCGCTACGGCCCCGCCGACATCATCACCGACGGCGTCGACGGCTTCCTCGTCCCGGACGCCGACGTCGACGCGCTCGCCGCGGCGATCGTGCGGTTCGTGTCGCTCGACGACGACGTCGTGCGCCGCATGCGCGAGGCCGCGGTCGCGACCGCGCAGCGGTACTCCGACGTCGCGGTCGTCGGACGGTGGGCGGAGGTCTTCGAGGACGTCGCCCGTCGTCGGCCGGTGTCTCCGCGGACCGCAGGCCGGCCTGCCGGCCCGCCGCGGTACCGGCGTTCCACGCTGTCCCGGGCCGCGCGGAAGGTGGCCGGTATGCTGCGACGCGCCGGTCGCCGACCACACCGGACCGCACACCTACACCCTGAGGAGGGGCCTTGACCGCCACACCCCGCGGCGCCACGTGGCGCCGACGGATCCGGTCCCTGGGGGGCAAGGCCATCCGGCGGCTGGGGCTGCTGCCCGGCGGCATGCCGGACGGACTGGGAGAGGACCAGGAGCTCCTCGGCACGTCGTGGCCGTACGAGGTGCTCGTGTACTTCGCCGACACGCCCGACGCGCTCTACCAGATCGAGCAGTGGTACGAGACGTTCCGCGCGCTGCACGCCGAGCACCCCGTGGTCGTCGTGACCCAGGACTCCCGCACGGCGCGCGCGATCCGCCGCGACAGCGGGCTCGACGTGCGCACCGTGGCGCACTACACGACGCTCGACGACGTCCTCGGCCGCTCGCCGACGAAGCTCGCGCTCTACGTCAACCACAACCCGCAGAACTTCACCTGCCTGCGCTTCGGGCAGCTCGTGCACGCGTCGCTGATGCACGGCGACAGCGACAAGCTCGTCACGGTGTCGAACCAGACCAAGGCGTACGACTTCTCGTTCGTCGCCGGGCAGGCCGCGGTCGAGCGCATGGCGCGGTTCAGCACCCTGTACGACGCGCACGAGCGGTGCGTGCCGGTGGGCCGCCCGCAGCTCGACGACCAGCTGCGCCTGCGCGCGAGGACTCCGCGCGGGCCCCTGCCCACGGTCCTGTACGCCCCCACGTGGGAGGGCGGCCAGCCGTCCGCGGAGTACGGCACGGTGGCCACGCACGGGCTCGCGATCGTGCGCGCCCTCGTGGAGTCGGGCCGGTACCGGGTGCTCTACCGCCCGCACCCGCTCACCGGGGTCCGGGTCGCGGCGTACGGCGAGGCCGACAAGGCGATCAGGGCGTACCTGGCCGGCGCGCCCGCCCCCGCCGAGGGCCCTGCCCACGGCACCGACACCCACGGGGACGTCGCCCCGGCGTTCGCGGCGGCCGACCTCCTGGTCTGCGACGTGTCCGGCGTGGCGATGGACTGGCTCGCCACCGGCGAGCCGATCGTCGTGACCCGGCCGGTCGGCGACGTGATCATCGCGGCGAGCCCGCTGCTGGAACTCGCGCCGTCGCTGCCTGTCGCCGCCCTCGGCGACGTGCTGGCCACCGTGGACCGCGAGCTCTCCGAGGACCCGACGCGCGACCGGCGCCACGCGCTGCGCGAGCACTACCTCGGCGACACGACTCCCGGCGCCTCCACGCGGCGGTTCGTCGCCGCGTGCGAGCGCCTCATGCAGATCCGCGACCGCGAGGTCGCCCGGGTCGAGGCCCACGGCGCGCCGAGCGCCGCACCGACAGGTAACGAGAGAGGAACGCGATGAGCATCCAGACAGTGATCCTGGCGGCGGGCATGGGGACCCGCCTGGGCCGGCCGCACCCCAAGCCGCTGACGGAGCTGCGGGACGGTCGCACGATCCTCGCCCAGCAGCTCGGCAACCTCCGCTCCGTCTACGGCCGCGAGGCCGAGGTGCTGATCGTCGTCGGCTTCAAGCTCGAGATGATCCTCGAGGCCGCGCCGAACGTCGCCTTCACGTACAACGAGGTGTACGACCAGACGAACACATCGAAGAGCCTCCTGCGCGCCCTGCGGGTCACCGGGGACCGCGGCGTGCTCTGGCTGAACGGCGACGTCGTCTTCCACCCGGACGTGCTGCGCCGCGTGCAGCCCCTCATCGACGAGGGCCGGTCGTTCGTGTGCGTCAACACGTCCTCCGTCGGTGACGAGGAGGTCAAGTACACGGTCGACGACGACGGCTACATCAACGAGCTGTCGAAGAAGGTCGGCGACGGTGCGCTCGGCGAGGCCGTGGGGATCAACTACGTCGCCGCCCAGGACAAGGCGAAACTGCTGCAGCGCCTCGACGAGGTCGACGACCAGGAGTACTTCGAGGGCGGCCTCGAGCTCGCCATCGCGCACGACGGCGTGAAGGTGCTGCCGGTGGACATCTCCGACCTGTACGCGGTCGAGGTGGACTTCGCCGAGGACCTGGAGCGGGCGAACCAGGAGCTCTGAGCACCTGGCTCGACGGGCCTGGCTCGACGGGCCTGGCTCGACGGGCCCGGCTCTGTGCAGGGGCGACGACCGGCAGGTCGTCGCCCCTCCGTCGTCCCCCCCGTCGCGGGTGCCGACAGGCTCAGCCGGCCTGGTCGACCATGGCGTCGCGGCGTGCGACGCAGTCCGCGACGAACTCCAGGAACCGGCGGCTGCTGTCGCCGCGCGCGAACCCGAAGTAGTGGTCGCGCACGCGCTCGCGGGCGTCGTGGTGGGGATCCTGGGCGAGGTTGGCGGCCAGGAGCGTGCCGACGTCGCCCACCGTGTCGCCGTCCACGATGTCGACGGCGCTCGCGACGGGGGCCTCGGCGACGATCCGGGCCCGGTCGGTGCGGCGGTCGGTGAGGACGATCGGGACGCCCGGACGCAGGTAGAGGAAGTCGAGGCCGACCGACGAGATGTCGGTGACGAGCAGGTCGGTGTCCTCGAACAGGCCGAGGATGTCGGCCTCCAGCGGCAGCTCGTGCGGCGCGCCCGCCTCTCGCGCGGCGGTGACGAGCCGCACGATCTCGGCGTGGGCCGCGGCGACCGCCGGGTCCTCCGCGGTGAGCACGCGGGGGTGCGGCTTGTAGACGAGCCGGACGTCCGGGCGGTCCAGGAGCGCGCGCACGACGGCGGTGCCGTACAGGTCGAGGGACGTGTAGTTGTTGGCCTCGTCCTCGCCGGACCAGGTGGGGGCGTAGAGCACGGTCCGGCGGCCCTCGGCCGGCGCGAGCGCCGAGGCCACGTCGAGGTCGAGCTGCGGGCGACCGCACACGACCAGCGTGTCGAGGTCGAAGTTGATGAGGGCGCGCCGGTGGCGCTCGACCGCGGCCTGGCCGGCGACGACCACGTGGTCGTAGGCCTTGGCCTGGTTGGAGACCATCGAGACCTTGTCGGACTCGCCGTGGTTGACGTGCACGTGCAGGGCCCGCTGGTAGATGAGCGACTGGAAGTTGCGCCAGCCGTTGTTGACGTAGACGACCGTCTTCACGTCGATCTGCTCGTAGAGCCGGCGCAGACCGTCCAGGCGCCGGACGAAGAGGACGGGCAGGTCGGTGGTCTCGCGGAGCTGCTCGGTGAGCTCCCAGTGGCGGGTGACGATCGCCACGGGGTGCTCCGCGGCGACGCGTTCGAGCACGGGCAGCCACTGCTGCAGCTGGTACGCCTGGTTGGGGGTGTCCGCGAAGTACGCCACCACGGGGAACCGGGGCAGGCCGTCCAGCTCGGGGGAGTGCTCGGGCTCCTCACCGGCGATCGTGCTGGTCACGACCCGCTTGACGCGCGAACCCGCGCTCAGCAAGATCTGTGCGGCAAGCTTGCGCACGCGGTCCGTGATCGTGGGCTGCTGCGGTGGGGTGACGTGCGACATCCGTGCCTTCCTGGTGGCGGGGTCCCGTGGCGCGACGAGTATTCCACGGCGTCCTGGGGCCTTCCCCAGGGGGCGTCGGCGAGAGGAGCGCACACCTCGCCGCTGTACTATCGACAGGGCCCGGCAGCCGCTGGCCGTACCTCGAAAGACGGGTATGCAAGTTACGTGACCACCGACACCACCACGGACGCCACCTCGGGTGACCGCGGGAAGCCGGAGCCCGGTCGTGACCCGCTCCGCCCGCCGGAGCCGCTCGTGCCGGCCACGACGTCGCAGGAGCGACGGGCGATCGCGGAGCAGTTCGGGCTGCAGCAGATGGGCGTGCGCCCGCCGCTCGGCAAGTACATCCGCGACGTCGCCTCCCGCTGGGCGTTCATCCGCGTCCTCGGCACCGCGACGGCCTACTCCAAGAACCAGAACAACTATCTGGGCCAGCTGTGGGCCGTCCTCAACCCGATCCTCAACGCGACCGTCTACGTGCTGATCTTCGGCATCCTGCTCGGGGCGAACCGCGGTGTGGAGAACACCATCGCGTTCATCACCATCGGGACGTTCCTGTACCGGTTCTTCGAGCAGTCGGTGCACGCCGGGTCGCGGTCGATCGCGCAGAAGACCAACCTCATCCGGTCGCTGCACTTCCCGCGCGCCGTGCTGCCCATCGCCCAGGTGGTCTCGCTGCTCACCACCCTCGTGCCGGCCCTGGTGGTCATGTGCGCGATCGTGCTGCTCAGCGGGCTGCTCCCGGCATACCCGACGGTGCACGTCACGTGGAGCTGGCTCCTGCTGCCGGCCATCGTGGCGCTGATGTGGATCTTCAACACGGGCATCGCGTTCATCGTGGCCCGCGCCGTGGCGATCACTCCCGACCTGGACAACATCATCGGCTTCGTGCTGCGCCTCGTGATGTACGCCTCCGGCGTGATCTTCCCGGTGATGCACTACGTCAAGGACCTGCCCGCCCAGGCGGCGGCCATCGTCGGACCGATCCTCGAGTACCAGCCGATCGGCGTGTTCCTCTACGTGGCCCGCTCGATCCTCACGCAGGAGCCGTCCATGCCGCAGGACCCGTGGATGTGGTTGTGGGCGGCCGGCTGGGCGATCGTGACCTTCGTGGTCGGGTTCATCGTTTTCTGGCGCGGAGAGGAGCGGTACGGCCGTGACTGAGTCCGACCTTCATCTCGACGTCGACCTCGACGAGGACTTCGAGCCCGAGGATCTCGAGGGCCCGAAGCCCGTCGCGACCGTCGGCGACCCGGTGCTCGTCGTCGACGACCTGCACATCGTCTACCGCGTCTTCGGCGGCAAGGCGAAGCAGGTCGCCGCCAAGGGCGCCGACAACGTGCGCGAGGCCAAGGCGCCGAAGCGTTCCCTCCTGCGCCGCCTGGTGAGCTCGACGTCGCAGCACGTGGGCGCGGTGAGCGAGGTGCACGCCGTGCGCGGCATCTCCTTCGTCGCCCGGCACGGGGAGTCCATCGGCATCGTCGGCATCAACGGCTCCGGCAAGAGCACGTTGCTGCGCGCCATCACCGGCCTCATCCCGCCGCGGTCCGGCGGCGTGTACGTGGCGGGGGAGCCGGCGCTGCTCGGCGTCAACGCCGCGCTGATGCCGCAGCTCACGGGCGAGCGGAACATCTGGATCGGCGGCCTGGCTCTCGGCCTCACCCCCAAGCAGGTCGAGGAGCGCTTCGACGAGGTCGTGGAGTTCGCGGACATCGGCGACTTCGTCTACATGCCCATGAAGACGTACTCCTCCGGCATGGGCGCCCGGCTGCGGTTCGCGATCTCCTCGGCCGCGACCCCGGACATCCTCATGATCGACGAGGCGCTGGCCACCGGTGACGCGGCGTTCAAGGCCCGCTCCAAGGCCCGCATCGACGAGGTGCGCAAGAACGCGGGCACGATCTTCCTCGTCAGCCACTCGATCAGCACGATCGAGGCGATGTGTACCCGCGTCCTCTGGGTGCACCAGGGGGAGCTCGTCATGGACGGCGGCACGGAGGACGTGCTCGCCGAGTACCGCAAGTTCGTCCGCGCGCACCGCCTGGCCCGTTCGTCCGCACGCGCCGGCGGGGTCGGTCCGCGCGCCCGCACCAAGCAGCGTGCCAAGAAGCAGGCCGGGCCGTGATCTCGGGCAGGCCGCCCGGTCGCTGAGGCCGGCGGACCCACCGGTTACCATGGGCCCGCGAGCGGCCCCTGCCGCGGTCGGTGTCGGCCGATCAGGGTCAGAACCGTTCGACAGGGATGGCGCGCCAGCGTCCGTCAACCGTCCACCGCATGCTAGGTGTCTTCCACTATGTCTTTTTCGCCTCGCCAGATCGCCGCTGTCGCCCTGATGGCGGTGTGCATGGTCGCCGCCGTGCTCGTGTGCCTGCTCGCCCCGGTGCGGGTGGGCCTCGTCGCCGTGCTGGTCACGATCGGGGTCTGCACGGCGATCGTCCTGCTGTTCCTGCGCAAGGTGCTCTCGGCCGTCTACCGGCTCGGGCAGAACGGCGCACGGAGGGAGTCCGAGACGTCGCGCTCGGCGGGCGTTGCGACGGAGCGCGAGCTCGCCCTGGTGAACGCGCGTCTCGCGCGGATCGAGGAGCACCTCCCGGAGCGGCTGGCGGCACGGATCGCGTTCGAGCTCGCGCGGCCTGAGCGGGACGCGGCCGGCTCCCCCGCAGCGGGCTCGGCCGACCTCTAGGACGCGGCACCGACATGTCCCTCCCCGCAGCGCCCCAGACGTTCGCGCACGCGCACCCCGACGACCCCGCACCGGCGTTCCGGGAGCTCACGCCCGAGGAGTTCCTCCTGCTGAACCGGCAGTCGCCCTGGCGTGCGCTCGCCGTCGGCAGCCGGATGCGCTCCGCCGCCTACCTGGACCTCCTCGCGCTGGACGCCACCGGCACCGCCCATCGCTGGGAGGCGCTGCGCCAGGCCATCGAGTCCGGCGTCCCGCGGGAGCAGATGCTGCGCTGGGACGTCCCCCGCGTGCTCGCCGCTGCGCTCCTCGCCTGCGTGCTCGAGCCTGAGGAGCATCACCTCCAGGCCGCCACGAAGGTCATGCTCACGGCCCTCGACCGGTCGCAGCTGTGGGAGCCGGGCGCGTCGGCGGCGCTGCTGCTCGCCACCCAGGTCGCGGTGCTCACCGGTGCCGAGGCGCTGTTCGAGGAGCTCGCGTCGCTCCCCACCGCCGAGGAGGGGATCGCGTGGGCGGGACGCACCGACCTGGTGCGTCCGACCGGTCTGGCGGACCGCACCGCCGCCGGTCCGGCCCCGGTCGACGGCGACCGGCTCGAGCGCTGGTGGGCCCAGTTCAACAAGCCGTTCACGGACCGCGGTCTCGCCCCGTTCGTGCTCGCCGTCGACGACCTGGGCGGAGCCGGCGAGGTCTTCGCGAGCATCGAGGCCCCCGAGGCCGCGCCGTGCAGCGTGCCGCGCGACGAGCAGCCCCTGGTGTCGGTCGTCGTGCCGACCTACAACCCGGACCGCGGCTTCCGCCACACGATCGACTCGCTGGTCCGCCAGTCGTGGTCGAACCTCGAGATCCTGGTGGTCGACGACTGCTCCACGAGCGGTCGGGAGCACCTGGACGCCGCCGCCGCGACGGACCCCCGGGTGCGGGTGATTCCGCGGGAGCACAACGGCGGCGCCTACCGGGCGCGGAACTCGGGGCTCCGCGAAGCGCGCGGTGAGTACGTGACCTTCCAGGACGCGGACGACGTCTCGCACACGCAGCGCATCGAGCGACAGCTCCTCCCGCTGCTCGCGGACCCGCGCAAGATGGCGTCCACGTCGAGGAGCCAGCGGGTGCTGGGCACGGGCGAGGTCACCTATTTGGGCTACTCGCCGCACCGGACCAACATGTCGTCGCTCCTGTTCCGCCGGTCTGTCGTGCTCGACCGGCTCGGCCGGTTCGACGACGTGCGCAAGGGCGGGGACAGCGAGTTCTCCGAGCGGCTGAAGCGGGCCTTCGGGAGGTCCGCGGTGGTGAACCTCCCCGAGCCGCTCGGCCTCATCCAGCTCAAGGTCGGCTCGCTCTCCCGCTCCGACTTCCGGCCGAACTGGAGGTCGGGGGCGCGCCACGCCTACATGACGCAGTTCCGTGCCGCACACAGCCGTATCGACGCCGCGGGCGCCGACGAGTGGACGCTCGACGCCGCGCGCCCGTCGATCTGCTGGGCGCCGTCCGGGGTCCGCGGGGAGCAGCCGCCGCAACGCCTCTCGCACGCGGTGCTGGCCGACTGGAACTCCGCCCTGGAAGGCTCTCGGGACGGCCTCCACCGGCTCCGTTCCCTCCTGGCTGGGACGGAGGGTCCCGTCGGCCTGCTGAGCGGGCCCCGTCCACGGTCCAGCCGTAACCAGCGCAGCGTGAGGCCTCGACGCCGGATCACCGACGCGGTCGAGCAGGGCGAGCTCCGGTGGATGAGCTGGCGCGACACGACCCACGTCGACACCCTGATCGTCGACAACCCGGAGTACCTCCTCGCGCTCCCCGCCGAGCCCGAGGTCGGGATCGTCGTCGACCGGGTGCACGTCGTGCTCGACGAGACCGTGCGGCGCGCGGACGAGTCCCTGCTCCCGCCGGTCGCCTGGTGCGAGGAGCAGGTCCGGACCGTCTTCGGCGCGCGCGTCAGCTGGATGGTCTCGTCGCCCGAGCTGTTCCGGTACCTCCAGGGCAAGGGGGTCGACGTCGCGCTCGTCCAGGGACGAGCGGCCGAGCGGAGCGCCCTTGGGGACCACCCGAGGATCGGCGTGGTCCTGCCCCGGCACGTCGACCTCGCGGACTGGAACCTCGACGTCCTGCGGTCCGTGTTCGTCGGCTCCGGCGCCTCCCAGGTCGTGTTCTACGACGAGGGACGGCGGCTGACCGCGGAGCGGGCCGACGCCGCGGGGATCACGGTGGTGCCGAGCGACCAGCTCGACCGCGCGGAGTTCCTGGACAGCGTCGACGTCCTCGTGCCCGACATGCTGGGTCAGCGGCTCTATGCCGCCGAGTCCTGGTTGTGGCTCGCGCGCGAGCACGACGTGGTGCCGCTGCTGCCGGACGGGCTCGAGACGGTGCAGCAGGTCCCGGTGCTGCGGTACTCCGAGTTCGGTGCGGGGGAGGTGGTCTCGGCCCTGGCCGCCGATCCCGACCTCGCCCGGCGTCTCCCGGGCGCGGGGGCGACCGACGCGCGCGTCGAGGGCCCCACGACGGGGACGGCCGGCCCCACGACGAACCAGGGACCGCGCCGTACGACCAAGATCCGCTACGTCGTCGTCGGCGAGGACGGGACGCTGGCGCACCTGCGGACCCGGCTCTCCGTCGCGCAGGTCGAGCGGGACGCGGATCTCCGCACGGTGCAGGACCGCTCCTTCGACGCGCTCGTGGAGGCCGGGGTCTTCGCCGGCCTGGCTCCGGGCGACAGGCTGTGCCTCGTCGACGCCGGGGTGGAGTTCGAGGCGGACTCGTTCGACCGCCTGGACGCCGACGCGGCCGAGGACCTGCACGTCTTCACCGACGCGACCGCGGGCCACACGCTCCACGCGAAGGTCGACCTCGGCGGACGGCTGCCCCTCACCGAGCACGCCCCGCTGTGGGTGGGCTCCAGCCCGGTGCTCGTCCGCGCGGACATCCTCTGGGCCGCCGTCCGGAAGCACCCGGCCGCGCGCACGCGCGGCCTCGCCTTCGCCGCCGCGCTGTCGATCAGCGGCGGGTTCGGCGTGCTCGGCGAGGTGCGCTCCCACGGCGTGCTCGACGACGGCGCCGAGCAGTCCGCCGAGGTGCTGACCCGGGACTGGTACCTCGACTTCGCGCGGGACTGGGCGGACCTCCTCGAGGCGACGGACGCTCTCGGCGCGAGCCACACCTACCTCCAGCGCCTGTTCGTGCACCTGCTCGCCGGGCGGGTCCGGCACAACACCGGCGGCACGCCGAAGCGCATCTTCGCCGAGGAGGACCTCGCCGCCTACGAGCGCGTCCTCTCGCGTGCGCTGCGGCACACGGCCGACGAGCTGATCTGGTCCCCCCGACGCCCCACCCGGATCCCGTCCCCGATCGTGCGCATGCACCTGCTGCGGCTCAAGCACGGGGCGGCCTTCGAGCCGGCCCTGGGCCACGACGCACAGGGCCCGTTCGCGGAGTTCCGAGGGCTGGAGCTGGAGCGTCCGGACGACGTGACCGTCTCGATCGACTCGATGGCCGCCCGCGACGGCGTCCTGACGGTCAGGGGCCGGATCCCGCTGGCCTTCAACCACCCGGGGCACCGGCTCGAGGTGCACGTGGGCGGGCGCTCGATCCCGCTCGCCGACCGGCAGCGCTACGCCGACACCTCGCTGCACGGGGTCGCGCTCCACCGCGCCTTCACCTTCACGGCGTCGGTCCCGTTCGCCGAGGCCACGGAGCGGCTGGAGTTCCGGTACGCGTCGTCGGACGCGTGGTACACCCCGCTGCGCCTCCGCTTCACGCGGGCGACCGCCAAGCTCAGCGGCGAGCCCGCGGCGTACTGGGCCGTGCCCGGACTCGGGATCCTGACGGTGGGTCGCCGCGGGATCGACATCGCGCCCTACTCGGAGTCGGCCCGGGACGCGGCCGAGCAGAACCTGCAGCGGTCGCTGCGGGAGTCCGGCGACCCGGTGCGGATCGAGGCCGCACGGCTCCGCGGCGAGTACTTCTCGACCCTGCCCGCCTACCGCGGCCGCAGGATCTGGATGTACGCGGACCGCATCGTCAAGGGCGGCGACAACGGCGAGTACGCGTACCGCTACGCGCAGGCACAGCGCGACGGGGCCGAGACGCACTACGTGGCCCAGCCGGGCACGGCCCTCGCGGCGCAGCTCGACGCCGACGGCGTGGAGTACCTCGCCTTCGGGACGGACCGGCAGCGGCTGCACTACCTCCACGCGTCGATCGTCTTCGCCACGCGCATCGGGACGAGCAACACCTTCGGGTTCCAGCTCGACCAGACGTACTTCCGCGACCTGTTCGACGCGCGCGTCGTCTACATCAACCACGGGCTCGTCGTGGACAAGCTCGACAACCTGCTGAACATCGGGTACTCGAACTTCGAGCGGGTCCTGGTGGTCTCCGAGCTCGAGCGTCGGAACCTGCTCCAGCCGAACTACGGCTACGAGGCCGACCAGGTCGAGGTCACGGGGTTCGCGCGCTACGACGGGCTCCGTTCCCGGGCGGAGCGGACGATCCTCCTCGCGCCGACCTGGCGGACGTACCTGCACAGCCCGCAACGGGGCGTCGAGCAGACCCTCAGCCACCGCGCCTTCCGGAAGACCGACTACTTCCAGGTCTTCCACTCGCTCATCAACAGCCCGAGGCTGCACGCGGCCCTGGAGAAGCACGGCTACCGCTTCCTGTTCCTCCTCCACCCCAACACCGGGACGCAGCTGACGGACTTCGTCTCGCAGAGCGAGCTCGTCGAGGTGCGTGCCGCCACGGAGGACGTCAGCTACGAGCAGCTCCTCACCGGGTCGGACCTCATGATCACCGACTACTCCGGGGTCCAGTTCGACTTCGCGCAGATGCACAAGCCGGTGCTGTACTACCAGCCCGACTCGATCCCGCCCCACTACCCCGCCGCGTCGTTCGACTACGCGACCGACGCGTTCGGCGAGGTCGCGAAGGAGGAGTCGGACCTGCTCGACCTGCTGGAGCGCTACCTGGAGCGGGGCTGCGCGCCGGAGCCGGAGTTCGAGCAGCGGGTCGAGACGTTCTTCTCCTACTTCGACCACGAGAACTCGAGGCGGATCTACGAGGTCGGGCTGGAGATCGAAGGCCTGAAGGAGCGGAAGGGCCGCGATGACTGACATCGACAGGACAGACATCGACAGGACGGACATCAATCGCCCCGAGGGCGAGTGGGACGGCCTGGCACCCCACACGAGCCTCGTCATCGCCTGCTACCGCGTCGGCCCGTACCTTCCCGCGTTCCTCCGGTCGCTCGACGAGCAGGTCGCGGCGCACGCGGGCTACGAGCTGATCTTCGTCATCGACGGCTGCCCCGAGGACTCGGAGGAGGTGGTGCGGGCGTGGATGCCCACCACCGACTACGCGGTCCGGGTCGTCACGAAGGAGAACGGGGGCGTGGCCTCGGCGCGGAACACGGGCCTCGCCTGGGCCCGCGGCACCTGGGTCTCGCACCCGGACCCCGACGACCGGCTGGACCCCCGGTACCTGCTCGAGATCGAGCAGGCACGGGAGCGGTTCCCGGACGAGACGATGTACGTGGGCCGGGCGATCCTCACCTCGCCCGACGGTTCCACGATCGGGCACACGCTGGACGCCCGGTACGTCGGCGCCCCCAGCTCGGTCGTCGACCTGCACCGGGAGCCGCGCAAGATCCACACGCTCGGTGGGGTCGCGTTCTTCCGCCACGACGTGATCGTTCGCCACGGCCTCCGTTTCGACGAGCAGATCCTGCAGTCCTCCGACACCGACATGATCGGGCACTTCCTGCTGTGCAACGGCGCGCGGTACGTGCTGGTCCCGGGGGCGGAGTACTTCTACCTCCGCCGTGCCGACGCGTCCTCGATCGTGTCCAAGCACAGCGGCAACATGTCCCGCTACGCGTCGCTGTTCGGGATCTCGCACCGCGGCATGCTCGACCGTGCCGGCGACGAGTGCCCGCCGTGGCTGGCGAACCTGCTGCTGTACTTCGTGTTCATGCTGTTCCGGCGGAACCGACGCGTGAACACCCCCGTCGACCTCGCCTCCGAGGAGCAGCTGGCCCTCATCCGTGAGCGTCTGACCGAGAACCTGCGGCAGATCGGCGCGGCCAACATCCAGGGCTTCGACATCTTCGCCGTGCCGCTGGAGATGCGGTTCGCGTGGCTCGCCGCCGTCGAGGAGGTCACGTCCTCGCCCGTGGAGCGGCTGCGCTGGCACCCCGAGAGGGGCGCGTGGCGCGCGGCCGTCTACGGCAGCGCCAGCGACTTTCCGGAGCTGCAGGTCGTCGTCGGCGACGCCGAGGTCCTCGAGACCAGGAGCCGCGGGATCGAGTTCCTCGGGAAGACCTGGCTGTACCAGCTGGTGCTGCTCGTGCGGATGGAGCGGGGTGACGAGGTCGGCCTGGCCTCGACCGACCCGCGCTTCACGCTCGATCTCGACGGCACGATCCTGAAGGCCGGCGCCGTCGACGAGCGTGCCGGGAGACGGCCGCCCATCGACGTCAAGCCCGCGGCGCCGAAGGCCGGTCCGACCACGACCACGGCCGCGTCGCCGGCCCCGACCCCCGCGCCGGGCTCGGCCCCCAGGCCCGCCGCCGCGCGGTGGCGGCGCCTCGCACGGGCCGTGACGGGATCCGTGCGGACCGCGGTGCCGCCGCAGGCCGGCGCGCCTGCCGGGCCGGCGGCCACGCGCGGCGAGACCTGGGTGTTCGTCACGGGCGACGACGCCGACGCCTCGCCGTCGCAGAGCGAGCTGCTCTACGAGTACGTGCGGGAGCAGGTGTCCGACGTCGAGGTGCGGTTCGTGACCGAGGCGGGGTCGGAGGCCGAGTCGCGGCTGCGCCGGGCGGACGTCGGGTGCGTGACCGCCGGCTCGCCCGAGCACGCGGCTCTCCTGCGCCGGGCGGACCTCCTGGTCACGTCCCGCATGTCACGGCGCGCCCACACCCCGCTGCCGGGGCAGGGGATCCCGCGCGAGTGGCGCGTGGCGCTGCTGCCCGCCGGCGGGGTCGGCAGGCTGCTCCACCGGGACTCCTGGGCGTCGCAGGCCGACCTCATCACCGTCTCGTCGGCGATCGAGCTCGTCCGAGCAGGCGGCCCCTACGGGAACCAGGCCTACCTCCCGAGCGAGGTCGCGCTGACGGGGCTGCCCTCGCACGACCGGCTCGAGGAGCTGCGGGCGCCGGCCGAGCACATCGTCGTCCTGCCCGGCTGGCGGGCGGGCACGTTGCGGCCGTCGGACCCGGCCTCGGCCGGGCGGGCGGTCGACGAGTTCCGCGCCCTGCCGTTCGTCGCCGCCTGGCGCCAGCTCCTCGAGTCCGCCGAGCTCGCCGCTCTCGCCACCCGGGAGGGGCGCCGCGTCCGGCTGGTCCTCCCGTCGGGGGTCGGCCCCGAGGTCTTCTCACCCCCGCCCGGGGTGGAGGTCGTCCCTCAGGACGACCTGCTGGCGGCCCTGGCCTCGGCGGCGGTCCTCGTCACCGACTACTCCTCCGCCCGTGCGCTCGACCTCGCCTACCTCGGGCGGCCGACGGTCTATCTCCAGGTCGACCGGGAGGCCGTGCTCGGCGCCCCCGACAGCGCCCGCTCCCGGGCGGCGGGGTTCGAGACGTCCGGGTTCGGTCCGGTCGTCACGAGCCCCGAGGAGGCCCAGCGGGCCGTCGCCGACGTCCTCGGGGCCCTGCCCGACCTGTACGCGGAGCGCATCGACCGCGCGTTCGCCTACCGGGACGGCAAGGCGCGCGACCGGATCCTCGCGGCGCTGCGCGGCTGAGGCCCCGGCGGCGGGCTTCCGCGGTCAGCGGGGCAGGCCGGACCGGTCGCCGCCCGCCGCGTCCAGCGCCGCGCGGACCCGCGCCACGGCGTCCTCGACGCTCACCCGTGCGGTGTCGATGACCAGGTCGGCGTCGGTCGGTGCCTCGTACGGCGAGGAGATCCCGGTGAAGTCGGGGATCTCGCCGCGCCGGGCCCTGGCGTAGAGGCCCTTGCGGTCGCGGGCCTCGCACACCTCCAGCGGCGTGCTGACGTGCACCAGCAGGAAGGTGCCGGCGGCCTCGGCGAGCTCGCGCACCCGGGCGCGGCCCGACGCGAACGGCGCGATGGGCGCCGCCACGGCGACACCCCCGTGCGAGGAGACGAGCGACGCGACGTAGCCGATGCGCTCCACGTTGAGCTCGCGGGAGGCCTTGTCGAAGCCGAGGCCCTTGGACAGGTGGTGGCGCACCTCGTCGCCGTCGAGCAGGGTGGTGTGCAGGCCCTCGTCGTCCAGCTCGGCGGCCAGCGCGCGGGCCACGGTCGACTTCCCGGACCCGGACAGGCCCGTGAAGAAGACCACCGCACCCCGCGGCCGGGCCGTGCCGGCGGCGCGCACCACCTCGGCCGCCGGTACCTCCGGGTAGAGCCCGGCGACCGCGTCGGACCAGAGCGTGCCGAGCCCCGCGACGGCGTCGCGCGCGGCGGGGGAGCGGTGCGCGACGAGCACCTCCGTCCGCACGGCGCCGTAGCGCGTGCCGACGTCCGTCCAGCGCAGCGCGTCCGGGGCGTCGGCGGGCCAGGGCACGACGACGACGCTCGCGTGGCGCGAGCCGTCGGCGAGGTCCCGGGCGACGCGCACCAGCCCGGGGGCTCCCACCTGCCCTGCGGCGGGGGACCGGCGCGCGGCGGGGACGAGCAGCAGCACGGCCCCGGCGTCGCCGACGAGCCCGGGCAGGGCCTCCACCTCCGAGCGCGTGGGAGGTTCGGTCACGACCACGGCGACGGGCGCGAGGCCGGTGGGCATGTCGTCACGTACCGCGCGGGCCGTGCGACGCAGGGCGGGGTCCCAGTGCGGCCCGGCGGCCCGGGCGAACGGGCGCACGGCGCGCGGGGCCTCGTCGCCGGGCTCGCCGACGACGGCGAGCGGCGTGTTCTCGGCGTCCGTGAGCGTCGCCGGGCCGGCGGGCAGCCCGGCGGGCGGGACCCAGGGGCCGCCGGCGAGGGCGAGCTCGAGGAGGTCCAGCTCGTCGGGGGACAGGACGCGGGTCACGGAAGGCAGGTCGGAGGGCAGCTCGGCGGGCAGGTCGGAGGGCACGGGCGTGGGCTCGGTCATGATCGCGTCGTCGTGTCCTTCTTCTCGGGGTTCGGGACGGTGCCGGGCGGCGTCGGCCTGGGCGGGAGCCGCTTGATGCGCTCCCGGACCACGATCCACAGCACGTTGCCGACGACGAGTGCGCCGACCGCGGCCGCGACGACGACGCCGAGCGAGGCGCCCAGCAGCTTGAGGCCGGAGGCCAGCAGGAGGATCGCGAGGGCACGGCGGATGATGCCGCCCGGGGCGCGGCTGGACACGTGGGCGCCGAACCAGGCGCCCGGGACGGCGCCGACCAGCAGCGACGTCGTCAGTCCGAGCTCGAAGTCCCCGTAGAGGATGTGGCCCAGCGACGCGGCCGCGACCAGCGGGACGGCCTGCACCAGGTCGGTACCCACCAGCTGGGAGGCCTTGAGGGCCGGGTAGAGCAGGAGCAGCACCACGATGATGATCGAGCCGGCGCCCACGGACGTGAGGCCGACCATGAGCCCGGCGACGGCGCCGAGGATCAGCGTGGGCACCTTGCGCACGACGACGTCCGGGCTGCTGGGCGCGGCGGGTCCTTCGCCGAGCGCGGTGCGGCGCTGGAGCATGCCGAGCACCGCCCGCACGACCAGCCCCGCCGAGGCGATGAGCAGCGCGACCCCGAGGATCTGCTTGAGCACCTCGTCGAACCCGTCACCGAACGGCAGGTAGCGGATGAGCAGGGCACCGGAGAACGCGGCGGGCACCGAACCGATGCACAGCCACAGCACGAGCTGCAGGTTCACGGTGCGCCGGCGCAGGTGCACGACGGCGCCGGCGGGCTTCATGAACAGGCTGGCCACGACGTCGGAGGAGACGGCGGTGAGCGGGTCGACGCGAAAGACGAAGATGAGCATCGGCGTCATCAGGGCGCCGCCCCCCATGCCCGTGAGGCCCACGACGAAGCCCACGACGAGTCCGCCGACGATCAGCGGGAGGTCGAGGCTCAAAAGTGCACCATTCCTATCGGAAAAACAGAATTCAACAATGTGAACTCTCGGGGAATCGTCCAATTCGGAATGGTAGCGTCGGCCGCGGCCCGCCCGGGCCCCCGTCCAGAGCCTCAAGCCGAGGAGTCCCATGTCCGCGTCCGCCCCGTCCTTCCCGGACCCGGGCCTGCCCGACGGCGAGCTCGCCGTCGCGCTCGCGCAGGGGGCCGGTGGGGTGCTCCGCGGCCTGCGGGCAGAGGTCGACGCCGCCGGCGGAGCGTTCGTGGCGGGCGAGCTCAAGGACGCGGGCGACGCGGCCAGCCAGTCGTGGCTCGCCGCCGCGCTCGCGCACGCACGCCCGGCCGACGCCGTCCTCTCCGAGGAGGCCGCCGACTCCGCCGCTCGCCTGACGGCGGACCGCGTGTGGATCATCGATCCGCTCGACGGCACCCGCGAGTTCGCCGAGCGCGCCGGCGACGGCGCCCGCTGGCGGGACGACTTCGCGGTGCACGTCGCCCTCTGGGACCGCGGCGTCGCCCGCTCCGACCGGCTGGCCGCCGGGGCGGTCGGGCTGCCCGCCCGCGACGCCGTCCTCAGCACCGTCACGACCGACGCCGGGCCGCGGCGGGCCGGCGACACGGCCACGGACACGGACACGGACACGGACGCTGTCCTGGCCGGCCGCCGCCCGCTGCGCCTCGCCGCGAGCCGCAGCCGCCCGCCGCAGTTCGTGCGGGACCTCGCCGCCCGTGCCGACGTCGAGCTCGTGCCCATGGGGTCGGCAGGCGTGAAGGTCGTGT
Organism: Isoptericola sp. NPDC056573; assembly: GCF_042793335.1. Taxonomy (NCBI): domain Bacteria; kingdom Bacillati; phylum Actinomycetota; class Actinomycetes; order Micrococcales; family Promicromonosporaceae; genus Isoptericola; species Isoptericola sp. NPDC056573. The sequence continues at coordinate 531,333 of NZ_JBHTUY010000001.1, forward strand.
CCGTCGTGGACGGCACCGCGGACGCGTACGTGCACGCCGGCGGCCAGTACGAGTGGGACTCGGCGGCACCGGTCGCGGTCGCCCTCGCCGCGGGCCTCGAGTGCACCCGCCTGGACGGTACCCCGCTCGAGTACAACCGCCAGGACCCCTGGCTCCCCGATCTCTTCGTCAGCCACCCGGCCGTGGCGGCGCACCTGCGTGCGGCGCTGACGGAGGTCGGGGTCGACATCAAGGAAGGTGCCCAGCCGTGACGTCTCACGTCCTGAGCCAGCTCCGCAGCCTCGAAGCGGAGAGCATCCACATTTTCCGCGAGGTGGTCGCGGAGATGCAGCGCCCCTGTCTGCTGTTCTCGGGCGGCAAGGACTCGATCGTCATGCTCCACCTGGCCGCCAAGGCCTTCGCGCCGGCGCGGATCCCGTTCCCGATCATGCACGTGGACACGGGCCTGAACTTCCCGTCGGTGCTGGACACGCGCGACCGCTGGGTCGAGCGGCTCGGCGTCCAGCTCGTCGTCGCCTCCGTGCCGGAGGCCATCGAGCGCGGGCTGGTGCAGGAGGAGCCGAACGGCTCCCGCAACCGCATCCAGACCCCCGTGCTGCTGGAGGCCGCCGAGAAGAACGGCTTCGACGCGCTCTTCGGCGGCGGACGCCGGGACGAGGAGAAGGCGCGCGCCAAGGAGCGCGTGTTCTCCTTCCGCGACGACTTCGGCCAGTGGGACCCCAAGAACCAGCGCCCCGAGGTCTGGGACCTCTACAACGGGCGCGTCCACCAGGGCGAGTCGATCCGCGTGTTCCCGCTGTCCAACTGGACCGAGCTGGACATCTGGGCCTACATCGAGGCCGAGGGCATCGATCTCCCCGACCTGTACTTCGCGGCCGAGCGCGAGGTCGTGGACCGGGGCGGCATGCTGTTCGCGGTCAACGAGTTCACGCCGCTCAAGGACGGCGAGACCGCCGAGTTGCGGTCCGTCCGCTACCGCACGGTGGGGGACGCGAACCTCACCGCCGCCGTCGCGTCGACGGCAGCGACCCGTGCCGAGATCGTCGAGGAGGTCGCCGCCGTGCGCCTCACCGAGCGTGGCGCCACCCGTGGCGACGACAAGGTGAGCGAGGCCGCGATGGAGGACCGCAAGCGAGAGGGCTATTTCTAAGCCATGAGCACCGAGACCTTTACCGAGACCGCCTCCCCGGCGATCGACACCTCGGCCGACCTGCTGCGCTTCGCGACCGCGGGCTCCGTCGACGACGGCAAGAGCACCCTCATCGGCCGCCTGCTGTTCGACTCCAAGACGATCTTCGAGGACCAGCTCGAGTCGGTGGAGCAGGTCAGCAAGGACCGCGGCAACGACTACACCGACCTGGCGCTGCTCACCGACGGCCTGCGGGCCGAGCGGGAGCAGGGCATCACGATCGACGTCGCGTACCGCTACTTCGCCACGCCCCGGCGCAAGTTCATCATCGCGGACACCCCTGGCCACATCCAGTACACGCGGAACATGGTCACCGGGGCGTCGACGGCGGACGTCGCGCTCATCCTCGTGGACGCGCGCAAGGGCGTCATCGAGCAGAGCCGGAGGCACACGTTCCTCGCGACGCTCCTGGGCGTGCCGCACATCGTGGTCTGCGTGAACAAGATGGACCTCGTGGACTACGCCGAGGAGGCCTTCGAGAGCATCCGCCGCGACTTCACGGACTTCGCCTCGCGTCTGCGCGTGCCGGACCTCACGTTCATCCCGATCTCGGCGCTCGTCGGCGACAACGTGGTGAACCGCAGCGAGAACATGCCCTGGTTCGACGGGCGCCCGCTGCTCAGCCACCTGGAGTCCCTGCACGTGGCGAGCGACCGCAACCTGCAGGACGTGCGGTTCCCGGTGCAGTACGTCATCCGGCCGCAGTCGCACGACGCACGCGACTACCGCGGGTACGCGGGCACCGTGGCCGGCGGGGTGCTGAAGAAGGGTGACAAGGTCCGGGTGCTGCCGTCCGGGCTCGAGACCACGATCGAGGGGATCGACACCGCCGACGGCCCGGTCGACGAGGCGTTCCCACCCATGTCCGTGACGGTGCGGCTGGCGGACGAGATCGACATCTCGCGAGGCGACATGATCTGCCGCCCGAACAACTCGCCCGCGGCGCTCCAGGACATCGACGCCCAGATCTGCTGGATGGACGAGTCGGCGCCGCTGGTGCAGGGCAAGAAGTACGCGATCAAGCACACCACCCGGTGGGCGCGCGCCGTGGTGAAGGACGTCAAGTACCGCGTCGACGTCAACACGCTGCACCGCGACGAGGACGCGACCGAGATCCGCCTCAACGAGATCGGCCGCATCCAGCTGCGCGTCACGCAGCCCCTGTTCGTCGACCCCTATCGCCAGAACCGGCGCACGGGCGCGTTCATCCTGGTCGACGAGGCCACGAACAAGACCGTGGCGGCGGGGATGGTCGGGACCCTTCCGCACACCGCCTGAGGACGAGGTGATCGACATGGCCGTGACCGCGACCGCTCCGCTGACGGCGGAGCACGCGACCGCGCCCAACACCTGGGTGCTGCCGGAGCACAAGGTCCTGTTCACGCACCTGGCGAAGAACGCGTGCACGAGCCTGAAGTGGCTCGTCGCGGAGCTCAGCGGACAGGACCCGGAGCAGTTCACCAGCGTGCTGAGCTGCGAGGCGACGCCGCGCATGATGATCCACCACCGTCGGCTCTGGCGCGGCGTGCGGTCGCTCAAGCAGCTCGAGCCGGCCGAGCGGGCGGAGATCTCCCCCGCGAACGGCTGGTTCGTCTTCGCGGTCGTGCGCGACCCGCGCCTGCGGGCGTTCTCGGCGTGGCAGTCCAAGTTCCTCGTGGGCGACCCCGTGTACACGGGGCGGAAGTTCGCCGGGGCCGAGTGGCTGCCGGACGCGCCGGGCTCCGTCGAGGACGTGGTCCGCGACTTCGCGCGGTTCGTCGAGGTGCTGCGCGACCCCCGCGGCCCGGTCCGCGACACGCACTTCGCGCCCCAGTCGACGCGGCTGCACGAGGACACGATCCCGTACTCGCGTCTCTACGACATCAGCGAGATCCCCACGCTGCTCGGTGACCTGAGCGCCCATCTCGACGAGGTCGGGCGCCCGCACGAGGTGTCCCTCGGCCGGGAGAACGACACCCCGCTCAAGGCGGCGTCCGAGGTGTTCGAGGGCGGCGTGCGCGAGGCGCTCGAGGAGATCTACGCGGCCGACGTCGACCGCTTCGGCGACCGGTGGGACTTCGACCCCGTGATGCAGGAGCCGGCGCGGTGGTCGGCGTCGGACTTCCGCGACATCGCCGCGCGCCGCAGCCTCGGGGAGCGGATCGCCACCCTGTACGGGATCGCGAAGGACGAGCGCGACGAGATCAAGGACCTGAAGCAGGAGCGGGCCGGGCTGGTCCGCGCCAACAGGGACCTGGAGCACAGCCTCGCGCAGGCGACGCGGACGCCGCTGAGGCGCGTCGCCTCCAGGGCGAAGCGCATGGTGACGCGCTCGGACGACTAGCGGTGCCGGGGCGCCCGACGCGGGCCGGGGACGACCTAGACTGTCGTGGCCGCCGCGGTGTGTCCGCGGGTAGTCGTGGGGAGTATCGATGGCTCGACTGGAGCGCGGGTGCGACACGCCGTCGCGCCCCGACGCGTGCAGGCCTGCGCTCCTCGTCCGCGCGGCGTGGCCGCGGTGAGGCGAGGGGGGCTCCGTCGATGGGCCCGTCGAACGGCACGTGCCCTGCGCCCGGCATCGGGCGCGGGGTCGGGCATGCAGCGCCTCGAGGTGGGCCTCCGCGACGGTGACGTCGTCGTCGAGGGGACCGCGGTGCGTCCCGGCTGGAAGGTCGGCGAGCTGTCGGCGGTCTTCCGCGGCAGCGGGGTCGAGGTCCGGGTCCCGGCGAGCGGTCTCGAGACGTTCTCGGCGCGGCTGTCGCTGGACGAGCTGCGGCACCGCTCCGTGCCCGGGGACGACGTCGCCGACCTGTGGTTGCACCCGGTGCCGACCGCGGGTGGCGCGGCCTCGCGCCGGGGCACCGCCGAGGCGCCGGCCCCCGTCCGGCTCGGCAACTTCCGGTCGACGACGCGGGTCGACGTCGCGCGGTCGTCCGGAGCCGGCGCGGCCGACGACCGCCTGGCGGTGACCCAGAACGGCAACCTCAGCGTGCTCCTGGGAGGCGCCCCGGCGCGCAAGTTCCTCATCGACGTGGACGGGCTGCGCCTGGGCGCCGACGGCGTGGCCCTGCGGCTGCGGGTCCGCGGCGCCGATCGTGGTGCCCGTGCCGCCCGGCTGGTGGCGGCCTCCCGCGAGACGGGACGACGGTACGACTTCGACGTGCCCCTCGAGGAGATGCCCGACGAGTCCCGTCGTGATCGAGGGCGGTTCGTCCACCGTGGGGCCCTCGCGCTGCCGGTGTCCGCGCTCGTGACCCGTCTCGACGCCCGGGACGAGACGCTGGACCTCAGCGTCGAGGTCGAGGACCCGGAGGGCCGTGTCCAGGCCCGCCGCATCGGGACCAGGGCGCACCCGGTCGTGCTCCGGCCAGGCCGAGCCGTCGTCGGGGGCGTCGTCACGCAGCTGCTTCCCTACGAGACCTTCCGCGGGTCCAACGTGTCCGTGCGGGTCGAGCGCACGTCGCCGGAGGCCGACGCGTACCTGCGGCGATGGACCCGCCTCGCCTGGATCCTTCCGCTGGTCCGCCCGTTCCTCGGGATCTGGCTCATCGGGGAGCTGCCGTACAAGGCGCAGGACAACGGCTACCACCTCTTCCGGTGGCTCCGGGAGCACGAGCCGCGGCGACGCGCCTACTACGTCGTCGCCGAGGACGCCCCCGACCGTGCCAGGCTCGACGGCCTCGGCAACGTCGTGCTCCACGGCTCGCGCGAGCACGTCCGCGTGGCGTTCCTGGCCTCGCGGATCGCCGGGACGCACCACGCCGAGTACCTCCTGCCGTCGCGGCACCCGGCCGTCGTCGCCCGGGTGCGGGCCGTGCGCGTCTTCCTGCGCCACGGGATCTCCGGCACGAAGAACATGACGGCCAACTACGGGCGCTTCGCCCCGGGCTTCGCCACCGACCGGTTCCACGTCAGCTCGGACCGGGAGCGACGCGTCGCCGTCGACGCGTTCGGGTACCGGCCCGCGCAGGTGCGGGTGACGGGACTGCCGCGGTTCGACCACCTGCTCGCACCGCTCGACCGGGACCCGGAGGGCCTGCTCGTCATCCCGACCTGGCGAGAGTGGCTGGGCAACCGCGACCGGTTCCTGGACAGCGAGTACCGCGCGCGGTGGCAGGAGTTCCTCGGCCACCCGCGCCTCGCGCGGGCGATGCGTGACGGCCTCCGCGTGACGTTCATCCTCCACCCGAACATGCGGCACTACGTCGACCTGTTCGACGTGGAGGGGGTCCGCGTGCTGCAGCAGGGGGAGGTCGACGTGCAGACGCTCCTGCGGGAGCACGCCGGCCTCGTCACCGACTACTCGTCCGTGGCCTTCGACTTCGCGCTGCAGCGGCGACCGGTCCTCTACTTCCAGTTCGACCAGGCGCGGTTCTTCGGGGACCAGGGGTCGTTCCTCGACCTGGACGCGGACCTCCCGGGGACGATCGTCACCGACGTCGACCGGCTGGTCGAGGAGGTCGAGACGACGGCTGCCGACGGTTTCGCGATGCCGGAGGAGCACTGGGCCCGCGCGCAGCGGTCGGTTCGATACCACGACCGCCACAACTGCGAGCGGGCGGCCGAGTCCGTGCGCACGGCGGGCGGCCCCAGGGTCCTGTGGTGGCGGTGGACGGACCGGCGATGGTCCGACCGGAAGGCCCCGGGGAACGGGGGAGCGTCGTGAGACGATCCGGACCGGAGGACGCCCCGACGCCCTCCGGCTCTGGTAGAAATGGGCCGGACCTCCCCTTCTCCGGACCACGAATCCTAGTGAGCGGCTGGTGAACGACGTGCATGTGAGCGACGTGGATGCGCCGCGGCCGGACCTCGCCATCGTCTTCGTCGTCGGCGAGGGCCGGGCAGGGAGCCTCGGGCCTGCACTGGCCCAGCTCCGGAAGCTGCCCCGCTTCCGCCGCGCCCCGATCGGGGTCGTGCACGACCCCGGCATGGACGTCCGGGCGGTGCTCGCTCGCCACAAGGTCTCCGGGGTGGAGGCGGCGTCGAACCTGAGCAAGGACCGGAACGACGCCGCGTGCGACTGGTTGCTGGCCTCCGGCGCCCGCTACGGCACCGTCGCGACTCTGCCGCGCGCCGCCACGATCGAGGAGTGGGCCCGACAGCTGTGGCGTGAGGTCAAGAGGCTGGACCAGCTGTCGCTCGCCAGCCCGACGCCCCTCCTGCTCTGGACGGACCACGGGACGAAGCTGAGCGTGGCCCGCTACGTCCAGCAGGTGCTCACGGAGCACGACGTGACGCGGGGGTCGCTGCTCGCCGACTTCCTGGGCCGCCTCGCGCTGTCCGCGGCCACGCCGTGGCTCGAGGCGCTGGACCCCGCCGACGGAGACGTCGAGATCACGGGGTTCCTGTCCGTCGCGTTCGGCTCGGACATGCCCGAACCGCCCTGGCGATATCGCCTCGCGCTGACCGGCCCGTCGGGCGACGTCGCCCGTTCCGGCCCGGTGCCGCTGACGCCGCGGGTCGGCAACCGCGGCGACGCGCAGTGGGCGGGCCTGCGGACCCGGCTCCCGCTCGTCGGCACGGGGAGCGGCCACCGGCGCTTCGTCATCGAGCTCGACACCGAGGTGCCGGAGCTGCGGCTGCGGCGCAACCTCCGGCCGCGCGGGGGCGCGCTGATCAGCGCGCGGACGGTCGGGATGCACGCGGAGGCGGACGCCGCCTCGGGTCGACCACGGACGGCCACCGTCCGGTATCTCCTGCACACCGTCGGCGACGGAAACGCTGCGTTCCTCACCATGCAGGAGGGCTCGGGGCTCTCGGCGCGCCTGCGGTGGGCCGGCATGCTGCTGAAGAAGGACGCCGGCTTCATCGCCCGGGGGTCCGCGGGTCGGCGGATGCGGTGGCTCCGCTTCCTCCGGCTCGTGACGCGCCCGTTCTTCGCCGGTCGCGAGATCTGGCTCGTCGGGGAGCGGAAGGACACCGCGCAGGACAACGGCGCCCACCTGTTCCGACACCTCCGCGAGTCGGGCCTTCGGCGCCGGGCCTACTACGTCATCGACCGGTCGAGCCCCCAGTACGACCGGGTGGCCCCGTACGGGCACGTCGTCGCCCACTCGTCGTGGCGGCACCAGCTGCTCCTGCTGCACGCCACCGCCCTGGCCAACGCCTATTCGATCGCCTACCTGGTGCCGGACGGGTGGGACAGGAAGGAGTACACGCGGCACATCGTCTGGCGGGTCGGGGCGCTGCGCGTCTACCTCAAGCACGGCGTCCACCTCAGCCCGAACGCCGTGAAGCGCGGCACGACGGGCTACGACATCTGCCTGACGGTCATGCCGCGGGAGACGGAGGCGTTGCGCGTCGCGTCGGGGTACGACCGGCAGCTCGTCGAGGCGGGGATGCCGCGGTACGACGCGCTGACGCCGACCCCGGCCAGCCGGACCATCCTCTTCATGCCGACCTGGCGGAACTACCTCGCGACGACGGTATTCCAGGGCTCGCAGGACGGCGAGGTCCCCTACGAGGGGTCGACCTACCAGCGGTTCATGTCGGGTTTCCTGGAGAGCCGGCGCCTGCACGAGATGCTGGAGCGGTACGACCACAGGCTCACCTTCGTGCCCCACTACAACATGGCGTCCAGGTTCGAGGGGGCGACCGTGGCGGGCGAACGTATCGAGATCGCCGACACGGGCACCGTGTCGTTCCAGGACCTGCTCAAGCAGTGCGACGCCTTCGTCACGGACTACTCGTCGGTGCACTTCGACGTGGCGTACCTGGGGACCCCGATCGTGTACGCGCGCTTCGACGAGGAGGAGTTCGAGAGCAAGCACTCCTCGCCCACGTGGTTCGACTACGACCGGGACGGGTTCGGCCCGGTCGTGCGGACCCTCGACGACACGCTCGACGCCGTCGAGAGCCTGCTCGAGCGCGACTGCCTGCCCGATCCGTTCTACACGGCACGCATCGAGGCGGCGTTCCCGCGGCGGGACCGGCAGAACTGCGCCCGGACCGTGGCGGCGATCGAGGAACGGATCCCCGCGCGGCCGCGGTGACCACGGCGGGCCGCACCCCCCATCTTCCCTGTCGACCGAGTTCGAGGAGCAATCGTGCCCCAGCTGTCGAGGACCAACGTCCTCACGTCTCTCACCGCGCTCGCCGGGGTGGTCGCCGCCGTCGGCTTCGCGACCTCCGGCACCGAGCTGGGCGGGGCCGCGCTCGGCGTGGCCGCCGTCCTCGGGGCGGGGCTGGTCCACAGCGTGGGCCGCACGCTGGCCAGGCGGATCGACGAGGGCACCGACCGGCTGGCGGCCAAGGCAGACCTCGTCCTGACGGCACAGGAGGCGAGCGACCGGGCCGCTGCCGCGCACGCCGAGCACGCCGACGCGATGGCGCGGCGCATCGTCGCCGACGTCGGCGCCGCCCGCCTGGAGGCCGCCGAGCGAGGGCACGACGGCGTCCGCTGACCTACGAGGGGGCGGTCAGGCCGGAGGAGGGGGCCGCGGCGCCCAGGGCCTCGACGAACCGCTGCCCGGAACCGTCGAACCGGTCGTGCGCCCACTGCCATCCGCGCCGTGACCGGTCGCGGAAGGCGGCCTCGTCCGCCCGCAGCCGACCGACGAGGCCGGCCACCTCGTCCGGTGCGCAGGTCAGCACGGCGTCGCCGAAGAACGGCGCGAGCTCCGGCGCGACGACGGCCACGCACCCTTCGGCCAGCGCCTCCTCCACCGTGCGCACCGCTCCGGTCGTCGCCGACCGGGGGAAGGCGACGACGACGTCGAGCTGGTGCAGGAACTGGCGGGCGGCGACCTCGCCCGTCTCGTAGACGAGCCAGTCGGTGGGGATCCCGCCGAGGGCGCCGTCCAGGACGCGGCGACAGCCGACGAGCCGGACGTCGACCGAGCCGTCGACCGGGAAGACACGCCGCAGACGCTCGGCCCCGTCGGTCGTCGTCGGCTCCTCGCCGCCGAAGACCCAGCCGACGACGGGCCGGTCGCTCCGGAAGCGCCGGGGCTGCCTGCCGGGTCCCGACGGCACGTCGAGGACGCGCGGGAGGTCGTCCGGGGTGATCCACTCCGGGGCGACCTGGAAGAGCGCCTCGGCGTTCCGGTCGCAGTCCTCGGCGACCCAGCGCACGCCGGAGCCCTCGCGGGCGCCGCCTCCCGCGTCCGAGACGATCACGACACGGTCCGTGGTCAGCGACACGGGGCGAGACGTGGGGAACTCGAGCACGTCGGGCTGACGCACGACGATCGTGGGGATGTGGTCGGACTCCTCGAGCGACGCGAACGTGAGCGTGCGGTCGGCGAGCGCACCACGCACGGTCAGGGACAGCGGGGCTCGGCGAGGCGCGTCGCTGAACGCGCTGCGCACGTGGAGGAGACCGACACGCAGCCCGGCGCGCGCGAGCGCCTCCATCTCGGCGACCGCGGACCGCTGGGTGGCGCCGTCCATCGTCCAGTCGGCGACGAAGGCGACGTCGATCGGCTGCTCGGGGAGCCCGATGTCGCGCAGGAACGGTCGAGGGGCGGTCAACGGGCGCTGCGTCACGTCAGCGGGGATCCGAGGGCTGGCACCGGCCTCGATCTGCCGGTGCCAGTGGATCATCGCGGCGCGGTACTCCATGCGGGACGGATGCATCCAGCCGGGCCGGACGTCGTTGCGGGAGAGCGAGTCCGCCTGGAGGCGCACGACGGCCAGGGGCTCGCGCAGCTCCAGCCGGCGGCCGGGGAACACGGCCTCCAGCCGCCGGTCGAACTCGGTGTCGGCACTCTTGCGGACCCAGTCGAAACGGCCGACCGTGTCGAGGACCGACCGGCGGAACAGGTGGGACGACGCGTTGGCGTGGACCGGGCTGTTGCCCAGGTGCTGGAAGACGAGGTCGTCGCCGCACCGCAGCGAGAGGCTGAGCGTCCGCACGAGGGTCGGGCCCTCGAGAAGGGGGCGGACCTGCCGCTCGAGCCGTTCGGGATGCGACCAGTCGTCGGTGTCCTGGAAGGTGACGAAGTCCCCGCGCGCCTCCTCCAGCGCGCAGTTGCGCGCCGCGTAGGTGCCCCTGTTGACGGGTTGACGCAGCACCCGCACCCGCGGGTCGAGACCCTCGAGCTGCGCGAAGACGTCCTCGAACTCGTCTCCGGAGGCGTCGTCGACGACGAGCAGCTCCCAGTCCTGCCACGTCTGCTGCACGACGGACCGCACCGCCGTGACGGACTCCGGTCCGGGCCGGTAGGCCGGCATCACCACGGTGATCAACGGGCCCGGGCCCGCGGTCCGGGTCGTTCCGGGCTGCAGGCGGTCGAAGGGGGTGGCGCCCCGTGGCGCCAGTCCCACGGGGGCGACCCCGTAGGTCCGCAGGCACGCGTTGAGGGTGTCGAGCCACGAGTCCGACCCGACGCCGTGGTCCATCCCCTCGAGGTCGAGCTTGAGGAACGCTCGCGTCCCGGGCTCGAGCGACCTCAGCAGGGCGGCGTCGCGCCGGAGGCGGTCGCGGTCGCCGTGGGCCCACAGGAGCTGGGCGAACGCACGGCGGTCGGGGACGGACCAGCGGCCGACGGGGGCGCACCGCCGCGCGGCGGCGAAGAGCGCGAGCGCGTGCGGCACGTCGTCCTCGGCCCCCTGCTGGTGCCCGACCATCCGGGCGAGCGAGCAGAGCAGCTCTGCGGTCCGCGTGGTCCTCGCGTCGAGGAGGTCGGACGACGAGGGCTCGAGGGCCGCCGCGACGACCGTGGCGTAGTCGGCGTCCGGGGCGATCATCCGCGCGACGATCTCGCGTGCGGTGACGGCCTGCATGTCGAGCGCCAAGGACGTGACCCGACCACCTGTGCCGCCGAGGCCCTCGGCGTGCCGCGCGGCGGCGAGCGCGACGTCGGGGTGGGTGACGAACGCCGTGGCGCTCACGACGCGCGGGCCTCCTCGATCACGGGGGTCAGACGGCTGTCCAGGATCGGGGTCGCGGACTTCACGTACGTGCGCGAGAGGTGCGAACCCTGGCGGTAGGCGAGGACGTCACCGATCACCGGAGGGCAGACGTCGGTGCAGACCAGGTCGTTCATGCTGACGACGTCGACCGACGGCAGGAGGTCGGCCGCCGCGAGCATCGCCGGGGTGCCGCTCTTGTCGAGGCCGGCCTCCTTGGAGAAGGCACAGCTGGACAGGGAGTCCATGTACTCGGCGACGCACTTGTAGACCTCGCCGTCGCCCGCGGGGAGGTCGACCGGATCGGGGTTGTCCGCGATGGCGATCACGTCGATCCCGGCGTCCTCGATCGTCTTCCAGGTGGACTCGAGCGAGTCGACCATCGCCTCCTGCGTCCGCTCGCCCGAGCTGTCGTAGGAGTAGCTCGTGGTCTGCGAGACCATGATGGCGTCGGGCTTCTCGTCGAGCACCATCTGGAGCAGCGCCTCGTTGTACTGCGTGCAGCTCACGTAGGGGTCGCCCTGCCCGTCGTTGATCTGCGCGCTCGAGAAGCCGCAGGCGCTCTTGGTGGCGACGTCGAGCTTCCACCCGTGGTCCTTGGCGATCGGGTCGAGCGCGTCGATCCACTGGAGGGCCTTGGAGTCGCCGAGGAGCATGAGGTGCGTGTCGCCCTCCCGGTCGCCGTAGGCGCAGGGCTTCGGCACCGCCACCTTCTGGTCCACCTGGCAGCCGCGGTCGTACGCGTCCGGCTTGTCGGCCGCGGCGTCCTGGGGGAGCGGGGTGAAGCTCTCGACCGAGTCGGGGTTGGGGATCCCCGTGGCCTCGCCGTCCTTCATCTCGAGGCTCTGCGCGCCCTTGCCCTCGACGCTGGCGTTCGCGGGGGCGCTCGAGGGGGTGCTGCTCGTGAGGAGGAGCCCGGCGATCACGGTGAGGGCGGTGAGGTTGAGACCCACGGAGAGCGTCATCCGGGGGGACCAGCGCTCCTGGGCGATCCGCCGCATGGGGTTCTCGACGAGCTTGTACGACAGCCACGCGGGGATGACGGCAAGCACCACGATGAGCAGCCCGCGCTTCTGGCCGAGCTCGCCCCACACCCAGGTCGCGGCGATGAGCAGCGGCCAGTGCCACAGATACAGCGAGTACGAGAGCCCGCCGAGCCACACCATGAGCTTGTTGCCGAGGAACCCGGGGGCCGAGCTGCTCGCCCCCGCGATGATCACGGCCGCGGTGCCGAGGACCGGGACGAGGGCCAGGGAGCCCGGCCAGACGGCGGTCTCGTCGAGGAGCAGCGCACCGGCGAGGATGGCGGCGATGCCGCCCCAGCCGAGGATCAGCGCGACCACGCGCGGCACGCGGGGCCAGATCGCGACGCCGACGGCCACGAGGCCGCCGATCCCGAGCTCCCACAGTCGGGTCGTGGTCACGAAGAACGCGTTCGCCGGGCTCGCGGTGGACATCACGATCGACCAGACGAACGACGGGACCACGATCAGGCACAGGCCGGCGGCCATCACGATCCGCGCGGGCCAGTGGAACCGTCGCGCCAGGAAGGCGACGACGACGAGCAGCAGCGGCCAGACGATGTAGAACTGCTCCTCGACGGACAGCGACCAGAAGTGCTGCACCGGCGAGACGCTGACACCCTCCGCCAGGTAGTCGACGGCGCGACCGGCGAGGCGCCAGTTCTCCACGTAGGCGGCCGCGGCGACGATGTCGCCGCCGAAGACCCGACGGTCGACGATGCTGCCCACGAAGAACACCAGGGCGGCGGTGACGGCCAGGACGAGCGCGGCGGCCGGCAGGAGGCGTCGTGCTCGACGGGCGTAGAAGCGGATCATGGACACGCGCCCGCTCCGCTCCAGCTCGCGCACGAGCTGGCCGGTGATGAGGAACCCGGAGATGACGAAGAAGACGTCCACGCCGATGAAGCCGCCGGGGATGAAGACGATCCCGGCGTGATAGAGCAGCACGCTGCCGATCGCGATCGCGCGGAGTCCTTCCACGTCGGGGCGGAAGCGCGTGGCGCGCGGAGCAGCGGAGGTCGCGGCGGAGGCCGCGACGTCCGGGACGGCGCGCGAGTCGACGGTCATACGGAGGCTTTCGTGCAGGGGACGGGCGGGCAGTCGAGGTTACTCATAGGTCAGCACCTCGGAGACATCGTTCTTGTAGCCGGCGCGGCGGAGGCGCGGCAGCTCGTCGAGCCAGTGCTCGATCGCCTGCCTCTCGTCCTCGCGGTGCACGTCGTCGACCAGGACGTGAGAGTCGGGGAGCAGCGCCCCGTGCAGGACGGGGAGCGCGGGGTACCGGGCGAGCGGACCGGTCGCCTCGGGCGGCCCGTCGACGACGAGCAGGTCGATCGGCCCGAGGGTCGCGGGGTCGACGTCGTACCACGGGAACTCGCCGCGAGGGGTCGGCGTCGTGACCAGCGGTGCATGACGGACCTCGGCCACCTCGGACAGGCCGTGCCGCTCCAGGGTGGATCGGGTCCGCCCGGCGAACTCGTCCAGGTGGTCGAGCGCGGTGACCCGCCCTCGGCCGTTCTGGCGCAGGGCCATGGCGATCCAGAAGGTGGAGGTGCCGCTCCCGCACTCGACGACGTGCTCCGGACGCCGACGCTCGATCTCGTCGACGAGCCAGAGGAGCGCGGTGGGATCGAGGGCCCACCCCCCGACGTCCGGCAGGGGACCGGAGACGTCGAACTTGGCCCGGAGCTGCCCGAGCGCCTGCATCTGGGTGAGCAGGGGCCCGGGCCGCGCGGCGTTGACGAGGTTCCGGACGGTCTCGACGCGTCTCCGCAGGTGCCGGAGGTCGGAGTCCAGGCCGTCGAGCCTGGCCGAGACCTTGTCCAGCGGTGGCGCGACACCGGCGTGCACCGTCGCCTCGAGGTCGGACTGCCACCGCGCGACCGACCTGTCGGTGCGCGCGACCTGCCGACGGATCTGCTCGGTCGCCGTCGACGTGGCCTGGTGCTGGCGCGCCAGGTCGTCGCGGAGCTCCCGAAGCCGGCGGTCGGCGGCGTGCGCGCGGGCGGCCGTCGCGCCGGCCCGTCGGTAGGTCAGCACACCGAGCACCGCGACCCCGCCGACCAGCACGACGAGGACCGCCAGGGCGACGTCGAGGCTGCCCAGGAGGGCGGCGACGACGCCCACCACGGCTGCCACGGCGATCGCCGAGAGGGCCGCGAGGCTTCGGGGGCGCATGGAGCTCCTTCGACGTCAGGTGTGCGGCGCCGGTCCGGACCGGCCCTCGCCGGTCAGAGCCGGATGGCGTCGGGGTGCGTCGTCGCGCCCTTCGTGTCGAAGAAGCGCACCGACTTCTCTGCCAGTACATCGACATCGTAGGCGCTGTGGTTCTGCACCAGGATGACCAGGTCGGCCTCGAGGATCGCCGTGTCGAGGTCCTCGACCCGGTCCAGGACCTCACCGTTGACGTGCCACCGGGCCACGTGCGGGTCGTGGAACACCAGCTCCGCGCCCTGGGCCACCAGCGCCCGGGCGACCGCGACCGCGGGCGACTCACGCTGGTCGGCGATGTCCGGCTTGTACGTCACGCCCAGCACCAGCACCCGCGAGCCACGCATCGCCTTCGCGTCCTCGTTGAGGATGTCCTGCGCACGCCGCACCACGTAGGACGGCATGGTCGCGTTGATCTCCTGCGCCAGCTCGACGAACCGGAACGGGTAGCCCAGACGCGAGCGCACGTTGTGGCTCAGGTAGTTCGGGTCGATCGGGATGCAGTGCCCGCCCACCCCGGGACCCGGGTAGAACGCCTGGAACCCGAACGGCTTGGTCTTGGCCAGCCGGATCACGTCCCACAGGTCGATGCCCAGCTCGTGGCAGAACCGCGCCATCTCGTTCACCAGCGCGATGTTGATGTGCCGGTAGGTGTTCTCCAGCAGCTTCGCCGTCTCGGCCTCGCGCGCGCCCTTGGCGACCACGACCGTGTCCACGAACCGCGAGTACAGCGCCGCAGCACGCTCGGTCGCCTCCGGGGTGAGCCCGCCCACGACCTTCGGCGTGTTCTTCATCCCGTACGTCGGGTTGCCCGGGTCGATCCGCTCGGGCGAGAACGCCAGGTGGAAGTCCTCACCGCACCGCAGGCCACCCTCCTCGAGGATCGGCTTGAGGACCTCCTCGGTGGTGCCCGGGTACGTCGTCGACTCCAGCACCACGACCATGCCCGGCTCGAGCACACCGGCCACCGTGCGGGTCGCCGCGATCACCGCACCCAGGTCGGGCCCACCGTCCTGGCCCAGCGGCGTCGGCACGCAGATCACCACGGCGGCCGCACCACGGATGTCCTCCACGTCGGCAGTCGCACGGAAACCCGCCTCGACCATCGAGGCCACGTCCGCGTCCGAGATGTCGTCCACGTGGGAACGACCCTCGTTGAGGGCATCCACGACCGGCGTCGTCACATCGAAACCACGCACCTGCAGGCCGGCGCGCACGGCCTCACGCGCCAACGGCAGTCCGACATAACCAAGGCCGATCACGGCAAGGTCGAGAGGCATGGGGCCCAGGTCCTTTCGATCTGTGGTCGAGCCCGGGAGGAAGCATCCTCGAACGGGACCAGGCCACGGCGATGTGTGGGTCAGCCGGGGGACCGCAGAGCGGAGCTCCGGTGAACGCCGTCTGAACGGCTGAAGGTCGAAGGAGAGGATACCCGCCTTCGAGGGGGCGCCGTGTACCACCCGTCCGGCCCGGTCCGCCCGGAAACATCGCCAAGCGGACGAACTGCTCGTGGTCGGCCAGACCATGGACGGGACGTGGCGTGGAGACGTCCGGGACGTGTCGTGAAGGCCCGGCCCCGCCGCGCCCGCGGACGGGCCCGACCGCGCCTGTCACCGGTCGTCGGGCTATCCTCCGAGGCGGTCCCCGCGAGACCGTGAGACGGCCCGTCGAGCCGCCACGTCTCGAGCTGCCACGTCGGGACCGACCCGACCCTGGAGCGCTGCGTGACCACCCTGTCCCCGCCCGTTCCCGCCGGCTCGACGGCGGGCACGTCGACGCGCACCGAGGTCCGCACCGACGTGCAGGGCCTGCGCGCGCTGGCGGTGAGCGCGGTGCTGGTCTACCACCTGCTGCCGGGCACGGTGACGGGCGGCTACGTGGGGGTGGACGTCTTCTTCGTCATCTCGGGCTTCCTCATCACGTCGCACCTGCTGCGCCGCCCGGTGCGCGGGGTGGGTGACCTGCTGGAGTTCTGGGCGCGGCGGGTGCGCCGCCTCATCCCCGCGGCGACCGTGGTGCTGGTGGCCACGCTGGCGGCGACGCTGCTGTGGCTGCCCTCGACGGTGCACGCCCGCGTGGCGCGGGAGGTCGCGGCCGCGGCGCTGTACGTGGAGAACTGGGCGCTGGCGCGGTCGGCGACGGACTACCTGGCCGCCGAGGAGCTGGCGTCCCCGGTGCAGCACTACTGGTCGCTGTCCGTGGAGGAGCAGTTCTACGTGCTGTGGCCGGTCCTGGTGGGGCTGACGGCGTGGCTCGCGGTACGCCTGCGCCGGCGCGGCAGGGGGCTCGCGGCGTGGCTGCCGACGGCGGTCGTCGGGCTGGTCGTCGTCGTGTCGCTCGCCTGGTCGGTGCACCTGACGGCGACCGACCCGGCCGCGGCGTACTTCGTCACGACGACCCGGTTGTGGGAGCTCGCGCTGGGCGGGCTCGTCGCGGCGGCGGTGACCGTGCGGCCGTGGCGGTGGTCGGCACCGGTCAGGGCGGCGACGGCGTGGACGGGGCTGGCCGCCGTCGTGGCGGCGGTGGTCCTCTTCGACGGGACGACGCCGTTCCCCGGCGTCGCGGCCGCCCTGCCGACGGTGGGCACGGCCCTCGTGGTCGCGGCGGCGGCCGACGGCGCCCGCGGCGGGCCCGGCGGCCTGCTCGCGCTGCGTCCGGTGCAGTGGCTGGGCGACGTCTCGTACAGCGTGTACCTGTGGCACTGGCCGCTGATCGTCGTCGTGCCCTACGCGCTCGGCCGCGCGCTGGGCGGTGTCGAGCTGGTGGCCGTCGTCGTGGCGTCGCTCGTGCTGGCCGCCCTGACCAAGCGGTGGGTCGAGGACCCGCTGCGCCGTCAGCCGGTGCTGGTGCGTCGGCGCGCCGCGACGTTCGGGCTGCTCGCGGTGTGCGTCGGCGTCTCCGCGGTCTGGGGCGTCTCGGCGGCGTCGGCCGCCGACGAGCGCACCCGTGAGGCGGTCGCCTCCGCCCCGGCGCGGGTCGCGGACGCCGGTGCGTGCGCGGGGGCGGGCGCCGTGCGCGACCCGTCCTGCGACGTCCGGGGCCTGCTCACGCCGCCGGAGGCGGCCGCGCAGGACAAGCCGGCCGTCTATGCCGACGGCTGCTGGAACGACCCGCCGTTCACGACCCGCCACAGCTGCACGTACGGCTCCGACGACGCCCCCGTGCGGGTCGCGCTGCTCGGCAACTCGCACGCGGGCCACTGGGCCCCCGCCCTGGAGGCGGGGGAGGACGCGGGGGACTGGCAGGTCGACACGTACCTGCAGTCGTCGTGCTACCCGGTCGAGCAGCTCCTGGAGTACGACGCCGCCGCGGACGCGCAGGGCTGCCTCGACACGACGCGGTGGGCGGTCGACTCCGTCGTCTCGGGCGGCTACGACCTGGTGGTCATGTCGGCGCGGACCAACCAGCTCCTGGCGGACGTCCCGGAGGGCGAGCAGGCGGACGCCGCCCAGGACGCCTACGCCGCGACGCTGTCCACGTTCACCGACGCCGGCATCCCGGTGCTCGTGCTGCGGGACACCCCCGCGATGCCGGACAGCGTCCCCGACTGCCTCGCCACCGGGCCCGTCTCCTGGGACGACTGCGGGGCGCCGCCGTCGCAGGCGCTCGAGCCGGACCCCCTCGCCGCGGCCGGGCGCGCCGACGGTTCCGGGCTGGTCACGGTCCGCGAGGTCACCGACCTCATGTGCGACGACGAGGTCTGCCACCCCGTGGTCGGCGGCGTCGTCGCGTACTTCGACCACGGGCACCTCACCGCGACGTTCGCGCGCACGCTCGCCCCCGAGGTCACCGACGGCCTGCGGGCCGCCCTGCGGGCCAAGCCCTCCTCGTGAGGGGAGCCCCTCAGACCGGGCTCGCGACCGCCCGTGGCGACGACGGCACGCACCACCGGTCACAGCCCGGGACGGTGCGCGGCCAGCTCTCCATGCCGTCGGGCTCCGAGCCCGCGGGGTAGAGCCACGCGGAGGGATGCGCTCCCCAGACGAGCCCGCGCGGCCGACCGGCCGCCTCGTCCTGGAGGACCCGTACGCGGGCGTCGAGCCACGCGGACCCCAGTGCGAGGTCGTGGTCGAGGTGGTACTGCTGCGGGTCGCCCGGGGCCGGAGTGATCTCGCCGAAGCGGATGCCGTGGGGAGTGTCGTAGAAGTCGAACCGGCCGAAGTCCGCCCCGGTGGCCAGGGAGAGGTGCCGTGCCGCCGCGAGGATCTCCGGCAGGCGGTCGGGGACGGGGATGTCCGGTCGGTACGTCACCCCGGGGAGGACCTCACCGAGGTCGGCGCCGGTGACCGGGTCGATGTAGCGGCGTCCGGCGTCACGACGGCGGGGACCGGCAGGACGCATGAGCAGGACCTGCGCGGGCTGCCCGTAGAACGTGTAGACCTTGATGTCGTCGGGGACGGGCGACTCGCCGGAGGACGGCAGGAGCGCCTCGGCGAAGTACGGTCCGCGAATGCGGTCGCCGAAGGCGCGCAGCCGGTCCTTGATGTCGTCGCACGAGACCCGTTCGCCGGTGTCGATCCTGACGAGGGAGCCTCCCGTGCGGCGGATCGGGAAGACGCCGCGCGCGCTGGCACCACCGTCCGCCTTCAGGACGAACTCGTCCGGAAGGGAGCCGAGGTCGATCTCGTCGATGGTGCCCCACGCCTGGAAGACCGGGGCGGTCGGGACCCCGTGGCTCCGGGCGAACGCGACGTTGTGCAGCTTGTACTCGGTGCGTGCCATCGGGTGGTGGGCGTGGCCGCCGGTGTCCCGGAGCCGACCGTACAGCGACCGCTGCTGCGCCAGCAGCGCGCTGAA
The DNA here is from genome assembly GCF_042793335.1 of Isoptericola sp. NPDC056573. Classification (NCBI taxonomy): domain Bacteria; kingdom Bacillati; phylum Actinomycetota; class Actinomycetes; order Micrococcales; family Promicromonosporaceae; genus Isoptericola; species Isoptericola sp. NPDC056573. The sequence continues at coordinate 550,383 of NZ_JBHTUY010000001.1, forward strand.
CGTCGGCTCGGCGCCGCGCGAGATCCGGCGCTTCGCCGACCTGAGCGCGGCGAGACGCTCCCGCGACGTCGTGTCGTGGGCCACCGCCTTCTCGCGCTCACGCCGGACCTGAGCCCGCAGGCCGGCGACCTCCGCCTGGAGGTCGGCGACGCGCTCGCGTTGCTTGCGGAGCGCTCGCGCACGCTTCCGTACCACGCCGGAGAGGCGGCGGATCTCGGCGTCGCGGCGCGCGACCGGGGGCAGGCCGGCGAACGCGCGGGCCACAGCAGCACGAGGGGAGGGCATGGCGGAGTTATGCCACAGGCGCCGACGGGAGGCAATCCCGGCACCCCCCGCCCGGTCGGCGCCGCGACGCGGGCGGCCGCTCAGCTGTCGGTGTGCCGGACGAGGACGTCCTGGACGTGGGTCCGCTTCGACCGCGGCACCAGGACCTGCTGGTCGTAGTGGCCGACCGCGACGAACGAGATGAACACCTCGTTGTCGGGGACGTCGATGATCTTGCGGATCGCGGCGTCCTTCGCGCTCCCCATCGCGGTGTTGAGCGAGCAGGAGCCGAGGCCCACCTCGGTCAGGCCGAGGAGCAGCGACATCATGAACAGCCCGCCGTCGACGAACGGCTGGTTGCGCTCCGGGGCGAAGAGGAAGGCGTCGAGGTCCGCCGTGACCAGCAGCAGGCGGGGCGGCATCTCGTAGCCGTTGAACCCCCCTTGGATGTCCAGCACCGACCTGATGACGTCCGGGTCCTGGAACTGGTGCACGCGGGCGGCCTGGCGGTTGCACACCGAGGGCGACTGCATCGCGATCTGCACGGCCCGGGTGACGTCCCCGTCGGCGACGGGCTCGTCGGTGAACTCGCGCACGCTGCGCCGCCCGTAGACGACGTCGAGGAAGCCGCGCCGGTCGTCCGCCTCGAGGCGGATCTCGCGGGTCTGCTCGGCGGGCAGCACGCCGCCCTCCTGGTGCCGCGTCGCGTCGATGAGGTCCTGCGCCGCGCCGGAGAAGAGCTGGCGGAAGGCCGAGACGTCGGTCTTCAGCTCCGCGTGCCGCCCGAAGTAGGTCTTCATCACGGCCGCGGAGCTCTGCAGGTAGGGATCGTCGATGCTGAACCCGGACGCCAGCCAGGAGTTCATCTCCTTGGCGAGCCCCGGGACGGCGATCTTGCCGAAGCCCGCGCGGAAGTTGCTCCGGCTCAGACCCTTCTCGATCGCGTGCGCGTGGAAGATCATCCGCGCCCGGGCGCCGGAGATCCTGTCGGCCGAACGGGCGCGATCGTACGAACGCACCTGGCGTTCGTAGTCCGCCAGCGCCAGCGCCCTGGCCTGCCCCGCGAACCCCTTGGCCGGCGGCCTGCCCGAGGACGTGCGTCGTGACGCGGCGGCGACCGCTGCGGGCACCTCGACCACCTCGATACCGCGCACCTCCGCGCCCGCGTTGCGGCCGGTGAAGTGCAGCCCGCCCAGCATGATCTCGGAGAAGCCCGGGTCGGAGACGGTGAACGTGACCGCGTCGCGGCGCGCCGTGCCCGAGCCCTGCTCGACGTTCACCTTGCCGACGGCGCGGAACTGGCCCGTCTCGGGGTTGCGGAGGTGGAGGTTGACGGCCGGCGCGTCGGTCCGAGGGGTCCAGTCGATCGTCAGCTGGTACGCCGATCCCGGCGTCAGCGGCTCCGGCAGGGCGGTCCAGGCGTGATGGCCGACCGCCGCGCCGTCCCGCGCGACCTTCAGCCGAGTGCCGCGCGCCCGGTGCGAGACGCGCCAGGCCTTGCTGTTGGCCGCGAACTCGGGCTTGTCGAGGGCGAACCGCTGGAAGGGGCGGATCGCCGCGGAGCCCCCGGTCTCGGGGTCCAGCGCGGTGCTCAGCCAGTCCAGCGACGAGGCCCGGCCGGACCCGATGTACTCGCGGGCCTTCGTGAAGTCGATCTCCCGGGTGACGTACTCGTTCTCGGCGATCGTCGCGGCAGTGTCGGTCTCCAGGACGCGACGCTGGTCGTCGAATCCCATCGCCGCCATGAGGTTCTTGAACCGGTCGGCGCCCCGCTTGGTGTTGTAGATCGACGAGAAGGGCTTCTCGAAGATCGCCGCGAAGGCCGAGCCGTGGTAGCTGTCGGTGACGACATAGCCGGCGTCGCGGTAGGCGCGCAGGAAGTTCTCCGGGGCGTCCTCGGCCAGGACCTCGACCCGCGGCTCGTCCGCGAACAGGGACGTCACCTTCTCGCGCCCCTCGTCGGGGTTGGGGATCACCAGGATCTTGTCGAAGCCCAGCTTGTCGGCGATCGCCCGGGCGACGGACACCTTCTCCGGGTTGGGGTCGAGGTAGAAGACCGCGAGGTACTCGCCCTCGGGAGCCACCGTCGCCCTGTCGGCGAGGCCGTCGTAGTGCTCCTTCGGCAGCAGGAACACGGGGTCGACGACGAGCGCCGCCTTCGCGCCGAAGACGTCCCGCGCGGTGTCGATCGCGTACTCCTCGCGTACCGAGATCGCGGTGAACTGCTGCAGGTTCGCGGCGTGCTTCGCGACGAACGGCACCTTGAACTTGTCGGTCCCGCGGTTGCCGAACGACGTGCCGTACGCCACCCGGTGGTTCTCCGGCGCGACGAAGTCCAGGAAGAGGTCGTCGTTCACCCGCCCGATCAGCGGGTTCCACAGCTGGTCGCTGCCGACGACGAAGGTGCGGGCGACGTCGTTCAGGCGCGGCAGCGCGGAGTAGTGCTCCTGGTCGGTGTGCTCGTAGCCGACGCGCCGGGCGAACTCCATGGAGACGATGTCCGTGGGCCAGTGCACCCGGTAGCCGTTGTAGCCGAGCGGCTCGTGGACCATGAGGACCGAGCGGCCGAGATTCTCGACGGCACGGTTCAGCCCGTAGTAGGTCAGGATCGAACCGTAGTTCTTGCCGTACCACCATCCGAGGATGGCGACGTCGTACGTCTTCGCCGGATCCGTCATGCGCTGTGTCCCTGCCTGCTCGTGACGCCCGCGTGGTGCCGGCATCGTGTCTTCACTCGTTCTCGTCGACACCGTGGGTGTCGAACGTCGCGCGCCACTCGTCGACCGAGGTGAACGACGGCATGGCCTGCCGGTACCGCCGGCTCAGCGGCGCCCACTGGCTGCGCAGCTGCCGGTGCAGCCGCAGGCTGCGGACCAGGTAGGCGCGGAACTTCTTCGGGTCCCGGACGTACATCGAGGCGCCGGTGCCGTCGGCCGACGTGACGACCGCGGAGTCGAGGTGCGACAGGCGCCACCACCGGGCGGCGGAGGTCGAGACCCTCTCCTCGGGCACGTCGAGCGCCTCCGGGCGCACCGAGCGCAGCTGCTTGGCCATGCCGGTCAGTGCCGAGGCGACCGCGACCGGCCTCCCCGCGGGAGCCGACGGCACCCTGCCCCTGCGGGAGGGGCGGTGGCGCCTGGTGAGCGGGAAGGCGCCCGGGTCCTTCTCCACCACGGCATCGGGGAACTGCGCCCGCAGCGCCCGCACCTCGGGCAGCGTGGAGCCGATCGTCGCGTGCAGGTGCTCGGGACCGCGGAGCAGGTCCTCCAGGGCCCGCAGGCGCAGCTCGACGGCCGAGTACTGCAGCTGCAGCAGGTGCTTGACGTCGCCGACGAAGCTCGCCCGCGGCAGCTCGCCACCGCCGCGGTACGGCGAGTGCAGCATGGCCGCGAGCCACCGGTTGCGCTGGTGGTAGTAGGCCTGCCAGTCGATCGCGTCGTCCTTGTCGACCCACGGCACGTGCCACACCGCCGCCCCGGGCAGGGAGACCGTCGGGATGCCCTTGTCGGTGGCGCGCAGGCTGTACTCGGCGTCGTCCCACTTGATGAACACGGGCAGCGACAGGCCCACCGTGCGCAGGGCCTCGACCGGGATCAGCGACATCCACCAGCCGTTGTAGTCGACGTCCACACGCTGGTGCAGCCACGGCGTCGTGCGCAGGGGGTGCAGCGAGAAGTCGTGACGGTCGAAGGTGTTCTCGATCTTGCCCCACCAGAACGTGTAGCGGTTGACCCGCTCGCCGAAGGTGTGCAGGCACGACTTCTCGTACATCGAGAACATGTGACCGCCGACGATCGTGGGCGTCCGGGCGAAGTCGCCGAAGGCGACCGCGCGGGCGATGCCCTCGGGCTCCGAGACGACGTCGTCGTCGAGCAGCAGCACGTAGTCGGACTCGCCGGCCTGCAGCGTCTCCGCCATGCCGCGCGAGAACCCGCCCGAGCCCCCCAGATTGCCCTGCCGCACGAGCGACAGGCGTCCGCCGAGCCGGGCCGCGGCCTCGGCGAAGTCGGGCTGGTCCTGGACGAGCCTCGTCCCCTGGTCGACCACGTAGATCCGGTCGACCACGTCCTTGAGGACGTCGTCCGCGCCGAGCGCGTGCAGCTGCGCGACGCAGTAGTCGGGGCGGTTGAACGTGGTGATCGCGATGGAGGCCGTGCCGTGCTTGCGCGCGTGCGCCCCGTCGACGCTCCATTCCGCGGCCTCGAGGGTCACGGCGCCGTCGGAGGCGTACAGGTCGAACCAGTACCAGCCGCCGTCGCCGAAGGACGCGAGCGTCAGGTCGACGTCGACGACGCCGTCCACGCTGTGGATCAGTCGCACCCGCTGCGGGTTTCCCCGCGCGTTCGACTTGTACACCGCGACGGTCGCGGCGCCCGAGAGCCGGATGCTGAGCCGCACCTCGGCGACGTCGGTCCAGCGCCGCCAGTACCCGGCGGGGAACGCGCCGAAGTACGTGCCGAACGACGCCTCGCGGCCGTGGTCGAGACGCAGCGACCGGCGACCCAGGACCTCGGCTCCTGCCTCGGCGGGGGCGACGTCCGGGTGCGCCTCCTCGGCCGCACGCGCCATCGTGAAGTCCACGTACAGCGGGAGCGTGTCCGGATCGGCGTCCGGCGGCAGCACCACCTGGTGCACGACGCGGCGTGACACCGCGGCCTCCGCGGCCGCCTCGAGCTCTTCCACGAGAGTCATGCCGCACCCCCGAACACCGCGCCGAGCTTGTTGTCGACCATGGAGAGGGCGGAACCGATCGCCATGTGCATGTCGAGATATTGGTAAGTACCCAGCCGACCGCCGAAGAACACGTCCTTCTCACCTTCCATGAGCTTGCGGTACAACTGCAGCCGATCGCGGTCGGCCCAGGTGTTGACCGGGTAGTACGGCTCGTCCCCGCGTTCGGCGAAGCGGGAGTATTCCCGCACGATCACGGTCTTCTCGCGCTGATAGTCACGTTCGGGGTGGAAATGGCGGAACTCGAGGATGCGCGTGTACGGCACGTCCAGGTCGGCGTAGTTCATGACCGGGGCGCCCTGGAAGTCGCCGACGGGCAGCACCTCCTGCTCGAAGTCCAGGGTGCGCCACGACAGCTCGCCCTCGGAGAACTCGAAGTAGCGGTCGACGGGGCCGGTGTAGACGACGGGCAGCTGTCCGACGGTCGCGGTCCTGTTGACCGGCTGCCCCTCGTCGAAGAAGTCGGTCTCGAGCCGGACCTCGATGCGCGGGTGGTCGGCCAGCCGCTCGAGCCAGGCGGTGTAGCCGTCCACCGGCAGTCCCTCGTACGTGTCGTTGAAGTAGCGGTTGTCGTACGTGTAGCGCACGGGGAGCCGCTTGATGATCGACGCGGGGAGGTCCGTGGGGTCGGTCTGCCACTGCTTGGCCGTGTAGTCGCGGATGAACGCCTCGTAGAGGGGCCGGCCGATGAGCGACACGCCCTGCTCGTCGAGGTTCTCGGGGTCCTTGCCGGAGAGCTCGCCCGCCTGCTCGGCGATGAGCTCCCGGGCCGCGTCCGGGCCGTGCGCCGACCGGAAGAACTGGTTGATCGTGCCCAGGTTGATCGGCATCGGGAACACCTCGCCCCGGTGCGTGGTGTACACGCGGTGCACGTAGCTGGTGAACGCCGTAAAGCGGTTCACGTACTCCCACACCCGCTCGTTCGAGGTGTGGAAAAGGTGCGCGCCGTACTGGTGGACCTCGATACCGGTCTCGGGCTCCGGCGCGCTGTACGCGTTGCCCCCGACGTGGTGGCGCCTGTCGATGACGAGAACGTTCGCGCCGTACTGCTCGGCGAGCCTCTCGGCGACGGTCAGGCCGAAGAACCCCGAGCCCACCACGACAACGTCCGTCATGCGACGACCTCCTCAAGAAGAACGACAGCGGTGCCGTGAACGTCCACGGCGGGAGCATGACCACCAGGCGCGTGCCGGGCTGGTCACGAGATTCGAGATTAGGGCCACCGGAGGCCGTCAAAGGCCCGAATTGAACGTTGTCTCCTGATGATCGGAAAGTGTTCATCCGGGCGTTACCCGGAGGTCAGGAAACTCCCGCGACGCCGACCCGGGGCACGTTCGGCGGGCTCCACGGGCCCGGGCGCTCTAACGTCACCTGGTGACGGTCGCAACGAGGCGACCGCACCTCTCGAAGGGGACACCATGAGCCTGCGCACCACCCATCGCGCGCGTCTGGTCGCCGTCGGCGCCGCCACGGCCCTCCTGATCGCGGGCGCCGGCAGCGCCGCCGTCGCCGCCGGCACCGCGGCCGAACCGCCGTCCACCCCGGTCCCGGTGGCCACCCCCGACGGCCAGACCTTCTCCTACGTCGTCAACGCCAAGCACGCGAACCCCGGCCAGACGCGTCTCGCGGAGCGGGCCGTCGAGGCGGCGGGCGGCGTCGTCGTCCAGTCGTGGCCGGAGATCGGCGTCGTGGTCGCGCACGCGGCGCGAGCGGGCTTCCGCGCCGACGTCGTCCGTCTCGCGCGCGGGCACGCCGTCGAGTCCGTCGGGGTCACCCGCACCGTCCCGGTGAGCGAGGGCACGCCCGCCGTCGCCGACGAGGTGCCGGGGGCCAAGGGCGGGCCCTGGAAGTCGAAGGTCACCAAGAAGCCCGGCGCGGGCGCGGAGGACGGCACCGGCACGACGGCGGTCCCGGACCCGGGCGAGGCCACCCAGTGGGACATGGCGATGATCAAGGCCGACCAGGCGATCGAGATCAACCCGGGCTCGCCGGACGTGCTGGTGGGTGTCCTCGACTCCGGCATCGACGTCACGCACCCCGACCTCGCGACGCAGGTCGACACGGCGGCGTCGGTGAACTGCACGGCGGCGGGACGCCCGGACACGTCGGCCACCGGCTGGCTGCCCACGACGTCCGACCACGGCACGCACGTGGCCGGGACGATCGCGGCGGCCGACAACGGGCTCGGGATCGTGGGCGTCGCGCCGGGCGTGAAGATGGCGTCGGTGAAGGTCGTCAACGACGACGGCTTCATCTACCCCGAGTACGCCGTCTGCGGCTTCGTCTGGGCGGGCCTGCACGGCGTGGACGTCACCAACAACTCCTACTACATCGACCCGTTCGAGTTCTGGTGCGACGACCAGCCCGACCAGGCGGCGGCGAAGGAGGCCGTGCGCCGCGCGATCGACTTCTCCACCGACCGGGGCGCCGTGCACGCCGCGGCGGCCGGCAACTCGTCCACCGACCTGGCGAACAACACCCGCGACACCGCGAGCCCCAACGACTCCACCCCCGTGGCCCGCACCATCAACTCGGGCTGCGAGGACATCCCCACCGAGGCGGACGGCGTCGTGACGGTCTCGTCGGTGACCAGCACGGGGGCGCTGAGCTCCTTCTCCAACCGCGGCCTCGGCAAGATCGACGTCGCGGCGCCCGGCAGCGCCATCGTCTCGACCGAGCTGAACGGCACGTGGGACACCAAGAGCGGCACGTCCATGGCGTCGCCGCACGTCGCGGGCGTGCTCGCGCTCATGAAGTCCGCGCACCCGGGCTGGACGCCGGCCCAGCTCGAGCAGGCCGTGCGCGACCAGGCGGACGACCGTCCCTGCGGGACGACGGCCGTCGGGCCGGCGTGCGTCGGGACGCCGCAGGAGAACTCGTTCTTCGGCGACGGGATGGTCGACGCGCTCGACGCGGTGACGCTCGGCTGATCGATCACGACGGATCACGACGGAACACGAAGGGAGCCGAGGGCGGCCCGCAGCCTGCTGCGGGCCGCCTCGGCCGTTGCCCGGGGGATTCACCCGGTGGGGCCGGGTGAAAAATGCGCTGACCTGGGCCGATACGCGATCGGCGCCCCCGCGGGTCCCCATACTGGCGTGCAGCACCGCCGGACCGCGCCCGCGCGACGAGGCGACCGGCCCCGAGCGGTCGTGGCCACGACGGCCGTGCTTCGTCTCGCGGCCGTTGCCTCGGCCGCCGATCCTCGGAGGATCCGTGGAACCTCTCCACCCGGCGCCGCGTCGACGTCGCGGTCGCGCGTCGGCGCTCGTCACGGCCCTGTCGCTGATCGTCGCGCCGCTCCTGGTCGCACCGCAGGCCTCGGCGGCCGTCGTCGCGACGGAGGCCACCGACGCACCGGCGGCGGCCCTGACGGACGTCGTCGCCCCGGCGGCGGACCAGCTCGTCGTCGACGGCACGCTGCAGGTCGGCGAGGACGTCGTGATCGACCCGCGGCCGGACCTGTGGGCGCCGGCCGGCGTCGAGCTCGCGTTCACCTACCGCTGGTTCGCCGGTGACGAGCTGGTCGCACAGGGCGCGGAGCCCACGCTGACGCTCGCGCCGGCGACGGTCGGCGACCCGGTCAGCGTCGAGGTGACCGGCACCGCCCCCGAGGGCGCCGTCGACGGCGCGGCGTCGGCCTCGGTCGTGGTCGCGGCAGACGGCGCGGTGGCCGAGGGCGAGCTCGTGGCCCGGGCCCCGACGATCAGCGGGACGGCGGCGTTCGGGCAGACCCTCACGGCGGACGCCGGGGCCTGGGAGCCGGCGGCCACCCTCACGTACCAGTGGTGGCGTGGGCACGACCCCGTCAGCGGGGCCACGACGCCGACCTACACCCTGACCGCCGCCGACCTGGGCAGGACGATCGCGGTCACGGTGTCGGGCGCCGCGGACGGCTACGCGTCCCGGACGCTGACGTCGGAGCGGACGGCCGCCGTCGTCGCGGCCGGCCTGTCCACGGGGACCCCGACGATCAGCGGCACCGTCCGGGTGGGCTCGAAGGTCACGGCCAAGCCGGGCACCTGGACCTCGAAGACCACGCTGAGCTACCAGTGGTACGCGTCCGGCACGAAGATCTCGGGCGCGACGGCGTCGACGTACACGCCGTCGTCGTCGCTGAAGGGCAGGACCCTGACCGTCAGGGTGACCGGCACGAAGTCCGGGTACACCACCGTGACGAGGACGAGCGCCGGCACGAAGGTCGCGCCGGGGGTGCTGTCGGCGCCGAGGCCGACCGTCAAGGGCACCGTCAAGGGGGGCAGCACCGTCTCCGTGTCGCGCGGGACGTGGAAGCCCGGGGCGACGACCTACCGCTACCAGTGGAAGATCAGCGGCCGGACCATCCCGGGCGCCACGCGCTCCACGTACACGATCCCGTCGAGGTACGCCGGCAGGACGCTCACCGTCAGCGTCACGGGCAGCCGCAGCGGCTACGCCACGCGCACGGTGACGAGCTCCGGCGCGAGCGTGCTGCGCGTCTACTCCAGGACCTCCGCGCCCCAGGTCTCCGGGACCGTCCGGGTCGGCTCCACGCTCAAGGTGAGCAGCAAGGGCACCTGGAGCCCCGCGCCGACGTCGTGGAAGTACCAGTGGAAGGCCGACGGCACCGCCATCAAGGGCGCCACCAGGTCGTCGTTCACGCTCACGTCCGCCCAGCACGGCAAGACGATCACCGTGACCGTCTCCGGCGTCCGCCGGGGCTACGCGACGTCGTCCCGGACCAGCGCCGCCACCGCCAAGGTGGCCTGGCCCGTGGGCGTCAGCAAGCCCCGGGTGACCGGGAACCCGGCGCAGCAGTGGGTGACGTCAGGGAAGACCGCGACGTTCACGGTCAAGGCCACCGGCGGCCGTCTGAGGTACCAGTGGCAGACGTCGTCGGACGGCAAGAAGTGGACCGACCTGTCGGGGAAGACCTCGGCGACCCTGAAGCTCTCGACCCGATCCTTCCGCGACGGGTCGCGCGTCCGGGCCGTCGTGAAGAACGTCGCCGGCACGGCCACGAGCAAGTCGGCGTGGCTCTGGGTCGACTCCACGCGCAGCGACCCGTACAGGCCGAACGTGGCGTTCTCGACGCTGGACTGGTCCGCGATCATCGGTTCGAGCGCTTCGACGACATGGGCGGGCTCGTCGAAGCTCGTGCAGGCGCCGATGGCCGTCTGCTACTACGGGGACGGCAGCGCGCTGCCGTGGCTCGACCTCGGCATCGAGTACGTGGGCAGCAACGGCGTCGTCTACGACGAGGGCGACGAGTTCTTCGACGACGACATCTGGGGGACGTCGGAGCTGTACAACGGCGGTTGCACGTCGTTCACGGCCTATGCCCTCGTCCCGTCCGGTGCGGTCAGCGGTGGGACGTGGCGCCTGACCGACTCGTCAGGGTATGAGGACTACATCCAGTGGGTCGACGGCGTCTGACGCCGTCCGCAGGCGAGGGCGCGGTCCGTGCTGCACGGACCGCGCCCTCGTCCCTGTCCCGGGTCAGCGGCCTGCCGCGTAGCCCTGCGCCCCGCGGGGGTTGGCGGCCGCGCCGAGCACGCCGGTGGCGGGGTCGCGCGTGACGGCGCTGAGCCGCCCGAGCGCCCAGTCGCCGGCGAGCGTGAGCTCGTGGCCGCGCTCGACCAGCCCGGCGAGGACGGTGGCGCCGAGCCTGTCCTCGACGACGGCGCCGCCGGGCGTCCAGGTGCGCGGCCAGAACGAGCCGGGCGCGGACGTCGTGTGCAGGGCGGGGGCGTCGATCGCCTCCTGGGGCGTGTACCCGCCCACCAGGACGCGCAGCAGGAACGCGAGCTGCCACTGGTCCTGCTGGTCGCCGCCCGGCGACCCGCACGCGAGCACGGGCGACCCGTCACGCAGCACGAGCGTCGGGGTGAGGGTGGTGCGCGGCCGGCGGCCGGGCGTCAGGGCGGACGGCGACGCCTCGTCCAGCCACGTCATCTGGAGCCGGGTGCCCAGGGCGAACCCGAGTCCCGGCACCGCGGGGGAGGACTGCAGCCAGCCGCCCGACGGCGTCGCGCTGATCATGTTGCCCCATCGGTCCACGACGTCGAGGTGGCAGGTGTCGCCGCGGGTCGCGCCCGTGGCATCGGTCTCGAGGCCGTCGCCGTTCAGGGGCGCGGTCGCCCCGACCACGACGGTCGGCTCGCCGACGCCGGCGGCGGGGCCGCCGGCCGGGGCCCCGGGCAGGGCGGCCGCGGGGACGTCCGTGGCGTACGACGTGCGCAGGGGCGGCGCCGCCGGGGTGTCACGGCCGGGCACGGAGCCGGGACGCACCTCGTGGGACGCGCGGTCGCCGATCAGCGCGCGGCGGGCGGCCGCGTACTCGGCGGACAGCAGGACGTCGAGCGGCACGGCGTCGCCCTCTGCGGCGTCCAGGTCGCCGAACCAGGTGTCGCGGTCGGCGAGCGCGAGCTTCAGCGCCTCGAGCACGGTGTGCGCGCCGAGCTCGGTCGACGGGTCGAGGCGCGCGTCGTCGAAGCCGTCGAGGATGCGCAGCGCCTCCAGCAGCGCGGGGCCCTGCCCCCAGGCGCCGGTCTTGGCCACCGTGTGCCCGCGGAAGTCGACCGTCACGGCGTCCTCGAACGACGCCTCGAACCCGGCGACGTCCGCCGCGGTGAGCACGCCCGCGTGGTCGCGGCCGTCGGCGTGCCGGTGCGGCGTGCGCACGAACTCCTCGACCGCCTCGCCGACGACGGCCTTCCACGTGGCGCGTGCGGCGTCGACCGCGCCGGCCCGGTCGGCGCCGCGGTCGGCGGCGTCGGTCTCCGCGGCCACGAGGCGCTCGAGGACCGCGGCCAGCTCGGGGTTGGTGACGAGCTCGCCGGGCTCCGGCGCGCGCCCGCGCGGCAGCCAGCGTTCCGCGGACGTGGGCCAGGACGTGCGGAACAGCTCCGCGACGCCCTCGACCGTGCGGCACACCGCGGCCAGCACCGGGTGGCCGTCGCGGGCGTACCCGATGGCGGGGGCGAGGGCGTCCGCCACGGTCCACGTGCCGTGGTCGCGCAGCAGCAGGAGCCACGCGTCGACGGCGCCCGGCACGGCGGCCGCCAGCGCGCCCGAGCCGGGCACGAGGTCCAGGCCCTCGACGTCGCGGTAGTGCGCGATCGTCGCCGCGGCCGGCGCCGGGCCCTGCCCCATCAGCACCCGGGGGCGCCCGGGGGCGTCCGCGGTCGCGAGGATCGCCGTCATGTCCCCGCCGGGGCCGTTGAGGTGCGGCTCGACGACGTGCAGCACGAACGCCCCCGCGACGGCGGCGTCGAAGGCGGTGCCGCCCCGCTCCAGCACCGACTGGGCGCTCGCGCTCGCCAGCCAGTGCGTGGAGGCGGCCATCCCGAACGTGCCGCGCAGGTCCGGGCGCGTGGGGTGGGGAGGCGGGGGAGTGAACGTCATCGAGGATCCTCCGTGGTGTGTCCGACGGCGGCGACGAGGAGCGTGAGCACCGCGCTCACGCCCACGCCCCACGCCAGGTGGGCCTGCAGCAGCAGGGCGCCGGCGGCCGCGCCGGCGCAGATGAGGGCGATCGCGGCGACGCGCCGCCCGGAGTGGGTGCCGTGGCCGCCGGCGAGCCGGGAGTCGGCGGCCAGGCCGGTGATGGTCGACGTCACGACGACCGTGGTGACGTCCTTGACCGACAGATGACGCGCCGTCGCCGCCTGCGTGCCCATCGCGAGGGCCAGCAGCCCGGTCACGACGAGTTGCACGGCGTGCGGCAGGTCGTCGCCCGACACGGCGAGCAGCACCGTGATCGCGGCGAGCAGCGCCCCGACGGTCGCGAACATCCCCGTGGTGCGGGCCGTCCACCCGACCTGCACCGGGCGCAGCGCCACGCCCGCGACCGCCGCGCCGGCCATGAACGTGCCCAGCGCGAGCAGCGGGCCGACCACGGGCAGGTCGTCGCCGCCGGCCAGCGCCATCCCGAGGATGACGACGTTGCCCGTCATGTTGCCGGTGAACACCCGGTCGAGGCCGAGATAGCCGACGGCGTCGGCGATCCCGGTGGAGAACGTCAGGGCGAGCATGAGGGCGAGATGGAGGCGGTCGCGGTCACGACGGAGCGGTCCGAGGAGCGAGGGCACCAGGTCACCGTAGCGACCGGCCCCGGGTGGATGCCCGGGGCGCTGGACAGTTCCAGATGACACCGGGGTGGATCCGTGCCTAATCTGCCCTGTTGGTCACAGCATGATAAAGATCACGGGGGTTTTGCCAGGGCCGCGTACAGAGCCGTGCCGGAGATGGCCTAACGTCGTGAACAGTGTGTGGCCGCGTCGTGCCGGCGTACGAAGCCGTGACGACGCCGCCACCGCCCGGCAGACGAGCGTCGCCGTCGCGCCGGGCAGGCCATGTCCCCGACCCCGGGAGAGTTGTGTCAGCCATCCAGGCAAATGGTTTGACGAAGATCTTCGGACGCCGCCCGCAGCGCGGCGTCCGCATGTTGGAAGAGGGCGCCGATCGCGCCAAGCTGCGCAAGGAAGGTCTCACCGCCGCGGTCATCGACGCCACGTTCGACGTCGAGCCCGGCGAGATCTTCGTCGTCATGGGACTGTCGGGATCCGGCAAGTCCACCCTGATCCGCACGGTGAACGGGCTCCTCGAGCCCACCGCCGGATCCATCAGCATCGACGGGCAGGACGTCACGCACCTGTCCAAGGCCGGCCTCCGCGAGGTCCGCCGCACCAAGGTGAGCATGGTGTTCCAGCACTTCGCGCTGCTGCCGCACCGCACCGTCGGCGAGAACGCCGCCTACCCGCTTCAGCTGCGGGGCGTGAACAAGGCCGAGCGCGAGCAGCGCGCCGAGGAGGCCCTGGGCATGGTCGGCCTGGCCGGCTGGGGCGGCTCGCTGCCGTCCGAGCTGTCCGGCGGCATGCGCCAGCGCGTCGGCCTGGCCCGCGCGCTCGCCGCGGGCACCGACGTCCTGCTCATGGACGAGGCGTTCAGCGCCCTGGACCCGCTGATCCGCAAGGAGATGCAGGACCAGCTGCTGGAGCTCCAGTCCGAGCTCGGCAAGACCATCCTGTTCATCACCCACGACCTCAACGAGGCCATGCGCCTCGGCGACCGCATCGCCATGATGCGCGACGGCCGCATCGTGCAGGTCGGCACCGCCGAGCAGATCCTCAACGAGCCGGCCAACGACTACGTCGCGCAGTTCGTCGCGGACGTCGACCGCAGCCGCGTGCTCACCGCGTCCGCGGTGATGGAGCGCCCCGCCGCGGTCATCGGCGTCGAGTCCGGGCCCAAGGCCGCGCACAAGCTGCTGCGCGAGCACCAGGTCCCCGCGCTGATCGTCACGGGCCGCAACCGTCGCCTCGAGGGCGTCGTCTGGGAGGACGACGTCGCGAACGCCGTCAAGCAGGGCGCCGACAAGCTCCCGCTGAGCGACGAGGGCGCCATCCGCGTGACCCCCGACACCCCGCTCATCGAGATCCTCGGCGACGCCGCGTCGAGCCGTGCGCCGCTGGCCGTCGTCGACGAGAACGGCCGGCTCCTGGGCGTGATCCCCCGCGTGACGCTGCTGAGCGCGCTGTCGATGCCCGACGGCGAGAACGGCGCGACGGGCGACGAGCCCGCCGCCCCTGCCGCTGCCCCGGGCGGCGACGGCGACACCGTCCTCGACCCCGCGGGAGCGAACCGATGACCATCCCCAACCTGCACCTGGGCGACTACGTCGCGGACGGCGTCGACTGGATCAAGGAGAACCTCGAGCCGCTGCTCGACGGCATCAGCACGGGCCTGTCGACCCTCGTCGACGGGATCTCCGACCTGCTCCTCGCGCCGACGCCGCTCGTGGTCGTCGTCGTGTTCGCGCTGCTCGCGCTGCTCGTCCGCTCGTGGGCGTTCGCGGCGTTCACCGTCGTCGGCATGCTCCTCATCGTGAGCATGGAGATGTGGGAGCCCGCGATGGAGACCCTCGCGCTGGTCCTCGTCGCCGCGCTGATCGCCCTGATCATCGCCGTCCCGCTCGGTATCCTCGCGGCCCGCAGCAGCGGGTTCAGCACGGTGGTCCGGCCGATCCTGGACTTCATGCAGACCATGCCGGCCTTCGTCTACCTGGTGCCGGTCGTGATCTTCTTCGGCATCGGCGTGGCGCCCGGCGTCTGCGCGACCATCGTCTTCGCCCTGCCCCCCGGCGTGCGCCTCACCGAGCTGGCGATCCGCCAGGTGGACCGCGAGACCGTCGAGGCCGGCGAGTCCTTCGGCGGCACGAGCGGCCAGATCCTGCGAGGCATCCAGCTGCCGCTGGGCCTGCCGACGATCATGGCCGGCGTCAACCAGGTCATCATGCTCGCGCTGTCGATGGCGGTCGTCGCCGGCCTCGTCGGGGCCGGGGGTCTCGGCCAGGAGGTCGTCGGCGCGATCTCGCAGCTCGACGTCGCCCTGGGCTTCGAGGGCGGCCTGTCGGTCGTCATCATCGCCATCTACCTGGACCGTCTCACCGGCGCGATCGGGCAGCAGAACAGCCGGTCGCTCCTCGCCGTGCTGCGCCGTCGCCGGCGCGTCGCGCCCGCCGCCTGAGCGTGTCCGGTCCCGACGCACGGGACCGCACTCTTCGAACGTCGGCGCGCGGCGTCGACAGGAAAGGAAGTACAACCATGAGCACCCACCGCATGAGCCCTCGCCTCCGGCGCGGCACCGCCCTCGCGGCGGTCGCCACCCTCGGCCTGACGCTGGCCGCCTGCAGCAGCGACGACGGCGGCAGCGAGGGCGGCGACAAGGAGGTGACCCTCGGCTACGTCCCAGGCTGGCCCGACGGGCTCACCATGGCGAACCTCCTCGAGCACCAGCTCACGGCCGCCGGCTACGACGTCGAGCTCGAGGAGCTGAACGACGTCGGCGTGCTGTACACGGCGGTCGCCGACGGCGACGTCGACATGTACCCGTCCGCCTGGTCGGGCCTCCACGAGAGCTACATGGAGAAGTACGAGGGCAAGCTCGAGAACCTCGGCGACTTCTACGACGGCGGGACGACGTACCTCGGCGTGCCCGAGTACACCGACGTGGACTCCATCGAGGACCTGGCCGACAACGTCGACAAGTTCGGCGGCACGATCACGGGCATCGAGGCGAGCGCCGGCGTGATGGACGACACCGAGGAGGTCATCGAGGCCTACGGGCTGGAGGACGCGGGCTACACGCTCAAGCCGTCCGGCACGCCGGCGATGCTCGCGGCCCTCGACGACGCGATCAAGAGCAAGGAGGACATCCTCGTCACGATGTGGACCCCGTTCTGGCCGAACGCGGTCTACCCGCTGAAGCAGCTCGAGGACCCCAAGGGCGCGTTCGACATCGAGAACAACCTGCAGTTCCAGGCCACCGCAGGGTTCGGCGACGAGCAGCCCGAGGTCGCCGAGTGGCTCGGCAAGATCAAGCTGGACGACGAGCAGTACTCCTCGCTGGAGAAGGCCGTGGCCCAGGACAACGCCGACGACCCGCAGGCCGGCGTCGAGGCGTGGCTCGAGGAGAACCCGGACGTCGTCCCGGCGTTCGAGGGCTGACCTCCGCAGCACCGATCGACATCACCGATCGACATCACCGATCGACCCGAGACGCCCGCCCGGTCCGCACCGGGTGGGCGTCTCGGCGTTCGGAACGCTTGCCCGGGGCGCGGGCACCGGCGCTAGGTTGACCACTGTCCCCTTCATTGCCCACCGCGCCGCATCATCGACGAGGAGAGCGCACGGATGAGAAGGACCGGAACGGCAGGCGTCGTCCTGCTCGCCCTGACGGTCGCCGGGAGCGTGTCGGCCTGCACCGACGACGACGCCGGTGCGGCGACCCTCGCCGAGCTGCAGGCCTCCGCGAGCGCCGGCCCCGGCCTCGACCCGGAGGAGCAGGCCGAGCAGAAGGCGATCGACGACGCCACGGGCGTGCTCGACGACTTCCGCGCGCTGGAGGCCGAGGTGGCGAACGACGGGTACGGAGGGTGGACCCGGCTGACCATGGACTACTGGGGCGGTGAGCTGGCGGAGGCCTACGCCCCCTGGTACCGGGACATGGCGGAGAAGGGCTGGTACACCACGGGTGCGGCCGAGATGGTCGACTCGGAGGTGACGGGCTACACCGCGCGGGACGCCGGGTACGAGAAGATCGAGTTCACCACCTGCCTGGACACGTCGGGGCTGCGCATGCACGAGAAGGACGGCACCGAGGTCCCGTTGCCGAACGACACCGCCGAGCGGTACGTCAACGTGTACGAGCTCGAGCACCAGGGCAAGGACGGGGCGTGGCGGGTGACGGACTCCACCGGGCAGATGGAGCGGTCGTGCTGACCCTCCGGCGGGTCGTGACGCTCGCGCTCGCGTTCGTGCTGGCCTGGGGCGCCGTGGCGGGGGCCGGGCTCCCGGCGCAGGCCGCGCCGTCGGACTGCAGGTCGCCGGGCGGGATCAGCATGGGGTGCGACGACGAGGTCCCGGCCGATCCCGGGGACCCGCCCGACGGCCCCGGCGGCGGGGGCAGCGGCAGCGAGCGGCAGTGCAAGGTGCCCGGAGGGTACGGGCTGCCCGAGTACGTCGTCGACTGCAGGACCGACGCCGGCACCTGGAACGCCTCCCGCCTGTGCTACGAGAAGCTCGTGAGCCCGCAGCCGCCCACGAGCGACCCGGTGTGGGACGGCAACGACGAGGGCTACATCGTGACCTGCTCGCCGTCGGAGGAGTGGTGCAACGAGGTGGCCATTCCCGGCGGCACCGGCCCCGCGGCGTGCCTCACGACGACCGACGGCTGGCAGGAGAACCCGCCGGGTGCGCCGCCGGCCGACCCGGCCGCGATAGCCCGGCGGGCGTTCGCCGCGTTGCCCCTCACGGCGATCGACATCGGCATCGTGCCCGAGGACGGACCGGGACGGGTCGGCCTGGTCGGCATGCCCACGTGGATGTGGGCGCGGAGCCCGACGGCGAACCAGGTCGGGCCGCGCGAGACGTCGGCCACGGACCAGGGCCTGACGGTCAGTCTGGACGCCCGGGTCGACCGCGTCGTGTGGGACATGGGCGACGGCACCACCGTGACGTGCGACGGACCCGGGACGCCCTACCAGGACTCCTACGGCAAGAAGGAGTCGCCCGACTGCGGGCACACGTACACGCGGCAGGGCGAGTACCAGGTGACCGCCACGACCTACTGGGTCGCGGACTGGACGGGTGGTGACCAGTCCGGGCAGCTCACCGACGACTTCACGTCGCCGGCGACGACGATCACGGTGGGGGAGCTGCAGGTCCTGACCCGGTGACCGCCCGGGCGGGTGAAGTCGGCCACGGTGGGACCGGTTCGCCGGCGTCCTCGGGGATACTTGTCCGGCGACGCCGGCGCACCGCCTGGGGAGGGGGCGCGTCCGCGGGTCGAATCGCGGACCCCCGCCCCGGGAACGGGGCCCCCGACCTGGAGAACTCTGTGAAGTCAACCCTGCCTGCGCGCCGCCATGGCCGTCTCGTCGCCCTCGTCACCGCCGTGACGCTGCTGGCGGCCCCGCTCGCCGTCGTCCCCGCGGCCCTGTCCGCGCCGTCGGCATCGGCGGCGACCGCCACGTCCGTGACGATCAAGAAGATCGGCACCAAGACCGCGCCCTACGCGAAGAAGGCGACGGTCAAGCCGATCGTCGTCGCCCAGGGCAAGGTCTCGGTGAAGTCCAAGACGCTCACGGTGAAGAAGTCCGGCAAGACGATCGCCAAGAACAAGAAGTCCGTGCGGCTGAAGGCCGGCACCTACAAGGTGACGACGCGGGTCACCTACAGGACCTACCGGCTGACCTCGGCGCACACGAAGGTCTGGTCGGCGACGAAGGCCAAGACCAGGACGCAGACGCTCGTCGTCAAGCAGGGCAAGAAGCCGTCGCAGACGTCGCCCGTCAGCAAGTACGACTGCCCGAGCTGGGCGCCGATCAAGGGCAACCAGTCGGGGATCTACCACGTCCCCGGCGGGCGGTACTACAAGCAGACCACCCCGGAGAAGTGCTTCACCACCGAGTCCGCCGCGCGCAAGGCGGGCTACCGCGCGTCGAAGAACGGCTGACCGAGGCCGTCGTCGCACCACGACCGCTCCGGACGGGGCCGGCACCCCCGCGGGTGCCGGCCTCGCTGCGTCCGGGACGGCCCGCGGTCTACCCTGGGTGCTGGCCCGCTCCGTCGACGGCCGACGGCAGGCCACGCGCAGACGGGAGCCCCCAGCGCACACGGCTCATACCGCAGACCCCAGGAGGGCGACCATGTCCACGACCGCTGAGGCACCCGGCACGACGGGCTTCGACGAGGCTCCCGGCCGCTACAAGGTGCGCTCGCTCGCGCTGGCGGAGGCCGGCCGGCACCAGATCCGGCTCGCCGAGCACGAGATGCCCGGCCTCATGGCGCTGCGCGCCGAGTACGGCGAGTCGCAGCCGCTGGCGGGTGCCCGCATCGCCGGCTCCCTGCACATGACGGTCCAGACCGCCGTCCTCATCGAGACGCTCGTCGCGCTCGGCGCCGAGGTGCGCTGGGCCAGCTGCAACATCTTCAGCACGCAGGACGAGGCGGCCGCGGCGATCGTCGTCGGCCCGCACGGGACCCCCGAGGACCCGCAGGGCGTCCCGGTCTTCGCGTGGAAGGGCGAGAGCCTCGAGGAGTACTGGGACTGCACCGAGCAGATCCTCGTGTGGCCCGGCGCGGAGAACGGCCAGGGCGGCCCCAACCTCATCCTCGACGACGGCGGCGACGCCACGATGCTGGTGCACCTGGGCCTGCAGTACGAGCGCGCCGGCGTGGTGCCGCCCGACACGCTGCCGGGCGAGCCGGACCACACGCACGAGATGAACGTCGTGCGCGGCGTGCTGCGCCGGGCGCTCGACTCCGACCCGCTGCGCTGGACGACGGTCGCGCAGAGCATCGGCGGCGTCACCGAGGAGACGACGACGGGCGTGCACCGGCTCTACCACCTCGCCGAGGCGGGGGAGCTGATCTTCCCGGCGATCAACGTCAACGACTCGGTCACCAAGTCGAAGTTCGACAACAAGTACGGCATCCGCCACTCGCTGCCGGACGGCATCAACCGCGCCACCGACATCCTCATCGGCGGCAAGGTCGCGTTCGTGTGCGGCTACGGCGACGTCGGCAAGGGCGCGGCGGAGGCGTTCCGCGGCCAGGGGGCCCGCGTCATCGTGTCCGAGGTGGACCCGATCTGCGCCTTGCAGGCCGCGATGGACGGCTTCCAGGTGGCGCGCCTGGAGGACGCGATCGGCGAGGCCGACTTCGTCATCACCACCACGGGCAACAAGGACGTGGTGCGCGTCGAGCACATGCTCGGGCTCAAGGACAAGGCCGTCGTCGGCAACATCGGGCACTTCGACAACGAGATCGACATGGCCGGTCTCGCGGCCGTCCCGGGCGTCGTCAAGACGGAGATCAAGCCGCAGGTGCACGAGTGGACGCTGCCGGCCGGCGACGGCCGCGCCGAGCGGTCGATCATCGTGCTGTCCGAGGGGCGCCTGCTCAACCTGGGCAACGCGACCGGGCACCCGTCGTTCGTCATGTCGAACTCGTTCGCCAACCAGGTGATCGGCCAGCTGGAGCTGTTCGCCGACATGGCCCGCCCGGCCGAGGAGCGGCAGTACGAGCGCCAGGTGTACCGCCTGCCCAAGGTGCTCGACGAGAAGGTCGCGCGCCTGCACCTCGACGCCCTCGGCGTGCGGCTCACCGAGCTGAGCAAGGAGCAGGCCGAGTACCTCGGCGTGCCGGTGGAGGGCCCGTACAAGCCGGAGCACTACCGCTACTGACGGCCCGTCGCCCTGCGCACGGGGGACAGCCCCCGTGCGCAGGGTGGCACGCCGGATGTCGGCTCGGCGACCGGGGCGGCAGCCTGGAAGCATGACCAGCATGACGTCCACCGACGGCCCGGTGCCGCCGCCCGCGAACCCGCCGACCTCGCCGTCGTCCACGCAGCCCGCAGAGCGTCCGGCGGCGTCCCCGCGGGCGACGACGGACGGGGCGCCGCCGTTCCTCCTCGCCCCGTTCGACGGCCGGACCTGGCGTGCCTACGGCTTCCTGTGGCTCTCCCTGCTGCTGGCGCCGTTCGCGTTCACGTACGCGATCTTCACCGTCTCGTTCATGGCGGGGGTGGCGGTCACCGTCGTGGGCCTGTTCGTCGCCGGCGGCGTGCTGCTCGGCGCGCGCGGCTGGGGCTCGACGTACCGCCGGATGGCGGTCCGCTACCTGGGCGTCGAGATCGCCGAGCCGGCGCCCCGCACCCCGCGCAAGGGCTTCTGGCGGCGCCTGGGCGGGATGCTCGGCGACGCGACCGCGTGGCGGGCGCTGCTGTACATGGCGGTGACGTTCCCGCTGGCGATCGCGTCGTTCGTCGTGAGCACGGTGTTCCTCGCCGTGGCGCTCGGCGGGATGACCCACTGGTTCTGGTCGCGCTGGCTGCCGCTGCAGCAGGCGGGCGACGGCACGATGCACCGCGGCGCCTCCTTCGGCACGGACTGGTTCGTCGACACCCCGGCCCGCCAGCTCCTGCTCGTCGCGGTCGGCGTGATCCTGCTGTACCTGTGGCCGCAGGTGCAGTCGATGTTCGTCGGCCTCTTCCGG
Organism: Isoptericola sp. NPDC056573; assembly: GCF_042793335.1. NCBI lineage: Bacteria > Bacillati > Actinomycetota > Actinomycetes > Micrococcales > Promicromonosporaceae > Isoptericola > Isoptericola sp. NPDC056573. The sequence continues at coordinate 571,919 of NZ_JBHTUY010000001.1, forward strand.
CTCCTGGCGGAGGGCCTGCTCAGCCCCACGCGCGCCAGCCTGCGCGTGGCGTACGCCGAGCGGGCCCGCGCCGTCACCGTCGAGGACGCCGACGAGCGCCTGCGCCGCATCGAGCGCGACCTGCACGACGGCACCCAGGCGCACCTCGTCGCCGTCGCCATGCAGATCGGCGAGGCGCGCGAGCTGCTGCGCGACGGCACCGACGGCGTCGACACGGCGGAGCTCGCCGCCGTCCTGGAGACCGCCCACTCGAGCACGAAGGACACGCTCGCCGAGCTGCGCGAGCTCGCCCGCGGCATCCGTCCGCCCGCGCTGGACGCCGGCCTCGCCGTCGCCCTCGAGACGCTCGCCGCGCGGGCCGCGCTGCCGGTGCGGGTGCACGCCGTCGGGCTGGACGGCGCGGACCTCCCGCCCAGCGTCACCGCCATCTCCTACTTCGCGGTCGCGGAGCTGGTCGCCAACGCGACGAAGCACGCCCGGGCGACCGGGGTCGACGTCGTGGCGGGCGTGGAGCCGATCGCGGACGCCGCGACCGGGGCGGCCGTGCGTGCGCTCGTGCTGCGCGTGCACGACGACGGCGTGGGCGGCGCGGCGGTGCGCGCGCCCGACGCCTCCGGCAGGGGCAGCGGCCTCGCGGGGCTCACGGACCGGTTGTCGGGGGTCGACGGGACGCTCCGGGTGGTCAGCCCGGCGGGAGGGCCTACGGTGATCACCGTGACGATCCCGCTGCCCGCCCCCGGGTCCCGCCGATGACGCCCGGCGCGCCGACCGGCCCGAGCCCGCTGCGCGTCGTGGTCGCGGAGGACTCCGCCATCCTGCGCGACGGGCTCGTCGCCCTCCTGTCGCGCCGTGGGCACGACGTCGTCGCGGCGGTGCCGGACGGCGACGCCCTCGTCCGCGAGGTCACGACCCTTGCAGCCGCCGATGCGCTGCCCGACGTGCTCGTCGCCGACATCCGCATGCCGCCGTCGCACACCGACGAGGGGCTGCGCGCGGCCGAGGCGCTGCGCGCCGCGCACCCCGGCCTGCCGGTGCTGGTGTTCTCCCAGTGGGTCGAGACGCGCTACGCGTCCCGGCTGCTCGAGGGCGACCCGCGCGGCGTCGGCTACCTGCTGAAGGACCGCGTCGCCGACGTCGGGGACTTCGTCGCCGCCCTCGGCCGGGTCGCGGCGGGGGAGACGGTGCTCGACCCGGAGGTGGTGCGGCAGCTCATGGGCGCGCACCGCTCGCCGGAGGACGGCGTCGGCCGCCTGACGCCGCGCGAGAAGGAGGTCCTGGAGCTCATGGCGCAGGGCCGCTCCAACGGCGCCATCGCCGAGCAGCTGTACCTGTCGTACGGGGCGGTGGAGAAGAACGTGGCCGCCATCTTCACCAAGCTCGACCTGCCGCAGGACTCCGCCGACCACCGGCGCGTGCGCGCCGTCCTGCGCTACCTGGGCGTCGACGCCTGACCCCCGACCTGTCAGAGCCTGCGCGTGGTATGTCCGGCGCGCCTCCTGACAGGTCGACGGGGGATGTCCCCCGGACCGGCACGGGGGAGACGGCGGGCGGCGAGGGGGCCAGGCCCATGTCGGACGACGTCGCAGGTCACGAGGCTGGAAGGGTCCTCGTCGCCCAGCCTCAGGAGCCATCGTGGCCGTCCTCGACGCCCCCGCACCACCGGTCCCGACCGCACCGCTCGCACGACCCCGTCCTGTCGCCCCGGCGGCACGGCCGCGGCGGGCGCGGGACCCGTTCGTCGACGTCGTCCGGGCGCTCGGCACCCTCGGGGTGGTGCTGCTGCACTGGCTGATGGCGGAGGCCACGTGGGACGGGCGGACGCTCCTCGTCGGCAACGCGCTCGGCCACGGCGCCGGCTGGCTCGTCACCTGGCTGCAGCCCTTGGCCCTGCTGTTCTTCGCGGCCGGCGCCTCCGCCGGGTACCAGCGCTCCGCCACGACCGTCGGGGGTCGCGGCTGGGGCGGGACCGTCCTCGCCCGGCTGCGGGCGACGGCCCGGCCCGTCGGGGCGTTCGTCGGCGCGTGGGCGCTCGCGGTCGCCGCGCTCCTCGCCGTCGGGGTGCCCGACGACGCGGTGTGGCGGATGGCGCGGATGGCGCCGCAGCTGCTGTGGTTCCTCGGGGTGTGGGTGGTGCTCATGGCGCTCACCCCTCTGCTCCGCGCGGCCTGGCAGCGCTGGCGGTGGGGCGCCCTCGTCGTCGCCGTGGCGCTGCCGCTGACCCTCGACGCGCTGCGGTTCGGGCTCCCCGGCGAGCTCACCGGTGGGCTGGCCTGGGCCAACGTGCTGCTCGCGTGGGCCGCGCCGTTCCTGGCCGGGATCGCCTACGCCGCCGAGCGCAGCGCCCCGCGCCGGCCGGTGCCCGACCCGGCCGCCGGACCGCTGACCCGTCGCGGTGTCCGGCTGGCCCTGGCCGCCGGCGCCCTCGCGGCCGTCGCCGCGACGGTCGTGCTCGTGGCGGCGGGGCCGTACCCGCTCAGCCTCGTCGGGATGCCAGGGGACGAGATCTCCAACCTCGGCCCGCCCACGGCGCCCGTCGTCGCGCACGCCGTCGCGCAGGTCTGCCTGGTGCTCCTGTTCCGCGCCGCGCTCGTGCGGCGCGCCGCGACCGGGGCGGGCGCGCGGGCCGTCGGCGCGCTGGCCCGCCGGTCGATGACCGTCTACCTGTGGCACCTCACCGCGATGTTCGCCGTCGTCGGGGTCGCGCTCCTCGGGCTCGGGCAGGAGCTGCCGGTCGCGTGGGGCGCGGACTGGTGGGCGTCCCGCCCGGTGTGGTTCGCGGCGTACCTGCTGGTGCTGCTCGGCCTGGTGCGCGTCTTCGGCCGCTTCGAGGACCGCCGCCGGGACGCCGTGAGCGGGCGGGGTCAGCGGGGCGGGTCGGGGACGGCGTAGGGCAGGCGGTGCAGGGTGGCGGCGCGGGCCTCGGCCCGCTCCTGCTCGGCCGTCCCGCGCTCCAGCTCCCGCTCGCGGCGCTCGTGCAGGACGGCGTGCAGGAACGCCTCGGGCGGCGTACCGGGCGGCGGACCGGGGGCGACGAACGGCTCGACGCGCCCGGCGAGGTCGTCGGCGAGGCCCGCGCGCGACGCCGGCGCGAGGCGGGGCGCGCGGTCGAGGAGCTGCCGGGCCGCGAGGGCGAGCCCGTCGGGCAGCCGCCGGATGTCGGCCGTGCGGGCCCAGGCGGCCAGCTCCGGCGGCATGGCGAGCGGGACGGTGCGGGCGCGCCCGCCCCGCACGCGGATGACGTAGGTGCCGGCCAGCAGGTCGCCGAGCCGCTTGCCGCGGGAGTTGGACAGCGACGCGACCAGCGCCACGCTGCCGACCGTCAGCCACAGCTCGCCGATGCCCACCAGCGCCCGCACGAAGGCATGGCGGAAGCGCACCGGGCCGCCGTCGTCGCGCACCACGCGCAGGCCGGTGATCAGCTTGCCCAGCGAGCGGCCACGGCTCAGCGTCTCGACCGTCGTCGGCACCACGACCATCACGAGCACCGCCACCACGACGCCGGCCACCCGGGCCCACTGCTCGTCGATCGACACGTCCTGCAGGGCGACCACGATCAGCAGCGCGATCCCGACGATCGCGAGCGCCGCGAGGTCGAGCAGCGCCGCGAGCGCGCGGCTGACGAACGACGCCGGCCGCGCGTCGAGCACCACGCCCTCGCCGATGACGATCCCGTCGTGGATCCCGACTGACATGTGCATCCCCCGCTCGTGCGACGTCTCCCGTGTGGAAGGCTAGCGGCCGTGGACCTCGACGCCTTCACCGCCGTGCACAGCCCGCAGTGGGAGCGCCTGCGCGTCCTCACCCGCAAGCGGCGGCTCGACGGCGCGGAGGCCGACGAGCTGGTGCGGCTCTACCAGGCGGTCGCGACGCATCTGTCCACGGTGCGGTCGGCCGCGCCCGACCCCGTGCTCGTCACCCGGCTCTCGGACCTCCTGAGCCGCGCCCGGGTGCGCGTCACGGGCACGCACGAGCCGGCCTGGGCCGACGTCGTCCGGTTCGTGGCGGTGACGGTGCCCGCGGCGCTGTACCGGGTGCGCTGGTGGACGCTCGGCGTCGTCGTGGTGTGCCTCGCGCTCGCCGTGGTCGCCGGGTACCGCGTCGCCACGGACCCGGACGTGCTGGCGCAGATGGGCACGCCCGCCGAGCGCGAGGCGTACGTGAACGAGGCGTTCGCGTCGTACTACGACCCGGGGGCGTCCTTCGCCGCCATGGTCTGGACGAACAACGCGTGGATCGCCGCGCAGTGCGTGGGCCTCGGCATCACCGGGGTCTGGCCGGCCTTCGTGCTGGTCCAGAACGCGGTGGGGGTGGGCGCCACCGGCGGCATGATGGCGGCCTACGACGAGCTGGACGTCTTCCTGCAGCTCATCGCGCCGCACGGGCTGCTCGAGCTCACCGCGGTGTTCGTCGCCGGCGCCGCGGGCCTCAAGCTCTTCTGGACGGCCGTGTCGCCCGGCCCGCGGCCGCGCACCGTCGCGCTGGCGCAGGAGGGTCGTGCGCTCGTCACCGTCGCGATCGGGCTCGCGGGCGCGCTCGCGGTGTCCGGGCTGATCGAGGGGTACGTGACGGGCTCGACGTTGCCCTGGTGGCTCAAGATCGTCATCGGCGCGATCGCGCTCGCGGGTTTCTGGGTCTACGTCGTCGTGCTGGGCCGCCGTGCCACGGCGGCCGGGCTCACCGGCGACCTGGACGCCGACCGCGCCGGCGAGGTCGTGCCCACGGTCGGCTGACGGCCGCCCGCCCGGCACCGGTCGGGTCAGAGCCGGCCGGCGGCCTTGAGCGCGAGGTAGGTGTCGGCGAGCCGGGGCGCGAGGTCGTCCGGGAGCGCCTCGACGACCTCGGCGCCGTGCTGGCGCAGCACGGCCTGGACGGCGGCACGCTCGAGGTCGGCGCGCGCGGCCGCGGCGGCGTCGTAGACCGCGGCTACGGACGACCGGTCGGAGCGCAGCCGGGCGGCGTCCGCGTCGGCGACGGCGGCGACGACCACCTGGTGGGTGCCGGAGAGCCGGTCGATCACCGGCAGCAGACCCGTCTCGACGGCCGCCGGGTCGAGCGACGTCAGCAGCACGACGAGCGAGCGCTGCGAGACCCGCTGGCGCACCTGCCCGACGAGGCCGGGCCAGTCGGTCTCCAGCAGGGCGGGCTCGACGGTCGACAGGGACTCCGCCAGCGCGGGCAGCAGCCGCGGGCCCGACGCGCCCGCGACCCGCGCGCGCAGCGCCCGGTCGTACGCCAGCACCTGGACGCGGTCGCCGGCGCGGTCGGCGAGCGCACCGAGCAGCAGGGCAGCCTCGATGCCGGCCTCCAGCCGGGTGCCGCCGAGCGACGACGGCGCGTCGGCGGCGCCCTCGGGCGCCTGCTCGGTGTCGCTCGCGGCGGCGGTGCCGATCCGCGCGGCGGACGTGCGGCCGGTGTCGAGCACGATCACCACGCGCCGGTCGCGCTCGGGCCGCCACGTGCGTACGACGACGTCGCCGCGACGGGCGGTGGCGCGCCAGTCGATCGAGCGCACGTCGTCGCCCACCACGTACTCGCGCAGCGAGTCGAACTCGGTGCCCTCGCCACGCACCTGCACGGCGGCCCGCCCGTCCATCTCGCGCAGCCGCGCGAGCCGCGACGGCAGGTGCCTCCGGCTGGCGAACTCGGGGAGCACGCGCAGCCGGGCCGGCACCGGGATCGACGCCTGGCGGGCGGCGACGCGCAGTGGCCCGTACGAACGGACCGTCACGGGCCCGGCGACGCGGTCGCCGCGCCGGGTCGGCCGCAGCGGGGTGCGCACGCGCGCGGACTCGCCGGGCGGCAGGTCGACGTCGTGCCGTGCGGAGCGGGCCACCAGCGGCTCGCCGGCCCCCGCGCCGTCCGTGCGCACGCTCGCGTCCGGCACGAGCGACGGCGGCCAGGCGTCGCGCACGACGGCGCGCAGCCGGCGCCGTGCGGTGTTGGTGACCACCAGCTCCGAGCGGGCCGTGGTGCCCAGCCGCACCGAGCGGGGCGTCCGGCGCTGGAGCGCGACCGCGCGCGGGGACGCGGCGAGGGCGACGTCGACGGCGCACACGGCCGCCACGACCAGCCCCCACACCACGACCGTCCCCGGCACGGGGAACAGGACCACCGGGATCACCCCGAGCGCCGCCAGCACGACGGCGCGCCACGTCAGCGCCATGTCCGGGTGCCGGTCAGCGCGGGACGGGGACGGTCGCGAGCACGGTCGTCAGCACGCTCTCGGCCGTGACGCCCTCGAGCTCCGCCTCGGGCCGCAGCTGGACGCGGTGCCGCAGCGTCGGGTGCGCGAGCGCCTTCACGTCGTCGGGCGTCACGTACGAGCGCCCGGACAGCCAGGCCCAGGCGCGCGACGTCGCGAGCAGCGCGGTCGCGCCACGCGGCGATACGCCGAGCGAGAGCGAGGGGGAGCGGCGGGTGGCGCGGCACAGGTCCACGGCGTAGCCGAGCACCTCGGGCGCCACCTGGACCTGCCGCACCTCGGCGCGCGCGGCGGCGAGCTGCTCGGTGCCCGCGACCGCCCGGACGCCCGCGGCGCCCAGGTCGCGCGGGTCGAACCCGGCGGCGTGCCGGGCCAGGACCTCGATCTCCTGCTCGCGCTCCGGGACGGGGAGCACCACCTTGAGCAGGAAGCGGTCGAGCTGCGCCTCCGGCAGCGGGTACGTGCCCTCGTGCTCCACCGGGTTCTGCGTGGCGATGACGACGAACGGGTCCGGCAGGGGGCGCGGCGTGCCGTCGACGGACACCTGCCGCTCCTCCATCGCCTCGAGCAGGGACGCCTGCGTCTTCGGGGGCGTGCGGTTGATCTCGTCCGCGAGCAGCAGGTTCGTGAAGACCGGCCCCTCGCGGAACGAGAACTCGGCCGTGCGCGCGTCGTAGACCAGGGAGCCGGTGACGTCGCCGGGCATGAGGTCGGGCGTGAACTGCACGCGCTTCGTCGACAGGTCGAGCGACGCGCCGAGCGCCCGCACCAGCAGCGTCTTCGCGACCCCGGGCACGCCCTCGAGCAGCACGTGGCCGGAGCAGAGCAGCGCGATGAGCAGGCTCGTCACCGCGGAGTCCTGGCCCACGACCGCCTTGCCGACCTCGCTGCGCACCCCGGCGAGCGCGCCGCGCAGCTCGCGAGAGGGGGAGCCGGCGGCGGGCTCCGGGGCCGGGGGCGCCTGCGGGGGCGCGGGGTCGCCCGGGGTGGGGGTCGACGCGGTGGTCGACGTGGTGGTCGACGCAGTGGTCTCGACAGGGGCCGCGGGCGGTGTGCCCTGCGGGTTCTCGTCGGGGGTCGTCACGATCGGTGGACCTCGCTCTCCAGGGTGTCGAGCCGACGCGCGAGCTCGGTGAGCGCGTCGTCGTCGTGGGGTGGTGGGCCGTACAGGAGGTCGGCCACGTCGTGGTCGGACCGGCCGCTGGCGCGGGCGACGGCGTCGGTGAGCGCCGTGGCGTCGGCGGACCGGGGCACGCCCAGGCGGCGCGCGACGGTCTCGGCGGTGGCGGCGCGCAGACCCGCGGCGGCGTGGCCACGGGACCTGGCCCGCCGGTAGAGGCGGCCGCGGCCGCGGGTGGTCTCGGCGGCGCGCACCACGACGGGCAGCTCCTCCGCGACCAGCGGGCCCAGCCGGCGCCCCCGCCACACGGCGGCGACGAGCACGACCAGCAGCGCCCAGAGACCGACGACGCCCGCCCAGGGCGGCAGGATCCCGGCGCCGGCGGACGGCGCGCCGGCCTCGCCGGTCGAGCTCGTGTCGAGCGGGTCGGGCACCAGCCACACGAGCGTCTCCTGCGCGCCGAGCAGGCCGAGCGCGAGTGCCGCGTCGCCGTCGTCCAGCACGGTGCCGTTGGTGACGAAGGACGGGTCGTCGACAGCGGTCACGAACCGTCCGCCCGCGGACCCGGGCAGCTCGACGCGCGCCAGCGCCGCCGACCCGTCGACCGGCCAGCACAGCGTCACGTCGGTGGACCCGGGCTCGGCCCGCAGGCCCGGCGCGAGAGCCAGCGCGCCGGCGCGCGTGGCGAGCGGCAGGTCGCACGACGGCTCGACGGCGAATGCCGGGGCTGCGACCCCGGGCGTGCGGCTCACGGAGCCGTCGGTGGCCGCGCGCACCAGCTCGTCGTCGGCGCCGAGCAGCACCAGGTCCGCGTCGACGCCCGCCAGGGCATCGACCTGCTCGGGCAGCAGCAGGCTCCCGGGCGTCACGAGCAGCGTGGTGCCCGCGCCGGCCGCCGCGACGGCGTCCGCGACGCGGGTGACGTGGCGGACCTCGACCCCTTGCCGCCCCAGCACTTGCGCGACGGCGCGGGCGCCGTTCGGCTGCGCGTTGTCGGGGGCGTACGGGGTGGCGGAGGTGACCGGGCGCTGCACGGCGAGCACGGCCACCACGAGCGCGAGCACCCCGAGCACCAGCAGCGTCCAGCGGGCCCGGCGCCAGCGGTCGGCGGTGCGGCCGCGGCCGGTGGTGCCGTCACCCGTCACGACCGGCGAGAGCACGGCGTCCGGCGAGCCGGCACCCGCCGTCGCGGCCTGGACCGTGCCCTGGACCGTGCCCTGGGACCGGCGCTGGGTCGGGCCCGGCGTGGTCTGCGTCGGAGCCGTCACGGCGCCCCCACCCCGCCGGGCGCGGCGACCGCGAGGGGCTCGGGCCGCAGCCCGCGCACCCGCTCGTCGAGGTCGCGCAGGCGCCGGTCGTCGTCCGGTCCGGCGGGGAGCGTGCCGTAACAGACGTCGTCGAACAGACGGGCCGCGTCGTGCAGCTCGGCGGCGACGGCGGGCAGCCGGGCGGCGGCGTCGTGCGCGGCCTCCTGCGCCGTCCGGCCCGGGCGGTCGTCCAGCACCACGCGCTCCTCCAGGGAGCGCACGAGCGCGCGGAAGCGGTCCAGCACGGCCCCGGACCAGTCGCCGCGGGCCGCCGCGGCGTCGGCGGACGCCCGCAGCTCGGCCGCGGTGCGCTCGTCGCCGTCGAGCACGACGACGGAGCGGCGCCGGCGGCGCGCGAGGCGCACGGGACCGGCCACCCACCAGGCGAGCGCGGCGACGAGCACCAGGACCACGACGACCACGAACGCGAGCGGGAACCGCCCCTCGCCGAGGGTCAGGCCGTCGAACAGGTCGCCGAGCCAGGTGAGCAGGCGCTCCAGGAGCGACGGCTCCGTGGAGTACTCAGGTCGCGACAGCTCCTCCAGGAGCCAGCGGTGCGCCGTCTCCCGGTCGGGGTCCACGGGCACGCCGGCGGGCACGTGGGCCACCAGGGTCGTCACGACCCCGTGCACCACCGCCGACGCGCCGCTCACGCGAGCATGCCGGGCGGCGGACCGGGCCGGGCGCCGGGCTCGCCACCCGGCCGCCCGCCGTCGGACGCCTGCGCCGCGGCGGCGAGCTGCACGTCCAGGCCCTCGCGGCGCATCCGCACGTCGATGTAGAGCAGCGCGACGACCGAGGCCACGAAGATCGTGGTGATCGCGGCCGAGATGACCGACGACAGCACGGTCGCGACGACCGTGGCCGTGGTGAACGCCTCCGTGCTCCCGCCGGTGCCGCCGATCATGCCGGCGACGAAGCTGAGGGGGATCGTGATGATGTACGCGGCGGCGCTCACGATGATCATCGCGAGCAGGTAGATGCCGAACAGGCGCCAGAAGGACCCGCGCGTCAGCCGCCAGGCGCGCGCGATCGTGCTCCCCAGGCCCTGACCCTCCAGCGCCAGCGCGGGCGCGACGAGCCCGAGCCGCACCCCCAGCCACACGAGGAGGACGACGAACCCGGCGCCGAGCAGGAGCCCGAGGCCGATGGCGGCCCCGGTGGACTGCTCGCTCACGAGGGCGACGAGCAGGACCAGGACGAAGAACCAGACGAACGTCCCGACGGCGCCGGCGAGCGAGCGCAGCAGGGCCCAGCCGATGAGGCGGCCGACGCGCCCGCGCAGCCGCTCCCAGACCTCGCCGAGGCTCAGCTTGCGGCCGATGACCGACTGGCTCACCGAGACGGTGAGGATGCCCTCCACCACGGGCTGGGCGAGCAGCAGGGTCACGCTCATGCCGAGGGACGACGCGAGGGACTGCGCGACGAGGTTGTCGAACCCGAGCTCGGCGAGCTCCGGGTCGGCCTCGGTCAGCGACGAGAACGACGACGAGAACGTCGGCACGATGAGCTGCGCGATCAGCACGCCGAGGACGGTCGCCACGAGGATCACGAGCGTGGCGGCGCCGAGCATCACCTTCGGGTTGTGGCGGATCGCGGTGAACGCGCCGTCGTAGATCTCGCCGAGCGACAGCGGGCGCAGCGGCACGATGCCGGGCTTCGTCGCCGCCGGGGCGCTCGGCGGCCGCGGGCCGTACTGCTGCCCGTACTGAGCCTGCCCGTACTGCTGCCCGTACTGGCCCTGCCCGTACTGCTGGCCGTACTGGCCCTGCCCGTACTGCTGCCCGCCCTGCCCGTAGGCGGGCGGCTGCGGGGCGCCCTCGGGCGCGCGCTGGCCGTAGCGGGGCGGCTCGGGGGCGTCGCCCCAGCCGGAGGGCGGCTGGGGCTGGTCGGGCGTGCTCATCGCGGCCTCCCGGGCTGCAGGGCGGTCGGGTCGTGCCGACGCGGCGTCGGCGGACGGGACTGTCGGGGCTGTGCTGGTGGAGTGCTGGAGGACCGGGTGTGACGCCGGTCGCCCCGACCCTAGTACGGCGCGCCCGCTCGCTCATGCGGCTTTCCACCGGACCTTGCGCCGTGCCTGGCAGAATGGGTGCATGAAGTCCCGTGTCCTGGTGGTCGACGACGACACTGCGCTGTCCGAGATGATCGGTATCGTCCTGAAGTCCGAGGGGTTCGAGCCGACGTTCTGCGCCGACGGCGACGGAGCCCTCGTCGCCTTCCGCGACGAGCAGCCCGACCTCGTCCTGCTCGACCTCATGCTGCCCGGCAAGGACGGCATCGAGGTCGCCCGCGAGATCCGCGCCGAGTCCGGCGTCCCGATCATCATGCTCACCGCCAAGACCGACACGGTCGACGTCGTGCTCGGCCTCGAGTCCGGCGCCGACGACTACGTGACGAAGCCGTTCAAGCCCAAGGAGCTCGTCGCCCGCATCCGCACCCGGCTGCGCCGCAACGACGACCCCGGCCCCGAGCGGCTGCGCATCGGCGACGTCGAGATCGACGTCACCGGCCACAACGTGGTGCGCGACGGCGAGCGCATCAGCCTCACCCCGCTGGAGTTCGACCTGCTCGTGGCGCTGGCCCGCAAGCCCTGGCAGGTGTTCACGCGCGAGGTGCTGCTCGAGAAGGTCTGGGGCTACCGGCACAGCGCCGACACCCGCCTGGTCAACGTGCACGTGCAGCGCCTGCGCTCCAAGGTGGAGCGCGACCCCGAGAACCCGACGGTCGTGCTGACCGTGCGCGGCGTGGGCTACAAGGCCGGTGCCCCGCGCTGAGCCCGCCGCGCGCCGCGTCCGCCGGACGTGGCGGCGGTGGCGCGCCTGGACGGTCTCGCGGACCCGGTACCTCGTCCGGCGGTGGCGGTCGTCCCTGCAGCTGCGGGTCGTGACCTCGGCGCTCGCGCTCGGCGTCGTCGCGGTCGCGCTGCTCGGCCTCTACCTGTCGGTCTCGATCCGCGACGGGCTGTACGAGCAGCGCGTGGACCGCATCGAGCGCGAGAACGCCTCGATGACCGAGCAGGTCCGCAGCGCCTTCGACACCTCGCCCGCGACGTCGGCCTCCGACGTGCAGCTCCTCCTGACGCAGATGGTGCGCACCCTCGCGGCGGGCGCGTCCAGCGCGCAGGACTTCCTGCTCCTCAGCACCCCCGACCAGCCGCAGCGGCTCGCCGACACGGGCACCCAGCCGGAGCTCAAGGCCATCATCGGCGAGGACCTGCGCGAGGCGACCCGCGCGTCGGACGGCCAGGTGCTGCAGTCCGTGCAGATCCCCGCCGAGTTCACCGACACCGAGGTGCCGGAGCCGGGCGTGATCGTCGGGACGACGGTCGAGGTGCCGTCCATCGGCACGTACGAGCTGTACGCGATCTACTCCCTGCAGGCCGAGCAGGAGACGCTGTCGTTCGTGCAGCGCACCCTCTCGCTCGGCGCGCTCGCGATCCTCGCGCTGCTCGGCGCGCTCACGTGGGTCGTGACCCGGCAGACCGTCGCGCCCGTGCGCCGCGCCGCTACGGTCGCGTCGCGGCTCGCCGACGGCCACCTGGACGAGCGGCTCCCGGACGCCAAGGGCCAGGACGAGATGGCCACCCTCACCCGCACGTTCAACGAGATGGCCGGGAACCTCGAGGACCAGATCGCGCGCATGGAGGAGCTCTCCGCCGCGCAGCGCCGCTTCGTCTCCGACGTCTCGCACGAGCTGCGCACGCCGCTGACGACGATCCGGATGGCGGGCGAGGTCATCCACGCCTCCCGCGACGAGCTCGACCCCGCCGCCCGCCGCTCCGCCGAGCTGCTGTACACGCAGCTCGACCGCTTCGAGATCCTGCTCACCGACCTGCTCGAGATCAGCCGGTTCGACGCCGGCGCGGCCGTGCTCGACGTCGAGCAGCGCGACCTGCGCGACGTCGTCGCGGCCGTGGCGGACACCTCGATGCCGCTCGCCGAGTCCAAGCACGTCTTCCTCTCGGTGACGCTCCCCGACGAGCCCGCGACGGCGGACGTCGACCCGCGGCGCGTCGAGCGGATCGTGCGCAACCTCGTGGTGAACGCCGTCGAGCACGCCGAGGGCAAGCCGGTCGAGGTCACCGTCGGGGTCGACGCCGACGCGGTCGCCGTCGTCGTGCGCGACCACGGCGTGGGGCTCGCGCCCGAGGACATCGACCGCGTCTTCCACCGCTTCTGGCGCGCGGACCCCGCCCGCGCCCGCACCACCGGAGGCACCGGGCTGGGCCTCGCGATCTCCCTCGAGGACGCGCGCCTGCACGCGGGCCGCCTCGAGGCGTGGGGGCGGCTCGGGGAGGGCGCGAGCTTCCGGCTCACGCTGCCGCGGCGCGCCGGGATCCGCCTGCAGGGCTCGCCCCTGCCGCTCGAGGGCCCGTCGACCGGGGTCACGGCCCCGCCCACCGGTCAGCTGCCGGTCGTGAACCCGCCGACCGGCCCCACCCCCACCGCCATCCCCGAGCTCGGGGTCGTGGACGCCGACGGCGTGGACATCGCCCACGCACCCGTCCCGTCCGGCCGGCCGGACGCCGAGGAGGAGGTCCGATGACGACGTCCCGCGCCCCCGGGCAGGTGCGCCGCCCGCGCCGCCGGGCCGGCGGCCTGCCCGCCGCCCTCGTCACCGTCCTGACCGTGCTCGCGGTGACCGTCGCGTGCGCGCGCATCCCCACGAACGGGCCGGTGCGCGACGGCGACACCGAGCTGGAGAACATCAGCGAGATCGGCTACATCGCGTCCGGACCGGCGGCCGGCGCCAGCCCGGACCAGGTGGTGCAGGGCTTCCTCAGCGTGGCGCAGCTCGGCCCCACGTCGAGCTCGTCGTTCGCCGTCGCGCAGGAGTACGTCACGGACGAGGCGTGGGAGGGCTGGGACCGGTACGCGCGCGTGCTCGTGCTGGAGGAGGACCCCGAGCTGGACCTCGCCGACGTCCCCGCGGACGCGACGGAGACGACCGTCGACGCGACCGTGCGCGTGGTCGCGACGCTCGACGACCGCGGGATGTACACCGAAGAGGCGCGGACCAACGAGTTCGTGGTGTCCTTCGGTCTGTCGCGCGGTGCGGGCGGGGAGTGGCGCATCTCCCAGCTCGAGGACGGTCTCATGCTCCCGGCCGCGTTCTTCGGCCAGGCGTTCCACCCGACGACCCTCTACTTCCCGACGCCCGACCTCGCCTGGTGGGTGCCCGACATGCGGTGGTTCCCGCGCCAGACCTGGCGCACCGACGCGACCAGCGAGATCCTCGCCGGCCCGCCCGAGTGGTTGCAGGACTCGACGACGACGGTCATCCCCGAGGGCACGTCGCTCGCCATCGACGCGGTGACGGTGACCGACGACGGCACCATCGACGTGAGCCTCACGTCCACGATCTCGCAGGCCAGCGCCGACCAGCGGGCGCTCGCGACCGCGCAGCTGCAGGCGTCGCTCGCCGAGGGCGAAGGGCGCACCGTCGTCCTCTCCGACCAGAACACGCCGCTCACGACCCGCGCGGCCGACTCGATCTCCACGCCCCGGACGTCGGGGGAGGCGCTCGCCGTCTCCGACGGCACGCTCGTGCGTGTCGTCGGGCGGGAGCTGCGCGAGCCGGACGAGCCCGTCGCGCTCGACGGCCTCGACCCGACGGCCCTCGCCGCCGGCCCCGGCGACGAGCCGGTCGTGGTGCGCGACGGCGCGGAGCGCATCGTCCGCGTCACCGGCGACGACGCGCCCGACGTGCTGCTGTCCGGCGCGAAGCTCGCGCCGCCCTCCGTCGACCGGTTCAGCGCCGTGTGGAGCGCGCAGGGCGCGGACCTCCTCGTGGCGATGCCGTCGGGCGCGGTGCGGACGCTGGACGTCGACTGGCTGTCGTCGCGGACCATCCGGTCGGTGCACGTGTCGCCGGAGGGCGCCCGCGTCGCGATCGTCAGCTCCGGCCCCAGCGGTCGTCTGGTGCACGTGGCAGGCGTGGTCCGCGACGCCGAGAACGTCCCGACCGGACTCTCGGCGCCCGTGCAGGTCGGCGCCTCCGTGCGCCAGGTGACGCAGGCGGTGTGGCAGGACGAGGCGGCGCTCGCCCTGATCGGCCAGGAGGCCGACGGCGACGACGCGGTCTTCCTCACCGGCGTCGGTGGGCTCTCAGGCCAGGGCGGGCTGTCCCGGGCGCAGCCCGGCGTCCCGGAGCCGCGCTCCGTGACGGCGTCCGTCGGTACGGGGGCCATGCTCGCCATCGACAGCGGCGGCACCCTGTACTCGCGGCAGAGCTCCGCGCTGTGGTCGATGGTGTCCGACGACGTCGACCTGGTCGCCTACCCGGGCTGACGGCCCGGCCGACGACGCCGACACCGACACCGACACCGACACCGACACCGACACCGCCGCGCGGCGACGACGGCCCGACGCTGCCCCCAGGCCGCCGTCGTCCCCGGGACGCGGCGAGCACGCCCGCCGCGTCCCGCAGGCGCGGCACGCTGCAGACATGCCCCCGACGACGACCGCGCCGCCCGTGCGGTGGCTCCGCGAGCTCGGCCGCCTCGTCGTGCCGGTGTCGTGCCCCGGCTGCGGCGCGCTCGACGTGCCCTGGTGCCCCACCTGCGAGGCGCTGCTCGTCGGGCCGCCGGCCCGCGTCGAGGCGGCGGCCCCGCGCCTGGACCGGCTCGACGGCGTCCCCGTGCTGCCGGTCTGGGCGCTCGCGGCATACGGCGGGCCGGTGCGGGAGGTCGTCGTGGCCTGGAAGGACCGTGGACGCACCGACCTCGACCGGCTCGTCGGACCCCCGGTGCGGACCGCGGCACGCGCCGTCGCCGCGACCGCGGCGCGCGCCGTCGCCGGGCGGCCCCTGCTCGTCGTCGGCGCACCCTCCACGGCGGCGTCCCGGCGCGCCCGCGGACGCGACCACGTGCGCGTCCTCGCCCGTGCCGCCGCGGACGGGCTGCGCGACGCCGGGCTCGCCGCGACGGTCGTCCCGGCGCTGACCCGGCGCGGCCGCGGGCGCGACCAGGTAGGGCTCGGCGCTCGCGCCCGCGCGCGCAACCTCACCGGGTCCGTGGCCACGCGCGACCGGGCGCTCGCCCGCGCCGGCGGGGCCCGTCCCGCCGTCCTGCTCGTCGACGACGTGGTCACCACCGGCTCCACGCTCGCAGCCGCGGAACGCGCCCTCGAGGACGTCGGGGCGGACGTCCTCGGGGCCCTCGTGCTGGCCGCGACCCCACCTCCGGGGGCCGTCACGAAAGACGTGAGGAACCTCCTCGCGCCCCCGGTGTACCTGGCGCACGGGAGGGGGTTAGCCTGAGGGTCCCACGCGGGCGAACCGCCCCCGAGACCTCGGTCCGGGACGCTCGCCCGTGCGACCCACGAGCGGTCCGGACGGACGTCCGGCGACCCGGGAGGTGGTGCCGAGCACGGTGCCCCGGACGGGGTGCCCAGACAGACAACTCGGGTCGCTCGAGCAGTGGGCGGCCTCACGACGAAGTGGAGCAACACGATGGAGATCGTCGTCGTCGGCAGGCACACGGAGGTGGCGGACAGGTTCCGCCGGCACGTGGAGGACAAGCTGAGCAAGGTCACCCAGCTCGCACCGGCCGCTCGCCGGGTGGACGTGGAAGTGACGCGCGAGAACAACCCGCGGCTCTCCGAGGTCCGAGAGCGGGTCGAGCTCACCGTGCACGACAAGGGGCCCGTGATCCGCGCGGAGGCCGCGGCGGACGACCGGTTCGGTGCCCTCGACATCGCGTTGGACAAGCTCACCGAACGGTTGCGCCGATCGCGCGACCGCCGCAAGGACCACCGCCGCCGTGCCAACGGCGTCCTCCCGTCCGTGGACGTCCGCCCCTACGACGAGGTCGCGGCCACCGAGACCGCGGCTCAGCCGACCGCACCCGTCGCGCTCGCCGAGCCCGGTGACGCCGTCGAGGAGCAGCTCGGCGACTCCCCGGTGGTGATCCGGCGCAAGCTGCACCACGCAGAGCCGATGACCGTCGACGACGCCGTCTACCAGATGGAGATGGTGGGGCACGACTTCTTCCTCTTCATCTCGAAGGAGACGGCCCGTCCGTCCGCGGTGTACCGCCGCCGGGGGTGGACGTACGGCGTCATCGAGCTGGACTCGACCGTCGGTGGCGTGGAGCCGGTGACCGAGCTGACGTGATCTGAACCCGTCCGTCGGTCGAGCTTGTCGGGACCACGGTGCGGGCGAGCCGGTCGAGGCCTTCGTCGCGGGGACGCGTTCACGGGCGCCAGGGCGCCCTCCACTTCGGGAGGGATACGTCCCCGCGACGAAGGCCTCGACCGGCTCTCGTCTGTCCGCTCGCGGCCCCCGGTGGTCGAGCCTGTCGGAACCCTCCTCGCTGGTTGAGCCTGTCGAAACCCCAGGGCTCGTCCTCGCCCCTGTCGGTGGCCGTCGGCAGGATGGTGGGGTGGACTCCCTCTCGCTCGCGCAGGCCCGTCGCGTCGCCCTCGGGGCCCAGGGGCTGCACCGCGCCCGGCCCGGGCAGGCCGGTGCTGCTCCCGGCGGCGACGGCGGCGTGACGATGCGCCGGGCGATGGCGACCGTGGAGCAGCTGAACCTGCTGCAGATCGACTCCGTGAACGTGCTGGCGCGGGCGCACCTGATGCCGCTGTACTCGCGGCTCGGGCCGTACGACGTCGGGCTGCTGGACCGGGCGGCGGGGCGTGCGCCGCGCAGGATCGTGGAGACGTGGGCGCACGTGGCCTCGTTCGTGCCGGCCACGACGTACCCGCTGCTCGAGTGGCGGCGGCGCAACTATCTCGACGAGGCCTGGGGCACCATCGCCGGGGCGCCGCTGGCCCACGCCGCCGAGATGGACCTGGTGCGGCAGCTGGTCGCCGAGCGGGGGCCGGTGACAGCCCGCGAGATCCACGACGAGCTGGTCGCCACGGGGCGGTCCGGCCCGCGCTCCCGCGAGGAGTGGGGCTGGAACTGGACGATGGCCAAGCGGTGCCTCGAGTTCCTGTTCTTCACCGGCGAGGTGATGGCCGCGCGACGCAACACCGCGTTCGAGCGCTGCTACGACCTGCCGGAGCGCGTGCTGCCGCCCGCGGTCCGCGCGGCGGGACCGGTGCCTGCGGACGAGGCGGTGCGGCGGCTGCTGGAGCTCGGCGCGCGGGCTCACGGCGTGGGCACGGTCCGCTGCTTCGCCGACTACTTCCGCCTGCGCGGCCCGGCCGTGCGCCGGGCCCGGGACGAGCTGGTCGAGGACGGCGTCCTCGTGCCGGTCGAGGTGCGCGGCTGGGACGAGCCCACCTACCGGCACCGGGACGCGCGCGTGCCTCGCCGGGCACAGGCGCGCACCCTGCTCAGCCCGTTCGACCCGCTCGTGTGGGAGCGGCGGCGGCTCGAGGCGCTCTTCGACGTGTTCTACCGGATCGAGATCTACGTGCCCGCTCCGCAGCGGGTGCTCGGGTACTACGTGCTGCCGTTCCTCGAGGGCGACGCGATCACGGCGTTCGTCGACCTCAAGGCCGACCGGCAGGCGGGCGTCCTGCGCGTCCAGGCGGTGCACCCCACCGCTCACGCCGGCCCCGACACCGCGGCGGCGCTGGGCGCCGAGCTGGCCGTGCTCGCGGGCTGGCTCGGGCTCGGGACGACGGCGGTCGCGCCGGTGGGCGAGCTCGCACCCGCGCTGGCCGGGGCCGTGCGCGCGGCATAGGGCGCCGGGCACCCTGCGCTCGTAGGATCGGCGCCACGACGTCGGGGAACCCGCGTCGGTCGGGACCGGAGAAGGTCAGGAGCGCAGATGGCCACGGCCGTGCTGTACCTCGCCGCGGCGCTGGTGGGCGGTCTGGCGGCGACGCTCCTGCGGCTGCCGCCGCTGGTCGGCTTCCTCGCCGCCGGGTTCGCGCTCGGGGCGGCCGGAGCCCCGGAGCTGCCCGGCCTGGAGACCGTCGCCGAGCTGGGCGTGGCGCTCCTGCTGTTCGCGATCGGGCTGAAGCTCGACGTCCGCTCGCTGCTGCGCCCGGAGATCTGGCTCACGACCGTGGCGCACCTGGTGCTGAGCGTCGCCGTCGCGGTCGGGTTCCTCGGCCTGCTCGCCGTCGCCGGGATCCGGCTGCTCGCCGACGAGTCGCTCGGCTCCCTGGCGCTCGTCGGGCTGGCGCTGTCGTTCTCCTCGACGGTCTTCGTCGTCAAGGTGCTCGAGGACCGTTCCGACACGACGGCGCTGTACGGGCGCATCGCCGTCGGCGTGCTCGTGGTCCAGGACGTCGTCGCGGTGGCGTTCCTCGCCGTCTCGACGGGGGAGCCGCCCAGCCCGTGGGCGCTCGCCGTCGTCGGCCTGATCCCCGGCGCCTGGGTGCTGCGCCGGGTCTGGGACCGGGCCGGGCACGGCGAGCTGCAGGCGCTGTTCGGCGCGTTCGTCGCCCTCGTGCCCGGCTTCTGGCTGTTCGATGCGGTCGGGCTGTCGGGCGACCTGGGAGCGCTCGTCATGGGTGCGCTGCTCGCCGGGCACCCGCGGGCCACCGAGCTCTCCCGCTCCCTGCTCACGGTCAAGGACCTCGCTCTCGTCGCGTTCTTCCTGCAGATCGGGCTGCACGGGATGCCCGCCCCGGTCGACCTGGCGCTCGCCGGCCTCCTGCTCCTGCTCCTGCCCCTCCAGGCGGCCGGCTACGCCGTGCTGCTGTGGCTGATGCGGCTGCGTCGCCGCACCTCGTTCCTCGCCGGGCTCGCCCTCGGCAACTTCTCGGAGTTCGGCATCATCGTCGTCGCGTTCGGCGCGACGGCGGGCCTTCTCGACGAGGAGTGGACGGTGATCGTGTCCCTGGCGGTCGCGGCGAGCTTCGTCGTCTCGGCGATCGTCAACCGGCGCGGGGTGGAGCTCGCCGCCCGGCTCACCGGGCTCCTGCCGCGCCGGGACGTCGACAAGCTGCACCCCGACGACCGGCCCGTCGACATCGGCCGGGCCGACGCCGTCGTCCTCGGCCTGGGGCGGGTGGGCTCCGCCACGTACCGGCGGCTGCGCGACGTGCACGGCCTGTCGGTCATGGGGGTCGAGCACGACCGCACGCGGGTCGCGGCGCTCCGCGACGAAGGGATCGCCGTCGTCCCCGCGGACGCCACGGACTCCGAGTTCTGGGCCCGGGTCAAGCGGGCCGGCCAGGTGCGTCTCGCCGTGCTCGCGATGCCGTTCCACAAGGCGAACCTCATCGCCCTGGCCCGGCTGCGCGCGGTGGGCTTCGCCGGCCGGGTGGCGGCGATCGCCCGCTACGACGAGGACGCCGCCGAGCTGCGCCGGCACGGCGCGGACGCCGTCTTCCACCTGTACGGCGCGGCGGGCGCCGAGCTCGCCGACCGCGCCGCCGCCGATCTCGCCCCCGGCCAGGGCCGCGACCACGAGACGCTGTGACCGGGCTCCTGGCCCTGTGCACGCGGCGAGTCGGGGCCAAACGCCCGCTCACGGCGCCGGAGCGGTTTCGTCCGTCGCGAACCCGTGCCGGACTCCCAGGCGATCGGCCTAGGATGGCACGGGTGTGACCCAGGCGACGGCGCGGGCGTGCGATCCCGACCGCCCCTCGTCGCCCGTCGTCGCGCCGCACGGTCCCGGCCATCCCCGGGGCGCCACCGACCCTGGAGTACTGCGTGCCTGCGATCCTCGAGAAGGTCCTCCGTCTTGGCGAGGGCCGGATTGTCAAGAAGCTCAACAGCCTGGCCCAGCAGGTCAACCGGCTCGAGCCCAGCTTCGAGGAGCTGAGCGACGCCGAGCTGCACGAGGAGACCGACCGCTTCAAGGAGCGCCTCGAGCACGGCACCACGCTCGACGAGCTGCTCCCCGAGGCGTTCGCCGCGGTGCGCGAGGCCGCGCGCCGCACCCTCGGCCAGCGGCACTTCGACGTGCAGCTCATGGGCGGCGCCGCCCTGCACCTCGGCAACATCGCCGAGATGAAGACCGGTGAGGGCAAGACGCTCGTCGCCACGACCGCCGCCTACCTCAACGCCCTCGAGGGCAAGGGCGTGCACGTCGTCACGACCAACGACTTCCTCGCGAAGTACCAGGGCGACCTCATGGGCCGCGTCTACCGCTTCCTCGGCATGACGACGGGCGTCATCGTCTCGGGTCAGACGCCGGAGGAGCGCCGCAGGCAGTACGCGGCCGACATCACCTACGGCACCAACAACGAGTTCGGCTTCGACTACCTCCGCGACAACATGGCCTGGTCGCCCGACGACCTGGTGCAGCGCGGCCACCACTTCGCCATCGTCGACGAGGTGGACTCGATCCTCATCGACGAGGCCCGCACGCCGCTCATCATCTCCGGCCCCGCCTCCGGGGACGCGAACCGCTGGTACACCGAGTTCGCGAAGGTCGTGCGCCGCCTCGAGGTCGAGAAGGACTACGAGGTCGACGAGAAGAAGAAGACCGTCGGCGTGCTCGAGCCCGGCATCGAGAAGATCGAGGACTACCTCGGCATCGACAACCTCTACGAGTCGCTGAACACCCCGCTGATCGGCTTCCTCAACAACGCCATCAAGGCGAAGGAGCTGTTCAAGCGCGACAAGGACTACGTCGTGCTCAACGGCGAGGTCATGATCGTCGACGAGCACACCGGCCGCATCCTCGCCGGGCGCCGCTACAACGAGGGCATGCACCAGGCCATCGAGGCCAAGGAGGGCGTGCAGATCAAGGCGGAGAACCAGACGCTCGCCACGATCACGCTGCAGAACTACTTCCGCCTCTACGACAAGCTGTCCGGCATGACCGGTACGGCCGAGACCGAGGCCGCCGAGTTCCAGGGCACCTACAAGCTGGGCGTCGTGCCGATCCCCACCAACCGGCCCATGATCCGCATGGACCAGGCGGACCTCGTCTACAAGAACGAGGACGGCAAGTTCAACGCCGTCGTCGAGGACATCGTCGAGCGCCACGCGAAGGGCCAGCCGGTGCTGGTCGGCACCACGAGCGTCGAGAAGTCCGAGCTGCTGTCGGGCCTGCTCAAGCGGGCGGGCGTGCCGCACAGCGTCCTGAACGCCAAGGAGCACGAGCGCGAGGCGTCCGTCGTCGCGCAGGCCGGTCGCAAGGGCGCCGTCACCGTCGCCACCAACATGGCCGGCCGCGGCACCGACATCATGCTCGGCGGCAACGCCGAGTTCCTCGCCGTCTCCGAGATGGCCCAGCGCGGTCTCGACGCCGGGGAGGACCCGGAGGCCTACGAGGCGGCCTGGCCGGACGTGCTCGAGAAGGCCAAGCAGGCGGTGGCCTCGGAGCACGAGGAGGTCACCGAGCTCGGTGGGCTCTACGTGCTCGGCACGGAGCGGCACGAGTCGCGCCGCATCGACAACCAGCTGCGCGGTCGTTCCGGCCGTCAGGGCGACCCGGGCGAGTCGCGGTTCTACCTGTCCATGCAGGACGACCTCATGCGCCTGTTCAACTCGGGGCTCGCGTCCTCGATGATGGACCGCGCCGGCTTCCCCGACGACATGCCGCTCGAGTCGAAGATGGTCACGCGCGGCATCCAGAGCGCGCAGTCGCAGGTCGAGGCCCGCAACTTCGAGATCCGCAAGAACGTCCTCAAGTACGACGACGTCCTGTCGCGACAGCGCTCGGTCATCTACGCGGAGCGCAAGCGGGTGCTCGAGGGCGAGGACCTCGAGGACCAGGTGCAGCACTTCCTCACGGACGTCGTCACCGCGTACGTGGACGGCGCGACCGCCGAGGGCAACCCCGAGGCCTGGGACCTGGACGCGCTGTGGACCGCGCTCAAGTCGGTGTACCCGGTGTCGATCACGCCGGAGGACGTCGTCGAGGAGGCGGGCGGCGTCGGCCGGCTGACGCACGAGCTGATCCTCGAGGAGCTGCTCTCGGACGCCCGCGTGGCGTACGAGGCGCGCGAGGAGTCCCTCGGCGGGCCCGCGATGCGCCAGCTCGAGCGCCGCGTCGTGCTCTCGGTGCTCGACCGCAAGTGGCGCGAGCACCTCTACGAGATGGACTACCTCAAGGAGGGCATCGGCCTGCGCGCGATGGCGCAGCGCGACCCCCTGATCGAGTACCAGCGCGAGGGCTTCCAGCTGTTCCAGGCGATGACGGAGTCCATCAAGGAGGAGTCGGTCGGGTTCCTGTTCAACCTCGACGTGCAGGTGCAGCAGCCCGGCGCCCAGGGTGCTCCCGGCGCCCCGGTGATCTCCGCGGCCAGCGCTGCGGCGGCGGCGCAGTCCGACGCGGGCCAGGTCGTGGCGGGCGGGACGGCGCCGGCCGCCGAGGCCGCCCCGGTCGCCGAGCCCGCGGCCCCGGCCGAGCCCGAGCCGGCCGCGGCGGAGCCTGCTCCCGCGGCGGCGGAGGAGCCCGTGCTCCTGGCCAAGGGGCTCGACGCCCCGGCGCCGCAGCGCCTGTCCTACTCGTCGCCGAGCGAGGACGGCTCGACCACGACGACGGGCGCTCCCACGCGCCGCTCGCGCCGCGAGCTGCACGGGGAGGCCACGGCGGCCACCAGCGACGGCCGGACCTTCCCCGGCACGCCGCGCAACGCCCAGTGCCCCTGCGGCTCCGGGAAGAAGTACAAGGTCTGCCACGGCGTCAACGAGGAGTGACGACGGCTCCCTGAGCGACGCCACGACGCCGGAGCCCCGACCCGCACCCGCGGGCCGGGGCTCCGGCGTTCTCCCGTCCGCGCCGGTCAGCCGATCTCGAGGACGGCGACGCGCCAGGCGCCCCGGCGCGCCTCCAGCCGGACGGCCGCGGCACGCACCCGCCCGTCGTCGTCCAGGACGACGGTCGCCTCGGCCACGTCGTCACCCAGGCGGACCAGCCGGACGCGCCGCACCTGGACGGGCCGGTGGTGCGCCGCGTCCCGCAGCGGGGCGTGGGCCAGGCCGATCCGGGCGCGCTCGGCCAGCTGGTCGCGCACCTGCGGCGTGACCCAACGGGCGAGCTGCGCCGCCGGCCGCTCCCCGCGCAGGACCTCGACCGCGGCGCGCACGACCGTGCAGCACTGCGCCGTCGGGTCGGGCAGCGGCGCGGGCGCGGCCTCCCGCAGCGGCCTCGCCGTGAGGTCCTGGTCGTCGTCAGGGTCGCGTCGTACGCCCGGGGCGCCGACCCGCACCCGCCGCGTCCGCGGCGCCGGCCGGGTGCTCGCCTCGGGATAGCCCGCCGGGCCGGCCGGTCGCGGCGGGGCCGACACCCGCAGCGCCCGCCGGGTGGGGGCGCCGTCGTCCTGCGCCGCGGCGACATCGTGCCGGTCCGCCTCGGTGCCCGGTCCGGTGCCGGGCGTCGCCGTCGTGCCCTCCGGCGCCGTGCCGGGGGCGGGGGTGCCCTGCTCCGGGGAAGCCTCCGTCGCCGGCGTGGTCGGCGCAGTCGTCGTCGCGGTCATGGTGCCCTCCGGTGGATGGTGCGGGAGTCGTGGGACGTCGGGTCGTCAGGCCGGGGCGTGCAGGATCTGGCCGGGCAGGAGGTGGTCGGGGTCGGCGCCGATGACGTCGCGGTTCTCGGTGTGCCACCGCGTCACCTCGCGGAGGATCTCCGCGTCGGTGGGGGAGCCGCCCAGCGCCTCGGTCGCGATGCCCCACAGGGTGTCGCCGCGGAGCACCACGCGGACCGGCTCGTCGTCGTCCGCGTGGTCGTCGGCATCCTGGGCGGCATCCTGGGCGGCATGGTGCGCGACCGGGGCGGCAGCGACCTCCTCGACGAGCACGTCCTCCTCAGGAGCCGCCGCCGGCGCCGGCATCTCCGCCGGGCGTTCGACGGCCTCGTCGGTCGGTGCGTCGGTCGGTGCGTCGGCCGGTGCCTCGCCCTCCGCGGCGGTGGACCGCCAGCCGAGGTCGAGGGCGACCGACGAGGCCTCGGGGGTCGGGCCGGTGGGCTGGACGTCGGCGGCGAGGGCCGCGGTCGGGGCGAGCGTGAGCCCTGCGCCGACGCCGACGCCGACGGCGGTCCGGACGAGGCGGCGGACGGCCGCGGGTGCGAGCCGCTCGACGGCGGCCTCGCCGGCACGCCAGCGGCGGCCCAGCAGAGACGCGGCGACGCAGGCCAGGGCGACCGCGCTGCTCAGGGCGAGCCAGGCGGCGGCGAGCAGCCCGGCGACGAGGACGGCGAGCTCGACCCAGCGGTCGACGGTGAGGCCGACGGCGGCGGTGGACGTCCGCGGGACGACGGCGGCCGTGCGCAGCACCAGGGCGGCGCCCACGCCCGCGGCCGCGGCCGTGAGGACGGCGAGCCGGCCGAGCCCACCTGGTCGTGAGAGCCGGTCGTGAGGGGTGCTGCCGGACATCGAGGTCTCCTTCGTCCCTCCGCTATCGTCTCGAATCGGTCCCGGTGATGCCAGTTGATAGCGGGTGATGTGTTCTGGTGGTGGATATTGAAGCGGACTGGTGCCGGGTCTGTCTACCCGGGCATCCTGTGGGCATCGATCCCGACGAGAGGAGCCTCATGACATCCGCGGGTCCGGCCAGGTGGGAGCTGCTCTTCGCGGACCTCGAGGCGCGCTTCGACGCCGAGCAGGCGGCCGAGCGGGAGGGCGCGGTCGCCGAGCTCACCCGGGCCGAGCAGGCCTCGATCCCGCTGGCCGACCGGCTGCGTGCCGCGACGGGCTCCGTGCTGCGGCTCGAGCTCCTCGACGGCGAGGGCGTCGAGGGTCGGCTCGCCCGCGTCGCGCACGCGTGGCTGCTCCTCGACGGGAGCGGCGCCCGCGGCCGGGTGCAGCACCTGGTGCCGCTGGCCGCGCTCGCCTCGGTCGTCGGCCTGGGCCGGCTCGCGACGCCGTCACGGGCGCGGACCGACGGCCTCGGTCTGGGTCACGTGCTCCGAGGGTTGCAGCGCGACCGTGCCCGGGTGCTGGTCCGCACGGCGGGCGGGTCGGTCACCGGGCGGATCGGGCGCGTGGGCGCCGACCACCTCGACGTCGAGGAGACGGAGCGGGCGCGGCCGGTCGTGCGGACGGTGCCGTTCGGGGCCCTGCTGCGCGTCAGCGAGGCCTGAGGCCGCCGGGGGAGCCCGGCGGGGGCGTCAGAGGTCGCCCGACGCGATCCGCTCGCGCGTGCGGGCGTACTGGTGCTCGATGTACTCCTCGAGCTTGCTCGCCTCGACCCGCCACACCTTCTTGGGGCCCACCTGGATGGCGGGCAGCTCGCCCGAGCGCACGAGCGAGTAGGCCTGGGTGCTGGAGATGCTGAGCATCTCCTGCACGTCCGCGAGGGAGAGGAACCGGTTGGCCATACGGGCAATTCTGGCACAGCGGTCAGGCGTGATGACGGCGGTTGTCCACAGTGGTTGCCGAAAGCATGCGAGGGGTGCCTGATGATAGGTTCCGGCGCGACGCTGCGCCGAGGCCGCGCCCAGACAACCCCGGAGGACGTCCGTGAGCACCGACCCCTTGCCGGCACCCGCGGCTGCGCGCCTGCGCCGCCCGACCTGGCGCGATCCCCGGCTGGTCGTCGGCGTCGTGATCGTCGCCGCGTCCGTCGCCCTCGGCTCGTGGGCCGTCTCCTCCGCGGGCCGCACCGTGCCGGTCTACGCGGCCGACGGCACCCTGACGCCGGGCGAGACCGTCGACGTGGCGCGGCTGCGCACGGTCGACGTCCGGATCGACGCGGGGAGCGAGCTGTACCTGCGTGCCGACGAGGAGCTGCCGGAGCAGGTCGTCGCGTTGCGGGTGGTCGACGACGGCGAGCTCGTCGCCCGGTCGGCCCTCGGCGACGCCGCGGACGTCGACGTGCGCTCCGTCTCCGTGCCCGTCGACCAGGCCATGTCGTCCCGCGTGAAGGCGGGGTCCGCCGTCGACCTCTGGTCGACGCCCGAGGCGCCCGCCGGTGCCGACGCGGCGGCCGAGGAGCCGGCGCCGCTCGTCGAGGGCGTCGTCGTCGAGCAGGTCGACGAGGCGGGGGCCGGGCTCGTCGTCGCGGACGGCGCCACCTTGCACGTGCTCGTGCCCTCGGACGACCTGCCCGTCGTCCTCCGTGCGCTGGCGGTCCCTGGCAGCGTGACCGTGGTGCCGCAGGCCGGGGCCGGCGTCTGATGGCGGGCGTCACCGTCCTGTGCGCGGTGCGCGGCGCGGCGGAGACCGACGTCGTCCTCGCCCTGGGCGGCCCGGGCTCGGGGGTCACCGTCACCCGTCGGTGCGGCGACGTGGCCGAGCTCCTCGCGGCGGCCGCGGCGGGCGCGGGCGCCGTCGCGCTGGTCTCCGGCGACCTGCCCGGCCTGGACCGGGAGGCGGTCGGCCGGCTGCACGCCGCGGACGTCCGCGTGGTCGCGCTCGGTGACGACGTCGCGCCGGCGCCCAGGCTGCACGCGCTGGGCGTGGACGCCGTCGTCGAGCGGTACGACGAGGCGCTCCTGCTCGCCGCGGTCCGGGACGCGGCGCCGGTGCCCGCCGCCGCGTCGGCGCCCGGCGCGCCCGACCTCCTGGTGCTGGGCCGCGCGGCGGACGTCGACGACCCGCTCGCCGCGGAGGAGGTGCGCGGGCTCGAGGACGCCGTCGCGGACGACGCCGCGCCCCGCCGCGGGCGCGTCGTCGCGGTCTGGGGCCCCGTCGGCGCGCCGGGACGGACGACGACGGCGATCGAGCTCGCGGCCGTGCTCGGCGGCCTGTCCGGCGGGCGCCGGCGCCACGGTCGTGCCCGGCGCGAGGCGGCATCGGCGGGCACCGAGCACGCGCTGGTCGTGGACGCCGACACGTACGGCGCGTCGGTGGCGGCCCGGCTGGGCCTGCTCGACGACGCCCCGGGGCTCGCGGCGGTCGCCCGCGCCGCGGCGCACGGGTCGCTCGACCTGCCGACGCTGGCCCGGCACAGCCCGGTCGTCGGCGGCCGGCTCCGGGTGCTGACCGGGATCACCCGCGCCGCCCGGTGGCCCGAGCTGCCGGCCAGCGCCGTCGAGGTGGTCCTCGAGCGGGCGCGCGAGCTCGCCGACTGGACCGTCGTCGACTGCGGGCCGCTCCTGGAGGCCGACGAGCTGCTGATGTACGACACCCACGCGCCGCAGCGCAACGGCGCGACGCTCGCGGCGCTTCAGGCGGCGGACGTCGTCGTGGTGGTCGGCGCCGCCGACCCGGTGGGCGTCCAGCGCCTCGTGCGCGGGCTCGAGGACCTGCGCGACGTGCCCGTGCCCGTCTCGGGGGAGCGCGTGGTCGTCGCGAACCGCGTGCGCGCGTCGGCGGCCGGCTCGCGCCCGGAGGCGGCGGTGCGGGACGCGCTGGCGCGCTACGCCGGGGTGGACGACGTGCACCTGGTCCCGGACGACCCCGCCGGCCTGGACGCCGCGCTGCTGGCGGGTCGCACGCTCGCGGAGGAGGCTCCCGGCTCGTCGGTGACCGTGGCGTTCGAGGGGCTGGCCCAGCGGGTGCGGGCGACCGTCGCCGCGGAGGTGTGAGCACCGGGCTGCCGCTCGCGGCAGACTGTGCGCATGCGCATCTACGTTCCCGCCACCCTGGACGAGCTCGAGGGCGCCGCGGTCGCGGCTGCCGGGGCGCGGTGGGACGTCCCCGCCCGCCGCGCGCACGCGGTGACGCCCGCCCTCGCCGGTGAGCTGCCCGACGAGGACGACGAGAGCCGGGAGTACGAGGCCTTCCTCGCCGCGGCGGACGACTCGCTGGCCCTCGTGGCCGCCCGCCGCGCCGCCGTGCCGCTCCGTGTCGTCGTCTCGCTGGACGTCCCGGACGCCGAGGTCACGGTGGCCGACGGTGCCGACGAGCCCAGCGCCGTCGACGTCGCCGCCCTGACCGGCGTGGTCGTCGTCGCGGTCCACGTCGACGAGCCTGAGGCGGCCGAGGACGTGCGCGCGGTGCTCGCCGCCGCCGACGAGGAGCACGACGCCGAGCGCACGGGCGGCGCGGGCGCGACGTCCGAGGAGGCGCTGGACGCGGCGCTCCAGCGCGTCACCGACCGCGACCTGCTCTGGTACGACCCGACCGAGATCCCTCAGATCCCGCGCGCCTGAATGCTCTCGGCGACGAAGGAACGGGTCAGCCGAGGTAGACGAGCGTCTCGTCGTGGAGCCTGCCGTTGGTGGCCAGCGCGTTGCCGTGCCACGGCCCCGGGGCGCCGTCGAGCGCGGTGAAGCGGCCGCCGGCCTCGGTGACGATGGGCACGAGGGCGGCCATGTCGTAGACCTCGAGCTCGGGCTCGGCGGCGATGTCGGCGGCGCCCTCGGCGACGAGCATGTACGACCAGAAGTCGCCGTAGCCGCGGGTGCGCCACACCTGGCGGGTGAGGTCGAGGAAGCCGTTGAGCTTGCCGTGCTCCTCCCACCCGGACAGGGACGAGTAGGAGAACGAGGCGTCGGCGAGCGTGCTCACGCCGGACACCGACATCCGCGACGCCGACGCGAGCGACTTCCCGGTCCAGGCGCCCGAGCCCTTCGCCGCCCACCAGCGGCGGCCGATCGCCGGCGCCGAGACGAGGCCCATCACGACCTCCTCGCCGTCGGCCAGCGCGATGAGGGTGGCCCACACGGGGACGCCCCGCACGAAGTTCTTGGTGCCGTCGATCGGGTCGATGATCCAGCGCCGCGCGCCGCTGCCGGCCGAGCCGTACTCCTCGCCCACGATCGCGTCCCGCGTGCGCGCCCGGTGGAGCTGGGCGCGGATGAACTCCTCGGCGGAGCGGTCGGCGTCCGAGACCGGCGTGTCGTCGGGCTTCTTCTCGACGTGCAGGTCCACGGCCTTGAAGCGGGACATCGTGATCGCGTCCACCTGGTCGGCGATCACGTGGGCCAGGCGCAGGTCGTCCTCGTACGTGCGCGCGGGCCCGCTGGTCGGGCTGGGAGACGACTGGGTGTACGACACGCCTCACACGGTAGCGGTACGCCGCGGCCCCCGGGCCCCGGCGCGCGGGGGTGGGACAGAGAGGTCAGCCGCGCAGCAGGGCGAGCAGCTC
This sequence comes from Isoptericola sp. NPDC056573, assembly GCF_042793335.1. Lineage (NCBI taxonomy): Bacteria > Bacillati > Actinomycetota > Actinomycetes > Micrococcales > Promicromonosporaceae > Isoptericola > Isoptericola sp. NPDC056573. Next base: position 601,329 of record NZ_JBHTUY010000001.1, read on the forward strand.
GGCGGTCGTGCCGCACTCGCCCAGCCGGGGGAAGAGCCGCCCGACGCTGTGCTCGTGGTCCTCGGCCGCTCGGTCGGCCATCGCGTCGGTGACGAGGGAGACGTGGTACCCGTGCTCGTGGGCGGCGCGGGCCGTGGACTCGACGCCGATGCTCGTCGCGATGCCGGTCAGCACGACCTGCGTCACGCCGCGGCGGCGCAGCTGCAGGTCGAGGTCGGTGCCGTAGAAGGCGCCCCAGTTCCGCTTGGTCACGACGACGTCGGACGCCGCGGTGTGCAGCTCGGGGGCGAGGACGTCCCAGCCGTCGGGCCGCGCTCCGCCGCGCGGGGCGTCGGTGCGGCCGGGCACGGCGTCCGCGCCGTCGGGGGCGGCGGTGACGCGCACGAGGACGACGGGCAGGTCGCGGGCGCGGAAGGCGTCGGCGAGCTCGACGCTGCGGGCGAGGACGGCGTCGGCGGCGTGCGGTGCGGTCGGCGCGGCCAGGATGCCGGCCTGCAGGTCGACGACGACGAGCGCGGTGCGGGGGTCGAGGGAGGTGAAGGTCATCAGCGGTTCTCTCCGGGTACGGGTACGGGTGCGGGAACAGGTGCGGGCACGGTGCGGGCGGTCGCGGGGCGACGGCGCAGGGAGCGGTCGACGAGCGTCAGAGCGGCGACCGCGACGGCGCAGGTCGCCATCGCGAGGGCGAGGTCGTGCAGGCCCGCCGTCGTGGGGCCGTCGGCGTAGAGGGCGGCGATGGCCGCCGTGGACACCAGCGCGCCGAGGTACATGAACGTGCGCAGCAGCCCGGACGCGGCGCCGACGGTCGCGGCGTCGGCCTGACGGGCGAGCGCCTTCTGGTGCGCGAGCCCGGCCAGGCCCTGCATGCCGCCGATGCCGACGCCGGCGAGGACGAGCAGCCACGTCGGGCTCTCGGGCCGCACGACGGCGAGGATCGCGCCGCCGAGCAGCAGCGACACCGACCCGACGAGCAGGGCCGTGCGCACGGGGGCACGGCGCCCGGTCGCCGACGCGACCGCGACCGCGACGACCGACGTCGGCAGCATCAGCAGCCCCGCGGCGGCCTCGCTCAGGCCGCGGCCCTGCTCGAGCCACTGCACGTAGCCGAACATGAACGCGTACGTCGCGGTGGCGGTGAGCAGGGCGCGGGCGTACGTGAGCAGCAGCGGCCGGTTCCCGGCGAGCAGCCGCAGGTCGATGAACGGACGGCGGGCGCGCAGCTCGTGCCGCGCGAACCAGGCGCCCGTCACGACGGTGGCGGCGAGCACCCACCAGGGGGTGGCCCCGACGAGGACGAGCATCAGGCTGGTGAGCGCGGCCGCGAAGAGCAGCACGCCGAGGACGTCGAGGCGCGCGGCGAGGCGCGGGGGGTCGTCCGGCGTGCCGTCCCGCATGTCGTCGGAGGTGCGGTCGGTGGCGGTCGTGCGCGGCAGCCGCAGGCCGCCCAGCACGAGGCACGCGACCGCGAGCGGCACGTTGACCAGGAAGATCGCCCGCCAGCCCCCGACGCCGACGAGCAGCCCGCCGAGCGTCGGGCCGACGATCATCGTCACCTGGTTCGTGACGGCGAGGATCGTGAGCACCGCCGCGACGCCGCGGTCCTCGCCGGAGCGGTCGGTGGCGCGCCGTACGAGCCACATCGCCGCCGGGTAGGCGGCGCAGGTGCCGATGCCGAGCAGCGCGCGGGCCAGCACGAGCACGCCGAGCGAGGGGGCCAGCGCGCCGAGCAGCCCGGCGACGCCGACGAGCGCGGCTCCGACCAGGTACGGGCGCCGGGGGCCGACGAGGTCGACCACCCGCCCGACGACGGGCTGGCCCACCGCCGTGACGAGGTAGAGCGCGGTGACGAGCCAGACCGTCTGCGCGGCGGGGGCGCCGAACGCGAGCCCGATGGGCACCAGCGCCACCGCGATCATCGACGAGTTGATCGGGTTGAGCAGCGAGCCGAGCGCCAGCGCCGGGGTGAGGCGCCGGTCGTAGCCGGTCGGGACGCCGGCGAGCGGGGCGTCCCGGCGGGCGGCGGGGTGACGGTGGAGCAGGCTCACGGCCGGTCGGCCTCGTCGGCCTGCTCGTCGGCCTGCGCAGGGTCGAGCAGCGTCCGGTCGAGGATCGCGAGGGCCTCGGTCACGGTGGCCAGCTCCTCGGCGGTGAGGCGCTCGCCCAGGGCGCGCGTCAGCCACTCCTGCCCCGCCTCGCGCCGGCCCTCGACGAACGCGCGGCCGTCGTCGCTGAGGGAGATCACCTGGCGGCGGCCGTCGTCGGGGTCGGGGTCCCGGCGCACGAGGCCGCGCTCGGCGACGACGCCGAGGGTGGCACCGAGGGACTGGGGCCGGACCCGCTCGGCCGCGGCGAGCGCGCCGGGCGACGCCGGTCCGTGCTTGGCGAGGCGGGAGAGCAGCGACGTCTGCGACGGCGTGAGCTCCCGGTTGTCGCTCAGCTCGAGGAAACGGCGGCGCAGCCGCCCGACGAGCGAGCGCAGCTCGCGCGCGGCCGCGGCGGCGCCGGCGACGGGCGTCACGGGATCGGGGGAGGAGGGCACCGCTCCACGGTAGAACTCGTCAGTTCAGACTGACAAGTTGTGCCTGACGAATCGCGGGAACCGGGTGACGGATCAGTCGGCGGAGTGGCGCGCGGTCAGCAGGCGCCGGAACGACGCGACGCGGGCTTCGCGCGCCGGGCGCTCGTCGTCGGACGACGCGGCGAGCCAGTCGTCGAGCGCGCAGTCTGGGGCGTCCGCGAGGTGGGTGCAGCCGCGCGGGCACTCCTCGGCGACCTCGGCGAGGTCCTCGAACGCCTGCAGCAGGTGGTCCGTCTCGACGTGCGCGAGCCCGAACGACCGGACGCCCGGGGTGTCGACCACCCAGCCGTCGTGGTCGCCGTCGTGCCCGACCGGCAGCCGCAGCGCGACCGCCGAGGTGGACGTGTGGCGGCCCCGGCCGGTGACGTCGTTGACGACGCCGGTGGCGCGGTCGGCGTCGGGCACCAGCGCGTTGATGAGCGTCGACTTGCCGACGCCGGAGTGTCCCACGAGCACCGACGTCCGCCCGGCCAGGCGCTCGCGGACCGCTTCGACGCTCGCGGGGTCGTCCCGATGCGTGACGACGACGTCGACGCCGATGGGGGTGTACAAGTCCCGCAGGGGGGCGGGGTCCGCGAGGTCGGCCTTGGTGAGGCACAGCAGCACGTCCATGCCGGCGTCGTACGCGGCGACGACGCAGCGGTCGATCATGCCGGTGCGCGGCTCGGGCTGGGCGAGCGCGGTGACCACGACCAGCTGGTCGGCGTTCGCCACCACGATCCGCTCGTAGGGGTCGGTGTCGTCGGCCGTGCGCCGCAGCACCGACGACCGGTCCTGGATCCGCACGATCCGCGCGAGCGTGCCCTCGTCGCCCGACGTGTCGCCGACGACGTCCACGCGGTCGCCCACGACGACACGGGTGCGCGTGAGCTCGCGCGCCTTCATCGCGAGGACGGTGCGCTCGTCGGCGGTGCCGTCGTCGACCACGAGGGTGTACCGGCCGCGGTCGACGCCGGTCACCATCCCGACCTCGGCGTCGGCGTGCTCGGGGCGCTGCTTGGTGCGGGGCCGTGAGCCGCGCTTCGAGGGCCGCGCGTACTGCGCGTGCTCGTCGACGGCGCGGCGGGCCATCAGGCCTCGCCCTCGGTGACGGGCCGGGTGACGGGCCCGGTGGGGGCGCCGACCCCCAGCATCCGCTCCCACATCCCGTCGAAGCCGGGCAGGGTCTTGGCCGTGGTGCCGACGTTCTCCACCCGCACGCCCGGCACCCGCAGGCCCAGGACGGCGGCCGACGTCGCCATGCGGTGGTCGGCGTAGGTGCGGAACAGGCCGCCGTGCAGCGGCCGCGGCGTGATGACCAGCCCGTCGCGCGTCTCCTCGGCCTGTCCGCCGAGCCGGGTGATCTCGGTCGCGAGAGCCGCCAGGCGGTCGGTCTCGTGACCGCGCAGGTGCGCGATGCCGCGCAGGCGGCTCGGGGAGTCGGCGAGCGCGGCGAGGACGGCGAAGGTCGGGGCGAGCTCGCCCGCGGCGTGCAGGTCCAGGTCGGCTCCGCGGACCTCGCCCGTGCCGGTGACGGTCAGGACGTCGCCGTCGAGGCGGGCCTGCGCCCCGAGCCGGGCGAACAGGTCCGGGAGCAGCGCGCCCGGCTGGGTGGTCTCCGTGGGCCAGCCCGGCACGCGGACGCTGCCGCCGCCCACGACCGCGGCGGCCAGGAACGGCGCCGCGTTGGACAGGTCCGGCTCGACCCGCACGTCGCGCGCGGCGACCGGGCCGGGGGTGACCTGCCAGATGCCGTCGCGCGAGTCGTCCACCTCCACGCCGACGTCGCGCAGGGTGGCCACGGTCATCGCGATGTGCGGGAGGCTCGGGAGGGTGGTGCCGATGTGCCGCAGCGTGAGGCCGCGCTCGAAGCGGGCGCCGGCGAGCAGCAGGGCCGAGACGAACTGGGACGACGCCGACGCGTCGACGTCGACGGCGCCGCCCGCCACCCGGCCCGTGCCGTGCACGGTGAACGGCAGGTGGGTCGGCGTCCCGCCGTCGGGGGAGGTGACGCGCACGCCCAGGCTGCCCAGCGCCGCGAGCACCGGCAGCATCGGCCGCACCCGTGCCTCGGGGTCGCCGTCGAAGCGGACCGGGCCGTCGGCCAGCGCCGCGACCGGGGGGAGGAACCGCATCACCGTGCCCGCCAGCCCGGTGTCGACGTCCACGTCGCCGCGCAGCGGGCCCGGGGTGACGTGCAGGGTGCTCGGGTCCTCGCCCTCGTCGATGCCGGCGCCCAGGGCGCGCAGCGCGCCGATCATGAGGTCGGCGTCGCGCGAGCGCAGCGCCCCGCGCAGGGTGCCCGCGCCGTCGGCGAGCGCGGCCAGCACGAGCAGGCGGTTCGTCAGCGACTTGCTGCCCGGCACCTCGACCGTCGCGTCCAGCGGGCCTGTCGCGACCGGTGCGGCCCAGCCGTCGGCCCCCGGGTCGGGGGCGGCGGGCGGGGCGGCGTGCGGCGGGACGGCGGAGGTCATGGCTCCGAGGCTAGTTCACGGGACGTCTCCGGAGCGGCGCGTCTCGCGGCCCGCCGCGCCTGCCGCCGGAAGGTCAGACCGCCTCGGCGACCTTGGCGCGCAGCTTCTGGGCCTCGGCCTTCGTCGTGGCCTTCACCGCCTCGGCCTTCGCCTCCGCGAGGCGGGTGGCGTGCTCGCGCGCCTGCTGCACGCGGTAGGTCACGCCCGGCCGGCCCTCGAGGTCCACGCCCGCGATGACGGCGGCGCCGACCTTGCCGAGGTCCTTGACGAAGGCCGCGGTGCGCAGGCTGCGCTCGGCGCCCTTGCTGGTGAACGGCTGGTGGGCGACGGCGAGCGGCGCGGTGAGCGCGGCCAGCGCGAGCGCGGCGGTGCGCGGCGTGCGGCCGACGGCGAGCAGGACGCCGGCCGCGGCGGTCACGGCGCCGTGCGCCCGTACCAGGAACCCGAGCTGGCGGTCGCCGAGCGGCTCGGCGCCGACCGCGTCCGTGACGAGCCGGGAGCCCTCGCGGGCGGCGTCCACGTGCTCGGCCGGGTGCAGCACGGCCTGGATCCCGTCGTAGACGAACGGGGCGGCCAGGAGGGGTCGGGCGATACGGCGCAGCAGCATGGGCCCACTGTGGCAGAGCAGACCCGCGCTTGCGCGGCGACCGGCGGGCGCGGCGCGGCCGTGCGTCAGGCGGGCGCGTCCTCCCACCAGTCGTGGTGGGAGCGCGGGGGGCGGCGGGTGCCGAGGCCGTCTCGGCGGACCGTCCGGACGAGGCGGGCGGCGTAGGCGGCCAGGAGCAGGGCGGCCAGGACGAGGATCAGTGCGGTCATGGCAGTAATCCTTCGCGCGTTGCGGTCCTGCCACGAGTGGCAGAAGTGCCAGCATGCGTCGACATCCAGCCATCGACGTGGCAGCATGGGCGACATGATCCGCAAGGTCGCCGCCGTCGTCGTCCCCGGCGTCGCGCCGTTCGAGCTCGGGGTCGCGTACGAGGTTTTCGGCATCGACCGTCGCGACACGGGCGGCCCATCGTTCGACTTCACGCTCTGCGCACCCGTGCCCGGACCCGTGATGACCAAGGGCGGCTTCCCCGTCGTCGTGGAGCACGGCCTCGAGGCGCTCGACGACGCCGATCTCGTCGTCGCCGTCGCCTACGGCATCGACGACGACGGCGAGGAGGTCCTCCCGCAGGCCTACCTCGACGCGCTCCGGGCCGCCCACGACCGCGGCGCCTGGCTGTTCGCCATCTGCTCCGGCGCGTTCGCGCTCGCGCGGGCGGGGCTGCTCGACGGGCGGCGGTGCACCACGCACTGGATGTACACGGAGCGGCTCGCGGCCGAGGTCCCGACGGCCGACGTCGACCCCGGCGCGCTGTACGTCGAGGACGGGCGCGTGCTCACCAGCGCCGGCACCGCGGCGGGGATCGACGCCGCGCTGCACCTCGTGCGGACCGAGGTCGGCGCGGACGCCGCCCGCGCGGTCGCGCGGCGCATGGTGGTGCCGCCGCAGCGCGAGGGCGGCCAGGCGCAGTTCGTCGTGGACCCGCTCCCGCGCGACGGCGAGTCGCTCGCCGGCCTGCTCGCCTGGATGCGGGAGCACCTCGCCGAGGAGCACACCGTGCCCCGGCTGGCTCGCCGGGCCGCGCTGTCCGAGCGCACCTTCGCGCGCCGCTTCCGGCAGGAGACGGGCACGACGCCGGCCGCCTGGCTCGCGCGGCAGCGGGTCGCCCGGGCGCAGGAGCTGCTCGAGTCGACCGAGGCGCCCGTCGACGAGATCGCGCGACTGGTCGGCTTCGGCAGCGCGCCCGTGCTGCGGCACCACTTCGCTCGCCAGCTCGGCACCAGCCCGGTCTCCTACCGTCGCCGGTTCGCCGCACCGCTGGCGTCCTGACGCGGCTCCCGACCGGGGCGCCGACGGGCGTCCGCCTGGGAATGCGGAGCCCTCTTCCGCGGTTCACACCGACGTGAGCACCCGTACCTCGACGACGGCGACCGCCGTCCCCGCAGCCGGACGCGCGTCCGTGCGGCTGTTCGCCGTCCCGGCCGACGCCCTGACGGCGAACGCGGACGACGCGGTGGTCGGCCCCACGACAGACCTGCACACCCCGTGGATCGGAGGACCCCGCCCAGTGGCTGGACTAGGCTCGTCGGTGATGACCCAGGACCTTGGCCCGGCGAGCGGCGACGCGCCGCACGGGAGCACCCCGGACGGCGAGGAGATCCCCGAGGACACGGAGCGTGCCCCCGAGGGCGAGAGCAGCGCGGCCCGGGCCGAGCGCTTCGAGCGTGACGCCCTGCAGTACCTGGACCAGCTCTACTCCGCCGCCCTGCGCATGACGCGCAACCCCGCGGACGCCGAGGACCTGGTGCAGGAGACGTTCGCGAAGGCGTTCGCCGCCTTCCACCAGTACAAGCCCGGCACGAACCTCAAGGCCTGGCTGTACCGCATCCTCACGAACACGTTCATCAACAGCTATCGCAAGAAGCAGCGCGAGCCGCAGCAGTCCCAGGCGGAGGACGTCGAGGACTGGCAGATCGCCCGCGCCGCGTCGCACACGTCGCAGGGGCTGCGGTCGGCCGAGGCCGAGGCGCTCGACCGGCTCCCGGACTCCGACGTGAAGCGCGCGCTGCAGGAGCTGCCCGAGGACCGGCGCATGGTCGTCTACTACGCCGACGTCGAGGGCTTCCCCTACAAGGAGATCGCCGAGATCATGGGTACGCCGATCGGGACGGTGATGTCCCGGCTGCACCGCGGACGCCGGCAGCTGCGTGAGCTGCTCGCCGACTACGCCGCTCAGCGTGGCCTGGTCCCGGCTCGTGGAGGAGCGTCATGACCGACCCCGTCACCCCCATCCCGCACGACCGGGCCGAAGGGGAGAACGAGTGCGAGCACGCGCTCGTGCACCTGAACGAGTACCTCGACTCGGAGATGACGCCCGAGGACGAGCAGCGGATGCGCGCGCACGTCGCGCACTGCTCGCCGTGCCTCGCCGAGCTGAGCGTTGAGGAGCTCGTCAAGCAGCTCGTCCGTCGCTCGTGCGCGGAGCGCGCCCCGGAGACCCTCCGCGTGCGCATCCACGCCCAGCTGACGGTGATGTCCACCGCCGAGTAGGCCTCACGCCGGTAGTACGACATTCGCCGAGGTAGTTCCGGCAGGAGCCGTGGCCACGGGCCACGCGTCCACCGGAGCTACCTCGGCGAATGTCGTACTACCTCGGCGCGTCAGGCGTTGGGACGCTTGCCGTGGTTGGCGGCGTTGCCCTTGCGGCTACGACGCTTGCGACCGCGCTTGCTCATGGTGGTCTCCTCACGAAAGATGGACGAGGGGTCGGGTCCCATGGTCCCACACCCGAGGCCCGGGGTCGGAATCCGGGGCATCCCCGATCCGCACGGCCTCGGGCTCTGCCAGGGTGGTACCCGTCCCCAGCACGCAGCCCGAGCATCACAGGGAGCCTCATGAGCACGGAGTCGTGGGCGGTCGCCGCCCCGCAGACCATCGACGTCGAGCAGGTCACGGGGGTGACGCTGCGCCTGCAGGACGGGCGCGCCGACGTCGTCGCCGACCCGGCCTCGACGGGGGTCCGGATCGAGCTGCTCGAGGTGGGCGCCAAGCCGGTCCAGGTCGTGCGCGACGGGGACCGGCTGCGCGTGGGCTACGAGAGCTCGGTGCTCGACTCCGTGTGGGCGAAGCTGCGCAACCCGCGCCAGAGCGAGCGTGCCGTCGTGCGCGTCGTCGTCCCGGCGGACGGGGCGGTCGACGTCGGCACCCTCGGTGCGGACGTCGAGGTGACCGGGGGCCGCAAGGTCGCGGTGAAGACCGTGACCGGCGCCGTGCGCACGACCGGGACCACCGGCCCGATGTCGCTCAAGACCGTCTCGGGCGCGCTGTCGGCCGAGGGGCACACCGGGGACGTGACGGCGAGCAGCGCGGCCGGGTCGATCGCCCTTGCCGGTGCGCTCGCGCGGGTCTCCCTGAACACCGTGTCCGGGGCCGCGACGGTCACCGCCACCCAGGCGAGCCCGCTGATCACGGCCAAGACGGTCTCGGGCGCGATCGACCTGCGGCTCCCGGCCGGCAGCCCGGTGAACCTCAAGGTGCGTGGGGCGTCCGGCCAGGTCGTGCTCGACGGCTCGGTGCTGCCGAGCGCCGGCGCGACCCTGGTCGTCGACCACGGCGAGCAGCCCGCCGACGGCCGCAGCGCCGCCTACCTGTCCGCGACGGTGACGTCCGCGCACGTCACCGTCGACCGCCGCTGACCGGCGCCCGCCCGGGGCGCCGAGGAGGAGGAGCACGATGACCGCACCGTCGGAACCGTCCGCACCCCACGTCGCCCTGCTGACCGACGCCTTCGGGCGGATCGCCGGGACGGTGCACCGCGTGCTCCGCGGGGCCACGGCGGAACAGCTGACGTACCGCCCCGACCCGGAGGCGAACACCGTCGCGTGGCTCGTGTGGCACCTGACGCGGGTGCAGGACGACCACGTCGCGGACGTCGCCGGCACCGAGCAGCGGTGGACGGCGGGCGGCTGGGCCGAGAAGCTCGCGCTGCCGTTCGACGTCACGGACACGGGCTACGGCCACACCCCCGAGCAGGTCGCGGCCGTGCGCGCCGACGCCGCGCTGCTGCGGGGCTACCTCGACGACGTGCACGCCGCCACGACGGCGTACCTGGGGACCGTGACGGCCGAGGACCTGGAGCGCGTGGTCGACACCCGCTGGGACCCGCCCGTCACGCTCGCGGTGCGGCTCGTCAGCGTCGTCGGCGACGACCTGCAGCACGTCGGCCAGGCCGCGTACGTGCGCGGCCTGGCCGAGCGGGCAGGCGTCTGACGGTCGCCGGCGGTCGCTCGCCGGCACGTCTCACTCGTCGGCGGGCAGCCCCAGCCACGCGTGCCAGCCGGTGTGCAGCACGAGCCACGCCATGAGGCCGTAGCCCGCCTGCCCCGGGTAGGTCGAGCCGTTGGTCGCGAGGTCCGCCAGCCACTGCTCGTGCTGCGCCAGCGGCGTGTACGTGTCGACGTACGGCACGCGGCGCCGGTTGGCGACGTCGGAGAACGCGGCCGAGAGGTCCGCGATGCGTCCGCCGTCCTCCGGCCGCCCCGGCGGCGGCCCGACGACGAACGCCGGGATCCGGCTCGTCTCGGCCACGTCGAGGATGTTCGCGAGGTTGAGCCGCGACCGCGCCACCGACAGCGACGAGTCGACGTCGTGCCGGCCGAGGGCCACGACGAGGCGGTTCTCGCACGTGTCCTCCGGGCCGAAGCGCGACTCCGTCTCCGCCTGCCAGCGGGCGCCGAGCGCCGAGCTGGTCTCCCCGGGCACGGCGAGGGTGAACGCCATCGCCGGCCGCCCGAAGCGGGTCCGGGCCATGACGCGCCCCGTCCACCCCAGGGCGCGGGCGTCCCCGACGCCCACGCTGAGCTCGTCGCCCACGACGCAGATGCGCACCTCGGTCTGGGTCACTGAGCCCTCACCGTCCAAGTCCTGTCTCGCAGTTGCGCGGCCATTGTCGCCGCCCGCCCGGCCGCGTCGCAGGATCCCACGCCGCGCGGCTCCCCGAGTAGTCAGGACCACAGCGGGGGAGGCGTGCCTGCGGCCCCGACGGGTCAGAGCAGCGTGGCACCCCAGCGCACGACGTGCTCGTCGCCCGGGGCGAGGTGGACGAGGTGCTCGCCGGTGTTGAACGCGTCGGCCACGCAGCTCATCGGCTCGGCGGCGAGGCCGAACCGCTCGTAGCCGGTGATGTGGTCGGCCGAGCAGACCTGCCAGCAGTCCATGGACCCGTCCATCCAGATCGCGGCGGTGCTCCCGTCGGGGCGGCCGAGCCGCGCCCACGACAGCCCGGCGTCGTCGCGGGTGGCACCCGTCCACGCGTCGTCGAGGTCCAGGCCGGCGAGCGACCGCGTGGTGCGCAGGTCGTACGGGCCGGCGACGGGCTCGGTGCCCGTGGGCAGCAGCCGGTCGTCGACGGTGACGTGCGTCGTGGCGTCCAGGCTGACCGTGCAGTCGTCCAGCGTGGCGCCGCCGGTGGACAGCCACGGGTGGAAGCCGACGCCGTACGGCGCGGTCCCGGTGCCGACGTTGCGCGCGCTGACCACGACCTCCAGGCCGGCGTCGGACACGGCGTACCGGGTGCGGAGCACGAGCTGGAACGGCCAGCCCTTCTGTGCGGGAAGGGCGAGCTCGAGCGTCACCGCGTCGTCGGCCACCTCGACGGGCGTCCAGCGGTACCAGCACACCAGGCCGTGCAGCGCCGTCCCGCGGTCGGGCTCGCTCACGGCCACCTGGTGCAGGACGCCGTCGGTCGTGTAGGCGCCGTCGCGCAGGCGGTTCGGCCACGGGGCGAGGACCGCGGCGTTGAAGACGGGGGCCGCCTCGTCCTCGGCGAACGGCACGAACACGTCGCGGCCGGCGACGGTGTACTCGCGCACCATCGCCCCGACCTCGGTGACGGTGGCCCGGTGCTCGCCGGAGGAGATGCGGAACTGCCGGCCCGACGGGGCGGGGACGGCGGGGGAGTCAGCGGTGTTCACGCTCACACCGTAGTCGGCACGCCGGATCGGTGCGGGCGTCGTAGCGTAGGGGAGCCAGATATCTGACGAGACGTCTCCTCGCGCGCGCGAGGGGTCCGCGCCGAGGGTCCGGGGGGCCCGGGGCGCCACCGAACGGGGGAACGATGGAGAAACAGGTGCTCGGCCGCACCGGTCGCATGGTGTCGGTCGTCGGCCTGGGAACCTGGCAGCTGGGGGCGGACTGGGGGACGGTCGACGACGACCAGGCCCGGTCGGTGCTGGATGCCGCGTTCGAGTCCGGCGTGACGTTCTTCGACACCGCCGACGTCTACGGCGACGGCCGCAGCGAGCAGGCGCTGGGCGCCTTCCTCGCCGACCACCGCGACGACGGGATCACGGTGGCCACGAAGATGGGGCGCCGGATGGACCAGGTGCCGGAGAACTACGTCCTGTCGAACTTCCGCGAGTGGACCGACCGGTCGCGCCGGAACCTCGGCGTGGAGACCCTCGACCTCGTGCAGCTGCACTGCCCGCCGACCTCCGTCTACTCCGACGACGAGGTGTACGACGCGCTGGACACCCTCGTCGCCGAGGGCGTGACGGCGGCCTACGGCGTCTCCGTGGAGACCGTCGACGAGGCGCTCACCGCCATCGCGCGCCCCGGTGTCGCCACCGTGCAGATCATCCTCAACGCGTTCCGGCTCAAGCCGCTGGAGCAGGTGCTGCCCGCGGCCTCCGCGGCGGGCGTGGGCATCATCGCGCGGGTGCCGCTCGCCTCGGGCCTCCTGTCGGGTCGGTACACCCACGAGACCACGTTCTCGGAGGACGACCACCGCACGTTCAACCGCGAGGGCAAGGCCTTCGACGTCGGCGAGACGTTCTCCGGCGTGCCGTTCGACGTCGGCGTCGACGCGGCCGCCCGTTTCACGGAGCTCGCCGGGTCCGCCCTGAGCCAGGACCTCACGCCCGCGCAGGCGGCCATCGCCTGGGTGTGGCAGCAGCCCGGCGTCTCCACGGTCATCCCGGGCGCGCGCAGCGCCGAGCAGGCGCGGCTCAACGCCGCGGCCGGCGACGCCGGCGTGCTCGGCCCGCTCTTCACGTCCGGCGTGCGCGAGATCTACGACGAGTCGATCAAGGAGCACGTGCACGACAAGTGGTGAGGCCGAGGGAGTACTGATCTCGCCGAGGTAGTCCGAAGGGCGGGCGTGATTATATGGGTTC